>CAWHZU010000030.1:0-24450 GCA_963833885.1 uncultured Actinomycetota bacterium | reverse complement strand
ATGAGCTGAGCGAGGAGGAGCGCCTGGTCCGCGATACCGTCCGGGCGTTCGCCGCCGAGCGGATCTTGCCGTTCATCGCCGACTGGTTCGAGGCCGGAACGCTGCCCCGGGAGCTCGCGCCGGAACTGGGCAAGCTCGGCCTGCTCGGCATGCACCTGACGGGGTACGGCTGCGCGGGCATGGGGCCGGTCGCTTACGGCGTCACCTGCCGCGAGATGGAGGCCGCCGATTCCGGGCTGCGCAGCCTGGTCTCGGTGCAGGGGTCGCTCGCGATGTTCCCGATCTGGAAGTACGGCTCCGAGGAGCAGAAGCAGGAGTGGCTGCCCAGGATGGCGGCCGGCGAGGCGATCGGCTGCTTCGGCCTCACCGAGCCCGATCACGGCAGCGACCCGTCCGGCATGCGGACGAACGCGAAGCAGGACGGCGGCGACTGGGTCCTGAACGGCTCCAAGATGTGGATCACCAACGGGTCGATCGCCGACATCGCCGTCGTGTGGGCCTCGACGTCCGACGGCATCCGCGGCTTCCTGGTGCCGCGCGCGGCGCGGGGGTTCACCAGCCGGAACATCCACAAGAAGCTCTCGCTGCGCGCGTCGGTGACCTCCGAGCTGCACTTTGACGACGTGCGCCTGCCCGCCGATGCCGTGCTCCCCGGGGTCACCGGGCTGAAGGGCCCGCTGTCCTGCCTGTCCGAGGCCAGGTTCGGGATCGTGTGGGGGGTGACCGGGGCGGCCAGGGCCTGCTACGAGTCGGCCGTCGAGTACGCCACGACCAGGGAGCAGTTCGGACGCAAGATCGGCGGCTTCCAGCTGACCCAGGGCAAGCTGGCCTGGATGCTGGCCGACCTGGCCCGGGCCCAGCTCCTCGCGTTGCACCTGGGGCGCCTGAAGGAAGCGGGGAAGATCACGCCGCAGCAGGTCAGCCTCGGCAAGATGAGCAACGTCCGGACCGCCATCGAGATCGCCCGGCAGGCGCGGACCGTGCTCGGGGCGAACGGGGTGACCCTCGAGTACCCGGTCATCAGGCACGCGAACAACCTGGAGTCGGTGCTCACCTACGAAGGCACCGAGGAGATCCACACGCTGGCTCTGGGCCAGGCGATCACCGGGATCTCGGCCTACCGCTGAGCGAGCCGCGGAGCGGGATGGGGCGCCCCGGGCGAGCGGGAGACACGGAAGACACGGGAGACACGGTGAGAGGGCCGGGGAGGTGAGCGGGCGGCTCGCGGACCTGCTCAGCGACGCTGCCGCGGGCAGGTTCCCGCCCCCGGACGGGAGCGTCACGATCCTGCCCCAGCCGTCGCGGCGGGACGCCGGCGTGATCGCGTTCACCGCACACTCGGTGGTCTTCGTCGACCTTGACCCCGCGTGGGTCCGCGGCCTGCTGCCGCCCGGGGATCTGTCCGGGCCGTTACTGCCATCATTCCTGCAGGCACTGAGCAACGCTACTGCGCGTCGCGTGAACAGCACTGACCTGCTCTGCGTCGCCGCGCCGGAGCCCGGCTCGCCCGAGATCATGCTGACCCCGGCCGTGCCCTCCGGCCATCCCCGGGTGGTACGGGCGCTGCGGCACCGGGACGGCGTCCGGGTCTGGGAGACGCCCGGCGCGATCGTGTCCATCGGCCGCGGGTTGGCCGGCCGCTGGGAGGTCGCGCTGGAGGTTGAGCCCGGCTACCGGGGCAAGGGCCTCGGCCGCGAACTGGCCGCCGCCGCCAGGCACCTGGTGCCGGAGGGCACGCCACTATGGGCCCAGATCGCCCCGGGCAACGCGGCCAGCGTCCGGGCCTTTCTCGCCGCCGGGTTCCGGCCGGTCGGCGCCGAGGCCCTGCTGCCCCACGCCTAGCCCACCCGGCATGGAGTGGGGGAAATCTGCTGTTGCTACAGCAACAGCGTGGGTCCCACCACACTAATGCGCTGCCGCGCGTGGGTGGTTGCGGGTTTGTCAGGGGCGAAGGACGATCTTTCCGAGCGTGTGCCCGTGCTCGAGCTCCCGGTACGCGTCCTGCACCTTGTCCAGCGGGTAGACGTTGGCGATCGGTATCTCCAGCAGCCCGCGGTCGACCAGGTTGGCCAGCTCAGCGAGCACCTCGGCGCTGGCTCCGGCGGCGTTCCCATCGGTCTTCACGCCGTACTTCGCCCCGGCCTGGAAGTCCGCGATCGTGTCGATCCGTTCCGGCCGGACGCCGAGGTCGAGCGCCAGCTCGACGTAGCCGCCGCCGTGGGTGTCGAGGAACGCGTCCACCGCGGTGCCGGCCGCGGACCTGATGCGGTCCGCCACGCCCTCGCCGTATGTGACCGGGATCACGCCGTGGCTGGACAGCCATTCGTGGTGCTGCTCGCTGGCCAGGCCGATCACCGCGGCCCCGGCATTCTTGGCAAGCTGCACGGCGATTGTGCCGACGCCGCCCGCGGCGCCGGAGACCACGACGGTGTCGCCCTGGCCGACCGAGACCGCCCGGACCATCGCGTACGCGGTCGCGCCGGCCACGTACAGCGACCCGGCGGCCTCCCACGACACGCCGACCGGCTTGGGTACGAGATGCTCGGCATCGGCCAGCACGAGCTCGGCGTGCGCCGCACGGTTGTCCGTCCACCCGAGGACGTCATCGCCGATGGCAAACCCGGTGACGCCCTCGCCCCGCTCGTCCACGATGCCCGCGATGTCGCTGCCCTCACCGGACGGGAACGTGGACGGCCACTGCTGGGCCAGGGCCCCGGACCGGATTTTGGCCTCGCCCGGGTTGATCGACGTGGCCTTGACCCGGACCAGCACCTCCCCGGGGCCGGGGACCGGGCGTTCCACGTCGACCACCCGCAGGACGTCTATCCCCCCGTACTGATCGAACCTGACAGCCTGAGGCATCCCCAGCTCCTTTCCACAGCGCACCGGTCTCCGGAAACTGCCGGCCGCCCCGTTCTATGCCCGGGCCGGGTGCGACGATGTGCACGTGAGCGATGCCCCCCAGGTCACCGAGAACCAGGCCGAGTCCCGGTTCGAGCTGGACACCGACGGCCACGTCGCCGTGCTCATGTATCGCCGCAACGGGAAGAGGCTCGTCCTCATCCATACCGATGTACCGGCTGAGCTCGAGGGACACGGCATCGGTGGCCGGCTCGTCGTGGCCGCAATCGACCGGGCCGCCGGTGAGGGCCTCACGATAGTGCCGCTGTGCCCATTCGCTCGTGATTGGCTGGAACGCCACGCCGACCAGGCAGCCAGGGTAGCGATCGACTGGGGTTAGCCGCGCGACGGCGGCGGCTAGGCCCGGCCGCTCCCCCGCAGCAGGACGTCAGCGACCAGCGGGGGGTCGTCGGTCATGGGCACGTGGCCACACCCAGGCAGCGGCACGAGCAGCGCCTGGGGCAGGTGGGCCTTGGCCACCCTGGCCTGGCCGGGGAACAGCAGCCGGTCGCGGGTGCCCCAAGCGATCATGACCGGCAGGCCGGCCGGCATGGCGCCGGTGAAGTTCGTCATCCCGGCCAGGATCACGTGCAGCGCGTCGGTGGCGGCGAGGAACGCGGTCGTGTCGCCCAATGCCTGCTGCGGGGTCATCCGGGACGGCCTGCTCACGATCGCGCCATAGAGAATCGCCCGGCCAGCGGTGCTGCGGACGAGGGCCGGCGCGAACCTCTGGGTCCTGGCCCCGGCCAACTCCATGATCTTGAACACGGCCCGGTCGTAGGCGATCTCGCCACGGTTGCGCCAGAACCCGGCCGGAGACAGGGCAGTGACCGTTGCCGCGCGGCCTCGCACGCCGGCCTCCAAGGCCAGGCGGCCACCGAGTGAGTTCCCAGCCACGTGCGGGCGGTCCAGGCCCAGCTCGTCAAGAAGCCGCGTCACCTCGGCGAGCATCGCGTCGAGCACCGGGCGGCCGGCCAGCGTGAGCGGCGGGGACTCCCCGTGTCCCGGCAGGTCGACCATGATGACGTCGCGGTGCGGCGTTAGCCGGCCGAGCACCGCGCCCCAGGCCTGCCTGCGGTGCCCAACCCCATGCAGTAGCACCAGTGGCGGCCCGGAGCCGTAGCGCTCATACGCTAGACCCACCGACACTCCCCTACTCGCCAGTAACAAGGCGATGTTACCCCGCAGGCATGGCGGGCACCAGGACGGCTCGCTAGGCGCGCACCGCGTAGAGAATGTTGCCGCCGCCGAAGTAGACGATGCCGTTGGCGACCGCGATCCCCGATTCGATGACCGCGGAGGTGGCGTACTCCCAGATCTTGTGGCCGTTTCGGGCGTTCACGGCGTACAGGTTCCCGGAGGAGTCGCCCGCGTAGACCGTCCCGTTGGCCACCGCGATCCCCGACTGCACCTGGCCGCTGGTGCGGAGCTTCCAGACCACCTCGCCGCCGCTGGTGCTCAGTGCGTAGATGTTGCCGTCGTCGCTAGCCGCATAGGCGATCCCGTTGGCCACGGCGATCCCGGATGCGACCTGGCCGCCGGTCTGATACGTCCAGGCCTGACGGCCATTGCTGGCGTTCAGGGCATAGATGCTCTGGCCGAAGCTGCCCGCGTACACGACGCCGTCCGCGAACGCGACCCCCGACGTTATCTCGCCGTTGGCGGGGAAGCTCCAGATCACCTTGCCGCCGCCGCCGTGCAGGGCGTAGACGTCGCCGCCGCTGGTGCCCAGGTACACGACGTGGCCGGCCAGGGCGATCCCGCGCATCCCTTCGCCGTCCTGGCCCAGGTCCCACTTCTTGGTGCCGTTGCTAACGCTCAGCGCCACGATGATGGCGCCGAGCCCGCTGGTGTATACGGTGCCGTCGGCCACCGCGACCGACGCCGCGGAGACGCTTTGCGCGGGGTAGCTCCAGATCTTGGTGCCGCTGCTGGCGTCCAGGCTGAACAGGTCGCCTTCAAAGCTGGATGCGTAGACGGCCCCGCCCGCCACCGCGATTCCCGTCTGCACCGCGTCGCCGGCCCCGTAGGACCAGACCCTGTCGCCATTGTGGGCGTTCACGGCGTAGACGTTGTTGTCGGTGCTGCCGAAGTACACGACCCCGTTGGCGACCACGACCGGCGACTCGATGATGTTGCCGGTGCCGAAGGACCAGACCTTCTTGCCCGAAGCCACCGCGCCTGGGGACGGCGTCTGCTGTGTGCCTGTGTGATGCGCAGGCCTGGCTGCGGGTTTCCTGCCGGCGCTCTTGTTACCGGCCAGGTTCCCCGGTTTGCTGCCGCGGGTGAGTTCCCAGGCCGCTCCGCCCGCCCCCGCTGCGGCCGTCAGCCCGAGCGCCACGAGCAGCCTGCGCCGCGTCACGCCGTCCTTGGGGCCGGGGCGCCCCGCCAGGTCGCCCGGCAAGACCGGGAACTGAGATTGGACAGCGGTCCGGTAGCCGTCCGGAAACGCGGCAGGCGAGCCAGGTGCCGGCATGCCGTACGTCCCGTAGATGGGCCCGGCATATGCCCCGGCTGGGCCCGCCTCCCCGGCCTGGCCGGCCGGGGCAGCCGACCCGGCAGCGGAGGCCGGCGGCTGCGTCGCCAAGCCCGGTGATGCCGCTAAGGCAGGGGACGGCGCCACCGCGCCGGGCGGCGCCACCGAACCCGCCGCCAGCCCAGTCGCGTCCAGTCCAAGGTCCGCCGCGCCAACGGTCAGCGCCCCGGGCCCGATCGCCAGTTCCGCGGCACCGACGGTGAGCGGCCCCGGGCCGCCGGACGCCGCGCCCGCGCGCGGCGCTGCCATCGTGGCGGCCGGCGGAGCTGCGCCAGCCGCCTGCGCCGCGCCTGCAGATTGCGGCGCCACGGTCTCGGCCACCGAGGGTGCCGGGGGCATCTCCGTGCTGAGCTGGTCCTGATACGAGCCGATAAGGCGGGTCACCGCCATCGGCCAGAACGAGGTGAGCCCGGTACTCGCGTCCGGCTCGAGGCCGGCGGCGACCGCGCCAACCAGCCACGCCAGCGTGGGGCGGTCGGCGGGCACCTTGGCCAGGCAGGCCGCCGCGACCTCCCGCAGGCCGCGGGGCACTCCGTCGAGCGCCGGCTGGGTGTGCACGACGCGGTAGAGCACGGATGCGAGCTGGCCATCCCCGAACGGGCCGGCCCCGGTGGCGGCGAACACGATCACGCAGCCCAGCGAGAACACATCGCTCTCGGGCCCCACCCGCGCGCCCTCAGCCTGCTCCGGGGACATGAACGAAGGCGTGCCGATGATCAGGCCGGTCGACGTCATCCTGGTGCCCTCGAACGCAGCGGAGATCCCAAAGTCGATCACCCGCGGCCCGTCGGTGGCGAGCAGCACGTTGGCTGGCTTGAGGTCGCGGTGCACCAGGCCCGCGGCGTGTACCGCCTGCAGCGCCTCCACCAGCCCGGCGGTCAGCTTCCACACCGACGGTTCGGGCAGCGGGCCTGCCGCGGCGATCACGCCGGCCAGAGATGGCCCGGGCACGAACGCCGTCGCCAGCCACGGCGGGTCGTCGTCCGGCCCCGCCGCCGTCACCGGGGCGGTGTAGGCCCCACTCACCGCCTTGGCCGCCGCTACCTCCCGGCGGAACCGGGTGCGGAACATCGGGTCCTTGGCCAGCTCGGGATGGATAACCTTCACCGCGACCGCGCGCCCCGCCGGGGAGTAGCCGAGGAACACCTGTCCCATGCCGCCGGAACCAAGCCGGGCGCGCAGCCGGTACGCCCCCACCTGCCAGGGATCTCCTGCCGCCAGTGGTTCCACGGGTTTCTCCTATCGCCGCGCGGGTGCGACATCACTGACACGTAGCGGGAGGCTGATGTGTTCACCCGGTTTTGGGTGACATTTACGGTGGCATCATGAGCAGGCCGAGGGTGAGCTTGGCAGCCGGCCGCCTGGCCGGCCTGTCGCCGCGCCGCAGGCTGCTCGTTGCCGGGCTCGGAGTGGTTCTGGCCGCTGCGGTCGTGGCGGGCGTCGTCGCCGCGGTCGGCGGCCCGAGCGGCCCGTCCGGCTACCCGCCCCAGGACCGGCCCGGCCCGGTGCTCCTCGTGCCCGGCTACGGCGGCCAGACCGCCTCGCTGTCCGCGCTGGCCGGCCGGATCCGGGCTACCGGGCGGCAGGCCATCGTGGTTCGCATGCCCGGCAACGGGACCGGAGCGCTTAACGCCGACGCCAGCGTGCTGAACGGGGCCGTCGCCCGGGCTCTGGCCAGCGGGGCGCCGTCGGTCGACGTGATCGGCTATTCGGCCGGCGGCGTGGTCGCGCTGCTGTGGGCGCGCGAGGACGATGGCGCGGCCAAGGCCCGCCGGGTGATCACCCTCGGCTCGCCGTACCACGGGGCAAAGATCGCCGCCGGGGCCGAGGGGTTCGTGCCCGGCGCGTGCCCGGCGGCGTGCCAGCAGCTCGTGCCGGGCAGCAGCCTGCTCGCCCAGCTTGACGCGGCCCCGGCGCCCTCGCGGCCGCGCTGGATGTCGCTGTGGACCACCGATGACAAGGTGGTCACCCCGCCGGAGTCGGCCCGGCTGCCCGGCGCTATCGACGTGCCGATCCAGTCGGTCTGCCCCGACGAGCGGATCAGCCACGGCCAGCTGCCAACCAACCCGGTTGTTACCGAGATCGTGCTGCAGGCGATCGGTCCTGGCCCGCTTCGCGCCCCCAGCCCTGACGACTGCGCTGGCTGAGCCTTGGCCGCGGCCGGCAAAGCCGGAGCGCTGCGGCGGATAAATGGGCGGCCGGCGGTGCCTCGGATAAGCGGGCCGCCGGCGGTGCCTCGGATAAGTTGGCGGCCGACGGCACGAGTTCGGGCTCCTCTGGCGCCGGGCCGGGCGGGCCGCCGGGCACGCGCGGGGTCCACTGCCTGGTCACGCACAGCACGATCAGGCCGAGGGCGGCGGCGAGCAGCACCAGCGGCGCGATTGCCACGATGCTCCAGTGGTGCAGCAGATCGAGCACGTGGCCGGGCGGGTTGGTCGGGTTGCCCGGCGTGTTGGGCAGCGAACCCACCGCGACCCGCGCGATCACCAGCCAGTCGATCCTGGTGGCGGGGTAGAACATCAGCAGCACGATGATCATCGTGTCGTACCAGGGGAACTGGTACGGCCAGAAGAACAGCCACGCCACGCTGAGCACCAAGGCGGCCCGGATCACCGGCCGGGTCGTGTCGCCCATCGGCATGCGCTTGTAGGCCAGCACGGCGACGGCGATGATCACGACCGCCGCGATCTCGGCGAGATGCGGCCGGATGTCAGACCCCAGGATCTGGGTGTAGAAGCTGTCCGCGCTGGCCCCGTTGCGCCGGGCGGACAGGGCATGCACGGCGGGCAGCCCGAACCAGACGTAGCTCGGCAAGAGCACCACGAGCGCCCCGGCCGCAGCGGTAACCAGGCCCGTCAGCGACCGTCGCAGCACCCAGGCCAGGCCGAGGCCGAACAGCACGAAGTTGGCCTTGATGTCCGCGGCGGCCCCGATCAGCACGCCTGCGGCCAGCACACGCAGCAGCGATGGCCGGGTCTCCGAGTGCTGTCCGAGCACCAGCACGCCCAGCAGCCCGAGCGCACCGGCCAGCACGTCGATGTGCCCGGCCGCGATCAGGTCCCACAACAGCAGCGGGTTGATCGTCCAGAGCAGGTGGGCGCGCAGCCGCTGTGCCGGGTTCGAGCGCAGCATCCGGTCGGCGACGTACGCGACCACGCCGAACGCGATCGAGTCCCACAGCTTCAGCCAGAAGGTGATCCGGGCGGCGGAGGTGCCGCCGAGCTTTGCGGCAAAAAACTGCTCGAGCGTGCCGAGCGGCCCGTAGACGCTGTGGAACTTCTGCCATGTCGTCGGCACCGAGTGGGCGATGGCGTCGTGCGTCGCGCGCAGCAGGTGCGGAGTGGCCACGTAGGGGCTGTGGCCGAGCAGTGCGAGCCGGCCGTAGGCCGCGTAGTCGAACGCGTCCGTGGAGCCGGCCGGGGGGAACACGGTCAGCAGCACCACCGTGACCGCCGCCGCGATGAGAATCATCCGGACGCTCGGCCTGGCCCCGCGCTGCACCGCGCCGAGCCCGGCGATCACTCCGAGCGCGCCTATGAGCAGCGCGGTCCACAGGGCGGCCATCGCCACCCCGGTGGACATGTGCAGGCCCGTCAGGTCCCAGGGCGGCCCGACGCCCGGCAGCTTTATCGGCGGATACATCCAGCTGTCGCGCACCGCGGACGCGGCAATCATGATCAGGATCGAGGAGCCGATCCCGACCATGGCCAGCCAGCTGAGGAGTCGCGCCCGGCCTGCCGCGGGCATCGCCGGCGCGGCGGTCGCCGAGCCCGGGCTTGCCCCTGTGGCACTGCGCATCCGGTTGCTCCTCCAGCCTTAGCGATCTGATTTTCACCTGCTGGCGACGACCGCCGCATGCACAGCCTTGCAGGACGCTGATCAGGGGCTTTGTCACGGCCTTGGCTGGCGCGGACCTGGGCGGACTGGCCCTATTCGCGCTTGCAGCCTGGAGGCTTACCCAGGTGAAAACATCATAGTTGCACTCAGAAGGGCGCCCGGGTCATCCTTCCTGAGGATTTTCCTACCTTTGCCGAGGGATTACCTGTATGTAATTCTTCGGCCAGCTCTCGGCCGGGGCGCGATTTCGGCCGCTCATGGCCGGAGCGCGATCAGCTCGTGATGTCCTTTGTCGCGAAGTTGGCCCAGGCGGCGGCGAGCAGCACCACGACGTACACCCCCTGGACGGCGAACCCGCGGTCGATGTTCCGCCACAAGATCGGCTGGCGGAAGAAGTCGACCCAGGCCAGCCAGTACCGGGTGGGCAGGTACGGGCTGACCGCGGCGGCGGCGTTGAGCGCGACGAGCACCTCGCTGGTCACCAGCGCGGCGAGCGCGCCGAGGGCGGCGGCGAGCGAGGAATCGGTGATCGTCGACAGGAACAGCGCGATCGCGCCGACGCCGAGCATCGACACGCCGATGAACCCGATCGCGCCGATGGTCCGCATCAGGATGTCCGCCGGGGTCAGCGCCGTGCCGGAAAGCGACGTCGCCGCGTGCGCGACGATGATCGTGGGGGTGGTCCCGCCGCCGGAGTTGGTCACGACCACCGGCTGGGACCCGAACAGCAGCCGCCCGGTGATGTACGCCGTGACCGCGACGGCCACGACCGCGACCAGCGTGTAGACCACGAGCGCGGCGAGCTTGGCCGCCAGCAGCCGGGTCCGGCCGACCGGCCGGGCCAGCAGGTAGCGCAGCATTCCCGAGCCGGCCTCGCCCGCGATCGCGTCGCCGGCCACGACCGCGACCGCCACCGGCAGGAAGATCGGCAGCACGATCGCGAGCGCGGCCGCCGGGTACAGCGAGCCGTTGGACAGCACGGCCGACAGCAGCGTCGGTCCCTGCCCGGGCGGCGGCACGACGTGGGTGACCGCGACGAACACGGCGACCAGCACCGGGAGGCCGCACAGCAGCCCGATGCTGACCCAGCTCCTGGGCCGCCGCACCAGCTTCAGCAGTTCCACTCTGATCACGGCTCGGCCCCGCCCTGGCCGGCCGTCCCTGGCTCCGCCGCCCCGGGTCCCGCCACTTCGGGTTTCGCGCTGTCCCGCCCCGTGGCGTCGATCCGGTCCGATCCCGAGCCGGTGACCGACAGCATCAGGTCCTCGAGGGAACGGCGCTCCGGGCCTATCTCGGACACGCGCAGGCCGGCGGCGACCAGGCGGGCGTTGACCTCGGCCGGGTCCGCGTCGGCGATCAGCAGCCGGTCGCCGTCGCGCCGTTCCACCCGCCCGTCGAGCAGCGCGGACGCGCGGTCGGCGTCCGGCGTCCGGACCATGACCCGGCCGGTCGGGCCCCGCAGCTCGTCGAGGTCCTGCTGCAGGACCAGCCGGCCGCGGTCGACGATCCCGACCCGGGTGCACAGCTGCTCGACCTCGGCGAGCTGGTGGCTGGACAGGAAAACCGTGGTGCCTGCCTTGTTCAGCTCGGCGAGCAGGTCACGTATCTCGCGGATGCCCTGCGGGTCCAGGCCGTTGGTCGGCTCGTCGAGCACGAGCAGCCGCGGCTCCCGCAGCAGGGCCGCCGCGAGGCCGAGCCGCTGGCGCATGCCCAGCGAGTACTTCTTGACCGCGCGGTTGTCGACTCCGGCCAGGCCGACCCGCTCCAGCGCCTCATCGATCCGCTGCTTGCGGTTGCGCAGGCCCCGGCGCTTTCCCGAGGCGTCGATCAGCCCGAGGTTGGCGCGCCCGGACAGGTGCCCGTAACACGACGGCCCCTCGATCAGCGCGCCGATCCGCGGCAGCACCTCGGCGACCTTGGACGGCACCGGCCTGCCCATCACCTCGATCTCGCCGCTGGTCGCGTACACCAGGCCGAGCAGCATCCGCACCACCGTGGTCTTGCCGGACCCGTTCGGCCCGAGGAAGCCGTACCGGTCCCCCTCGCGCACCTCCAGGTCGACCCGGTCGACGGCAAGCACCCGGCCGTAGCGCTTGGTCAGCGCCCGCGTGACGATCATGATCCGCTCTGATCGTTGAGCAGGTCCGACCCGGCGCGGACCAGCAGGGCCGGCGTGACCGCCCCGGTGAGCAGGTACACCGGACCGCCGAACTGCGATTGCGCCAGCAACACGGTCAGCAGGGGCGTCTCGATCAGGGCCCCGGTCCCGCCGGAGAGGCTGACCCCTCCGGCACCCGCCGACTGCGCCGCGTTCAGGGCACTCTGCCCTATCCGGCTGGGCAGCGGCAGGACGGCGAACCGCGAGAACCCGGCACCGTACGCGGCGACGTCGGCGAGGCCGCTGGGAACGGGAACCCGGGTCATCCGCGCCAGCCGCCCGGGCAGCGGCGGCCCGAACCGGTCCACGATCCCGCTCACGTCGGGCAGCGCGGTGATCGTCGTGCCGACGCCCGGCGCCGGGTCCGGGGTCACGTCGGCGAGCGGCGGACGGCTCTCGCTCAGGTTGAGGAACCGGGCGACCAGGATCGGCTGGCTCGCGCCGCGGCTGATGATCGCGACCTCGACCGGCAGGCCGCTGCGCGGGTTGGCCCAGATGTCGACGGCGCCGACCGTGCTGTCCGGGTCATCCGGCAGCAGCCGCAGGCCGGCCGCGTCCACCCCGGCCACGCGCTGCGACGGCAGCCGCGAGATCCGGGTGCCGGACGAGGCGAAGCCGAGCAGCCGCAGCGCCAGCGAGGGCGGCAGCAAGTCGGCGGCGCGCGGCAGCCGGACCGGCTGCGACCCGATGACCTGGGTGAGCAGGTTGGCCGAGTAGCTCCACTCGAACGTTCCGTGGCTGGTCTGGTACGTGTCCTCCTCGCCGGTCTGGGTGATCACGTCGGCGCGCCACGAGGCGGGCGAGCGGTACCACGCGTACTGGTCGGTGACGCCGTCCAGCAGCGAGCTCACGTCACCGAGGTCGGGCAGGCTGGGCAGATCCAGGTCGACGGAGCTCTCCACGTAGCCCTGGTACGGCATGTTCGCCGACGCGAGGATGCGTGCCCGCAGCGCGGCCGCCGGCAGCGCAGAATTCGGGACCGGCCAGGCGCCGACGATGGTCGGCAGCCCGCACAGCAGGGCAACGCCGCACGCCACGACGAGCCATCGGCGTTGCGCCTGACGCCGGACGACGCTCACCGGCCGCCGCGGGTAGTCACCACGCCTCCACAGTACGACGCGTTTTCCGGCGCCGCCTTCCTCGTCGCAAGGCCCGGACGGGGCCCGGTTGCCGGACGCGGCAAGGGCGGCGGAGACTGGAGGGGACCTGCCAGCCCCGGGCAGGCGCAGCTTACGACCGAGGAGGACCTCGTGCGGATCGGCAACCTCGATGGCCGGCTGGTCATCCTGACCGACGCCGGTGCCATCGACGTGGAACGGGCAAGCGGCGGCCAGTTCGGTCCCGACCCGCAGCAGGGGTACCAGCGCTGGGCCGAGTTCACGGCCTGGTCCGCGACCGCGCAGGGCGGCGCGGAGCCCTACGACCCCGAACGCCTTGGCGCCCCGTCACCGGCGCCGCGGCAGTCGTTCGGGATCGGCCTCAACTACCGCGACCACGCGGACGAGTCGGGCTTCGGCGTGCCCGACTACCCGAGCGTGTTCACGAAGTTCCCGAGCTGCATCACCGGCCCGTACACGGACGTCGACCTGCCACCCGGCGGGCACACCGACTGGGAGGTCGAGCTCGTCGCGGTGATCGGCAACGAGGCCTGGCACGTCGACGAGGACGCAGCCTGGAGCTACGTCGCCGGCCTGTGCGTCGGCCAGGACATCTCCGAGCGCATCACCCAGATGGCCAGCGCCCCGCCGCAGTTCAGCATGGGCAAGTCGTTCCCCGGGTTCGGGCCGACCGGGCCATGGCTGGTCACCCCCGACGAGTTCGGGAACCCCGACGACCTGGAGCTCGGCTGCGCGATCAACGGCGAGGAAGTGCAGAAGTCCCGCACCAGCAACCTGATCATCTCGGTGCCGCAGCTCGTCGTGAAGCTGTCGGCGGTCGCCCGGCTGCTGCCCGGCGACATCATCTTCACCGGCACCCCGGCCGGTGTCGGCCAGGGCCGCAGCCCGCAGCGCTGGCTTGCACCCGGCGACGAGCTGGTCAGCTACATCGAGGGTATCGGGGAGCTGCGGCAGCGCTTCGCGGCCGCGCCCAGCAGCTAGTCACGCACGGAGGTCCGAACATGCCCCTGCACCAGCTCACTTCGGTGACCATCGGGGTACCCGACGTCGGCCCGACCGCCGACTACTACGCCCAGTTCGGCCTCGCCGACCTGGGTGACGGCACGTTCGCCACGATCGACGGCGGTCCCCAGCTCAGGATCGTTCCGGCGCCGACGCGGCGGCTGATCGACCTCACGGTCGGCGCTGATGACGCCGACGACCTGGAACGGGTCGCAGCCCGGCTGGCCCGGCTCGGACTCACCCCGGCGCGCGAGGACGGCGCGGTGCACGCCGTGGAGCCGGTCGCCGGGTTCAAGGCCACCGTCGCCGTGTGCCCGCGACTCGAACAGCCGCCCGGCGACCCCACGCCGTACAACGGCCCGGGCCGCCCGGAGCGGCCCGACGGGCGCGCGCCCGGCCTGCTGCGCGACGATCCGGTGCGGCCACTGAAGCTCGGTCACGTGGTGATCGGCTCCACCGACTACGCGGCGACCAGCCGGTTCTTCACCGAGGGCCTCGGGTTCAAGGCCAGCGACTACATCAAGGACGCGGCCGCGTTCCTGCGCTGCTCGACCGACCATCACAACGTGCTGGTGCTCGGCTCCCCGGTGAACTTCCTGCACCACACTTCCTGGCAGGTCGAGGACGTCGACGAGATCGGCCGCGGCGCCTGCGCCATGCTCGAGGGCCACCCGGAGCGCCACGTCTGGGGCCTGGGCAGGCACTACGCGGGATCGAACTTCTTCTGGTACCTGAAGGACCCCGCGGGCAGCTTCTCCGAGTACTACTCGGACATGGACTGCATCATCGACGACCAGCTGTGGACGCCGGAGACACTGGAGGGAGCCAGGGGCCTGTTCAACTGGGGCCCGCCCCCGCCGCCGTCGTTCCTGCACCCGGAGGATCTGGCGGCGCTGATGACCGGGGCGCACGCGCCGGCGTAACTCAGATCAGCAGCGCGCCGCCGATCGCGACCGCGGCGATCGACCCCGCCAGCCACAGCAGGACCCAGAACCCGCGCCAGATGTGGGTCATGCTGGCCAGGTTCCCGGCATCAGTGGCGCCCAGGTTGTGCTCGAGCACGACCCGGAGCCCGGACAGCAGCAGGAACCAGGCCACAAGGTAAGCGGTGATGGTCTCTGCGCCGACGGAGCCATAGCGCGCGATGAGGAAGATCACCGCTCCCGTCGCCAGCACCGGGACGTAGCTGAACAGCTTACGCAGCACGAACAGCAGCAGAATCAGCAACAGCAGCGCCAGCCACAGCACCGCGACGCTGTGCCCGATCTCGATCAGCTTGGCCGCGCCAAGCCCGAACAGGCTCGGGCCGAGGTAGCCGACCACGCCGATCGTGACCTCTCCGGGCAGCCCGCCGGCACTCGGCTTGGTCGCGCCGTCGCCGTTGGCCCTGAACGTCACATACTGAATCTTCCGGCCGACGGCCGACCCCGCGATCGCGTGCGCGCCCTCGTGCGCGATCGTGTTGACGTGCTGGACGATCAGCCAGATCGCTTGCAGGCTCACCGCGACGAGCGCAACCAGACCGGTGAGCACGGATCCGGCAGCGGATAACTGGGCTTGTATCTCGGCGATCTGGCTCAGCGAAGTGCCGAGCGACGACCCGGGCGTCACCAGCGTTCTCCGCTCACCAGGGCCTGCCGAATGCTCGCAGTAAGCCCTCACGTCAACACGATCGTGCATGAGGCTGCCTAGATTTTCGCACAGAAATGTCGGGAGTCAGCAGCCCAGACCGTGCGAATCTCGGCAGAATTGACTGTCCGCCGACGACCAGCCGCCCGCAGCCGAGCCACGGTCGCCGGCGGGGCTTTCCCTTGGGGCCACCCCGCGGCCGGCCAGCCACTCGGGCCGGGCACCCACCGCCCCCCTGACCAGCCTTTCCGCATACATCCTATTTGACATCTAATATGTCAGATGTCATACACTCCGCTCGTGTTCGACGCGGCGCCCGCCCAGCTCGTGCCGGCCAAGGACTCAGCCTTGGCTCGGGTACGGGCGCGGATTTACTCGGGCGAGTTCCAGCCGGGGGTCAAGCTCTCCATTGACAGCCTGGCCACGGAGCCTGGGGTCAGCCGCACTCCGATCCGGGATGCCTTCGGGCAGCTGGAGCGCGAGGGGCTGGTCACCATTACCTCGCGCGCTGGTGTTCGTCCGCCGCCTTACCCGTTCAAGGCGGAGGACATCTGCCGGATGAAGGAAGCGGTCGAACCGTTGATGGCGCGCTGGGCCGCCGAGCGGCCCTCAGCGGTCCAGCGTGCCGGATACCGCAGTCAGATCTGAACCCAGACGACCTTGCCGGCGGGCTTGACGCAGGCGCCCCACTGCTTGCTGAGGCTCCCCACGAGCATCAGGCCCCGGCCGTGTTCGGACTCCGGCCCGGCGTCCTGCCGGGTCGGCATGTCGGCGCTGCCGTCCCACACCCGGATGACGATGTTGTCGCGCTCGGCAACGAGCCACAGCCGGACGACCGGCCTCCGCAGACCCGCCGAGGCCTGGATCGCGTTGGTGACCAGCTCCGAGACGAGAAGTTCCGCCGTGTCGACGAGGTCGCAGCGTCCCCACTCCAGGACGATCCGCCGTGCGAGCGACCGCGCGCAGGGCACCGCGCTCGGCGTGGCGCAGAGTTCCAGGCGGCACGTTAATGGCTGGCACGGCGTTGGGGCGCGCGGCTGGGTGCCGCAAGGTACGGCCGTGGTCATGATTCCAGATTGACAGCGATGGCCGGTTTTTGGCGACCCACGGCCCTGCGCAGGTAACGCCGTGCGAAATGCCACGTATGCGCTCACCCGATAACGGCGGTCCTCGCGTGACGAACTCCGCTGTAACATTCTTCGCGCAGAGATAGCTTGATTTGATATGACCGTCATATCGTTACGGTCGGCCACCCGAGCCGACGATGAGTTCTGCTACCAGCTGCACAAGGCCGCGATGGGCGGCTACGTCGCCGCGGTCTGGGGCTGGGACGAGCAGGTTCAGCGCCAGTATCACGCCAGGGCGTTCAAGCCACGCCGCTGGAAGATCATCACCGTCAACGGGGCCGACGCCGGCATGCTCTCGGTCGAATACCGCCCGGACGAGGTCTACCTGGCACGCATCGAAATCCGGCCCAGCGTGCAGGGCCAGGGCATCGGCACTCGCATCATCAACGCGCTGCTCGCCGAGGCCCGCCAGCGGGGCCAGGACCTGGTGCTCGACGTTCTCCTCGTGAACGAGCGCGCCCGTGCCCTGTACGAGCGACTTGGCCTCACCGAGGTGGCCCCCGTCGGCGACGGCGGTGTCAAGATGAGGATGCGGTCGGCCAGCCGCGATGCGGTTGCGGGTTAGGGAACCGAGTCATCGAGCGCGAAACTGAGGTACCTCTCGGCGGAGCGCGAGATCGCCGCCACACCGTCGGCGGCGACGTTGCGGCGCCACCAGGCGCCGTAGATGCGGTCGAACCGGAACGGCTGCATCAGCGACAGCGCGCGGCGGATCGTGCGCGGCCGCTCCGGGATGTGGTTGGGGTAGCTGTACATGAAGCTGACCCAGCGGCGGTCCGGCACCACCGTGAAGATGTCGCCGGAGAACAGCGCACCATTGCCCTCGGGGTCGGCCGCCCAGTGCAGCACCTGGCCGCCGTCGAAGTGCACGCCCGCGTTGATCAGCGTGAGGCCGTCGCCGATCTCGCGGGTGTCACCGTCCCAGAACACGACCGAGTCGTCGGGACGGGCCACCCACTGCCGGTCCTTGCTGTGGATGTAGACCGGGGCGTCGAAGGCGTGCGCAAATTCGATCATGCTGCCGTAGAAGTGCGGGTGGCTGATGGCGATCGCGCTCACGCCGCCGAGCTCGGCTATCGCGGCGACGAGGTCGTCGTCGATGTAGGTGATCATGTCCCAGAGGACGTTTCCGGACGGAGCCCGCACCAGCAGCGCGCGCTGCCCGATCGAGGTCGGCGGCTCGGCGCCGACGCCAACCACGCCGGGACCTTCGGGCTTGACCTGGCCCTTGTGGCCAGCGTCGCGGAGCTCGGCCAGGCTCGTCCACTGCTGCCCGTCCCAGCCCACGTACTGGCGCTGGTCCTCGCAGATCGGGCAGTCCTCGCGAGGGGCCGGGTACTGGACGCCGCAGGTGCGGCAGATCGGCAGATCGGCTTGCATGCCTTACCTATACCCGGTGTTGAGCAGGGACTCGTCACCTGAGTAACGCACGGCACGGCCGTATCGCTCTAGGGGTGTTATCTGCCGCCCCGGCCGTAACACCGGGGCCCAAACTCAAGGAGTGCCATGCGTGCATCCCTGCTGACGCGAGCGGGATCCGTTGCCGCCGCCGCTGCGATCGCAACCACCGGGGTTATGGCTACCGCTGGCGCCGCGGATGCGTCCACGGCCCATCCGCGGCTGGCCACCCATCTCGGCGTCGCCAAGCGCCACGCCGTCGAGCACCGCCACCACGTGACGTTGCTCCTCGGACGGCTGTCCACGAAGCACCACAACATGGGGCTTCGCGGCCGGCTGGTCTTCCTCGACCGCGTCACCAAGAAGGGCCTGGTGCAGATCGGCCACGAGCGCACCGGCGCGCACGGCCGGGTCGCATTCGCTGTCCACCCGAAGGGGACCGTGGTGTTCGTGCTGGTCTTCAAGGGAACCCCGCACCTGCACTCGAGCCACAGCCACGCCGTCATCGTCAAGCACTAGCACCGTGCAAAGTCACACATCGGCGGGCTGGCTGACTGGACGCTGGGAAATGCGTGATCAGATGCTGAGAAGTGTCACGTGTTCACCCGCCCAGTCCGCCGATGTGGAACTCTTGCAGGCGCTATGGCGACAAAGGCTGGTGACTTGGGCGGGCTACTGGCACGGGCCCGGTCGGGCGACGAGGCCGGGTTCCTCGAACTCTGGCGGGCCTTGCAGCCGCGCTTGCTCCGCTACCTGCACGTCCTCGGCTGCGACGATCCTGATGACGTCGCTGGCGAGACGTGGCTCCAGGTGGTGCGCGATCTGCACAAGTTCGCCGGCGATGACGAGGACTTCCGGCGCTGGCTGTTCACCGTCGCGCGGCACCGGGCCATCGACGCCGCCCGGGCACGCATCCGGCGCCCCGTCAGCCCAATGGCCGACGGCCTCGACGGTTTCGCCGACGAACAGCTGGTTGAAGACGAAGTACTTGACGGCATGTCGGTTAAGAAGGCGGTCGCGATGCTCGCCGGTCTGTCACAGGACCAGGCGGAAGCCGTGGCGTTGCGGGTCATCGCCGGACTCGACACGCCCGCGGTGGCCAGCATCCTCGGCAAGTCGCCCGGAGCCGTGCGGGTCGCACTGCACCGCGGCCTCCGGGCGCTGGCCGCCGACCCACGGGTCCAGGCGCTGGCCGCCGACCATGGATCCGGCCTGCCAGACCAGGCCCCAGGCCTGCTCGCCCCCTGGGGAGGTGGACTGAGTGAGCACTGACTTCCCAGGCCACCCCCGCGACGACCTCTCCGGCGACGTTCCCGGTGAGCATCTCGGTGACTTCGTCGCCAGCGAGCCGGGGCTCGACGCCCTGCTCGGCATGCTGACCGCCGACGCCACGCCGGATGAGCTGGCCGACGAGGGCGCCGCGCTGGCGATGTTCCGGGCGGACCGACAGCCGTTCGAGGCCGGGCAGCCCGAAGCCTGGCCGCCCCCAGCGGAGACTCGTCTGCTCGAGGCGCCGGGTACGTCCATTCCGCATGTCAGCGGCCGGAGCGCGGCCGGCCGGCGTGGTTCACGCCGGCCGGCTCGCCGGGCCGGCCTGATGGCCGCCGCGGTCACGCTCGCCGCTGCCGCAGGGTTCGCCGTGGCGGCCTACACCGCGGCGCTGCCCACACCGCTGCAGCAGGCGGCCTACCAGATGCTCAGGTTCGCGGGTGTGCCGGCCGCGCACCACTCGAAGCCGGCCGCCACCTCGCCCTCTCCGCCGGGGAACACCCGGGGTCGGGGCCCCTCGAGCAAACCAGGCCCCTCAGCGTCGGCCTCACCGCAGCCGAGCAGTTCGGCCCCGGTGTCCCTGACCGGGCAGGCGAGCCTGTCCCTCAGCGTCACCAGCGGGCGGATCGTTGCCGGCACGAATGACACGTTCACCGGCCAGCTGACGGATAAGTCCGGCGACGTCGCCGGCGCCAGCGTGAACCTCCTGGAACGGGTAGCGGGCCAGCGGGCCTGGCATCAGGCAGGGACCTCGGCCACGGGCGCCAACGGCACCGCGGTGATAACCGCCCCGGACCTGACCGTGAACGCCGCGTTCCGGCTCAGCGGCCCGGGCGGGACGATGAGCAGGCCGGTGCTGGTCATCGTGGTGCCACCGGTGTCGGCCAAACTCAGCGGTTCCGGCGGGATGGCCAGCAAGATAACAGCCAGCAGCCCGCTCGCGGCTCCCGGCGACACCGTCGTGCTGCAGGTCCTGTCCGGAAAGCACTGGATGAACCTGCAGCTGGCCAAGCTGAACGGGGCCAGGCAGGCCCAGTTCATGGTGCGTTCCCGGCTCATGCAGCGCAGGTACCAGGTGGTGCTGATGCCTACCGCTTCTCACGGCCTCTCGGTGAGCAACGCGGTCATGGTCCCGCCGCGCTAGCCGCCGCCGCTCGGCGGCTAGCGCGGCGACCCCACCGGCGGAGTGGTCAGCGCGGCGCGACCAGCAGGGTCTGCACCGCGGTACCGCAGCGGGCGTGCACGTCGGACAGGGTGGTCTCGGCCAGGCCGGTGCCCTGTTCGCCGATCGTGCTGACCGAATCCAGCAGCAGCCACTCGCCAACTGGGTCGCGCGGCAGGATCACCGTGAGGTCGGTGTTGATGAACAGGAACTTCACCGGGTCGAGGGCGGAGCTCACCCCGCTGCCCGAGTCGGCGAGCAGCAGGGCTCGGCACATCGGGGACAGCTCTTCGCCTGGGATCAGCGGGATCTTGGGACGGGCCCAGACCAGAGCGGGGCCTGGCACGTCGAAGCCGCCGACCCCGACGTAACGCCAGTCGATGTGGTGCAGGTACCCGGTCATGTGCCCGCCGGGGAAGGTGGGCAGCGGGTGCTCGGCCGGGATGGGCGGCGGCGCCGGGCCCGCCCCGATGCCCGGGACCTCGCCGTCCGGAATCGCCAGCCGCCAGCCACGCGCGTGCAAGACCTCCTGCCCGTCGGCTTCGAGGACCGCCTCGAGCAGGGCCACCCGCCGCCCCGGCCTGACCATCCTCGTCCTGACCGCGATCTTCCCGAGCGGCACCGGCCGCAGGATGTCGACCGCCACCCTGGCCAGGCGCTGGCCCTCGTCCGGCTCGTGCAGCTGCAGCGCCCGCGCGGCGAGCGCGGAGGGCGGGCCCCCATGCTGGGCACCCGCGCTCCACGGTCCGGCGGTGGCCGGACCCGCCACGAACACACCCGTTCCGGCTGGCTCGTAAAAGACGTTAGGCACGCTGTAGGACGCTACCGGACGACGTGCGCGGAGTGCCGTCAGCTGACGGGCGCCAGCGGCAGGCCCAGGGGTGCGCAAACCGCGAAGTTTCTTAGGTTTGTGCGCAGCAGACCGTGCCGGTGGTTGCGTGTATTACCCGGAAGCGAGCCGACCAACGGAGGCTGCCGGTGACGTTCGAGGAGTTCGCCGCCTCACGGCTGCCTGCGGTGCTGGCCTTCGCTGCCGTGCTGACCGGTCAGCGGGCCACGGCGGAGGACATAACCCAGGAGGTCCTGATCCGGGCCTATGCCCGGTGGAACATGATCGGCAGCCTGGACCGGCCCGAGTTCTACGTGCGGAAAATGGTGCTGAACGAGTTCCTGTCATGGCGCAGGCGCTCGTGGCGGCTGATCCCTGCGGGCGACGCGGCCGACCCTGGAAGTAGCACCTTCGATCTCGCCGACCAGTACGCCGACCGCAGCGCCCTGCTCGCCGAGATCGGCAAGCTGCCGAGGCGCCAGCGAGCCGTGCTCGTGCTGCGCTACTACGAGGACCGCAGCGATGCCGAGATCGGCGAGCTGCTCGGCTGCCGGCGCCACCGTCCGCTCTTACGCCTCGCGGGCGGTCGCCGCGCTGCGCATCGAGATGTGCTCGCAGCAAGGAACCGTGACCTCGCTGCGCGGGAGGGAAACCCGATGAGGACCGAAGATGACCTGCGGTCGGCTCTGCGTTCGCTCGAGCGGGCGACGCCGGACACCAGCGAGGTGCTGAGCCGTGTCGCTCGCCGGCCCGGCGCCGGGACGGCCGCGCGGGGGCGCCGTCCCGGCAGGCGGCTTCTGGCCGGGTCGGCGGCGGCCGCTGCCGTCGTCGCGGTGGCGATCGCCGCGGCGCTGCTGGCGTCCCCGCCGCACGGCCGGAGCCGGGCCACGGCGCAGGACGCGCTGCGGAGCGTGCCGCGCTACTACATGGTGCTCGTTCCGGACAACGTGAAGTCTTACGAGCACAACCCGGTCGTTGGCGACGACTACGCGGCCATCCGGGACACCCTCACCGGTCGGACCCTCGTCAAAATCCGGCCGCCGAAGCCGTACGTCTCGTTCGTCGGTGTCTACGGCGCAGCCAACGATCGTACGTTCGTGCTCGCCGCGCAGACCACGCTGGCGGGCAGCCTGACGTTGCGGGAGAAATTCTTCTCCGCCCGGTTCAACCCGGCCGACGACGCGGTCAAGCTGACGCCCCTGGCCCTGCCGGGGCTTCCGGTCAGCAATGATTTCTCCGCGGCCGCGCTCTCGCCCGACGGGACTCGGCTCGCGGTGGCCAGCGGGGACAACAACACCCAGATCACGGTCTATTCGCTGCCGAGCGGTGCGGCCAAGACGTGGACGTCCGACGCGACCTCGGCAGCCGGCGCCGACCCCGCCGACCTGCTGTCCTGGTCGAGCACCGGGACGCTGGCTTTCGGCTGGTACAGCTCGGCGCCAATGGGCGAGTACCTGCTCGATACCAACAGCCCGGGCGGCAGCCTGCTGGCCCACAGCCGAGCTGCGCTCTGTCTCGAGCACTCGGCACCGTCATCCGCGTATATCGGCGCGGATTACTACGGCTACCTCACGTCCGACGGCACGAAGATCATCAGCCCGGTGCTTCGCGCCATACCGGTCGGCCAGACCGTGCCTTCCTGCAACGAGCCGCAGCAGCCGGGTACCTCGCAGCCGACGCCTGGGCCGACACCGCCTGCCACGGTAGAGCTCGAGGAGTTCTCCGCAAGGACCGGCCAGGCGGTTCGCGTGATCTACACGAGCCAGGCATACGGTGCGCTGGCGGACTCGGACGTGTACTGGAGCAACGCCTCGGGCAGCGTGCTGGTCCTGGAGGGAACGACCGCACACCCGAGCAGGCAGTGGGCCTTCGGAGTTCTCAGCGGCGGCACGTTCACTCCCCTCCCGGGATACTCCAGTTCGCCGCTCATCCCCATGCTGGCGTTCTAGGCACACGGCCCGGCTGCGCAACGTCAGGCGTGGTATGCAGCCGTCAGGCGGTCCTGCAGCCCCGAGGACGGACGTCGCCGGCGGCCAGTAGTCTCGGCGCGAGCCCCTGCTGGACGGAGACCCGCGTGAGGATTCTGCTGATTGGCGCCACCGGCACGCTCGGCCGCGCCGTTGCCACGGCGCTTGCCGCCGACGCCGACCTGATCACCGCCTCGCGGACCGGCGAGCATCCTGTCGACCTGACCGATCCGGCCAGCATCGCCGCCCTGTACGACAGCCTCGGCATGGTCGACGCCGTCGCCTGCGCCGCCGGCGTCACGCCGTTCAGGCCGCTCGGTGAGCTCGCCCGCGAGGACTACCTCGCCGGGCTCACCGACAAGCTGCTCGGGCAGATCGAACTCGTCCGCCAGGGGATCGATCACCTGTCTGACGGCGGGAGCTTCACGCTCGTCAGCGGCGTCCTGGCCTACGACCCGATCGTCACCGGAACCGTCGCCAGCGTCGTCAACGGCGCCCTCGACGCGTTCGTCCGCGCGGCCGCCATAGAACTGCCGCGAGGCCAGCGGGTCAACGCCGTCAGCGCCACCGTGTTCGAGGAAGCCTGGGACGCGTACGGCGAGTACTTCCCAGGGCACAAGCCGGTCGCGACCGCCGAGGCAGCGCGCGCCTACGTCAAGTCCGTGCACGGCCGCCAGACCGGCCAGGTGTACCGCGTCGGCTACTGACACCCGCCAAGCGTCCGGTCGTGGCGACGATCATGACGTCGAGCCGTAAACCCGGATCTCCAGAAGCTCCGCCAAGTCGGCGGTTTTGTCGATCAGGTCCAGTCGTTCCGTGGCGGTGATGTGCGCGGTCACGATCTGCCGCGCGGACACCATCACGCCGGTGACCTTCCCGATCACCGGAACGGCCACGGCTCCTCCGGCCGCGCCTACCCGGGAGACATCGCCGTTGGCGGCCATCGTGTACGTTCCGGCGGGCAGCGGGTAGCTGTAGACGCCATCAACGTCGGTGAGGATGCCGATGTCGGGTATCCGGTCGGTGGGCGGGCCCATCGCGTAGTAGACAACGCAGCAGCCCTCGACCGGTTCGCCGGATGTTAATCGCACGGTTCCGCGCACCAGCCCCCAGCCGTCCCGGAATCTGCTCCAGAATGCGGCACCGGAGGCGCCATCTGCGGGGTGACCACCTGCCGCCATCGGCGCCTCACGCCCTTTCGGTCGCAGCTCAGCTTATCTCGCCTGCGTCGGGCGGCCCTTCATCTCCAGGGAGGCCAGCCGGCTGGCCTCCCTGGGCGCCACCATCACTGGCGCATTGAGCGAGGAGGGCTCGACCACTACGCGGCCGTGATGAAGGACCCGGAAGGCAGCGAGTTCGACATCAGCTGACCGCACCCGGATATCGTGATCACGCTGAAGCACCGCCGCGGCTCCTGGACGCCGCGTGGCTTGGTCCGGTGGCAGGCGTGCGCCGAATGCTGGGTTGGGCCCACGAGTCGGTACGCTTCGTGCGATGGCGCCGACACGTCCGGCGCC
>CAWHZU010000029.1:0-144634 GCA_963833885.1 uncultured Actinomycetota bacterium | reverse complement strand
TACTAATTTCGCGGTCGGCAAGAGGATGTACTCACTGAGCACCTGGTCCTGCCCGTCGTCCTCGCAGGCGCAAATCCCTGGGGAGCGGCGGCCGGGTCAAGGCTCGGCGGAGCCGACCCGGAGGGCGCCGCAGGCGGCCTTGATGCGGCTGCCGCGAGCGGGACAATCGAAGCCGAGGATGACGGCCTTGCGCCGCACTCATCACCGGGCTGCCGATTGACCCGCCTAGATTGGTGGTACTGCAATGGCTGGGACGGCGCGGGCGTGCCGGGCGGGCGTCCCAACGCAGAGCCGGCGCGGGGAGCGCCGGATGCGGCGCCGCATAGCGGCGCCGCCTTGACGGCTCGGCTGCGGCTCCCGAGTATTACCGGCGGCGTCGCCGGATCTTCTACGCGGCGTTGAAGTATGCCGTGCGCGAGCGTCAGCTTTCGGCAAATCCGCTCGATGGTGCCGACGATCCGGAGTGGAAGTCTCCCGAGGTATCTAGTGCGGTGGATCGTCGCCGGGTCGCAAGCCCGGCCCAGATGGAGAAGCTGATCGCGGCGGTCGCCACCATCGGCCAGACGCAGGGACCGCGGCTACGGGCGCTGTTTGGATGCATGTACTACGGCATGCTTCGTCCTTCGGAAGCCGCTTCGCTGCTGCTGGATGAGTGCACCTTGCCCACGCAAGGATGGGGAGTGCTGGAGTTCAGCGAGATCAGCTCCGCCGCTGGGCGCGACTGGACGAATGACGGCCAGGTCCACGAGGCCAGCAGGCCTAAAGGCGGCCTGCGTAACGCGATCCGGCGCGTACCGATCCCGCCTGTGCTCGTCACGATGATCCGCGAGCACGTCCAGGAGCACGGCACCGCCCCCGATGGTCGGCTGTTCCAGACCTACCGGGGCGGTATCTTTCTGCCTTCGACGCTCTGGCGTGTGCTGCAGAAGGCGCGCGCGAGCAGGTCTTCAGTCCGGCGCAGCTCGCCTCACCGCTCGCCCGGCGTCCCTATGACTTCCGACACGCCGGTGTCTCCCGGCGGCTGAATTCAGGAGTCCCCGCACCATTAGTCGCTGAGTGGGCCGGGCACACGGTCGAAGTATTGCTGCGAATCTACGCACACTGCATTGAGGGCGATGACGAGAGGTGGTTCAGCCCGATGGAGGACGAGCTTGCCCGGGGCTGACCTGGCCCGATGGGCTCGTGACCGTTCCGCGTATGTTCCGGAAACCGCGACTTGGGGTCGCCTACGGCGGCATCTGGCTGCATACCTGTCAGCGAGGCGATCTGGCCTTAGCCCAGGTCAGCTGGTATGTGGGCTGATGGCGGTGGGCGCCCCCAGCAGGATTCGAACCTGCGCACACGGCTCCGGAGTGCAGTCCCCCAAAAAGCTGTGACCAGCATAGATACAGCACCGCCGTGGTTTCGCGGGCGGGCGCGGGGGGAGAAACGGCGGCGCGACCGCGTCACCGCGTGGTCTCTCGGCCGCACAGCCAGTACTCCGCGCGCCTGCTCGCAGCCGTTGCCCCGCAGGCACGAAGCCATCCCAGGGCGGAGCGGCTCCGGACGGTCCTGGCACCGGGCGTGATGTGAATCTCGCGCCGCCGTGTCTTTGCACACCGGTAAATGCGATTCACTCCTGGCCTTCCCTTTCCTCGTCACCGTTTTCTTCGCCGTTGTGTTTGTGGTGCTGGCCAGAGCCGTTTTCGCCTGTCTGGCCTGATACGGCCTGGCCTGAGGCCGGGGTGCTGCCGGGGAGCGCAGCGAGGCCTCCATAAGGGCGACCCAGACCTCTTCCAGGCCGACGACACAGCGGGCGTACACGCGCATCAGTACCTCCACGCTGTGGCCGGCCCAGGCGGCGACCTCGGTGGCCGGTACGCGGGAGTTCAGACGCCAGGTGACCCCGGAGTGGCGCAGGTCGTAGGGCCTGCGCAGCAGGGGAGTGGCGCGTTGAGCGGGGGTCAGCGCCAGCGCGCGGACCTTCTGCCAGAGCCGCCAGTAGGTCGATGGCTGGACCAGGTTGCCGCTCTCGCTGCGGAACAGGCGCCCGTCAGGGCCCGTGCCGAACTGGCTGATGTGGTCGCGGAGCAAGGTCACAAGCTCGGGCGGGATAGGGACGCTGCGGGTGGCCCGGCGAGCTCGGGCGGCGCGGGTGCGGGCCCGGGTTTGGCGATCGCGTCCTTTCAGGCCGCGTTCCTCGTGAACGCGGCCGTCGTCGGTGAACTCCCGCCCGGCCGCCGGGCTGGAGTCCGAGAAGACCAGGCGCCCCCAGCCGGTCTCGGGCAGGTGGCATCCGTCTTCGGTCAGGCTGGTGACCTCCGCCGGGCGCATCATGGCGTAGAACATGCACCCGTAGAACGCCACGAACCGCGGCCCCTGCCGCCGCCCGACGTAGCTGGCGTAGGTGAGCATGATTGCGATCAGCTCGGGGCTGCCGACCGACCTCGGGTCGACCGCGTCCTCGGGTTTCTCCGGCGGGCTCCAGCCTTCGGGCAGGTTGCCCTTGCTCAGCGGGTTCTTGCTCGAGCCGCTTTTTGCGCACCGCGTAGGCCAGGACCCGATGCATGACCCGGCGGCGCCGGGCGAAGTAGTCGGGCGCCGCCGCGGTGCCATCCAGGCATTTGGCGAGCGTGTCCAGCATGTCGCACACCCGGGAGCCGTCCCTCAGCGCGCTGATGGGAAGCGAAGCCCTGTCAAGCCACGCCAGCGCCCGGCGTTCGTCCTGGTCGGGCTCGCGGGCGTGCTCGTTCTGATTGAGCGCCTTGCGCAGGGCAGGCCGCAGCACCACCGGGTCGGGCCTTCCGGGCATCTCGCGGGTGAGAACCGGAAGCACGACGATGAGGGTCTCCAGGATCGATACGCGGCTCTTGGCCGCAGCGTTCGTCCACACCGCCGCCACGAACTCTTGGCAATGGGTGAGGCATGACACGTCGCGGCGCTGGCGTAGCAGCGACTGGGGCAGGCCGGTCTCGGTGTCGAAGCCCTCGCCTTTGCTCGCGGCGGCCTTCAGCTGGGCCCTGAACGACTCGGCAAGCTCGATCGACACGAAGGGCTGCCCGAACCGCCTGCCGTCAACGGTCCAGCGGACCCGGCAGCGCACAGACGGGCCGGCGCGCGTTTCGATCCGCCAGAAACGGACGTTGTAGCTCAGATGATCGGCGCTCACGCGCGGCTCGCCACCCATTCATCAACCCAGCTGCGCCTCATACGCAACGGACCGTTCCGGGTCGGCCGGTCTGCGCGCGGCGCGATGCCCTGGCTGCGCCATCGCTCGTAGGTGCGCCGTCCGATCTTCAGCTCGGCGCAGAACTCGTCAACGGTCAGCCATTCGTCGGCGGCTGTCCTCGGCAGCGCCGCCCCCATCACTCCTGAGCGCCGTCGGCTGGCAGCCGTGCGGCGGAGAGTGCGGTCATCAGCTCGCCTCTGCGCGGTGGTCGTCGGCATGATGGTGGTGCTCCTGTCTGGCTCAGTGGCTTGGCTGGGAGTACGCGGCCCCGGCGTGGTGCTTGCCGGCTTGCGCCGGGGCCGTCTTCGTGGCGTGTTCGCGCGTCACAGGCTTTGTTCCTTGCGCTTGCACAGCCGGGCCGTCGTGCGCCGCCACAGTGGCGCTGGCGCGGTTGTGGCGCCGTCGATGGTGGCTTCGATGCTGGTGAGCCGGTCGTCGAACATCGCGGCGACGGTGTCGGTGTCGTCGGCCTGGCGGCGGTCGGCGGCCTCGATCGCGGCGCCGACATACAGCAGCGCGGCCGTGATCGCCCGAGCGCCGGCGTCGGTGCCGGCTCCCCACTCCAGGTAGCGCTCAGCCTGTTCGGAGTAGCTGGATGGCGTCGGTACGGCGATCGGCGGGTGAGTCGGGCTATTGCTCATGGGTTCCTCCGTGGGGGTTTCGGGTCGCGTCCTGAGCGCCCGCGGCCCGGCCGGGACGTGCGGTCTGGTCTGCCCCGGCCGGACGCGTGGGCGCTCAGGCACCAGGTGCGGCGACGTCGGGGACGGGCGTGCAGCCGCCGTCGGCGACCTGAAGGGCGTTGCGGATGGCTTCGGCCGCAGGGGCCGACACCACGCGCGGCATGAGCCGGGCCCCGTGGCCGGTAATGAAGTCACCGTCCCTGGGCATCGCCTGGGGATCCCGGCGGATCAACTCCAGCTCCGGCGCGTATACGTCCTCGTAGGTGTCGGGCACCGTGCGGAGGGCCCCGATCGCCATGGGGATCTCGGTCACCTCATCGCCCAGGATCTCGATCGCGTCGGTCGCGTAATCGAACCGCTCCTTGGCGTCGGCGATCTTCATGCGTGCCGTGGCGATCGCTGCCTCCCGCGCGGCGTGGCACCCATCACACGGAACGTGGACCCTCATGGCCTGAGCGGCGGCCAGCTCGGTCTCCGCCTTGCGGCGATCGGCGAGGGCCCGGCGGCGATCGCGCTGAGCCTCCTCGTCCAGTTCGTTGACTTCGCCGGAGACCTCCATCATCTCGGCATCGGCCTCGCGCATGGCCTCGAACATCGCCACGTCGTTGACGTAGTGCCCGAACCGGTCACCGTAGCGCCGGCGCATCGCTGGCTTGGGATCACCGTCGAGCGCGAGGATCGCGGTCTCCAGTCCCTTCAGCGCATCGGGCTCGACCCGGGATGATCTTGCCCGGGCGAGGATGAGGACCAGCATCTCTACCAGTTCCTCGTCCTCGGCCAGCTCGGTCGCGCGTGCGAGGAGCTGACGCTCCTTCTCGGCAGTCATCGTGATCTTGTCTCCTGTCGATCTCCACGACGTGCGTGTGTGAGGGGTGCCAACGCTGCCAACGGATCTTGTTTCCGGACCTCCCTAAGCTGCGGACACGCCCGTTTTGGGCAGCGTTGGCGGCTTGGCGCCGTTGGCAGCGCTGGCAGCGTTGGCAGGCTCATGGCGCGGCGTCCTCGTCCAAGTCCTCGTCCTCGCCGGAGCCGTCGAGCTGTTCGTCTGGTTCGTCGCCCTCGTCCAGGCGCTGGCGGGGCCGGAGCGCTGGCGCGGTGAGCCGGCGCAGCTCGGCGGCGACGTAGTCCCGGTCGTGGCGCAGCAGGTTGAGCACCTGGTTGATGATCACGGCGTCCATGCCGCGCTCAGCCAGGAACGCCCGGGCCCGGGTCTCGTCGGGCTCGCCGATAACCCAGCCAGCGGCGATCATCACCGTCTCGTGCTCGGTGAAGCCCTCACGCTCGGCGGGCTCTGCCGGTGCTGAAACGGCCGTTTGCGGTTCGGCAGGCAGATCGGGCACGGGCTGCAGGTGGCTCGGCAGCCAGGACGTCTCCGCGCTGGAGCCGGCCCTGCGGACCTTGTGCACGGCCTCCCAGGCGTTGAGCTGCTTGCGGATGGTCTCCGGGGACCACTCGAACGGGCCACCGGGCGGCGGGTTGACCCGCTTCATCGGGCCCCCGTTCTCGACTCGGCGGGTGGTGATGCCTCCCTGGGTAGTGCACACCAGGCCCCAGAGCTTCGCCTCATCCGCGGGTGGCATCACGCCTGTCCCGATGGGGCTCTGCGCCGTCTGTGGCGCCGCAGGAGCTGGCGGAGCTGCAGGGGCGCTCTGGGGCGCTGCGGGAGCCGCCGAGGCCGGCCCGCCTTCCTTCTGCTGGAACAGCTTGGTGAGGGTGTCGCCCATCTCGTCTAGGCGGCCAACGCGGGCAGCTCCCGATGGCACGTCACCAGCGCGGGTGTGCACCTTGCTGTAGCGGTCCCCATCCCCGCGAGTTGCGAGCTGCTGAGCGATCGCGGCCTTGTCGGCCTCGGTGGCGCTGCCGCTGATCTCCGCCCACAGTGGTGCGTAGGGTGCCAGGCCAGGCTCTAGGGTCTGGTACGGGCGCTGTCCGCCAGCAGCAGCGATGCGCTCGTCAACGATCTTGATCAGGCCAGGACTCTCGGGAGCACCCCAGAAGAACGCCCGGCCGCGCTGGACTGGTGCACCCTCGCGCATCGGCAGCGCGGCGATCCCGAACACACCAGGGTTGTTCGCCCGGGTCGGGTCGCCCGCAGTCGGTGAGGACTTTCTTCTCGGTTTCAAGGGCGCGCGAAGCGCGCCGGGCCGCAGCTGGCAGCTGGTGTCAACCCGGCGCCGTGCGACGCAAGCGCTGACTCCTATGCGGCGCAGCTCCCGCCCGACAGCCGCCAGACGTTCACCCGGGAACCCTCCACTCCGGGCGCCGCCCACCGCCTTGGGCACTCCGTGCCACAGCGGCGACGGCGCGGACAAGGCCGCCGAGACCGGCCCCAGCCAGCGGGCCACTGCAAAAGCCAGCGCCCGGCGCGCGCCCTACAAGAGCTCCATCCTCCCGGTAATCCAGCATTGAGCCGCGCAGATCACGCGCAAGGCCGCTTCGCGTCACCCGTGATGGCCTATGACCACTCTTGCGCGTGATCTTGCCCAGCTTGGATTGAGTGCCTGTCGGACGGATGGCTAGGACCGGACGCCCTCACCGGCTGACTTCTTAAGGTGAGCCAATACTATCTCGGAGCAAGGGCTAGATCGACAAGAACATGAGCTATAACACGCAAATACTGCGCTACATCTTGTACAGCCTTAGCATCAGGAAACGAGCTGGTTCCAGTTGGGTGCGCAATTTTATTTCTCTCATTCATTATATCTTCCAGGCGTGCTATTGCGGCCGCCTTGCAACCAGCGTTTGTGACTTCCCCCAGGTATGCCTTAAGCGGCAGCTGTTGGCTAAGCGTGTCCCAAAGATTGATGATCCCAACTCGCTTAAATAGATCAACCAATGTGCCAGGATTCATATTCGATTCGGTTATTGTTATGGTAGCCGCATCTAGCCGCAGGCCAGCAGCAGTAACAGTATTGCCAGCAAGATTATTTGCTAGCTCAGCGGCCAAGACAGCAGCACTTGCCTCGGTATAACCAAACTTACTTGGGCTCTGATTTATTGATAGCGTGCTGATCAAATACTCCCTGCGCAACGCACTAGGAAGCTCCTCGTACGTCGCGGACTTATCTACTAGATCATCTACGACGGTTCCAACTAGCTGCTTCACAAAGTAGTCGAAACGCCCACACAGATATAGCAGAATTGAACCCGAAAGTATTGGCAAGTCCGTCCGGACTCCTTGTGCAGTGACCCACAAATCATGAGCATGTCCGGAGGACTCACTTTCTTTGGCAGCAAATTCACGAAATACATGGATTAGATTCAGGAGCTGCTCGACACGGTCCACGTCTCTTGAGAAATCGGATAGCGCAGCCTTAGACGCAACATCCCCCATTGGTGTTCACCTAGATCCCAAGATGACGCCAGCGAGCTCCACGCGCGAGCGTATGGCGTCCATGGTGTTGCCACGACCAACAAGGACATCGTACGGTCCCCTGTCATTCAGAGCGTTCGCTAGTGCGCTCTTAATAGCTGGCGCATTAGCTACAAGATCTAGTTCTGGCGCTCGGCTGAGGGCGATCATCAGTGCGTCGTAGAGCGGTCTGCTGGGGCGGCCATTAGGTAGCCTAAAGGGTTGTTCATTGAAGAGGTCCACTAGCCTCTGAAGAAGGTTAAGGAAATCGGCACGCATCACTTGGGTAGTAGCCTCGTCTACATTAGCCTGCCTTTCCATATAGCGATCGAGGATCTGACGAAGAGAGCCTCTGCCTGTCCAAAAGGCATCACGCAATGCGAAGAAACGCAAAACTAGCTCCGCATCTGCGAGTGAAGCGAACAGCGGGTTGTTCGCGAGCTCCGCTGGCGGATCTGTTTCCTCCCCCGGAGTATATGGAGGTATATTCCAGGCGGTAGTAAAGGGCTCGCTGCGAGCCAACTCAATGAGTAGCGCATTGAGTCTTCCGGGATAAAGGGCGTTTCTCAACTCTTGGGGATTTAGGCTAATCCCTCCGGTATTAAGGCGATCGAAGAGGACACGACGAACGTCAATCCCCCTTTCCTCCATGCTGCTCGTCTCGGCCAACAGCACAACGGCGGGCAGGCTTCGACGCAGCAATCCTCTCTGAAGTACGCCTGGCAAATCGTTGAATCGTTTCTTGTTAAGTTCTTGCCAATATTCTAGACCCGTGAGTGCATAATCATTGGCAAGAAACGAGCTAACTGCGTCCAAGCGTTGCCGACCGTCGATAACTTCATAAGCGTTGTAATCCGTTTCGAAAAGAAAGACGGGAGGAACCGGGATATTTAGAAGGAAGGATTCGATCAGCAGAGACTTCTTCTTATTATTCCAGCGAAGCCTTCGCTGATAAGTTGGTGAGATATTTATTAGCTCGCGGCCCGGCCGAAGCGCATGCTGCAGGTAATCCAATTGATAATCTTTGGTCTCGCGTACTACTCGCAGTTGACTTTCGGCGTACTTTACTGCCGGATCGGCAGGGGCTGTCGAGAGAGGCTCTGCCTCCTCCTCGCTTGACTCTTCGTCGAACCAGGCGTCAACATCACTCTTTTCGACCTGCGCTTCACCATTACTCATGGACGGGACTCTATCTGTTCGTAAGATCGGAGCAACTGTTGATCGCGAAATCGCATAGCTCGCTATCCTTCGGGAGAAGGGCGCAGAACCGGCCCAGCGTCAGTGTGGAAGGGCACTCCCTAGCCGGGGGCCTGCGGGGATCGTCTCTGGCGTCGGCTAGTTTGCAGGAGGCTTGCCTGGCCGATGAGCCCGAACCGGTGAGATCAGTTGGTTGCGACGCAGCACCGCGACACGAGATCTGGCGCCCCGACAGGCACGGTCGACGCCCACGCCCGACACCAACGACGTCAGCAACCGGTGTATCCCAACGGATGCCGAAACTTAGAGCTTCCAGTCGGGCGACGTTCGCGGACTCTCTCTGGGCGGGTGGCCGAGTCACCGGATGATCGAGCGCCGCCATTAGCTTGCCACGAAAGTCCCGCGGCCCGGCACGATGTGTACCAGGCCCTCTTTGATCAGGATGTCGATGGCGCGGCGCACGGTCCCGACGGCCAGGCCGGTCTGCGTGGTCAGATCCGTGATCGAGGGCAGCCGGGAGTGGATTTCACCGCGCTGGATCTGCGCCTGCAGCTGGGCGGCAAGCTCCTGGTAAGGATGCTCGGGTGATTGGGGGTCAGTCTTCACAGCCGCGAGGTCACCTCCGAGGATTCAGGATTGGGCGCGTCTCACCCGCACGTGCCGGACAGGTCGAGCGAGGCCTGGGCCACGCATGAGTACTACGGAGGTGGCCACGCACGGGGGTCGCGCGGATACGGTCGCCGCGGAACGTCCGGGACGTTGGTACAGGATAAGGGGGTGCGGCGACGGCCCCTCAGATTGGCTCTGGGTGCTTGATCATGCCCCATACATGCTCAGGTCGGCCCACCGCTCAGCGTTCTGCCTGCTCAGGGCGTGGTTGCTCGGTTCCCTAAACCGAATGCTCCGTTACAGTTTGGCTGTCCAGGACAATGGCGACGCTGCGGCGCTTCCGTGACCGCTTCGGTGCCGGCACCGCCAGCCCGGAAGCCGGCGAGACGGCAAACTCGCCGAGCAGTGACTGCAGGCAAGGATTTCAGCGCCTGCGCGCCGGGTCGCGCTGAGCCTGCCAGCGTGCGAGTGCCTCTGGGCTAACGCGCGCGTAACGAGCCAGGCTGGCGACGCTGGTGTGACCGCTGTAGGTCAGCAGCGTCGCCGTCGAGGCACCTTCCTCCGCAGCGTGCGTGAGCGCTGAGTGGCGGAGTTGGTGCAGCGTCCACGGGCGGCCCGGCATGTCCCGGGTCGCTGCCGCGAAGAGCGCCGCGGCCTGGCGGTAGGACAGCCGCGCGCGGCCGCTGTCCGGGTCGATGTCACCGGGTGGCAGCTGCACCCGTGCCCTGCGATCGGTCAGGAACAGCGGGCCAGTCTTGCGGCCCTTCAGCAGCCGGGGAAGCAGCCGGGCGGTTCCGGTGCGCCAGACAACAATGTCCGCGGCGCCGCCCTTCCTGCGCACCTTCGCCTTGCGGTTGGCGAGGTCCAGGTCCGCCACGTCCAGGGCGAGAATCTCATGCGCCCGGGCCGCGGTCTCATACAGCATCAGCCACAGGGCCTTGTCCCGCAGCGCCACGTCGTCGCGGGCGAGCAGCCGCTCGAGGTCATCACGGGCAAGGGCACGGCTGCGGTCCGGGGCCCTGCGGCGCCGGGTCAGCGACTCGGCAACGTCGCCGGCGGTCCAGCCCTGGCCATGGCAGTAACGGCCGAACGAGCGCAGCGCGTCCCTGTTGCGGTTCCACGTCGCCGGCGCCGACCGGCCCCACCTCGTGGCGAACCACCCGGCCACGGCGTCGCCGCGGAGCTCGGCGAGGTTGCTGTCTTTGCCGAATTCGGTCCGCAGGGCGCGCAGGGTCGAGGCGTACACGCGGCGCGTGCCGGCTGACTCGGGATGATCGAGGGTCGCCAGGTAGGCGCTGGCCGCGTGGCCGAGGGTGACGGGCTGGCGGCTGGCGCCGAGCTCGTGAACGGTGGCCATGATCCCCCCTCGGGTCTATCGCAGAAAAGCTGCCGGAGTCAGGCCACCGCGGCGGCGCGTTTTCCCTGGACAGCATGCAGTTTACCGCAGAAAGTACCTACTTATCTGCGATAGCGGTGACTAGGCGCCGGTCGATCGGCAAGCAGCGCCGCCTTTCAGCTCTCAGGGTTCCGGCCTAGTTGCCGCTTCATTACGAGCGGCATCGGCGTCGGCGTGCTGGCCGAGCTTTGCCAGGGCATCCGCCAGGTTGTTCAGCGAGGGGCGAGGTCGGGCGGTAGCGGTCCGGGCTGGCGGCGGCCAGTTCCCGGCGGATGGTGACGGCCTTCTACTCGGCGGTTAGCGCGGGGACCCAGCTCGGAGAAAAAGATGCTGAGGTTGGTCAGGGATTGGACGAGGTCGCCTGCTCCGCGGCTGCCGGGCAACGCCGAGCAGTGCAAGGGGCACAGAGACACCGGCAGGATGTGTCCCGCGCGAGCACCGAGCCCACGCCGAGACCGCGCACCTCCGCCTCGGCTAGTGCGCTTGCCTGACGGCCCTATGCCCGGGTCGAGCGGCAGGTCAAATATCGGCGCAGGTCAGCTTGTGGTTCTGACAGCTGACAGGAGGTGGTGGTCGAGGCCCATGCGGTCTGTTTCTGGCCATATAATAAATAGCTCGGCGAGGAAGCTGATCATTTTTTTCTTTTCGGGTGCATCGCCAATCCGCCACCATAGTTCGTTTACCAGCGCGATGTAGTCGTCATTTGGCTGGGTTTGGCTTGCCTGGCGGAGGAAGCTAATCATTGTAGTGGGCGAGAATTTCCAGGCGTCTTCCCGTAGCCGTAGGAGGATCTGGTTTTGTATGTCGGGAAGGCTGGCCATTTTTTCCAGGCAATGCTCGTCACCGGCCGCCCGCTGTCCAGGAGGTGCGTTTCTGGTGTAATCGAGGTGGGCGAGGTGGCAGGAGGGTAGCGGATTCCTACGCTTTCGCGACGCGGATCGCCGCCGGTCGCGCGGATGGAGGGCACGGCTTGGAGAAAGAGCAGGCTGGCGTGCCAGCTTGGGGTGAAAGCGGCACTGCGAAACACCCGGCCGGCGTAGCTGGTAGCGGGGATCTCTGCATCGAATGCAATGTGCTCGTCGGCTGAGACGAGTAAATCGAATTCGGTCGCCCCATGAAATGGCACGTTGGAAGTTACTACAATGCTGTCGTATGGCGAGACGGGAGACGCGTCTTCACGGGTGAGGTAGATGTCGATCAGCCCGCTGTCCCGGCTGACCTTCGCTCGCAGTGCATCGCTGAATGCTCTCCATTCTGCCCAGCTGAACATGCCTTTCCAAAGATATCCGTATTCCGGCCATCTCAGTCCGGCCGCCTCCGCGCCAAACAGTTGGCTGCCTTGGACTATCCCGTTGAATAGCACGAAGGTCAGTACGAGGTTGGCTGAGTAGGAGGCCAGACGGCGCGGGATCGGGTGCTGGGCTGGCTCGTAGTCCTGGAATGACCGGCTGGGGTGCGGGTACAGCGAGCCGATGAACAGTTCCGTCAGCATCTGCTCGCAGTTCACACGCTCATCGCCGTCGACCTTTGCGAGCAGTTCGTGGAGGAAGTCCATGATAGGAACGCGGCCGGCCATGCAGGAGAACGACAAGATTGCATACAGGAAGCCGTCATCTAGCTGGCTGGACCCTGCCGTCACTCCCCGCCGCAGCATTTCTCGCATGGCCGTCATGTCCTTGAGTACCTTGGCAACCAACCTGGCGACGAGGAACTCGCCAAAGGTGGAATGCAGGAACTCATAGCTGCGGGCTCGATCGTCATGCGGCCGTGCTTCTGATTTGTGGATGAAGAAGAAACGGCTCGTAGCTCGCTGAGCAGGACTGGGGGCCGCACCGTCAGCCGCATCGTGGTCAAGATCACGATCTTCGGGAAACAGGACAGACAGGTCGCGGTTGAGTTCCGTTTCGGTGACAGCCTGCCTGCCCCGGGTGAACATAGCCACGGCGGTGACCGCTAGGCGGTGCAGTTCCCGTTCGGCTAGGTCGCGCTGCTGGCGCGCGGGCAGCGCCCGGTTGCGGGCGGACTTGGTAACCTCTCGCAGGGCGAAATCGCTGAACAGGCCCTCGTAGAGTTCGGCGCGGCTAAGCGGGGTGCTGGTGCGCTGCAGGGCGTTATTGGTCGCGTCGAAGATGGCCAGCAGCATCAGCAGCAAGGGCTGAGCGGCGAGTTCGCGGTGAGCCAGCGCTGTCTGGGTCGGGAGCGGGCGCAGGCCGCGGGCCGCAAGAACTGAGGAGTTGCAGCGCGCCCATATCTCCAGCCAGCGCCTGATTTGCGCCTCGGTGAAGGGCTGCAATTGCAGGGCGAGCGTGCCTGCCGGGAACCGAGCGTGATCTGCGACTACGGTCCGGCTGGTGACGATCACCGCCACAGGATGGCCGATGTGTGCCTGCGCGCGCTGGAAGTCACGGACCTGTTCCAGGTAGTCGTAGCGGTTGACCGCAGCAGCCTGTACGAGCTCGTCGAACCCATCCAGCAGCACGACAGGCTGGGCGCCGCCCGAGGCCTCCAGCAGGTCATGCCAGCCGGCTCGCTCTCCCGGCCCCCGGTAAATCGCCTGCTCGATTTGCTCCAAGATCATCGATTCGGCTGTGACATCACGCAGCTGAACGCGGACGGGAAGGAAGTCATGCTCGGCCAGCCGCGCGGCCAGTACCTCAGTCAGCGTGGATTTTCCGCAGCCCGGCTCGCCTAACACGACAAGGGGCGCCTGTACCGCCCGCAGAGAAGTGAGATACCCGGAGAAGAATCTTTCTATATCAGGAACGAACTCCTTGCTGTCCCACCATTCTGCGGCCGCCGGATCATCGCCTGGCCGCACCTCGCCAATCCGGCACTCAGGGTTCAGATAAGCTTCGCCCAAAGACGGGAAACGCACCGAATCAGCGGCCTGCGCCGCGCTGACAATAGGCTCCTCCAGCGCTGCCCGATAGCTTTCCAGCAAGTGAGACAGAGGCCGGTCACCCGGCCGATGCGCAGCAACCTCACCCAACAGCGCCTCGATGCCTGCCAGCCCGGACCCGAGAGCGTGCAATTCAGTGAGACCTGCCCAGATAGCGAATTCACGATTGTCCGCCGCGAGGTTGCGGTAAGCGGCATCGTAGAATCCCAGGGCGGCGGCCGGTAGATCACGGATCGTGTGCTCGATGCGTTGCCTGCGCGCATAGTCAAGCTCAGCCCAAACCGATAGACCCGATATGAATTCCAGCAGCCTTTCCGACAGCTTCTCATAGGAATCGGAAAGTTGTGCTCTGACTTCAGCGTACGAGCAGAACGACTCCGGCATGGGCAGCGGTTCCCGGAGCAGCAACTGGAATATATTCGCATAACCGTCGGACAGCACGGTGCCGGATGTCAGGGATACCTTCTCAGCAGCAGTGAATTCCAGCCGCTCGATCGGCACCGGTAGCGGGGCTGCTCCTAACGCCTCAAAGTATGACGAAACTACCAGTACCGCGTGAGCCGCTGCGAGCCGCTGGGAACGGTCGAACCTGGACAGCCCGCTGTGCCATTCCGACACTTTCCGCACGACCGCATGCCCGTAGCCGACGATCTCGTCTTTCAGCTGCAGCAGACCAAGAGGCGCCGCAGCGTCTTTGCCCGTCAGCATCGTCGCAGCGGACCAGATAGTCAAGCCGCCGGTAGCCGCCGCATCCAGCAACCTCACCAGACGGCTCTGTGGGGCACCCAGAACAATCAGCGCATCGTGATAGGTAAGAGCCGCATCCACAACCCCATCCTGACACGAGACTGCTTGCTTCGACACTGCGGACCGCGAGCCAGAGCGAGCCGCTCGGCTTCGCGGGCGGTGCCTACCGCGCGTCGGTCGACCGGCCCGAGCCGCGGCCCAATTGATGCCGCTTGTAAAGTGTTCGGTAATGCTCGTCACCTTGAATAGCGCCAAGCGTCGTCAGGGGAGCGGTGGTTGATGCCCAGGACTCACATTATCGTTTCGAAATTTCAACGCATGGTACTGACTAGAACGGTGGCTCGAGCTCGGACGCATCTGTTAGCCGATAGAATGCTTCTCATGACACAGCGTTTGAGGGGTCGGCGTCGGCGTCTGCGTCGCAATGACAGGGTGGGGGAGTTCAGGATTGTCGGGTGGCTCGGTGGTGGGGGCAACGCGGATGTGTACAGGGCGGCCAGCGGCGATGATCGCGTCGCGTTGAAAGTTCTGCGAAACCGGGACGGCTCTTCGGAGCCGTATCGGCGGTTTCGCCAGGAGGTCGCGCAGCACAAGCAACTTTCGGATTCGGCAATGCGCGGTGTATTACCTCTGCTCGGCTTCGACGTGCCCGAAGATCCTAATGATGAACGTCCGCCATGGCTGGCCATGCCGATTGCAGAGCTCCTCAAGGTAGCGCTCCGGGACGAGCCATCGTTGGAGGATGTCGTGAGCGCTGTCGCAGAGATTGCCGAGACGCTGGCACGTCTGCATGCAGAAGGTATCGCGCACCGGGATGTCAAGCCAAGTAACCTTTACCGATATCAAGGTGCTTGGGTTCTCAGCGACTTCGGTTTGGTAGGGGTGCCGGGTGGCGAGCCGCTTACGGTTGGCGCGAAGGCTCTTGGTCCTCGTCACTTCCTTGCACCAGAGATGAGCCTTCGGCCTGATGCCGCCGACAGTCGGCAAGCAGACGTGTACTCGCTCGGCAAGACGCTTTGGTGCCTGGCGACAGGATTAGCGACTCCGCCGTCTGGCGAACACCGTCGGGATCTGGAGTGGAAGCGGCTGGGCGCGTGGGGGGTTTCTCATCCGCGCGCCTTCTACCTCGACAGCCTCATGGAGCAAGCGTGCATAGAGGTCGCGGAGGCTCGGCCGTCGATGGCCAACATGGCTGAAGCGCTGGCCGGATGGGCGAGAGCCTCGGCCGCTTCAGATGGGCAGGAGGTAATAGAGATGGCTGATATTGCCAGCGAGATTGCTGATTTGCTGGAGGGTGACTCGCAGCGGGTAGAGCGTAACCGCGCGAGGCGTGCTGACGTCGAGGCCGTGGCCACCCGATTCTGCGCGCAGATTGGCACATTTATCGAGCAGCTCGATGCTGCCGGGTTGCCGCATTCTGGACTCACTCCGGAACACCAGGGAGTATCGGCCGCGCTTCAAGGGTTCGCTGACCAACTTCTTGACCACGACCGGGTTGCCTGTTTCCGCTCGATCGGGATCGAGCGGAACACCGGCAGAGACCAGAGATTCGCGTTTCTCCGTTCCGGCGTGGCGGCTGCCTTGGCAATTGATCAAGCCGTCGTCCTTGGGGCTGCGCACACTATCAGACATGCGGGTGGTCTCGAGACTATATGGAAGGGTGCGAGCGACGTTGTACTTCTTGGATCGGCTGATCTGGACCGCGAGATGAAGCAACTCGCTAATGGCTTCCTGCAGACCATCCCAGCCGCTTTGGAACGATATCTCCAGATCATCCAAGGTAATCCCTCATAACCCCGTACTACTGATTCGCAGCGTGTCGGCCGCCGTGCTCACTCCGCGGCATCGCCTCGGGCAGGAAGCCGACGCCGCGGCAGAAGTAGCGCAAGCTCGTCCGCAGACCGCCGTTTGTGTCGCCTGCGGCCAGCGAGCCAGTCGCACCCGCCCCGGGCCCTAGCAAAGGCTGACCACTCGGCAGCCGGATCCGTGGCGCGGCTGATGTCGCCGAAACGGCGGCTGGTGGTCGGCGCGGAGATGCTTGCCGACGTAGCGGCTGACCACCCGGCGGTCGGGCAGGCTTGGCGGCTTATGAGATTGCGATGGCCGTCGGGGTGTACCCGACGCTGATCGCCGGACCGGCGGTGTTGGTGCGGGTGCTGATCGGCGTCACCGTGGCCGAGGCATAGAGCGCCACGTAGGCGGTCTCGCCGTTCGGGGTAATCGCGATGCTAGTGGAGGGCACCGGGCCCTCCCCGAAGGTGATCTGCGGCCCGGGGGTGTTGGTGCGGGTGCTGATCGGCGTCACCTCGGCCAAGCCAAGGTAGGGCACGCCGACGTGCGCCACGTAGGCGGTCTTGCCGTTCGGGGTGATCACGATGGCCCACGGGTCCGTCCCCACGGTGATCGCCGGCCCGGCGGTGTTGGTGCGGGTGTTGATCGGCGTCACGGTGCCCGAGCCAAGGTTCGCCACGTAGGCGGTCTTGCCGTTCGGCGTAATCACGATGTCCTGCGGTTCCTGCTCGACGGCGATCGCGGGCTCGGCGGTGTTGGTGCGGGTGTTGATCGGCGTCACAACGCCCGGGGTGGTGGCCGCAGTGTTCGCCACGTAGGCGGTCTTGCCGTTCGGGGTGATCGCGATGTCCTGCGGGAGCGACCCGACGGCGATCGCGGGCTCGGCGGTGTTGGTGCGGATGTTGATCGGCGTCACCGTGCCCGAGGCAAAGTTTGCCACGTAGGCGGTCTTGCCGTTCGGGGTGATCGCGATGGCCTCCGGGTTCTTCCCGACGGGGATCGCCGGCCCGGGGGTGTTGGTGCGGGTGTTGATCGGCGTCACTGTGCCCGGCCCCGTGCCGGATACAAATGCCGGGCCACCGTTTACCACGTAGGCGGCCTTGCCGTTGGGTGTGATCGCGATGGCCCGTGGGAACTGCCCGACGGTGATCGCCGACCCGGGGGTGTTTGTGCAGGTGCTGATCGGCGTCACCGTGCCCGAGTTAGTGTTCGCCACGTAGGCGGTCTTGCGGTTCGGGGTGATCGCGATGGCCACCGGGGCCTGCCCGACGGTGATCGCCGGGCCGACGGTGTTGGTGCGGGTGCTGATCGGCGTCACGGTGCCGGGGCTTTCGTTCACCACGTAGGCGGTCGGTGGCACACACCGGAGGCCCGCGCCGCCCGCGCGGGCCGCCGCTGCCGGGGTGCCCAACCCGGCCGCGCCGGACAGCGCGGCGGCCATCACGGCCAGGCCGGCCCACCTTGCAGTACCGAGCTTCCGGCCCGTCATGACATCCCCTTCCGCGGCCTGCCTGCTCGCAGCCGCGCATCTCCGGCTTCCCCCGGGGAACAGTAACAGGGAGTAGCTGAGTTGATGCGGAAACGATGCAAGCTGCCCAGCGCCGCATGCCCCTGGGGCGGCGGCACGCTTGATCAGCAGCTCTCCGCCGAGACCGGCGGGACGCCCTGAAAGCCTGAAACGGTGCCTGCGCCGTCGGGCGCCGGCTAGGGTCCCGGGCCGCCGCGCCGCGCCACGGTCCTCGCCCTCGCCGGGCGAGGGCGGCTTGCGTTTGCGGGGGCCTGGTCGAGCGACCTTCGCGTCGCCTTTCTTGGCGGTCTTCTCTTTCAGCTGGCCATCGCCAGCAGGCTGGCGAGCTGCAGTTGGACCAGTTGCATGCTCGCCTGGGTGTCGCCGATGCTCCCGGCTAGCAGGGCTTCGTGCTCGGCGGCCGAGGCTTTCAGTTCGGTGAACCGGTCGTGCAGCGCCTTGATCACGGTGGCGGTGGCCTGGGACCGGCGAGTCTTGTCGATCTCGTCGGCGAGTTTGTGCACTTCGGTGTTGGCGCGGGCGATGAAGGCGCTGATAACCATTTCGCGCATCTCGTCGTGGTCGGCGATCGGCACGCGGGTGAGGTTGCTGCCGTGCCCGAAGCGGCGCACCAGCTCGCGCAGTGCCCCGAGCGTGTCGGCGTGCTGACGGCCGACGAAGTACACCCCGCCTGTGGGCCGGACCTGGATCGGGCAGAAGGACTCGACGTAGTCACGCACCACGGCCCGGAGCTTGTCGCCGCTCAGGTACAGCCGGCCTCGCTCGAAGCTGTCGCGTACCTCGCCGAGGACCTCGTCGACCTGCTGCTGCTCCGCGATCGGCAGCGCCTCGATCGCGGCCCGGTCCGGCTGGATCACCACGGACCCTGCCCCAGGCGCCGCAGCGTCGGCACGGTCTCGGGTGAAGGCGATCACGGCCAGGCCGGCGTCGTACTCCAGTTGCACCCGTTCTTCGTCGCGGACTTCCCGGACCAGCTTGCGCACGATCGCCTTGTCGTCCCGGCTAACGTGCCGGATCATCAGCAGGCCCTCACGATCCTTGGCGCCCTCCTGGCGGCGCTGACGCCTGCTCTGCGGCTCGCCGATCGGGTACTTGCGCCGTACCCCGGACGGACCGGTGATCCTCTCGTACACATCACAGGCGCGGATCTCGCCTGGGCAGAGCGCCATGTCCAGCCCGAGCTCGCTGAACCAGGCCTGGCACAGGTCGGGGGCTACCTCGCCAGAGAACACGCTGTACAGCACGAGGTGCCCCAGCAGCGGGGCGCCGTCGTCCTCCAGGGCCTCAACATAGCCGCGGAAACCGGCGGGGGAGTGAGGCATGTGGCCGGTGGTCATGACTTGCTCCTGCCTAATCAGATGACCCGGAAGATGTCGGCGACTTGGCCCGGGTCGGCCAGGTCCTCGATCGCGCGCACGTTGTCGCTGAGGGCTTCCAGGACTGGCCCGGGCGCCCGGCCCACCTGGATGCCGAACACCCGAAACCCAAGTGCGGCCTTGCGCTGGTTCCAGGCGCGCATCCAGTCCTCGCTCACGCCGCAGATCCCGTCGGTGATGAGCGCTATGTCGCCGCGCATCCGCCCGTCGGCGTTGAACTCGGCCGCCAGCAGCTCGGCAGCCGTGGCGAGGGGTTCCTCGAAGTTGGTGCCGCCGCCCCAGAAGAACTCGGCGAAGTCGAGCACCTCGGCGATCGGCACAGGGTCGGCCGCGGGGAATCGGAACACCTTTACCTCGCTGGCCGAGCCGAACAGGATGCCGGCGAAGTCGCGCTTGGCGGCCTGGGCCTGGTCGAGCATGGCCATCGCACAGGCCTTGGCCCAGGCCTCTCCGCTGAGCCCGGTGTCCGGCAGCTTTGTGCCCATGGAGCCGGAACAGTCGACGCAGCAGATGATCGCGCCCTGTCCGGCCTGGGTCTCGCCGCGCTGTTCGTAGATGAAGAGCCGTCCCTCGGCGTAGCGGGCGGCGAACACTGCCCGCATCGCGGGCACGCCGAGGGCGGCCAGCTCGCTGGGGATCAGGCAGCCGAGGTCATCGCCGGTCTGGATGCCGACCAGTTCGCCGGGAACCTGCTCGATGCGGCGGGCTCGCTCGCCCTCGGCCATGCGCCGGAACCGGCCGATCAAGCTGGTGAACTGCGCCATGCGCCCCGACCGGAGCCGCTCGGCGAGGCGTCGCCGCGGTCTCGAAGTCCATCCGCGGCCAGCTTGCCCTCGCCTACGCCCCAGGCTGCCATCAACGCTGCTTCCTCGCGGGTGTCCTGGGCCGCCTGCTGCGCTCCGGCACGGCCGGTAGCGCGCATCCCGGGCGCCGCCGCCGCGAGCGCCCGGGATGCCGTCTGCGCCGCTGCAGCGGCCCGCTCGCTGGCGGCCTGAGCGGCCTCGACGGCTACATCGACCGCTCCGGCCACCTCAGCGGACACGCTGCCGTCCTGGTCGGCTTCGCCGGCGGCCTGCTCTATGGCCACTTCGACCGCCGCTGCGGCGATCGTCCTCCTGCTTGCGCGGCCCCGGCAGCCTCGTCGGCGGCGCGCTGGGCGTCGCGGGCCTGCTCCAGCATGCGGCGGATGGTCGCTGCCTGCGCCAGTACGGCCATCGCGCTGGCGTAGGGGTCGCCCGGCGGTCTCGCGGCGCAGCTCGGCGAACTCGGGCGATGCCAGCAGCGCCGGTGATCGACCTGCCGGTTGACTAGCCGGGACGGGTCCATCTCGGCTGGGCTATCGCACGCTGCGGGGCTGGCCTTGCAGGCGGCCAGGAACATGTCGCGCACCAGGTCGGCGGCGTAGTCGTGCCGCTCACCCAGCTCGCCGGCCAGGTCTCGCAGCCCGGCTGACTGGCTGGTGATCTCGCGCCAGGTCATCTCGTCGAACCGGTCCGACCCGACCGCCCCGTGTGCCGCACGGGCGGGGCGGCCAGCCCGAGCCAGCGCCCGGCCTTGCCCGCCAGGTCGGCCAGTTTCGCCAGCGTCTTGGTCTTCGCCATGACCGTCGCCCTCACAGACTCGCGTTGACCATGGACGCGTCGACGCCGAGCGCCTCGACCATGACCCGGGCGTGGACTGCGCGGCAGCGGGCGATGACCTGGTCCAGCGTGGCGACCGACCGCCCGGCCGCTGCCGATTCCGTCCCGCATCTCGCTCAGCCGCTTGCCGGCCCGGGCCAGCTTGCAGTTGGCCTCCTTGATCGCCCACTCGCTCAGCGCCTCGCGGGACTGGCCCGCCTTGGCGTCCAGCTGGGCCTCCAGCTCCTCGATCGCGTCCAGCAGGTCCAGGGCCTCGCGGGCGTCGGGGTTGACCAGCTGCAGCACCTCGCGTTCGACCGCCGGGCGCTGCGCCGTGGAGTCCCACAGCACCGCAGTTAGCACGGCCAGGTCCGTGGCTCTCGACCTGTCCGCGCCCGTCCAGGTAGGCCGAGGCCTGCAGCAGCCGGACGGCCTGCTTCCACCGCCGGTCCGAGCACGACCAGCTCCTGGCGGCGCAGCGCCGCCCGCAGCGTGCAGACCGCGTCCACCATCCGCGTCCGGCACCTCGAACGGCGGGCACCCCGGCCGCGACCGCTGCCTGCAGCTCGGCCAGGTCGACCGTGGTCCGGGCGGCCGGGACCGGCGCGGCAACCGCGCTTCGGACCAGAGCCGCGAAGTTGGACGGGTCCTGCCAGGTAGCCGACCTCCAGCCGGACCAGCAGCCGGTCGTAGACCGCGTTGAGTTCCTCCCCGGCCGGCAGCTCGTTGGACGCGGTGATGGCGGAGATCAGCGGGCAGTCGACCGGCGGCCCGCCGTTCTCGGGGTGGTACAGCCGCTCGTTGAGGAACGCGAGGGTCTCGTTCAGCGCCCCGGCCGAGCATTTGAAGATCTCGTCGATGAACGCGATCTCGCACTGAGTCGCCCGGCCGTCGAATACCTGGGTGTACTCGCCCCGGGTCAGCGCTGCGACGTCGACCGGCCCGAACATGCGCTTAGGGTCGGTGAACTTGCTCAGCAGGATCTCCCAGTACCGTGCCCCGTCGATGCGGCCGGTCAGCTCGCGGGCCAGCTCGGACTTGGCAGTCCCGGGCGGCCCCAGCAGCAGCGAGTGCTGCCCGGCCAGCAGGGCGATGATCAGCGCCCGGATCACGCTGGAGCGCTCATAGAACAGGTCGGCCAGCTCCGCCGCGATCGCGGTCAGCCGCTGTGCGACGGTGCCGCCGCCCGAGGCGGCGGGGGTCGTGGTGGGGGTTGTCATCTGCTCCTCGCGTCCATTAAAGTGGCTTGCCACTTAATACGCTAGCCTCATGATGGACAAGTGGCAAGCCATTATGGAATGATCTTGATCATGTCCAGCCAGCACCGACATCCGGCCCGGACCTTCCGGCCCGAGCCCGCCGAGTACGCCGACGCCCAGGACGACCTCATCGTCCGGGGCAAAGAGATGGACGCGTTCCTGCGCGCCTGCCTGCGCTGGCTGCACCGCGACCCCGACCGGTCCCTGGCCACGCTCACGCCGGTCTGGCCGGGCCCCCGCCCGCGCGGCCGGCCACCCGCATCGCAGGCCCTGCCGGAACCACTCCCGGGCACGCATCAGCGCGACCCGGCTGCCGGCAACCTCACGGCGACCCGCGCCGGCGCCAGCTGACCGTCCGGCGCCGGGCCTGCGCAGCCGCTGCCCGCTGACCCAGGCAGTCCCCAAACGGCCGTTTGCGTCGAGTCGTCATCGCCAGAGCCCAGGCCCGCGTGTGCTGTCGGGGCGCCATCGGCGGCGAGCGGGTGACAGCGCGGGCACCGCGACGGCGTCGTCGCCGCCCTAGCGGCCCAGCATCCGGGTCCGCTCGTCACATCGCCCCTCCGCACCACGGCGGCCGGGCGCGGACCCGGGCCCCGCCAGGCGGCGCGGGCAGCTCCGCCGGCGACAGCCGGGCGGCCAGTACCGCGGCCGGGCTGCGGACCCCGGCGGTGTTCGCGCCCACGAACTGCGCCAGCGCGGTCGGCGCCCATCCCGGCGCCAGCGCGGCGGCCAGCGTCGGGCGCCAGGCGGCGCCGCTGGCCGCCGGTCAGCGGCCAGCCCGGCCCGAGCTGGGCGAAGAACTCGGCTCACGCCGCCGCCTCCGCCCGGCCGGTCGTCCGGGGAGCGCCGGGGTCGCGCGCGCCCGCGCGGGTGGCGGCGGGCGGTTCCCTGGGTGGTTCCAAGGACGGTTCGGGTGCAACTGCTGCACCCCGTTCCCGCAGCAGTTGCACCCCGTTGGTGCGGTGGTTGCACCCCGTCGCCGTCACGGGGTGCAATGGCTGCACCTCGCCAGCCGCGTTATCCACAGGCGTTTCAGCCGCGGGGTGCAACTGCTGCACCCCGCGGCCTGCGCTGTCGCTGACCTGGCCATTCGCCGCCGCATGGCGGCGACGCGGGCGGTCAGGCCAGGGAACTGGCGCTCCAGCGCCGCCAGGTCCTCGTCGTCCAGGTCGTCGCGGATCAGGTGCATCGCAAGGTCCCAGCCCTGCGGGCGCCGGTCGGCCCGCTTGATCTTCGCGGCGACCACCGCCGGGTCACACGGCCGGATGATCCCGTCGGCCTCCAGCCGGTCCAGCGCGGTCTGCACGGTCCGCTCGGACAGGCAGGTGTAGCGGATCAGCGTCCTGACCGCAGGGAACGCTTCCTTGCCGTCGGGGCCGGCATGGTTGGCCAGCCCGATCAGCACCGCCTTGCAGGCCGGATTCGGCTTCCCGCCGCGGTCGCGCGGCACGGGCGCGAGATTAAGAGCCCACGAAATCGCCTCGACGCTCACCGCGAGTTCCTCCCGGGAATTGGCGCCGGGCCGCAATTCTGGGCGCAATCACACCGTGACCTATCTATCTGCAGCCCGCTGCCAACTGCCAGTCCCGCAGCCGTGCGAGCCTGTGCCCGGGTCGGGGCGGCGGCGCGCCCGTGGTCAGGGCGTGGGGACCAGGCGGGCGCGCCGGGGGCGATACGGGGGAGGAACCTGGCGGATGGCGGCCCGCCGTGGCGGAAGGTGGCGGAGCCAGCAGCACGGCCCGGACCGCATCGGTCCTGGTCAGGGCCGGTTTTCGCAGGTAACAGGCTGGCGCCCCCAGCAGGATTCGAACCTGCGCACACGGCTCCGGAGGCCGTTGCTCTATCCCCTGAGCTATGGGGGCTCAGACACGGCCCGTCGGGCATTGACCGCGAGCCGGAGCCAGGGTACCAGTACCGTGGGTATGTGAATACGGGGCCGATCAGCGCGCATACAAGCGTGAGAGAAGATACTGTCGCCCGGGTGACACACGGACTGGGCCGGGTGCTGGTTGTCGACGATGACGAGGTCATCAGGCAGCTCATTGCCGTTAACCTGACGCTCGAGGGGTTCGACGTGGTTACGGCCGTCGACGGCCAGGACTGCCTGGACAAGGTCACCGAGGTCCAGCCGGACGTGATCACTCTGGACGTGATGATGCCGCGCCTGGACGGCTGGGTGACAGCGACTCAGCTGCGCAGGAATCCGCAGACGGCGGGCATCAAGGTCGTCTTGATCACGGCGCGGGCACAGGAAGACGACCGGTCGCGGGGGCGCCAGATCGGTGTGGATGCCTACCTGACCAAGCCGTTCGATCCGGCCGAGATGATCCGTGTGGTCCGCGAGCTGGCCGGCGCGCCGACCAGCGTGTTCGACTGACCCGCCGGCCACTGCGTGAGGCGACGAACGACGGCCGGATCTAGCCTGGGCGTGTGATCCCCGGCGATATCGCCGCCGCGCTCGGCGTGCGCGCGTCAGGCACCTGGCGCCCGGCGCCGGGCGGCGCTCCCGGCAGCTACGCCACCTCGCTGCCGTTCCTGATGGCCAGCGAGGCCGGCCCGGAGCCCGCCAGGATTGCTGCCGATCTGGCCGGCAGGCTGCGCGGCGAGTCCTGGATCGAGGCGGCACGCGTCACCGGCGGCGGCTACCTGACCGTGACCGTCACCGACCGCGCGCTCGCTGGCCTTGCCGTCCGCGTCGCCGAGGCCGGCGCCGCCTGCGCTGCCAGCGACGCGCTGCGCGGCACGTCGGTTTCCGCGCCCGCCTCAGACGACCCGGCCAGCGCCCCGACCTGGGCGGCGGCCCGCCGGCTCGTCACCGACGCAGTGACCGGCCGGGCAGCCCAGTGCAGCGGCGCCACCCTTGATATCCGCCCGGTACGCCGTGCTCCCACCGGTCAGGCTCCGGCGGCCGCCGTGGCCTACGCGGGCCAAGACCCGGTCCGTTACGCGTTGGCCAGGTCGGCGTCGGCGGGTGCGGAGCCGATCGACGCGGCGCGCCTCGTAACGGGCGGTCTTGAGAGTCCGTTTTTCCTCGTGCGATATGCCCACGCGCAAGCCGCATCGGTGCTGCGGTGGGCTGGTGACCTGGGCATCGGGCGCGGGGAGTTCCACGCAGAGTTGCTTTCCCGCGCGGGAGAGCTCGAGCTGCTGGCGGCGATGTCGTGGTTGCCCGAACGCGTCGCTGCGGCCGCCCGGCGGCGCAGGCCCGACGTGCTCGCCCGGCACGTCGAGCGCTTGGCGTCCCGGTGGCTGGACTGCGCCGAGGGGCATCCGGCCCTGCCGTTCGGCGGCCGGCAAGCCCCGCCGGACCCGGCCGAGGCGTCGGCCAGGCTGTGGCTGGCGGCCGCCGCGCAGGCCGCAATCGCGGCGGGGCTGCGGCTCATCGGCGTGGCAGCGCCGATGCGCATCTAACCGTTCTGTTCTTAGGGACTTGTGAGAATCGCCTGGTTGAAGTAGGTTCCGGGCATCTGAACCAGCAACGTGTTCGGGTCCGGGGAGTTGGCGACCGTGCGGTTCAATCGTCGATGAAACGGGTACCGCATGCGTTGTAAGCCCCCTGGATGTCGACAGCCAAGCCTGGCTTTCCGTCCTGCTTGCCGAGCCCTTACCCCCGCACGGCGGCCAGGAGCGTACCCGGAAACCGGTCGGGCAGAGGCTGCTGGCTTCTTGTGCAACTGTGGGACAGCTCCGAAGGAATGCCGTGGCCGTGCATGGTGTTAAGCTTGGTGCCGCACCAGATGCCCCGCCATGGGGAGAGGTGCTCGCCTGTCTGCCGCCAGTCCCCGTCCGCAACCAGCGGAGGGCTGTGGCTGCCAGAGACATCCAACCCCCGCACCACCACACCTGCCAGGCGCGGTCGGTGCACGGCGGAGGAAAGCCTGATTTTCCAGTGTCGGTGCTGGTGCCAGCGCTAGGTCTAGCCGGTCGCAGTACGTACTGCGAATGGAAGGCCGCGCGGTATATCGCCGGACGGCGCGGGACATGGCGCGGGACGGCGAATTGCACAACTTCAAGTGGCCCGGCTAATTGGCCGGAGCATGACAGCGGGTGGCAGCGACCGAATCTGCACTTCAACCCGCGCCCTGGGAAGGACCCCTCGTGAGCGACACCACCGATCTGATGACCGGCTCCTCTGGCATGCCTGAGGAATCTCCCGCCGCGTCCCCTTGGTCCGGTGAAGCACCGGACTCGGCGGGAGCTGCCAGCACTTCCCCCGAGCCCCGGAGCGCGGTACGCTCCTGGCCGGACGCGGACTCCCGTGCTGGTGAGACGGCACCTTCCGCTGCATCCGCTGCTCGGAGTGGTTCCGGTGCGGCACTGCCGTCAGGCAGCGGCGGGACGGTGACGTCGGGAGCCAGTCGCCGCGGTGGTACGGGGCTGTCCGCGATGCTCCTGCCGGACCTGCAGCGCCTCGCACAGTCGATGGGCATCATGGGCACCGGCCGGATGCGTAAGGGCCAGGTCATTGCCGCAATTGAGGAGCGGCAGGGCGGCGGGACCGCGCAGGGCGGTGCGGCGGTCAGCAGCCAGACACCGCAGCGCGCCGCGAGTCGCAGCCGAGGCGAGGGCGGGGGCAGCCGAGGCGCGCGGAACGACAACTCAGCCAAGCGGGAAGCGCCCGCGGGAGCCGGCGCTACCCGCCCCTTTGAGCAGGACGCCATGGAATTTGAGACATCGGCGCAGCCCGGCGTGGGCGGCGGCGCGAACACGGGCGGGATCGGCGAGAGTTCGACTCAGGGCGGCGTGGCAGCTGCGGGCATCGGTGCTGCCGGTGCCGACGGTGGCGCCCCGGCCGCGACGGCCGTGACCTCGGCGCCCGCCACCACGAGCGACGCCGTGAGCCAGGGGGGCGCGCAGCGGGACGATGTCCAGCACTCCGGTGGCGACGGCCAGCGGGACAACAGGCGCCGCCGCAACGGCCGCCGCGAGGACCAGAACGGCCGCCGCGACGATCAGGGGGCCGGCGTGACGACAATGGCCGGCGTGACGACCAGCCTCGCGCGGCGAGCGAGGGCTCGGATCACCGGGACTCGCGGGATTCCCGCGACTCCGGCGGGCAGCGAATGACAACCAGCGTGATCAGCGTGACAACCAGGGCGGCCGCGACGACGACCGCGACGGCCAGGGCGGCCGGCGGAACAGGGACAGGTTCCGCAACAGGAACTCGGGCCGGGGCCGCCGGGAGCGCGGCGGGGACGCCGAGCCGGTGATCACCGAGGACGACGTGCTGATTCCGATCGCCGGGATCCTTGACGTGCTGGACAACTACGGGTTCGTCCGCACCACCGGCTACCTGCCGGGGCCCGACGACGTCTACGTCTCGCTGTCCCAGGTGCGCAGGCACGGCCTGCGCAAGGGCGACGTCATCGAGGGCGCGGTCCGGCAGCCGAGGGATGGTGAGCGCAGGGAGAAGTTCAACGCGCTCGTCCGGCTCGACAAGATCAACGGACTGGACCCGGAGCAGGCGCGGCAGCGGCCCGAGTTCGGCAAGCTGACTCCGCTGTACCCGCAGGAGCGGCTGCGGCTGGAGACCGACCAGACCAACATGACCACGCGGATCATCGACCTGATCGCCCCGATCGGCAAGGGCCAGCGTGGCCTGATCGTGTCGCCGTCCAAGGCGGGCAAGACCCTGATCATGCAGTCGATCGCGAACGCGATCACCAAGAACAACCCCGAGTGCCACCTCATGGTCGTGCTGGTCGACGAGCGGCCCGAGGAAGTCACCGATATGCAGCGCACGGTCAAGGGCGAGGTCATCTACTCGACCTTCGACCGGCCGTCCGACGACCACACCACGGTCGCCGAGCTGGCCATCGAGCGGGCCAAGCGGCTGGCTGAGATGGGCCACGACGTGGTCGTGCTGCTCGACTCGATCACCAGGCTCGGCCGGGCCTATAACCTGTCCGCTCCGGCCAGCGGGCGGATCATGTCCGGCGGTGTGGACTCGACCGCGCTGTACCCGCCGAAGCGGTTCTTCGGCGCGGCGCGGAACATCGAGCACGGCGGATCGATCACGATCCTGGCCACGGCCCTGATCGAGACCGGCTCCCGCGCGGACGAGGTGATCTTCGAGGAGTTCAAGGGCACCGGCAACATGGAGATCCGGCTGCGCCGCGAGCTCGCCGAGAAGCGGATCTTCCCCGCCATCGACGTGGACGCCTCGAGCACCCGCAAGGAAGACCTGCTGATGTCGCCGGACGAGCTCAAGATCGTCTGGCAGCTGCGCCGGGTGCTGCACGCGCTCGAGCCGCAGCAGGCGCTCGAGGTGCTGATGGAGCGGATGAAGGACACCAAGAGCAACACCGAGTTCCTGCTCCAGGTGCAGAAGACCACGATCGGCCAGTAGTCTTCTGCCCGTCCAGCCCTGCCAGACCTCGCTTCCGGCGGGAATTCCGCGGGAATCCGCAGGCCCCTGCGAGCGTTACAGTAGCTGGCACTGGACACCCACTTATATGCGGTACCGGTTCACGCCCGCGGCCACAGGCAGGCGGCGAGGCGACCCGGCGACCGCCAAGAACCAGGAGTCACAACATGAAGCCTGACATTCACCCCGACTACGTGGAGACGACGGTGACCTGCACCTGCGGGCACACCTTCACCACGCGGAGCACTGCCGCCAACGGCGTGATTCACGCCGACATCTGCTCGAACTGCCACCCGTTCTACACCGGCAAGCAGAAGATTCTGGACACCGGTGGCCGGGTCGCCCGGTTCGAGCGGCGCTTCGGCAAGAGGCAGCCCGACAGCAAGTAGCTCAACCGACCCGGTGAATGCACTCGAGGTGCATTCACCGGGTTCTGCATGCCTGAAGGAACTTTGCTAAAGGAGTTGGAGAACCGTGTTTGACCGGCTCGAGGAGCTGGCGGCCGAGTACGCGGCGCTGGAACGGGACCTCTCCGACCCCGCCGTGCACGCCGACCAGGACCGGGCCAGGACGCTCGGCCGTCGTTACGGGCAGCTCGGCCCGATCGTGCACGCCTACCGGGAGTGGCAGCGCGTCACCGCCGACGAGGAAGCCGCGCACGAACTGGCCGGCGAGGACGCGTCGTTCGCTGCTGAGGCCGACCAGCTCGGGAAGCGCCGGGCCGAGCTCGAGGACCGGCTGCGGGAGCTGCTGGTGCCCGGCGACCCGAACGACTCGCGGGACGTCATCCTGGAGGTGAAGGCAGGCGAGGGCGGCGAGGAGTCGGCGCTGTTCGCCGGGGACCTGCTGCGCATGTACCTGCGCTACGCCGAGCGGCATCACCTGAAGACCGAGGTCATCGACTCGACCATTACCGGCCTCGGCGGCTACAAGGACGCCACGGTTGCTATCAAGTCTCGCGCCCACGGAGTGAAGGGGGCTGGGGAGGCGGGTGGGGCGTGGTCGCAGCTGAAGTACGAGGGCGGGGTGCACCGGGTGCAGCGGGTGCCGGTCACCGAGTCGCAGGGGCGGATTCATACGTCGGCCGCTGGCGTCTTGGTGATGCCCGAAGCTGATCCGGTTGAGGTCAGTATCGAACCTTCTGATGTTCGGGTAGATGTGTTCCGCTCGTCGGGGCCCGGTGGCCAGAGCGTGAACACCACCGACTCCGCGGTCCGGATCACGCACCTGCCGACCGGCATCGTGGTGTCCTGCCAGAACGAGAAGAGCCAGCTGCAGAACAAGGAACAGGCCATGCGCATCCTGCGCGCGCGCCTGCTGACCCAGGCGCAGGAGCAGGCGGACGCGCAGGCCTCAGCCGAGCGCAAGAGCCAGGTCTCCGCCGTGGACCGGTCGCAGCGGGTCCGCACCTACAACTTCCCCGAGAACCGGATCTCCGATCACCGGGTCGGCTACAAGGCCTACAACCTGGACCAGGTGCTCGACGGCGACCTGGACGCGGTGATCGGCGCCCTGGAGGCGGCCGACCGGGCCGAGAAGATCGCGGAGTCTGGCGAGCGCGACTCATGACCCTGCTCCTCGACGAGGTCGCCGTGGCAGCGTCCCGGCTGGCCGAGGCCGGGGTGGAATCACCGCGCACCGACGCCGAGCTGATCGCGGCGCACGTGCACGGCGTGGCAAGGGGTGCTCTGCACACCGTGCCCGACGCCGAGTTCGACCCCCGGTACTGGGACGACGTGGCGCGCCGGGCGTCGCGGGAACCGCTGCAGCACATCACCGGGCTCGCCTACTTCCGCTACCTGGAACTCGAGGTGGGCCCGGGGGTCTTCGTGCCGCGGCCGGAGACCGAGGTGATGACCGGCTGGGCGATCGAGGCGCTTGGCCAGATGGACACCGCCGAGCCCGTCGTCGCGGACCTGGGCACCGGTTCCGGAGCGATCGCGCTGGCCATCGCCCAGGAGGTGCCGGGCGCGCGGGTGCACGCGGTCGAGGCCGACCCGCTCGCTCGCCATTGGGCAGAACGCAACGTCGCCAGGTGCGAGCGCACGGCGCCGCATATGGCCGGCCGGGTGACCCTGCACGCGGAGGATTTCGCGACCACGCTGCCCGACCTGGCCGGCGCGGTCGACCTGGTGGTCAGCAATCCGCCATACATCCCGATCGGCTCCTGGGTGCCCCCGGAGGTCGGCGAGTATGACCCGGCCACGGCGCTGTGGGGCGGCTCGGACGGGCTCGACGCGATCCGGGTGATCGAGCGCACGGCCCGGCGGCTGCTGCGCCCCGACGGCCTGGTCGCGGTCGAGCACGGCGCGCCGCAGGGCGCGGAGGTCTACTGGGTGTTCACCGAGGAAAACGGCTGGCACGGGACCAGCAACCACATCGACCTGGCGGGCCGCGATCGGTTCGTCAGCGCCACGTGGAAGGATGAGCGCCCATGAGCGCCACGTATGACTGCGCGGACCCGGCCAGCCGCGCCGAGGGAATCAAGGCCGCTGCGCTGGCGCTGCGCACCGGGGAACTCGTCGTGCTGCCGACCGACACCCTGTACGGCATCGGTGCCGACGCGTTCTACCCCTCGGCGGTCAACGGGCTGCTCGCGGCCAAGGGCCGGGGCAGGGACATGCCGCCGCCAGTGCTGGTCGGGACCGTGCGTGCGGCCACCGCGCTGATCGAGGACTTCGGGCCGTACGGCAAGGACCTGATCGACGAATTCTGGCCCGGCGGACTGACCCTGGTCTGCCGCGCCAACCGGTCGCTGAACTGGGATCTTGGCGATACCCAGGGCACCGTGGCCGTCCGGATGCCGCTGCACCCGGTCGCGCTCGAGCTGCTCAAGGAGACTGGCCCGCTGGCGGTGAGCAGCGCCAACCGCACCGGCTCCCCGCCCGCCACCACGGCCGCCGAGGCGCAGGAGCAGCTCGGCGACGCGGTGTCCGTCTACCTGGACGGCGGGCCGTGCGCCAACGACGTTGGCTCCACGATCGTGGACCTGACCGGGAACGTGCCGAGGCTGCTGCGGGCGGGCACCGTTTCCATCGGCCAGCTGCGGGAGGTTGCCATGCTGTCCACGGGCGGGGATGTCACGCCGGGTACCGACAATTAGGCTGAAACTTTGCCAGGCCGGAGGGGTGGGGGATCGCCCCGGGTCCCCTGGTGGTGCTCTAGAGTTGTCGTGATGCGTTACATCCAGTGCGGACCTAGCTGGCGACCGTGCTCGAGTATCTGCTGACCCTACTGGTCACGGCGGCCGTCACCTATCTGCTGACGCCTCTGGTGCGCCGCGGGGCGATCGCCGCGAGGGCGATGAAGGAACCCCGGCAACGGGACGTGCACACGGTGCCGATGCCGCTTTGGGGCGGTTTGGCGATGTTTGCCGGACTCGCCGCGGGGCTCCTCGTCGCCGACCAGATCACCCCGCTGCGGAATGTCCTGGTCGGCAACCGGATAGCCGCCGGGCTGCTGCTGGCCGGTGGCCTGATCGTGGTCGTTGGATTGGTCGACGACCGCTGGGGGCTGAGCCCGATCAGCAAGCTGGCAGGCCAGGCGGCCGCCGGCGGGATCTTGTTCTGGAGCGGCTGCCAGCTGAGCTGGCTGCCCGAGCCGGGCGGCGGCACGTTCCTGCTCACCACGAACCAGTCCACCGTGCTGACGGTCTTCCTCGTGGTGGCGACGATCAACGCGGTCAACTTCATCGACGGCCTGGACGGCCTGGCCGCCGGGATCGTCTGCATCGCGGCCATCTCGTTCTTCGTCTACTACTACCGGCTGACCCAGGTCGTGCACCCGCACCTGTCCGAGCAGGCGGGCCCGGCGCTGGTATCCGCGCTGCTGGTCGGGGCGTGCTTGGGCTTCCTGCCGCACAACTCCCATCCGGCCAAGATCTTCATGGGCGACACCGGCTCGATGCTGCTCGGGCTGCTGCTCGCCTACGTGCCGATCTCGAGCATCAACTCTCTCCCCCCGGGCGGTATTCACTCGGCCGCGAACCGGTTTCCTGAAATCCTGCCGCTGCTGCTGCCGGCCACGATCCTGGTGATCCCGTACACGGACCTGCTGCTCGCGGTCGCGCGGCGGGTCCGGGCCGGGAAGTCGCCGCTGGCACCGGACCGCAAGCACCTGCATCACCGGTTGCAGGATATGGGGCACCCGCACCGCGCCAGCGTGCTGATCCTCTATCTGTGGGCGGCGCTGTTCTCGGCCGCGATCGTGTGGCTGTCGATCGCGCGGACCCCAGTGTTCGTGTTCGCCGTGACGACCGTCGTGGCGATCGTGGCGCTGCTGTTCATGTCGATGCCGAGGCTCCGGTGGTGGCAGTACGGTCGGCGTCGGCGCGCCAGAGCCGCTGCCCTCGCTGCCGCGAAGCCGGCGGTGACGGCCAGGCCCGAGCCGGCGGCCGGAAACGGATCGGCGTATCCCGTGGCTGGCAATGGATCGGCGCGTCCCGCGGCCAGCAACGGGGCGCCGCGACCTGGCCCGGCCGGGCCAGCGCGGCCCGTGTCGGCCCCCGCCCTGCCCGTGCCGATGCTGCCCGCTCCCACCATGCCTTCTTCGGCGATGCCCGCTTCGCCGCTGCCCCCGCCAACCCTGCCTCCGCCAAACCTCCCCCCTGCGACCCCGCCCGGCGGCGATGACCAGCAGCCGGGCCAGGCTGCGGCGGTCGGCGGGACCGCGGCGCAGCGGCGAGGCTGACGCCCGCGGCGCATCCCGGGCACCGGGGCACGCCGCCGCCCGTTGCTTTCGTCACGTTAGATGACCTGGTGAGACCATCGCCTGAGAGCTTGTGATATCTTTCACGAGCACCCACTCGAAGGTGAGTGAGAGATCCGTGATACGTTGCGCTCACCTGGCGACGCGGCCGCGCCGCTCAGCGGCGACGCGGCAAGGTGCCACCTGGGCATCGGTGGGTCCGCAGGGGTCAGGAAGTTTCGGACGAGTTCTACCGGAGCCTTTTTAGATGGTGGAGCAGTATGCCCGGATCGCTCGGCGATCAGCGGCAACGGCGGCCATTGCCGCGGCAGTCGCGATCGTGCTTGCGGCCGTAATCGCCGGTGGCAAGGGCGCGGCCGGTGCCGCGATCGGGGTGGCCATCGTCGCGCTGTTCTTCGGGATCAGCATCTTCGTGGTGGGCCGCGCGGCGCGGATCAGCCCTCAGGCGATGATGGCGGCCGCACTCGGCACGTTCATCGTCAAGATTGTGCTTCTGCTGGCCTTCGTCGGTGCGTTTGAAGACACCACCGCCTTCAACCCCAAGGCATTCGGCCTGACCGCACTGGTTTGCATCCTCGCCTACACGGGAGCACAGGTGATGTGGTCGATGCGGCTGAAGGCGCTCTACGTCGAGCCGGACGGGGACCGGTGACCCGTGGGGCGCACTCAGATTGTGGACGGCGCGACGCGGCCCACGGCGAAGGCTGTCCCGGCGCGGCCATGGCAGGGAAGAGATGAGCACTGCGAAGGCGAGGCCCGGGGACAAGACCGAGCCGCCCATGCCCCGGGAGGGTACCGGCTGGGCGATCGTCAGCTACCTGATCGGCGGGATGCTGCTGTACGGCGGCATCGGCTGGCTGGTCGGGAGGTGGACCCACATCGAGGCGCTGACCGGAGTGGGCATAGTGGTCGGTATCGGCCTGTCGCTCGCGCTGATTATCTACCGCTTCACCCGTCCCTCACGCTGAGCCCGTCTCAGGTGGTCTGCACGGCTGCGACGCCGGGCGCGGTGGCTGAAGGAGCAAAGAGTGAGTAACCTGCTCGTCCTGACGACGGCCAGCGGCTGCCACTTCCAGTCCAAGCCCTCATGCGGTTACCCCGCTCCCACGATCGAGGACTTCTTCTTCAAGCCAATCTTCTCGATCGGCGGCTTCCAATTCACCAAGCCGATCCTGCTCATGCTGCTGTCCGCTGCAATCGTGCTGGCCGTCTTCTGGATGGCGTTCCGCAAGCCGAAGCTGGTGCCGCGCGGGATGCAAAACGTTGGCGAGCTTGGCATCCTGGCCGTTCGCGACCAGATCCTGCGGCCGCAGCTGGGCAGCAAGGGGGACCGGTACCTGCCGTTCCTGGTGTCCTTGTTCTTCTTCATCTGGCTGATGAACCTGTGGGAGCTGATCCCGGTGGCCCAGTTCCCCGCCACGTCGAAGTTCGCCTTTCCGGTGGGCCTCACGCTGGTGGTCTGGGTCACCTACATGTTCATTGGCATGAAGCACCAGGGCCCGATCGGCTACTTCAAGAACATGGCGGTCCCACCGGGCGCCCCGTGGTGGATCCTGCCGCTGCTCAGCCCGATCGAGCTGCTGTCCAACATCATCGTCCGCCCGTTCACCCTGTCCATCCGGCTGATGGCGAACATGCTGTCCGGGCACCTGCTGCTGCTCGTGTTCTCGATTGCCTCCTGGTACCTGTTCAGCGCGACGATCGGCCTGCTGTTCGCTGCGGTGTCGTTCATCGTGTTCCTGCTGGTGTTCGTCCTCGAGGTGCTGATCACGCTGCTGCAGGCCTTCATATTCACGACGCTGACCGCGTTTTACATATCGGATGCGCTGGAGCCAGCGCACTGAGCAACCGATGAGCTAGACCCGGCGCACAGTGGTGCCGGGCCGGAGAAAAGGAAACCGACGCATGCCTATGCTGTTGCACCACGTACTGTTCGTCGCTTCAGGCTCGAGCTCGACGATCACGATCGTCGGTCTGGGAAAGCTGGTCTACGGCCTCGCGGCCATCGGCCCTGGTATCGGCATCGGCCTGGTGTTCGGGCACGCGATCGAGGCCATGGCCCGCCAGCCCGAGGCGTCCGGCCGGATCACCACCTACATGTGGATCGGCTTCGCACTCACCGAGGCGCTCGCGCTCATCGGTATCGCCGTTCCGTTCTTCATCACCAAGTAGCCGAAAGTCCAGGGAGAGCCCTCCATGTTGCACCTGGCGCAGAGCGGCAGCCAGAACCCGCTCGTCCCTAGCCTGCCCGAGCTGATCACGGGCTTGATCGCGTTCTTCATCGTGTTCGGGCTGCTCGCCAAGCTCATCTTGCCCAGGGCTCAGAAGATGCTCGCGGAGCGGACCGATGCGATCGAGGGCGGCCTGAAGCGCGCCGAGGACGCGCAGGCTGAGGCGGCCAAGGTGCTCGACCAGTACCGGGCGCAGCTGGCCGAGGCCAGGCACGAGGCCGCGCGGCTCCGCCAGGACGCCACGGAGCAGGGCGCCCAGATCATCGCGGAGATGAAACAGCAGGGTCAGGCCGAATACGCCAGGCTGACCGCGGCCGCGCAAGCGCAGATCGAGGCCGACCGGCAGCATGCCCTGGTGGCGCTGCGGGCCGAGATCGGCACGCTCTCGGTGGAGCTCGCCAGCCGGGTGGTTGGCGAGTCGCTGGAGAGCGAGGCGAGGCAGCGCCGGACCGTGGACAGGTTCCTCGAGCAGCTCGAGGAACAGTCCGGGAGCGCGGCGGAGGCGGAGGCTAACCGATGAGAGGGGCCAGCCGGGCGTCGCTCGCCGAGGCCAAGCAGCGGCTCGGCGAGGTACTCGACGGCGACGTCGACCCCGGTCAGCTGGGCGATGAGCTGTTCGCGGTGACCGGGCTGCTCGATGCCCAGGCCGGACTGCGGCGGACGCTGTCCGACCCCACCTGGCCGGCCGAGGGCAAGGCCAGCCTGGTGGCGGCACTGCTCGGCGGGAAGGTCGGCGACACCACGCTGCAGCTGGTTTCCGCCCTGGTGGGGGAGCGCTGGTCCGAGCCCGCCGACCTGACCGACGCGACCGAGCAGCTCGCGGCGCTCTCGATCATCGAGCAGGCGGGGCGCGGCCGGGCGTTTGACGAGCTGGAGGATGAGCTTTTCCGCTTCGGCCGGGTGGTGAGCGCCCAGCCGGAGCTGCGCACCGCCCTGTCGAATCCCTACTTCCCGGCACAGCGCAAGCGTGAGCTGCTCGACGCGCTGCTCGGCGGCAAGGTGACCGAGCCGACGATGCGGCTGATCACACAGGCGGTCTTGCAGGCCAGGGGACGTACGCTGGATGCGAGCCTGGAAGAGTTTGCCCGCCTGGCCGCCGAACGACGGGAGCGACTCGTGGCCGAAGTGCACGTCGCGATCGCGCTCACCGCCGGGCAGCGCCGCAGGCTGGCGGCGGCCCTGGCGGCGTCGTACGGCCATGACGTACACCTGAACATCGTGCTCGACCCGAAGGTCATTGGCGGCATGTCCGTCCAGATCGCGGGGGAGCGCATCGACGGCACCATGGCGAGCCGGCTCGCCGGGCTGCGGCGCAGGCTGGCCGCCTGAACAGGTCGGGACCAGCAAGGATCCGGGAAAGAGAGACGCAAAGACAATGGCGGAGCTGACAATCCGGCCGGAGGAGATCCGGGACGCGCTGGAGCGTTTCGTTGAGACGTACGAGCCGGACGCCACGGCGACCGAGGAGATCGGTATCGTCTCCGAGTGCGGCGATGGCATCGCCTATGTCGAGGGGCTGCCCTCGTGCATGGCCAACGAGCTGCTGGAGTTCGAGGACGGCACCCGGGGCCTGGCGCTGAACCTGGACGTGCGCGAGATCGGCGTCGTCATCCTCGGCGAGTTCAGCAAGATCGAGGAAGGCCAGCGGGTCAAGCGCACCGGCGAGGTGCTCTCGGTCCCGGTCGGCGACAACTTCCTCGGCCGCGTGGTCGACCCGCTCGGCACGCCGCTCGACGGCAAGGGCCCGATCGAGGACACCCAGCTGCGGGAGCTCGAGATCCAGGCGCCGAGCGTGGTGCAGCGGCAGCCGGTGACGGAGCCGCTGCAGACCGGGATCAAGGCCATCGACGCGATGACCGCGATCGGCCGCGGGCAGCGCCAGCTGATCCTCGGTGACCGGCAGACCGGCAAGACCGCGATCGGCATCGACACGATCATCAACCAGAAGGACAACTGGGCGTCGGGCGACCCGAAACGCCAGGTCCGCTGCATCTACGTGGCGATCGGCCAGAAGGGGTCGACGATCGCGCAGGTGCGGCAGGCGCTCGAGGACCACGGCGCGATGGAGTACACGACGATCGTCGCGGCTCCTGCGTCGGACCCGGCTGGTTTCAAGTACATATCCGCGTACACCGGCTCGGCGATCGGCCAGCACTGGATGTACGACGGCAAGCACGCGCTGATCATCTTCGACGACCTGAGCAAGCAGGCCGAGGCCTACCGGGCCATCTCACTGCTGCTGCGCCGCCCGCCGGGCCGCGAGGCCTACCCGGGTGACGTCTTCTACCTGCACTCCCGGCTGCTGGAGCGCTGCGCCAAGCTGTCCGACGACCTCGGCGCCGGGTCGCTGACCGGCCTCCCGGTCATCGAGACCAAGGCCAACGACATCTCCGCCTACATCCCGACGAACGTGATCTCGATCACCGACGGGCAGATCTACCTGGAGGCCGACCTGTTCAACTCGGGCGTGCGGCCCGCCATCAACGTCGGCCGCTCGGTGTCCAGGGTGGGCGGCAACGCCCAGGTCAAGGGCATGAAGAAGGTGGCAGGCACGCTGAAGCTCTCGCTGTCGCAGTACCGCGATCTCGAGTCGTTCGCCTCGTTCTCCTCCGACCTCGACGCGGTGTCGCGCGCCCAGCTTGACCGCGGATCCCGGCTGGTCGAGCTGCTCAAGCAGCCGCAGTACAGCCCGTTCCCCGTGGAGCAGCAGATCGTGTCGGTGTGGATGGGCACGACCGGCCAGATCGATGACGTGCCGCTGGAAGACGTGCGGCGGTTCGAGCGCGAGTTCCTTGACTACCTGCTGCGGGATCATCAGGGGATCCTCGACGGGATCCGGGAGACGGGCGCGTTGCCCGACGACACGGTCACCGCGCTCAAGGATGCGATCGATGAGTTCCGCCGCGGCTTCGAGGTCACCGGCGGGGAGCTGCTGGTGAAGGACGATGACCCCGGCAAGAAAGTCGACGAGGGCGACGTGGACCCGGAGAAGATCGCCCGGGTCGTCCAGAAGCCGCCGCCCGAGCGGGCAGGCACCGGGGGGTCGTCCTCCGGCGGAGCACAGCAGGGATAGGCGGGTCATCGCATGGGAGCACAGCTTCGCGCGGTCAGGCGGCGGATCCGCTCGGTGCAGTCCACCGCCAAGATCACCCGCGCGCAGGAGCTCATCGCCTCGTCCCGGATCATCAGGGCTCAGCAGCGGGTCCGTGACGCCCGGGCGTACGACCGCGAGATCACCCGGGCGGTGAGCGCCGTTGTCAGCCGGTCGGCGCAGGTCGACCACCCGCTGACCAGGCCGGTCCCCAACCCGGAGCGGGCAGCCGTGCTGATCCTCACCAGCGACCGGGGCTTCGCCGGCGGCTACAACGCCACGGTGCTGCGTGAGGCGCAGGGCCTGCAGGAGCTGCTGCGCGAGCGCGGCGTGGCCCCCGTCCCGTACGTGTCCGGGCGGAAGGGCATCACCTATTACAGCTTTCGCGACCGGGAGGTCGCGGCGCAGTGGAGCGGGTTCTCCGAGATGCCGGCGCACGATAACGCGGCCGAGATCACCCGGGTGCTGCTCGACGCGTTCGACACGCCGACCAGCGACGGTGGCGTCGACGAGATCTACATCGTCTACAACGAGTTCGTGTCGATGCTGACGCAGCAACCGGTCATCCGCAGGCTGCTGCCGCTGGAGATCGAGGAGACCAGCGAGGAGTCCGCCGGCGGCCCGGTGCCCATCTACGAGTTCGAGCCATCGGCGCAGGAGGTGCTCGACGCGCTGCTGCCGTGGTACGTCGAGAGCCGCATCTTCCATGCCCTGCTCGACGCCTCGGCGGCCGAGATCGCGTCGCGGCGCAGGGCCATGAAGGCCGCCACCGACAACGCCAACGACCTGGTCGACAGCCTCACCCTCGAGGCCAACAAGGCACGGCAGGCCGAGATCACGCAGGAAATCAGCGAGATCGTGGGTGGCGCCAACGCGCTGACCGAGACGACCGCAGGGAGCAGATGAGCATGACCGCAACCACAGAGAACAGCACCGCAAGCGGCGCCGGCGGTGAGGCTGGCACCGGCCGCGTGGTGCGGGTGACCGGGCCGGTCGTCGACGTCGAGTTCGGCGCCGAGCAGATGCCCGAGATCTACAACGCGCTGCATGTCGACGTGACCGTGGAAGAAACGACGAGGACGCTGACGCTCGAGGTCGAGCAGCACATCGGCGACAACGTGGTGCGCACGGTCTCCATGGAGCAGACCGACGGAATGGTGCGGGGGGCCGAGGTGACCGACACCGGCGGCCCGATCTCGGTGCCGGTGGGCGACGTGACCAAGGGGCACGTGTTCAACCTGCTCGGCGAGACCCTGGACGTGCCGACCGCCTCACTGCAGGTGAAGGAGCGCTGGGGAATCCACCGGGACCCGCCGCCGTTCGACGAGCTCGAGCCCAGGACCGAGATGTTCGTCACCGGCATCAAGGTGCTCGACCTGCTGACCCCGTACGTGCGCGGCGGCAAGATCGGACTGTTCGGTGGGGCCGGCGTCGGCAAGACCGTGCTGATCCAGGAGATGATCCGCCGGGTGGCCAAGGACTTCGGCGGCGTCTCGGTGTTCGCTGGCGTGGGCGAGCGCACCCGCGAGGGCAACGACCTGTTTCTCGAGATGACCGAGTCCGGCGTGATCAATGACACCGCGCTGGTGTTCGGCCAGATGGACGAGCCGCCCGGCACCCGGCTCCGGGTGGCCCTGTCCGCGCTGACCATGGCCGAGTACTTCCGCGACGAGCAGCAGCAGGACGTGCTGCTGTTCATCGACAACATCTTCCGGTTCACCCAGGCCGGGTCCGAGGTATCCACGCTGCTCGGCCGGATGCCGTCCGCGGTCGGCTACCAGCCGACGCTGGCCGACGAGATGGGCCAGCTGCAGGAACGGATCACCTCGACCAGAGGCCACTCGATCACCTCGATGCAGGCCATCTTCGTGCCCGCCGACGACTACACCGACCCGGCGCCCGCGACCACGTTCGCGCACCTCGACGCCACCACCGAGCTGTCGCGGGAGATCACCGAAAAGGGGATTTACCCGGCGGTGGACCCGCTCGCGTCTACGTCACGGCTGCTCGACCCGGCCTACATCGGCCAGGAGCACTACGACGTGGCCCGCGAGGTGCAGCGGATCCTGCAGCGCTACAACGAGCTGCAGGACATCATCGCGATCCTCGGCATCGACGAACTGTCCGAGGAGGACAGGGTCACGGTGCAGCGGGCCCGGCGCCTCGAGCGGTTCCTTTCCCACCCGATGTACGTGGCCGAGCAGTTCACCGGCATTCCCGGCGTGTTCGTGCCGCTGGACGAGACGATCTCCTCGTTCAAGGCGATCACCGAAGGCAAGTACGACCACGTGCCCGAGCAGGCCTTCTTCATGTGCGGCGGGATCGAGGACGTAGAGAAGAAGGCCAAGGAGCTGGAAAAGTCGTGAACAGGTGACGCTGCAGGTGAGCCTCGTCGTCCCCGAGGGCGAGGTATGGGCAGGCCCAGCGGGGATGGTTATCGCCAAGACCCAGGACGGTGACATCGGCGTGCTGACCGGGCACAGCCCGGTGCTCGGCATCCTGGTCGAGGGCAGCCTGGTGCGGATCGTCCCCGAGGACGCCGCGGACGGCGCGGCCGAGGGCAGCGCGGTGGTCGCCGCCGTGAACGGCGGGTTCTTCTCGGTGGCCGACGACCGGATCTCGGTCCTGGCTCGTGAAGCCCAGCTCGGCGGCGACGTGGACACGAGCGCCGCCCGCGCAGCTCTCGACGAAGCGCTGCAGAACGCGGAGGCCTCAGCCGAGGGGGACGAGGAGTCCTCGGACGTTCGGTACTTCAGGGCGCTGCTCAGAGCCGCCGGCGAACCCGCCGACGGCGCCTGACGAGAGCCGGCGCGGAGAGGGCCGGGGTTGGCAGGGGGGCGGCTGGCGCTGGATGCTGGCTGGCTCCTCGTCATCGTCTTGGTGATCGCGCTGGCGGCTGCCACCGGCATTGCGGTCCGCAGGACCCTGATCGAGCGCGGCGGCGGCAGCGTCGAGTGCGCCCTGCGGCTCGCCATGGACCGGCGCTGGCGGCTGGGGCTCGCCGCTTACCAGCCCGACGAGCTGCGCTGGTATCCGATCTTCGGGCTCTGGCTGCGCCCGGGCGAGGTCTTCGCCCGGCGCACGCTCAGCGTGGTGTCGCGTCGGCCGGCCGATCCGGTGGAGATAACCAGCCTCGGCCCTGGCGCGGTGGTCGTGGAGTGCGACATTGGGGAAGGCGCCGAGCGGCGGGTGGAACTCGCGCTCAGCGATGACGCGCTGACCGGCTTCCTGGCCTGGCTGGAGGCCGCTCCGCCCGATCCGGCGTCCGGTTTCAGCTAAGCCCGGCTCAGCGCTGCTCGCCCGGTCGCCACAGCAGGTCCCCGTCTGGCTGGTTGGCCTGGCGAGCCAGGATGAACAGCAGGTCGGAGAGCCGGTTCAGGTACCTGGCCGGCAGCGGGCTCACGGTGTCGCCGTGCGCCTCGACGGCCGCCCAGGCGCTGCGCTCGGCCCGCCTGACCACCGTTCTGGCCGTGTGCAGCGCTGCGGCACCGGGGCTGCCACCCGGCAGCACGAAGCTCCGCAGTACCGGCAGGCCCTCGTTGTAGGCGTCGCAGGCCTGCTCCAGCCGGGTGACGTAGTCATCGTTGATCCGCAGCTGCGACCGGGCCGGCTGCCCGTCGGCCGGCGCGATTGGATTGCACAGGTCCGCGCCCACGTCGAAGAGCTCGTTCTGCAGCCGGATCAGCAAGCTGGTGATCTCGGCAGGCAGCCCGCCCATGGTGACGGCGGCGCCGATCGCGCAGTTGGCCTCGTCCACGTCGGCATACGCGGCGAGCCTGGGATCGGTCTTGTCCGCGCGGCTGCCGTCGCCGAGTGCGGTGGTGCCGTCGTCCCCGGTGCGGGTGTAGATGAGGGAGAGCACGACGGGGCTGCGCCTGCGGTCATCCGACATGCAATCCACCGTATAGCGCGGTCACCGTGACAACGCATGTCACCGCGACAGCGCATGTCACCGCGACAGCGCATGTCACCGCGACAGCGTTAACGATGCCGACGGCAGCGACGGCACCGGCGCGGAGCGGCGCAGGAAGCGGCCGGACACGAACGCCAGGGCGTACAGGACACCGACGACCACCAGCAGGAACCGGTAGCCGGTGGCGAGCGCTGCGTACTCGATGACCCCGCCGACGATCGCGCCGAGCAGGTTGGCCGCGAACGCGGTCCCGGTCATCTCGACGTCCGAGAACCGCTGCGCGAAGATCAGGTTCGCGATGTAGATCGGCGCGAACGCGAGCGCGCTGGCCGCCAGGAAGCGCGGGATGGGCGGCAGGCCGAGCGGCGCGTCCGGCGGCACCAGCCAGGTCACGGCCAGCGACACGATCAGGGCGGCGTACAGGATCATCGGGCGCGGCAGCCGCACATGCCGGGCGGTCTCCACGGCCAGGTACACGGCGACCAGGACACCGGCGGAGACCAGCGAATTCACGAACCACGTCGCGCCGAACAGCAGCGCGAACTGCACGATGTTCTTGGTCTCGAGCAACATGAACGCGGCGCCCATGAACGCGAGGTCGGTGTAGCGGTACATCCGCCGCAGCGGCCCGGAGCCGCCGCCGATCCGGACCAGCAGCACGGAACCCAGCAGGATGGCGACGAGCATCCACACGTAGACCCACGGCAGGCCGGGGCTCGGCAGGTAGGGGAACGGATAGTCGTCGGTGGCCGGCGCGACCTTGGTGCCGTGCCAGTAGCTGGCGCAGTTCGGGACCGCGCCCCGGCTGTAGACGGTCAGCACGGCCAGCTGGCGACCGCCGAGCGGCGGCCCCACGTCCTCGCAGGGCGCCCGGCCGAATACGTCGTCGATCGTCGTCGCATACCGATTCAGCAGGAACGGTGCGTAGTAGTTGTACATGGCGAACGTGCCGCCCGGCGCCAGGTGCGCCTTGACCTCCGCGATCGACTCCTTGGTCAGCAGGAAGCTCTCCAGGCGGACCGCGGACTGGCCCGCCACCGCCGCCAGGGAGTCCGGCAGCGCGAACAGGATGAGGTTGTACTTTTTGCTCGTGTCCTGCAGGTACTCCCGGCCGTCGGCCACGTGCAGGGTGACCCGGGGACTGCTGTACGGCTGGCTCGGCGCCCGCTGCTCGCCGAGGCGCAGCAGTCCCGGGTCGATCTCCACGGCGTCGATGTGCTTGGCCCCGCTGGCCAGCGCGACCGCGGTGTCGTTCCCGGTCCCTGCGCCGATGATCAGCACGTTGTCCAGGCTGGCCTTGGTCACGTGCCGGTACGGGTACCAGTAGAACGGCTTCTGCCGGGCGAGCACGGCCAGCGACCGGGCGGCCTGGTAGGGAATGTTGTTCGCGGACACGTTCAGGGCGGGGTTCTTGCCGGTTGTCTGGAAGACGGACAGCTTGTTGTACGGCGACCACGTCTGGCTGGGGACGAACGACTCTACGCACAGTGCCGCCACGACGACGGCCACGGCGGCCGCCTGCCACCAGCGGATCTTCGGTGCCAGCAGCACGAGCAGGCCCGCGCAGGCGATGATGCCCCAGGTGGCGGGCGGCTGGTCGAGGAACGACAGGACGGAGAACGCCGCGATCCCGGCGATGCTGCCGACGATGTCCAGCCGGTAGGCGTTCAGCGCGCGGAAGCCGACGAACGTCCGGGCCATGGCCTGGCCGAGGCCGGCCATCACCGCCGCGGTCAGCACGAAGATGACCGAGAGGCTGACCGGCTGCGGCAGCGCGAGCATGTTGCGCAGCCCCCGGTACGGATGGCTCCCGCTGAGCGAGGACAGGATCACCGGGAACAGCAGCACGAAGCCGACCAACACCAGCAGGGCCACCGGGGTCCAGCGCAGGTAGTCGCGCCGGGCCCGGGCGTTCAGGAACCCGATCCCGATACCGAGGAAGCTGGCGATCAGGATGAAGTTGGTCGCCTTGGTCACGTAGACGTTGTTCGAGGTGATCCACCGGATCAGGGCCAGCTCGACGAACAGCATGAGGAAGCTGGCGAAGGCAAGCCTGGCCCGGTCAGAGCGCCGTTCGGGCTGCTGCTCCGCGGGCCGAGTCGCGGGCTGCCCGTCCGGCCGCGCGCCGGGCTGCGCGCCGTTACCGCCGCGGTCGTCGTCCGAGGCAGTGTCTATGTCGGTGAATGGGGTTCCGGAGTCCACCTCCGCAACCGTAGTCAGTTAGCGTAGCTAAATCTTGGTCTCTTCTATATTTTCAGCAAACCATGGCATTACCCTGCCTTGACCTCCGCGGCACGGACTCCGGCCCGGAGCACGGCGGGGACCCCGCCGCGCAGCCTCCTGCGGCCACCCCGCCACACGGCGTTTCGATGATCGCGGCGGATTTGGTGTCGTATGTGCGAAAAATCCACCGCGCTCATGAAAGAAGCGGGTGGTCCGCGGTCGGTGGCGGGACCGCTCTCGTCCATGTGGGCTACTCCCGTATAGCCCGGCCGGGCTAGACGCCAGCCGCCAGATCCCGGCCCGTCGGCCGGACGGGACTCTGCCCCAATGCCCGGACGCCTAGCCCGAAATGACTGCGGCGTAGGGGGTTCAGTGAGGCAGGAGGGATTGCTGGAAGAAAATTAGCGGAAGTTCGCTCTCCCTGTTTTAGGGTCCTGACCTGGGGTATTCACATAGTCACCACGATGTGGCATCGTAGGTGTACGAAGGGTGATCACCGTAGCGTGACCGGCGAACAACGCCGAAGATGTGGTTTCGGTCACTAGCGGTGATGACCCCGGCCAGGCCGAAACGGGGGAACTTCGGCTTGGAGGCGGGCCGGAAGGCCCGCAGGCCTGCTCGCATCGAGTGCTCGGCGGATCTCGGGGGCCCGCCGGAGCCACGAGCCGGCCGCAAATGTGGGGGAGCGCGCCCCCGGCCCAATTGGGCCGGGGGCGCGCTTGGCTTTCCGGGGGCGGTGACGCCGGGACGGTTTGCCCGGGGGCCGGGATCGCCCGCGCCGGGTGGTCCGGGAATGGGTATGGTATCCATCAAATGTCCGAACTGTGCCCGGAGGCTGGCCGTGTATGACTATGTCATCGTCGGCGCGGGCAGCGCCGGCTGCGTCCTCGCCGGCAGGCTCACCGAAGACCCGGACACCCGGGTGCTGCTGCTGGAGGCCGGCCCGCCCGACACCGCGGGCGAGATCCACATGCCCGCAGTGCAGAGCCTGCTCTTCCAGAGCACCTACGACTGGAACTACCGGACCGTCCCGCAAGAGCGCGCGGCGGGCCGCTCGGTGTACTGGCCCCGAGGCAGGACGCTCGGCGGGTCGTCGTCGATAAACGCGATGATCTACATCCGCGGCAGCCGCTATGACTACAACTCCTGGCGGGACGAGTACGGCTGCGAGGGCTGGGGATACACCGATCTGCTGCCCTACTTCCTGCGGGCCGAGGACAACTCCCGCGGGGCCTCCGCCTACCACGGAGCCGCGGGCCCGCTCAGCGTCACCGATCCGCGGCACAAGTCGTCGCTGGCCAGCGCCTTCGTGGACGCGGCCGAGCGCGCGGGCCTGCCGGCAAACGACGACTTCAACGGCGCTCGGCAGGACGGCGTCGGCTTCTACCAGGTGACACAGCAGCGCGGCCGCCGCTGGAGCGCGGCCGACGCATACCTGCACCCGGCTGCCAGCCGGCCGAACCTGACCATCCTGACCGACGCGCTGGTCACCGGGATCGCCGTGTCCGGTGGTCACGCGGTTGGCGTGCGCTACCTGCTGCGCGGGGAGTCCCAGACCGCGCACGCCGAGGGCGAGGTCATCCTCGCGGCCGGCGCGATCGGCAGCCCGCAGCTGCTCATGCTGTCCGGGATCGGCCCGGCCGACCACCTGCTGTCGCACGGCATCACCGTGGAGGCGGACAGCCCGGGGGTGGGCGCGAACCTGTCCGACCACCCGGCGGTGACCGCGATGTGGCACACGCCGAAGTCGCGCGGGCTGTGGGAGCAGGCGGGCCGGGCGAGCCTGGCCCGCTGGCAGCTGATGCACTCCGGGCCGATGACCACGAACATCGCCGAGTCGGGCGGGTTCAGCCGCTCCGACACGGCGCTTCCGGCGCCGGACATTCAGTGGCACGCGCTGCCGGCCCCGCACCAGAACGGCGGCCTCACCGACCCAGCGATCCGCGCGCTGTCCCTCCTCATCGCGCTGGTGGCGGTGCGCAGCCGCGGCCGGATCCGGCTGGCCAGCCCCAACCCGCGGCACAAGCCGCTCATCGACCCGGCCTACCTGTCCGACGGGGCCGACATCGAGCCGCTGGTCGCGGGCGTCAAGATGGCCAGGGACATCGCGTTGCAGCGTCCCATGTCCAAGATCTGCAAGTCGGAGCTCGCGCCCGGCGGCGACGCCAGCAGCGACGCCGAGATCAGGGACTTCATCAGGCGCAACCTGACCACCATCTACCATCCGGTCGGCACCTGCGCGATGGGCGGCGACTCCAGGGTGGCCGCCAGCAGGCTCACCAGCGTGGTCGACCCGGAACTGCGGGTCAGGGGAATCGAGGGGCTGCGGGTGGTGGACGCCTCGGTGATGCCCACGGTGCCGCGGGGAAATACCAACGCGCCGACGATCGCCATCGCCGAGCGGGCCGCCGACCTGATCTGCGGCCGCGCCCCGCTGGCCCCCGTGGAGCCCGCGGGCCAGGAGCTTTCGGCGTCCATGACGCCGTAGCGCGCGGCCCGGCCGGCTAGGTGAGCGGCACCGGCGCCCCGGTCAGCCTGCTGCGCTCGGCGGCGAACGCCATCTGGTGGCTGTCCAGCGATTCCCGCGGCCCGGTGCAGATGAGCGAGCGGTCGCCGGAAGCGACCGCGTCCGTGAACGCCCCGATGACACCGAAGTCCCCGCCGCCGTGACCCCCGCCGGCTACCGCGGCCGAGTCATCGACCGGAACGGGCGTCGCCTCGCCGGTGACGAAGTCGGTGACGGTGATCTGGTGCCCGTCGCCTTCGAGGAACCCCCGGGCGCCCATGATCCTGGTGCGCCGCCGCCCGTACGGCGTGAACGCGCTCATCGTCAGCGTGGCGGTGACCCCGCCGTCGAACTCGATCGTGATCACCTGGTGGTCGGCCACGTCGTTGTCGCAGGCGTACACGCAGCGCCCGTACGGCCCGTCGCGCAGCGCCCGGCGCACCCCCTGCTCCGTCAGGTCGGTTGTGAGCACCGACAGCGGCCAGGTCTTCCGCTTCGGGTCGTCGAGGAAGCCGAGGTACAGGCGGGTGGCCGAGTACGGGCAGGTCGGCTCCACGGCGCAGTCGAGACAGCGGTCGGCGGCGCCCGGGGGCCGGCTGGCCGCGGTGAAGTGGTGCAGCCCGCCACGGCTCGAGACGGCGACGGCGGGCCTGCCGACCACGTAACGCAGCCAGTCGAGGTCATGGCAGCACTTGGTCAGCAAGCTCGGGCCCGCCTGGTCGGCCCGGCGCCAGTTGCCGCGCACGTACGCGTGCGCGAAGTGCCACCAGCCGACCGGCTCGAGGTGCTCCACGCCGACGATCTGGCCGAGCCGGCCCTCGGCCACGACCTGCTTCACCGCCTCGGTGTAGGCCGTGTACCGCATCACGTGGCAGACCGCCAGGATGACCCCGGCCTTCTCGGCCGCCTCGACCAGGTCGACGCATTCCGCCCAGGTAGGCGCGATGGGCTTCTCGAGCAGCACGTGGTAGCCGAGCCCGGCGAACCGGATCGCCGCCTCGGCGTGCTCGCGGTCCGGTGTGGTCACGATCACCGCGTCGGCCAGCCGCTCGCTGACGGCCAGATCCCGCCAGTCGCTCAGCCGCCGGTCCGCCGCCACCCCGAGCCGGTCGGCCAGTGCGTCGCGGCGGTCGGTGCGCGGGTCGGCGACGGCGACGACCCTGGCCCGGCCGGGGAACTGCTCGGCAAAGCCGGCGAAGACGTTTCCCCGCGCTCCGGCGCCGAGCACCGCCATCGTTACTGGTCCAGCCATCGCCATCGCTCCTATTGCCGCCAAGATCGACTAAAGCACCATCATCGGGCTATTCGGATTGCAGGGGACGTCGCCCCTGCAACGGGACGATGACAGGTGAGTCACGATGCGCAAGGCGCTGCCCGTTAAATCCATAAATGCGAGGTTAGCGAGACTTAAGCTCTATTAGGGCCTAGCGGCATGCGCAGGGCCTAGGGAGCCGGGATGGAAGACGACATCGTGCTGCGGGTGCTGGGTCCCGTCGAGATCCTGGCGGCCGGCGCCCGGCCGCCATCGCAGCCTCCGCAGCAGCGACTCGTGCTCGGCATGCTGGCGCTGCGGACCGGGCAGCCGGTGCCGGTTGCCGAGCTGATTGACGCGGTGTGGGACGATCAGCCGCCCCGTTCGGCGCGCGGCAGCCTGCAGGCGCTGGTCACCGGCGTACGCCAGGCGCTCGCCCCGGTGCCGGACAGCCGCCTGGACCGGTGCGGGGAGGCCTACCGGCTGCAGGTCGAGGCAGACCGGGTGGACGTGCACCGGTTCCGGTTCCTGGCCGCCGCCGGACGGGCGGCCGCCGACCGGAGGGCCGCCGTCGCCGCGTTCGACCAGGCTCTGGCCCTGTGGCGAGGACCCGCGCTGGCCGACGTGCCGGGGACCCCCGCAGTGGCCGCCGCTGCGTCGATGCTGGCCGAGGAGCGCCTGTCGGTGATCCAGGACCGCGTTACAGCGCTGCTGGCGTGCGGGATGGAACGGCAGGCCGCGGCAGATCTGCCGCGGCTGCTGGTGGAGTACCCGCTGGCCGAGCGGCTCGCCGGGCTGCTGATCGTGGCGCTGTACCGGCTCGGGCAGCGGGACGGCGCGCTGCGGGTGTTCCGGGCGATGAGGGACCGGCTGGCCGGCGAACTCGGCGTCGAGCCGGGCCCGGAGCTGCAGGCCCTGCACCAGCGCATCCTGACCGGTGACCCGGAGCTGGCCGGTGGCCCGGGCCTGGCCCCGGATCTGGCCGGAGCCCCGGATCTGGCCGGAGCCCCGGATGTGGCCGCGTCCCGCCATGCGCCCCCCGCCTGGCGCGGGGCGCATGGCGGGTCCCGCGTGGTGCCGCGGCAGCTGCCGGCGATCCCGCCGCACTTCGCCGGGCGGACGGCGGAGCTGAAGGCCCTGGACGAGCTGGTCAGCCGCGCGGCCGACGGTGACGGCCGCGGCGCCGTCTGGGTGCTGGCAGGTCCGGCCGGGGTTGGCAAGACCACGCTGGCCGCGTTCTGGGCGCACCGCGTTGCCGACCGGTTTCCCGACGGGCAGCTGTACGTCAGCCTCCGGGGCTTCGCCCCGGAGGGCAGGCCGGTCACCCCGGCGGAGGCACTGCGCGGGATGCTCCGCGCCATGGGGGTCCTGCTGGCGCAGATCCCCGAGTCGTTAGACGCGCAGGCGGCGCTGTACCGCAGCATGCTGGCGGGCAAGCGGATGCTGGTGCTGATCGACAACGCCGCGGACGCCGGCCAGGTGCGGCCGCTGCTGCCCGGCGGCACGGGCTGCGCGGTGCTGGTGACCAGCCGCAGCCAGCTGACCGGCCTGGTCGCCGTGGAGGGCGCGCATTCGGTCTTCCTCGACGTGCTGTCCGAGGCCGAAGCGTGTGAGCTGCTGGTTAGCAGGCTCGGGGCGCAGCGGGTGATGGCCGAGCCCGCGGCGGCCACCGAGCTGGCCGGGCTCTGCGCCGGGCTGCCGCTTGCGCTGTCGGTCGCCGCCGCCAGGGCCGCCGCACGTCCCAGCTTCACGCTGTCCGCGCTCGCCGCCGAGCTGCGCAGCGACGAAGGCCGCCTGGACGCGCTGGGCACGGAGGATGCGGATGGCAGCGTCCGGGAGGTGCTGTCCTGGTCGTATCGGCAACTCAGCGGCCCGGCGGCGCGGATGTTCCGGCTGCTCGGCGTGCATCAGGGACCCGAGATCTCGGCGCCCGCCGCGGCGAGCCTGGCCGGCCTGGGAGTTCCCCAGGCGCGCCGCGCCCTGGCCGAGCTCACCAGCGCCCACCTGGTCGCCGAGTCCACCCCGGACCGGTTCGGCTTTCACGACCTGCTGCGCGCCTACGCCCGAGAGCTGGCCACCGAGGACGCTGCCGACGCCGAGCGCGGCGCGGCCGTCCGCCGGGTGCTCGACCACTACCTGATCACCGCCAACGCCGCCTATCCGCTGCTCTACCCGGCGCGGGATCCGCTCGTCCTCGCCGTGGCCGCGCCGGGCACGACTGCGGAACGGGTGACCAGCCGGGCACAGGCCAGGGCCTGGTTCGCCGCCGAGCATCAGGTCCTGCTCGCGGCGACGGCAATGGCCGCGGCCGCCGGCTATACCGCCCACGCGTGGCAGCTGCCAGCGGCGCTCTCGGAGTTCCTCGATCGCGAGGGCCACTGGCACGACCTCGCGGTCACCCAGCGGTCCGCGCTCGCGGCCGCCGGCCGCGCCGGGGACCGGGCCGGCCTCGCCCACGCCCACCTCGGCCTGGCCATGGCGTGCCTGCGGCTGCGCTGCTACGACGAGGGGCTCGCCCACGCCAGGCGGGCCATCGAGGGGTTCCGGGAGCTCGGCGACCAGGCCAGGGAGGCGCGCAGCCGCATCTTCCTTGGCACGGCCTGCGGGGAGCAGGGCCAGCACGCGGCGGCCCGGCGGCACACCGAGCACGCGCTGCGGCTCTACCGGGCCATCGGGCACCAGGCCGGGCAGGCACACGCGCTGACGAACCTGGGCTGGCACGCCACGGCGCTCGGCGACTACCAGGTGGCGCTCGGCTGCTGCCAGCAGGCCCTCGGCCTGCACCGCGAGCTCGGCAACGCGCTCGGCGAGGCGCACACCTGGGACTACACCGGTTACGTCAGGGACCATCTGGGCCAGCACGATGACGCCGTCGACTGTTACCGGCGCGCCCTCGGCCTGCTGCTGCAGGTGAGCGACCGGTCGGAGCAAGCCGGCGTGCTGACCAGGCTCGGCGACGCCCACCGGGCCCTCGGCGACCGCGCGGCGGCCCGCGAGGCCTGGCAGCAAGCGCTCGCCGTCCTCGATGACCTGCACGATCCCGACGCCGCCGAGGTCGAGTCGCGGCTCGACGACCTGCGCGCAGCCCGTTGACCGCCCGGTACACCTAGTCCCGTGGCCGGTCGCCGACGGTATGGAACTCCACGCGGTAGAGCAGCGTGTCGTCGCCGATCGGGCCCGCATGGGCGGCCCTGCGGCGCAGCGCCTCCAGGCTGGGCTCGCCGGAGCGGCGCACGTCGGCCGCTGTGATGGCGGCGAACGGCAGCAGCTCGACGGCGTCGACCTCGATCTGTGCGGCGCCGACCCGGTAGCGGCCGCCCACCCGCACCTTCGGCCGCTGCCAGAGCCGGAACGAGACCGTGATCGCGCCCGCGATCACGTCGTCGCGCAGCTCCTTGCTGAACTCCACCAGACCAGGCTATGCCGCACCGGCGGTTCCCCCCCGGCGCCTCGGCACGCTGGCCCGGACCCTGGCGCGCCAGCGGTCGGCCCGGGCGTCGGCGAAGATCTGGTGCACCACGTTGCGGCCGGGTATGCCGGTGACGCCGCCGCCGCCGTGTGTTGCGGAGCCGGCCTGGTAGAGCCCGCGCACCGGGGTGCGCAGGTCCGCGTAGCCGGCCGCCGGCCTGGCGTGGAACATCTGGCCCAGGCTCAGCTCGCCGTGGAAGATGTTCCCGCCGATCAGCCCGTACTCCTGCTGCATCTGGTTCGGCCCGATCACCTGGCGGTGCAGGATCGAGTCGGTGAAGCCGGGTGCCACCGTCTCCATCCTGGCGATCACCCGGTCCGCGTACGCCGCGAGCTCGTCGGCCTGTGGCGCGTCGGCGTACTGGTGCGGCACCCACTGGGTGAACATCGACATCACGTGCTGCCCCTGGGGAGCGAGCGAGTCGTCGAACACGCTCGGGATGCAGATGTCCGCGAACGGCAGCGCCGAAGGGCGGCCCGAGACGGCGTCCTGGAACGCGTTCTCGATGTCGTCGAGGCTCTCGGCCAGCACGATCGTGCCCCCGTGCACCTGCGGGTCGAACTCGGGATGGCTGGCGAACACCGGCAGCCGCGCCAGCGCCAGATTGATCTTCACGGTGCCGCTGCGGGTTTGCCAGCCGCGGATGTCCTCGACGAAATCGGGCGGCAGCACCGCCGGGTCCAGCAGCCGCAGGAACGAGATCTGCGGATGCGCGGTGGTGACCACGATCGGCGCGTCGATGTCCTCGCCGCTGGCCAGCGTGACCCCGGTGACACGGCCATCCCTCGAGTTAATGCTTGCCACCTCGGCGTCGGTGCGCAGCTCCGCGCCGAATGAGCGGGCGGCGTCGGCCAAGGCCCCGGTGACCCCGCCCATGCCGCCGCGCGGGAAGCCCCACGCGCCCGCGTGCCCGTCGGTGTCGCCGATGTGGTGGTGCAGCGTCACGTAGGCCGTGCCGCCCGACCTGGGCCCGGCCCAGGTCCCGATCACGCCGGACACCGAGAGCAGCCCGCGCACCGCGTCGCTCTCGAAGTACCGCTCGACCAGGTCGGCGATGCTGCCGGTGAGCAGGCGGGTGACGTCGACCACGCCGCGCTCGTCGAGCTTGCGCAGGTGGCGCAGCAGCAGGCCCTGCCGCCACAGGTCCGGCGGCCGCCGCGACCCGAGCCGGGGCGGGATCTCGTCGAGGAGCGGCCCCAGCACGGCGCCGAGGCGCGCCAGATGCGCCTGGTAGCTGTCGTAGGCGGTGGCGTCGCGTTCCGAAAACTTCGTTATCTGGCTGCGGCGTTCGCCGGGATCGTCCGGCAAGCTGAGGTAACGCCCGTCCGCCCGCGGCGCGAAGTACGGGCCCTGCGGGAACACGTGATAGCCGTGGCTGGCCAGCCGCAGGTCGCGGATCAGCGCGGGCGGCAGCAGCGAGACCACGTAGGACAGCGAGGTCACCGTGTAGTCGGGCCCGAACGGGTGCTCGCTCACCGCGGCACCGCCGAGCACGCCGCGGCGCTCGCAGACCACCGTGGAAAGCCCGCTGCGGGCCAGGTACGCCGCTGCGACCAGCCCGTTGTGACCCCCGCCGATCACTATCGCGTCCCGGCTCGCGGTCATCAGCCTCGCCGTCCTTCCTCGTGACCCGGCCGCGTCAGGCGGCAGTTGACATCCGCTCTGGCGCGGCCAGGCGGATCGGCGTGAACAGCGCGACGGCCGCCAGGAGCAAGCACCCCGTGCCGGCCATGATCAGCACGGGACCGACACCATAGCGGGCGGCCGCCCAGCCGAGCAAGGCCGCGCCGACCGGGCCGGGTGCGCCGTGAATCGTCCAGAATGCCGAGGTGACCCGGCCCAGCAGATGGTCGGGGGTCACCTCCTGGCGCAGCGACATGCTGCAGATGCCGCCCACGCTCTCGCAGGCCATGTAGATGGCGGCCAGCGCGGCGATCAGCGGGATGGCGCGCGTGACGCCGATGCAGGCGATGGCCACGCCGGCCGCGGCCACCGGAACGATCCACGAGGCGCCGAACCCGATCTTCCGGCGCAGCCGGGCGGTGACCATCGAGCCGGCCACCGTGCCCAGCGCCGCGACCGCGAGGACCACGCCCACCACGGCGTAGGACTGGTGCAGGTCGTGGCGCAGGTCGTAGATCAGCACGTTGGTCAGGCCGAAGGTCAGGAAGACGTAGCAGGACAGCTCGGCGGTGAGCGATCGCAGCACCGGGTGCCGCCACAGGAAGCGGGCGCCGGCCATGAACTCGGCCCAGGGGCGTTCCCGGCCGGCCGCCGCGCCGGTCCGGTCCTGGGCGCGCAGCCGCATCAGGAACGCGCCGCCCGCTGACAGCGCGAAGCTGGCCGCGTCGAAGGCGATCGCGGCGGCCGGCCCGAGCAGCCCCGCGACCAGCCCGGCCAGCAGCGGGCCCGCGACGCCGACCGCGGCGGCGGAGGCGAACAGCAGCCCGTTGGCCTCGGTGATCCGGTCGGCGTCGACCAGGTTGCGCACCGCGGTCACGTACGTGACGCTGAAGACCATCCCGATCGCCTCGCAGGCGGGCAGCACCAGGTAGAGCAGCCAGACCCGCGGCCCGAAGGCCCAGATCAGCGGGATGAGCCCGTACAGCGCCATCCGCGCGAGGTCGCAGCAGATCAGCAGCGTCCGCCGGTCCACGCGGTCCACCAGCAGGCCGGCGCCGATGCCTGCGCACACCGCCGCCGCCCCGGCCACGCCGGTCAGCAGGCCCATCTGCGCGACCGACCCGGTGGCGCGCAGCACCAGCAGCGGGACCGCGATGTACGCGAACGAGTCGCCCGCCGCCGACAGCGTCTGGGCGGCCCAGAAGATCGCGAAATTGCGGTCGCGCCACAGGGGCCGGTCCGCGCGCCCGCCCGCCGTGGTCGCCGCCGCGCCCGGGCCGGCGTCTACTTGTACCGCCGGCCGTGCAGCACGGTGGCCAGGCCGAGGAGCTTGCGCATGTCCTGGTCGGTGCGGGAGAACGAGGTCAGGTTCACCATCGGCTTCATCCGCTGCCTGGTGATCGACTTCGGCCTGGCGAACTCGCGCAGCCCGTCCGCGCCGTGGATCCGGCCGAACCCGGAATCGCCCGACCCGCCGAACGGCAGCGAGGGCACGCCGGCGAACGAGATCACCGAGTTGACCGAGGTCATCCCGCTGTGCAGCGACCTCGCAGCGGCCATCGCCTTCTTCTTGTTCCGCGCGAACACCGCGGACCCGAGCCCGTACCGGCTGGCGTTTGCCAGCCTGACGCCCTCGTCGAGATCGGCTACCCGGGTGACGGTCACGGTCGGCCCGAAGGTCTCCTCGCTGACCGCGCGGCTTTCCTCGGGAACCTCGGTGAGGATCACCGGGCCGATGAACGGCTTGCGGATGCTCGCCAGGCCGCCAACGACCGCCCTGCCGCCCCTGGCTAGCGCGTCGGCGATGTGCCGCTCGACGACCTCGACCTGGCCCGGCAGGGTCATCGGCCCGTAGTCAGCCTCGCGGTCGTCACCGGGACGGATGTCGGACATCTTCTCGATGAGCTTTTCCAGGAAAGAGTGGTAGACCGGGTCGGCCACGTAGACGCGCTCGACGCCGACGCAGGTCTGGCCGGCGTTGGACAGCGCACCCCACGCGGCAGCGTCCGCCGCGGCGTCCAGGTCGGCGTCGTCGCCGACGATGAACGCGTCCTTGCCGCCGCATTCGGCCACCATCGGCGTGAGGTTCTCCGCGCAGGCGGCCATGACCTTCTTGGCGGTGGCCGCCGAGCCGGTGAAGGCGATCTTGTTGACCGCGCTGCGGGCCAGGAACTCGCCGGTCTGGCCGGCCCCGGTGATCAGCTGCAGCACTGGCTGCTCGGGCACGACCTCGGCGAACGAGTTGACCAGCCACTCGCCGACCGCCGGGGTGAGCTCGCTCGGCTTGAACACAACGGCGTTGCCCGCCGCGAGCGCGTAGGCGATCGAGCCCATGGGCGTGAACACCGGGTAGTTCCACGGACCGATCACGCCGACGACGCCGAGCGGCTGGTATTCGAGCGTGGCGGCCATGTTGATGGCCACCAGGCCAGGGCGGACCCGGCGCGGGCGGAGCACCTTCCGCGCGTTGCGGGCCGCCCAGTCGATGTGCACGATCGCGAGCAGGATCTCCAGCTGCGCGTCGGCGAGCGGCTTGCCGGTCTCGGTGTGCACGAGCTCGGCCAGCCGCCCGATGTACCTGGTCAGGTACGACTTCCAGGCGAGCAGCCGGGTCCGCCGCTCGGCCCAGGACAGGCTCGCCCACCAGGAGGCGGCCTCGTGCGCGCGCTCGACCGTCTGCGCGACATCGTCTTCGCTGAACACGCCGAAGGTGGCAATGACCTCCGAGGTCGCCGGGTTCAGCGAGTCAAAGCTTTCCGCGGGCCGCGCCGTGCTCTGCGTTCGCAGCGTGGTGGCCATGGCTGTGCACCGCCGTTTCGTGCAGCGTAGGTTTGCTGAGACCGAAAATACCGGAGGGCACCGATGCCAGAACAGTCAGCCAGGGACGAATCGGCCGTCGCCCGGCAGGCGCAGGCCGACCTGCGCTGGCTGCGCGAGGCGATCGAGCTGTCCCGGTGCTGCCCGCCGTCCGAGACGGCGTTCTCGGTCGGCGCCGTGCTGGTGAGCGACGCCGGGGACGTGATCGCCACGGGTTATTCGAGGGAGCTTGACCCGAAGGACCACGCCGAGGAGGTCGCGCTGGCCAGGGCGGCCGACGATCCGCGGCTGGCACGGTCGACGCTGTACAGCTCGCTCGAGCCGTGCCTGTCCCGGGCCTCACGGCCCCGGTCCTGCGCCGAGCTGATCGTGGCCGCCGGGATCCCCCGCGTGGTCATCGCGTGGCTGGAGCCGCCGCTGTTCACCGCCGGTGGTGGCGGCGCCAGGCTGCGGAGCGCCGGGGTCACGGTGGACGAGATTCCGTGGCTGGCCGAGCTGGCCCGATCGGCCAACGCGCACCTGCTGCCGCAGCGAAGCGGCTGATCACCGTTCCGGCTCGAGAAGGCTGCGCAGCGCCGCCTTGCCGCGGGCCGTGTGGCTCTTCACCGCGCCTTGGCTGATCTGCATCGCTGCGGCGACCTGCTCTTCGGACAGGTCCAGGTAGAACCTGAGCACGAGCGCCTCCCGCTGCCTGGTCGGCAGCGTGCGCAGCGCCGCGACCACGGCGGCGCGCTGCAGCCGCATTATCGCGGCCTGCTCGGCGCTGGGCATGTCCGGCTCGCTGGCCCGCATGTGCTTGTCGACCACGACCCGGTGCCGCAGCAGCGACCGCGACCGGTTCTGCACCGTGCGGCGCAGGTAGTGCACGCCCTTGTCGATGTCACGCAGCCCGCGCCAGGCGGCGTGCACGGCGATGAACGAGTCCTGCACTATTTCCTCGGCGCTGGCGACGTCGCCCAGCAGCACCGCGGACATGCGCACGAGCGACCGGTACTCCGTGTCGTACATTGCCGTGATCGCCAGGTCGGCTTCTGCCATTCCGTGGGCAGGCTCGGCCGGGGCGGAGCCTTGCGCGGCCGAGCCTGTTCCCGGCCGGGCGCGGCCAGGATCCTGCGGCGTCCACGCGAGGTGCACGCTGCCGATCGGATCACTCATTGTCAGGATGGCGACGCCTCCTGACCCGGCGGCTGGCATGCGGGCAACGATAGGAAGAGAACGTAAAGAATGTCAAGGTTCGGGCAATATTAAGGGAAGTTGAAGTGGGATACTGGAAAGTAACGAGACCGATTTGGGCTGATAAATACAAGTATGCGGAATAGCGATGCACTGGATTCTTCCGGTCCCTTCCGGCAAGATGTGCTCATGGCAGACGCGAACTGGCAGCGACTCGGTGACTACGTGGTGGCGAGGCGTGCCGCGCTCGGCATGCGCGACCGCCGGGCCTTCGCCGCCGCAACCGGCGTGACCGATCGCACGCTCGGGAAGCTGGAGAACGGCAAGCGGGTCTCGGCCAGCACGCTCGGAGCGGTCGAGAACCAGCTCGGCTGGGCACCGGGTTCCTGCCGCCGGATCCTGGCCGGGGGAGAGCCGACCGCAGTGCCAGGCGGCGCAAGCCTGTCCCGGTACTCGGACCCGACGCTGCAGCACATCGCTGAGACGCCGGGACTGCCCCCGGACGTGGTACGGGGCCTGATCGCGCTGGCCCGCAACTGGCGGGATCAGGCCGATCAGGCCGAGGGCGTCGATGACCTGGTACCGGACGAGGAGGGGCGGCAGCGGCCCGAGCGCCGCGGTGCATGATCCGATTCCGGGGATTGCGGTCCGGGGCAGATACGGGCAGCTAAGGCACGCACACTTTTTCGCCGAGCAAGATCACGCATAGCAGGCTCGACGATGGTGACGGCGACGGCTCCGCCGACGCCGCGGGGGTTGGCGACGGGGCCGGCGTCGAGCCCGTGGTCGAGGTGGCCGGGCTCGGCTTGCCGGTGCTTGCCGCATGACCGGACGACGGCGATCTGCGCGCCGCCACCGGCTCGACGGTGCCCTGGCGGCCGGCGTGCGTCGGCTGCGCGCCCGGCGTGGTCGGCCGGACGGAACTCGGCTGGGCCCGCCCACCGGACGCTGACGGGGCGTGGTGATGCGGCACCGCGGTGACGAACACCCCGGCTGCGGTGGCGCCGAGCACGGCCGTAGTGGCGGTCGCTCCCCACGCCAGCGGCCGCAGCTTCACCACGCCGAAGGCCCGCGAGGCGATCGCGCGGATGCCCAGCAGCACGGCAATCGCGGACGGCAGGGCGGTGCGCCAGCGGGTCCGGCGCGCGGCGCGGATGGCCTCAACGACGGCCGCCCGCTGGCATGCCGCGTCCAGCGTCTCGGAGACGTAGATCACCAGGTTGCCGCGCCCGTCACGGTAGGCGACGGCCCGCAGCCCGGGAGGCAGGATCACCCGCTCGAGGTGGATCACGACGCGCTCTTATGCTGCGAAGCCAGATGCTGGATCGCGGTCCACCATTCGCGCGGGTCGCCGCCCTCGCCGCCAACCACGGCGATGAACTCCCGGCCGGCCACCTCGAGGCGCACCGGCGCGTCCTGGCGCGGGTCCCGCGCCGCTGCCACCAGGGGCTCGGGCACGTCGGCCGCTTGCTGGCGCTCGCCGAGTTCCACGCCCGCGGTTGCCGCGATCTTCTCGAACAGCTCCAGCCGCCGCATCAGCTCGGCCTGGCTCGCCTGCGCCTCGGCAACGGCGTCCTCGAGCTGCCGCATCCGTTCGCGACGCCTCTCCCGCCACACGGTCTTTGCAGACCCCCTCACGGCTAGCCCGCCCGCTCACCGGCCGGGCGGTCGCCCTCCCACATTTGTCAAGTCACATGTCGACATGAACACAGAAATGCTAATCCGGGCGAGGGTGAGATGCTACGCCGATCGGAAAGCCTCGGTGCTAGTCATTGTGCTAGGCCGAATGAATGAGACGGTTCGTCCCTCTTGTCGCTAAAACAGCCGAAGCGCGCCGTCGTCAGGAACCGGCTCAAGATCATCCAGTACCGGCCCGAGCTCATCGGCGGGTTCGTCGCCCAGACTGGACTCACCCTCGAACCTGAAGCGCCTGTCGCGTAACACTCCCAGTGAGCCCTCGGTGTCATCACGGTGGCACCCTAGGCTGACATGGACCCAGCGAAGGCGAGCGCCACCGCGACTGGCGTCGCGGTCGCCCGTGGCGCCCATCGCTCCTGCGACCAGCCCCCGTGGGTGCTCGACGACCCGTTCGCCCTCCAGCTGGCCGGGCCGCGGTGGGCTGAGATCCAGTCCGCCAGCGAAGCCGCTTTCCCCGAGACCGCGCTGCGGCAGAGCCGGGCCAGCGTCGTGGCGCGCTCACGCTACGCCGAGGACCGGCTCGTCTCCGGCGGCTACCGGCAGTACGTGATCTTGGGGGCGGGGCTGGACTCCTTCGCCTGGCGCCGGGCCGACCTCATCGGCTGGCTGGGGCTCTTCGAGGTCGACCACCCGGCCAGCCAGGCCTGGAAACTGGGCAGGATCGCCGAACTCGATCTCCCCGTCCGGGACGGGCACGTCTTCGCCCCGGTCGACTTCGAAACCACGCCGCTGTGTGACGGTCTTACCCGGGCCGGGCTCGACTGGTCCCAGCCGGCCTTCTTCTCCTGGCTCGGCGTGATCATCTACCTCACCCCCGAGGCCATCACTGCCACCCTCAACACCGTCAGCGGCTGCGGCACCGGATCAGAAATCGTCCTCAGCTACGACGCGCCGGACGCCTTTCTTGACGACACCGCCCGGGAGATGGTGAAGATCGAGACCAGGCAGGTCGCCGCCACCGGCGAGCCGTACACAACCAGGATGTCCCCCGCTCAAGCGGAGACTCTTATCGAAAGCGCCGGGCTGGAAGTCGTCGAGCATCTTGCGCCGCAGGCCCTCTACGACCGGTACTTCGCCCAGCGCAGCGACGGGCTGCGCCCTTCCACGGCTGAACGCCTCATCGCCGCCCGAGCAGGTTAACCGTCTCATGGTCATCGGGAAGTGGCGCCTAACACCGCCCTAGACACCAGACCCAGCCTTTCAACCTCTGTAGCTGATGCGGATGCCGAACCCAGGCGCGGAAGTACCTACTGGTCGGCCGTGTCTACTGCGGGAAATGCGGTTCGCGCCTTAATGGCGAGACGAAGCGTGATTATCCTGGTCGGCCGCTACGGCCTATCTATTACTGTCGAGTGCAAGGCGACGCACAGCGAGAACGCGGCTGCGGTGGCGTGGTAATCAACGCTGACGCGCTCAACTGGTACATCCGTGAGTCCGTCTTTGACCGCTTTAGCCCAGTGACAATCCTTGAACTGCTGAAAGATAACAAGCAAGGTGGCGATAAGCTGAAGCAGCTTCTTGACCAGCGTGCAGCGCAGCGGCTCAGGCTGGACGCTCTGGTCGATGACTATGCATGCGGCCTTTTGGCCGGGCGGGACTGGCTAGGGCCAAGACAAGGGCGCAAGCCGAGCTATCACACATCAAGGGCGAAATCGACTCCCTTAACACCCATAGGCACCAGGAAGGGCTACTTACAGTTAAGGAGTCGCTCCGGCAGGCCTGGGAGGCGAACGAAGGCATCAGTCGGCGTCGTGCGCTGATTGACACGGTTGTTGAGCGAATCGATATATTTCCGGGCATCAGGAAGCCGTTTGTCAATGTGGACGGCGTAACTATGCGTTTTGACAAGGACCGTGTGATGATCACATGGCGCAAGGCTGACACGTTGGCCGCTTAATGAGGGCCATCGGTGCGGGACAAGCACGTCGGCTGATTCCGACGCACCTCCTAGCGACCAAGGATCGCTAGAAGAGGGTTCCTTCGTGTTCAATCCCACGCATGGCGTCGTAGTCCAGAACCACACAGCGGATACCACGATCCTCGGCGAGCGTGCGCGCTTGTGGTTTGATTGTCTGCGCAGCAAGGACGCCCTTAACCGGGGCCAGCAGCGGGTCTCGGTTCAATAGCTCCAGGTACCTGGTCAACTGTTCGACAGCATCGATACCAGCGTGGCGCTTGACCTCGACCGCCACGTGGACCCCCTTCCGTGAAGCAGCACCTTCGTCAGAATTGGACCCGTCGATCTCACCCCGGCGCTTGACCTCGATGGCCACGCTGACCCCGAGCGCGTCCCGGCACATCAGGTCGACCGGGCCGATCGGCGTGGGGAACTCGCGGCGGACCAGCCGCCAGCCCTCGCCGAGTACGTTCAGCTGCGCCGCAAGCAGCTCCTGCAGGTGGGACTCGACGCCGTCCTTGCGCAGGCCGGGATCGATCCCCAGGTCGAACGAGGAGTCGCTGATGACCTCGTCGATTTCGATGGTCAGGGTCTCGCCCGACTTCCCGGTCACGACCCAGCGGCCGTCCTGCTCGGCCAGTCTGCACGGTGGCGACATCCAGTTGAGCGGCTTGTAGCTGCCGCCATCGGAGTGCACGAGCACGGAGCCGTCGGCCTTGACGATCAGCAGCCTGGTGGCGAGCGGAAGATGAGCCGAGAGCCTGCCTGCGTAGTCCACGCTGCACCTGGCGATGACGAGCCGCACGGAAGCCAACTGTAGTGGGTGGGTGCCATACGCTGACCGCCGTGAGCCCGCGCAAGGCACGCCGCCTTCCCGACGAGGTCAGGCGCAGACCGCGCGGGGGCGCCGGGCGGCCCGATCCGGCCGCGGCCAGCGCGCAAGATCCGGCAGCGGTCAGGCTCGGACCGCAGCAGATACAGGCCTGGCCGGACGGGGACTGGGTGGTGCGGCAGGTCCCGGGGGCCGCGGCCACCAAGACCTACCGGTGCCCCGGCTGCGACCAGGAGATCCTGCCGGGCGTCGCGCACGTCGTGGTGTGGCCGGAACGGGCCCAGGGAGCGGAACTGCGCCGGCACTGGCACAATTCGTGCTGGCGGCGGCGGCCGCGCCGCCCCGGGCCTGGTCCGGGGAATCGATGACAGAGATTCATGCGGTGAATCAATGACGGAGCTTCGGTGAATCAATGACGGAGATACGGGCAAGCACCGTCCTGCCGGCAGTCAGGACGCCGGTGACGCTTCGAACCGCCGACGGGCTGAACCTGGTCGGCGAGCTCGCGGTGCCCGTGGCACGGACTCCCGTCGCGACGTTGATCGCGCTGCACCCGCTGCCCACGGCGGGCGGGATGATGGACAGCCACGTGCTGCGCAAGGCGTCCTACCGGCTGCCTGCCCTGGCCGACCTCGCGGTGCTCAGGTTCAACACCCGCGGAACCGCGTCGGAGCAGGGAACCAGCGAGGGGGAGTTCGGCGACGGCGATGCCGAACGCTACGACGTGGCCGCCGCGATCTCCTGGAGCGTGGCCGCCGGGCTGCCGCGGCTGTGGCTGCTCGGCTGGTCGTTCGGCACCGAGCTCGCGCTGAGATGGGGCAATGATCCCGCCGTCGAGGGCGCCATCCTGCTGTCGCCGCCGCTCAAGCGGACGACCGACGCCGACCTGGACGGCTGGGCGGCGTCGGGCCGGCAGGTGCTCGCGCTGATCCCTGCCCTGGACGACTACCTGCGGCCCGACGAGGCACGGGCCCGGTTCGCCAGGGTTCCGCAGGCCGAGGTCGTTGCCGTCGACAAGGCCAAGCACCTGTGGGTGGGCGAGCCGTACGTCCGCATAGTGCTGAACGAGATCGTGCGCCGGGTCAACCCCAGTGCCTGGCCGCTTCCCACCGAATGGAAGGACTGACCTTGAGCGTCTTCGACCTGACCGGAAAGAGCGCGTTCGTCACCGGCGCGTCCCGCGGGATCGGCCAGACCATCGCGATCGCGCTGGCCGAGGCGGGCGCCGATGTGGCGCTCGTCGCACGGAGCGCCGACGGGCTGGCCGACACCGCGGCAGCGGTCACGGCCGTCGGCCGCAAGGCAATCGTGCTCCCCGCCGACGTCACCAGCAGGGAAGCGGTCGACGAGGCGGTGGCCGCCGCGATCGAGCGGCTCGGCGACGTGGACGTGGTGGTGAACAACGCGGGCGGCTCCAACTTCATGGTCGGCTTCCGCGACCTGCGGCTGGAGGGCTGGGAGAAGCTGATCCGGCTCAACCTGGACTCGGCGGTGTACGTCTGCCACGCGTTCGCCGGCCACCTCCTGGACCGCGGCCAGGGATCGGTGATCAACGTCGCGTCCGTGGCCGGCGTCGCCTCGTCACCGCTGCTGACGCCCTACGGCGCGGCCAAGGCGGGACTGATCTCGCTGACGAAGTCGCTGGCGGTCGAGTGGGGCCGGGACGGCGTGCGGGTCAACGCGCTCTGCCCGGGCTGGACGGCCACCGACCTCAACCGCAACCTGTGGCTTGACCCCACGGCAGGCCCGGCGACGATAGCAACGGTGCCGATGGGACGGTGGGGCAAGCCCGAGGAGATGGCCGGGCCGGCGGTGTTCCTGGCCAGCGAGGCGTCGTCGTTCATGACCGGCCAGGTCCTGATCGTCGACGGCGGCCAGACAGTCCACCCCTAAGGCACGGCGCGTCCCGCACGACGCAAACGGCGCGCGCCCCGTACGGGACGCGCGCCGTTTGCGGTGGCCGGGAGGGCTACTCCGTCCACCACTCCTCGTCGTCCTTGCCTGACTTGGCGTTGGCCGACTGCTTGGCAACCCCTGTGCTGCCGGCCGCTGGCTGGCTGTCCGGCCGGCCAGGAGCGGCGTGCTGGCCCGCTGGTGCATCCGGGGCGGCCGACCGGGCCGGCGCCGGGGATGCGGCCGGCGCTGCGGCGGCAGCCTTGGTCGCAGGGGAAGCCGCGGGTGCGCCGTTGCCCGAAGGCGGGGCTGAGGTCACGGCCTTGGGTGCGGCCTGCTGAACGGCCGGGGCCGCTGGCCGGTTCGTGAGCGCGTCCGCGAGGCCGGGCATCTGCCCGCCGAGCAGCTGGCTGATCTGGGCCAGGTGAGCGGCGACGCTCTCCTTCTGCTTGTTCAGCTCGTCGACGTGACGCTGCGCGGCGGTGCGGACCCGGTCGGCCTCGGACTTGGTGTCGGCCAGCAACTGGTCGGCCTGGGCCTTGGCCTGCGCGACGATCTGGTCCGCGTTCTTCTTGGCGTTGCTGACCAGCTGCCTGGAGTGCTGGTCGGCGTCGCGCCTGGTCTGCTCGGCCTGGGCGCTGGCCTTGGTGGCCCGCTGCTCGGCCGTTGCCGCGCGCTGCTCCGCCTCGGACACCATCTTCTGCGTCGCCGACTGGGCCGCGGCGAGCCGCTCGGCCTCCTGCCGCTCGGCCTCCTCGCGCCGCGAGGCGAGCTGGATGTCGAACTCCGCCTCGGCCTGGGCCCGCTGTGCTTCGCTCTCCTCCAGGATCCGCTGCGCCTGGCTGCGCATCTCGTCGGCCTGGCGCTTGGAGGTGGTCAGGATCTCGTCGCGCTCGCGCTTCGAGGACGCCTTCATCTGGGCGACCTCGCGCTCGGTCGTGGTCCGCAGCTTCGCGATATCACGCTCGATGGCGGCACGCTTCTCGGCGACCTCATGGTCGGCGGTGGCGCGGAGCTTGGCCACCTCGCGCTCGGTCGTCGAGGTCAGCTCGTCGGCCTCGCGGCGGGCGCCGGTCTTGATGGCATCGGCCTCGCGTTCGGCCGAGCCCCGCAGGTCGTCGGTCTCCCGCTTGGCGTTCGCCCGCAGCTCGGCGGCCTCGTTCTCGGCCGCTGCCCTGAGCTCGGCGGCCTCGACCTTGGCCGTCGCGTTGAACTCGTTGGCCGCGGTCCTGGCCTCCTGCAGGATCTCGGTGGCCTGTTCCTCCGCGAGCCTCAGCAGCTGCTCGATCCGGGAACCGAGGCCGGAGTAGGTGGGGCGCTCCTGCTCCTGGATCTGGCGGTGCGCGTCGGCCAGCTCCCTGTGCATCGCCTGCACCTGCTCCCGGTGCTGGCGCATTTCGGCGTCGAGTTGCTTGAGATGCTCGTTGACCTGATGCGGATCGTAGCCGCGCATGACCCTCGCGAAATCGCGCTGCGGGGTCTCCTCGAAAAAGTTGCTGAGCTGGGCATCGATGTCGGGCTGCATGTCGCCTAATCCTGGGGGTTGACGCGGGGTCGACAGGGGAAGCACATCCGGGCAACCGCCTTCGCGACATCGCCCGACCGGGATGGCGCTGCCGCAAGCCGCCAATGCCCCGGCGGGCACGCAATTCCGCTCGCCCGGTGCAAGGCAGCGTACTCCCCTCATGAGTGGTTGGCTGCCTGTTCGCGCGTGCTCTTGCTAAAGATCCTATTTATAACGTACGTAAATTTCGCACCAGCATGGCCGTGAGTGCGGGGGCCAGCCTTTGTTCGGGGGGCGCCTGGGGTTCCTGAGCAGCGGCCATCCGCGCCGCCAGCCGGGATCGCCATGGCGACAAGATCAGCGGGTTTCGGCGGCTTGGACCAGTTCTGTCAGCACGCCGCCGACGTCCTTTGGGTGCAGGAACGCGATCGAGGCGCCCATCGAGCCGTGCCGCGGCCTCGAGTCGATCAGGCGTACGCCGGTCGCCCCGATCGCCTCGAGAGCCGCCGTGATGTCCGTGACCCCGTAGCCGACGTGATGCACTCCCTCGCCGCGGCGGGCCAGGAACCGGCCGACCGGCGTGTCTGGGCCGAGCGGCTCGAGCAACTGGACGTACGACGTGCCGCCCGGCGCGTCGGCGACCCGGAGCATCGCCTCGGTGACGCCCTGATCCTCGTTGCGCTCCCGGCTGACGACCGCGAGCCCGAAGGTTGACTCGTAGAACGCAATGGCCCGGTCCAGGTCGCGGCAGGCGATTCCCACGTGATCGATGCGGGTCAGCACCAACAGCCTCCCGGCCCCAACGGCTACTAGCTCCTGTTCCGAACATGGGTATCGTTTCACGTATGCGAGATGCGGTTATCGTCGGCGGGGCCAGAACGGCCGTCGGGCGCCTGCTCGGTTCGCTGAGCGGCTTCAGCGGGGCGGATCTGGGCGGATTCGTGATCGCCGAGGCGCTCCGGCGCTCCGGCGTGCCGGCCGAGCGGGTGGACTACGTGATCATGGGCCAGGTGCTGCAGGCGGGCGCGGGCCAGATCCCGGCGCGGCAGGCGGCGGTCGCGGCCGGCGTCCCGATGACGGTCCCCGCGCTCACGATCAACAAGGTGTGCCTGTCCGGTCTGGACGCGATCGCGCTGGCCGCGCAGCTGATCAGGGCCGGCGAGTTCGACGTGGTGGTGGCCGGGGGCATGGAGTCGATGAGCCAGGCGCCGCACCTGCTGCCCGGGGCACGCAAGGGTTTCCGGTTCGGCTCCGCCGAGCTCGTCGACTCGATGGCGCTCGACGGGCTCACCGACGCGTTCGATCACGTCTCGATGGGCGAGTCCACCGAGCGGCACAACGCCGGGCTCGGCATCACCCGCGAGGAGCAAGACGAGTTTGCCGCCCGGTCACACCAGCGGGCCGCCGAGGCGATCAAGAACGGGCTGTTCGCCGACGAGATCGTCGGCGTCGAGGTGCCGCAGCGCCGCGGCGACCCGGTCCTGTTCGACACCGACGAGGGGGTGCGCGCGGACAGCACGGCGGAGTCGCTGAGCAGGCTTCGCCCCGCGTTCGCCGAGAACGGCACGATCACGGCGGGCTCGGCCTCGCAGATCTCGGACGGGGCGTGCGCGGTCGTGGTGATGTCTGCGGAGGCTGCCGCCGCTGCCGGGGCCCCGGTGCTGGCCGAGGTCGGCGCGCACGGCTGCGTGGCTGGCCCGGACAACTCGCTGCAGTCGCAGCCGGCCAACGCCATCGCCCACGCGCTCGGCAAGGCCGGCCTGACAGTGGCCGACCTGGACCTGATCGAGATCAACGAGGCGTTCGCCGCCGTGGCCATCCAGTCCATGCGCGATCTCGGGGTGGGGCCGGAAGGTCAACGTGAACGGCGGCGCGATCGCCATCGGTCATCCGATCGGGATGTCCGGCGCCCGGATCGCCCTGCACCTTATGTATGAGCTGCGGCGCCGAGGCGGCGGTCTCGGAGCGGCCGCGCTCTGCGGCGGCGGCGGCCAGGGCGACGCGCTGCTGCTGCGGGTTCCGGCCCCGGGCCTACGTGACTGACGACCGCGAGCCGGCTGCCGCTTTGGTCTCGGCCGCCGACGGCGGCGATCCGCGCGCGCTCGCCCGGCTCATCTCGCTGGTCGAGAACGGCTCGCCACAGCTGCGTGGCGTGATGAAGCTGATCGCGCCCCGCACCGGCCGGGCGCGCGTCGTCGGCCTCACCGGCGCGCCGGGCGTTGGGAAGTCGACGATCACGGGCGCGCTGGTCCGTGCCTACCGCGGCCGCGGGGAGCGGGTGGGCGTCCTGGCCGTGGATCCCACGTCGCCGTTCACCGGCGGCGCCCTGCTCGGCGACCGGGTCAGGATGCAGGAGCACGCGACCGACGGCGGCGTGTTCATCCGTTCCATGGCCAGCCGCGGCCACCTCGGCGGCCTGTCCTGGGCGGTGCCGCAGGCGCTGCGGATCCTGGACGCGGCCGGGTTCGACGTCGTTCTGATCGAGACAGTGGGCGTCGGCCAGGCCGAGGTCGCCATCGCCTCCCTGGCCGACTCGACGCTGGTGATCGTGGCGCCGGGCATGGGCGATTCGGTGCAGGCGGCCAAGGCGGGAATCCTGGAGATCGCCGACATCTTCGTCGTGAACAAGAGCGACCGGCCCGGCGCCCAGGAGGCGGTCAGGGACCTGCGCACGATGCTGACCATGGCGCCGCACCGTGACGAGGGGGCGTGGAAGCCGCCGATCGTCTCGGCAAGCGCGGCGAGCGGCGAGGGTATCGAGGACCTGGTGGGCCGGCTCGACGCGCACGCCGAATGGCTCGCGGCAACGGGGGAGCGGGACCGCAAGCGCCTGGCCAGGGCCAGGGATGAGATTTCTGCGATGGCCATCGCAGAACTTACTCAGCGGCTCAGCGCGCTGCCCGGTGAGGCGAACCTGGAGAAACTCGCCGGCCTCGTCGCCTCCGGCAAGCTGGACCCGTATTCCGCGGCCGACGAGCTCATCAACGGTTAACCGCTCAACGCCTTTACCGCGTTTTGTATGAACGTTCAGTCATGGCAACCCGGAAAATGGCTCGCCCGAAGTAAAAGCCACCGAATCGCCCAGCCCGGAAAGCCAGATATGGCACGCCCAAACATGTCGCCCGGCCCAAACCCGGCCGACCACCCGTCAAGAACTCCACATAGCTCCTATATCGATCACGAACCGGGCTCGGTCAGCGGTGGAACAGCCGGGCGGCCGAACAGCCGGGCGGCCGAACAGTGTGGTGGCACCCGCGCTGCTGGAACAGCAACAGCAAGGGTCCCTTCACGGGGTTGAAGCTCGCCGCGGCTCAGGCGCCGCCGGCGCGAAGGCCACGGTCAGGGGCGGCCCGGGCCGAGTCGGCTCCGGCGGGCGCGGCGCGCGGTGCCGCGGTCTCGCCGTCTGAGGTAGGGGTGTCTGGCCGCGTGCCTGAGGTGGGGGTTTGTGGGGTGCGAGCCTCAGGCTGGGCGGGCGCGGCTGTGTGGTCAGTGGCTGTGTGGTCAGTGGCCGTGTGGTCAGTGTCGGAGCGGCCGGCGGCAGCGGCGGCGATGGCTGCGTCCATGATCGACTCGCTGCGCAGCCGCGCGTCGTATGCCCGCTTGCCCCCGCGCACCCCGAACAGCCGCTTGGTGATGACCAGGTACAGCACCAGGAACAGGTTGATGGCGAACAGGATGAGCCCGATCGTGCTCACCTTGTTGACCAGGTCGTAGATTTCGAACGGCAGGCCGACCGACGTGGCGACCATCGCGAAGTACTCGCCCCAGCGTTTGCCCACCCACAGGCCGACGCCCTCGACCACCTCTATCGCCGCGTAGCAGGCCAGCCCGATGGCGAGCAGCTTGATCGTCGTCGGGCTGAGCGTCAGCGCGCGGTTGAACAGCCCCACCAGCTTGGAGTTGTCGATGTTGTAGCCGAGCTGGTGGAACAGGCTGCGCAGTTCCGGGCGCTCGCGGTCGAAGGCCTGCTCGATGGTCTCGCGGGCGTACTCGAACCGCCACACCACGAACGCGATCGCGGCGACGGCGAGCGCGCGCAGGAACCGCTCGACGGCGAAGACCCGCAGGATGAGCGCGCTTCGCACCTCTTTGCCGCGCCGCACGAGCGGCGCTTCGGCGGCTGGACCCGACATCAGCGGCCCGCCGCCGACGTACGCGCCGCAGCGAAGGCACCGCCACGCCTCGCCTGATTCGGCCTGCGCCCGCAGTTGCCTGCGCACGTCTGCCTCGGCCGGGGCGTACGTCAGGTGCCCCTTGCGCCCGCAGTCGATCAGGCTCCAGTCCACTTCCGCAGCTTACGGGGTGGGTAGGGGTGGGCTTAACGGGCTGGGGAGCGGCGGCGGGCTAGTGCACGGCCGTAGCGGGGTGAGCTCGTTGGCGAGCGAGGCGGGAGTACTGGGCGGGCTGACCAGGATCCCGTCGGCGAGCGTGAGGACCTCGGCGCAGGCCAGGGCGAGGGCGGACGGGTCGCGCCCGATGGCGACGACGATCATGTCCCCGGCCAGGTCGCGGACGGCCTCGGCCAGCGCGATCGTGTCGCCAGGGTCGAGATCGTCCAGCAGGCCGTCGACCAGCAGCAGGTCCGGCTGGTGCACGGCAGCTGCGGCCAGCCTGGCCCTGCGGCAGATCACGTCGGGCGCGGACCGCAGCGGGACGTCGGACCATGGGGTCAGCGCCAGCCGGTCGACGATCGCGGCGGCCATCAGGTCCCGGTCCTGGGCCGGCAGCCCGGCCAGCCTGGCCGCGTGCTCGACGAGCCCGCGAACCCGGAAGGCCGGCTGCGGCCTGGCGGCCCTGCGGGCCACGCCGACCCTGGCGCGCAGCGCGGCCCGGCCCCTGGCCGTGGTCAGGTTCTCGCCGAGCACCCGAAGCTCCCCGTAAGCCGGTCTGACCAGCCCGGCGAGCAGGTCAACCAGCGTGGTCGCCACGCTCTGCCTGCTGATCGCGATGCCGAGCGGCGCAACGCCATAAACCGAGGCATCAAGGCGGAAACTTGCCGAGCGAAGCTGCCCGCTTCGCCAGCCGTGACCTGCCCCGACCCCGGCGGCGAGCACGGGCGTGATGGTCATCACGGCGTCACTCGACCGCAAAATGTCCCCCGGTATCTGACGCAGCACTTCCATCGAAAGCCCCCGTGTTGCGCCTGTCAGCAGGTAATATAACCCGCCCTCGCCGGGCCAATCCATGCGCGAGCGCCCGTGTCGCACTACCGGTACGTTGTGCGTGTGCGCAAGTCCCTTGACCTTCCGTTCGACCCGATCGCTCGCGCGGCGGACATATGGGAGCGCAGGTTCGGGGACTCCCGGGCGATGGCGGCCGTCACCTCCATCATGCGGGCTCAGCAGATCCTGATCGCCGAGCTCGACGCGCTGCTGCGGCCGCACGGGCTGACGTTCGCGCGCTACGAGGCGCTGGTACTGCTCCAGTTCAGCAGGGAGGGAGCGCTGCCGCTGCGGCTGATCGGGCAGCGGCTGATGGTGCACCCGACGAGCGTCACCAACATCATCAACCGGCTCGAGGCACAGGGCTTTGTGGTGCGCAGGCCCAACCCGGCCGACGGCAGGGGAACGCTGGCCGAGATCACCCCGGCGGGCCGAGAGGTAGCCGGGCGTGCGACCGCGGACCTGATGGCCGCCGACTTCGCCCTCGGCGGTTACGACAACGGCCAGCTCGAGGAGATGTTCGCCATGCTGCGCGGGCTTCGGGTCTCCGCCGGGGACTTCAGGCCCGGCTGACCGGGTGCGCCTGCCAGGCCCGGCCGCCGTCGGTGGTGATGAACACCTCGTGCAGGTCTGCATCGGCAGGCAGCGCAACGCCGTCGGCCGCGCTGGTCATGCCGACGTAGCTGTACCCGCCTTCCCCGGCCGCGGCGCGGGCCGGGCTTGCCTGGGCCAGCTTCCAGGTGCCGCCGCCGTCGGTGGACAGGTAGAGGCCCGCGTCGGTGGCGAGCACCACCAGGCTGCTGCCCTGGGTGGCGACCGAGGTGGCGATCCCGGTCACGTCTGCGGACTGCGCCGCCGACCAGGTCTTGCCGTTGTCGGAGGACTCGATCACCGACTTCGTCTGCGTCCCGGTGGTCGAGTCGGTCGCGCTCGTGCACACCAGCACCAGCTCGGCGGAGTCGGCGGCGAGCAGAGCCCCGGTTGGCTGGCCGTCAGGACCGGGTGAACCGGGCAGGCACTGTTCCTGCTCGCCCACGACGCTCCAGGCTCCGCCGGTGAGCGGGCCGCCGAGCAGTTCGCCGGACGGCGCGAGCAGGTAGCCCCGGCCGCCGGCGAGCACCAGGCTGGCCGAGGCACCGCCGGCCCCGGTCTGCGAAGGCTCGACGAGGCTGGACACCGGGCCCGGCACCGGCTGCCATTGGCCGCTGCCCGCCACGGACGTGTAGAGCGAGAACGCGGTGCAGTGCGCCCCGTAGGCGGCACCGCCCCCGGTACAGGTCGCGAACAGCGCGAACGCGTGGTCGCCCGCGGTCTCCAGGTCGGTGACCCGCATCCCGTGTGTGCTCTGTCTGGTCCAGTTCGCCCCGCCGTCGGTGGTGGCGTACAACTGCGGCCCGAACGCCCAGCCGAAGGTGGTGTTGAGGAAGCGGACCTGCCCGACTCCCGTTGATCCGTCCGGCGCGCCGGTCAGCGGAGCGCTCACCCCGTACCAGTTGGTTCCGTAGTCCGATGTGCCAGCCAGCGACGTGCAGTTGGGGGTGGCGCAGTGGCCGGGGGTGCCGGCCTGGCCGATTACCGCGCCGATGTTCCGCCCGACGAACGTGACCGAGGTGGGCTGGAAGTTCGCTGGCACGAAGCTCCCCGACCCCGCGGCCGACAGCGCCGACCCCGAGGGCGTCACCTCCGCGCTCGACCGGGAGTTGGGGCTGCCGCCGCCCGTGCCGGTTACTGTCGGCTGGACCTGCACCGGATGCGTACCGGCCGCCACCGGCTGTCCCTGGCTCGGCCCATGGCTCCGCAGTGTGCCCGCGATCTGCGGGACGGTCGCGGCCGCCGCGATCACGATCACTATCCCGGCCGCCGACATCACCGCCCGGCCGATCTTCCGCCGATGCGCTCGCTGCTGGATCTTGCCGAAGGTTCCCGGCCGCGGCGCCAGCGGCTCGACGTCGGCGTTCAGCCAGTCGTCGATACGGTCCCGTGGGTCACTCATCTTCAGGCTCCCCGCGGGTCTTCGAGCGCGGCTTTGAGCCGGGCGCGGGCGTGATGCAGGTCGGCCTTGACCGTGCCCTCTGGCCTGCCCAGCATCGTGGCAACCTCCCGCACCCCGAACCCGGCGTAGTAGTGCAGCAGGAACGCGCTGCGCAGCCGCGGCGGGAGCCCCTCGATCAACGCCCGCACGTCCACGTCCTGCGCGGGGTGGTAGGCGGGATCAAGCGGGGCGGCCGCGGTCAGGCTGCGGATCGCGCGGCGCTCTCGGCCCGACTTGCGCCAGTGGTCCCTGACCAGGTTTGTCGCGATCATGTACAGGTAGCTCTGCGGGCTTTCCAGGGCCGACCACTTGGCGAGCAGCCTGGTGAACGCCTCGGAAGCGATCTCGTGCGCGGTCTCATCGTCGTCCACCAGCCGGCGCACCCAGCCGGCCAGCCTCGGATAGCAGGCGTTGAAGAGTTCCTCGGCCGCCTCAGGGTCGAATGATCGAAGCCTGGCCACCGAGTTCCCTTGCCTCACCGCCGGAGCCGAGAACGCAACCCGAGGTCCCGGCACGGTTGCGACGTCACCGAGGACCGCGGCGCGGCCCGCGTCACCTGCGCGATATCGCATTGGTTCTACCACACATTCGGCACGTCGCAGCGATGGATGCCTGGACCTCGGCAGCGCCCATGCGCTCCCTGACAACTCAGCAGCGCCCAGGCGCTCTCTGACAACTACAGACGACCGACCGTGCCGTTCGGTTGGCCAAGCCGCGGACTAAACGTTCCGGCCACGGGCATAGACTGGAATAGATAGTAGGACGTCCTACTATCTGACGGAGGTATCGATGGACTCAGGCAACGCCGGCAGGCAGCGCTGGCAGCGGCGGTACGACGCGGCCCGGATCCGGGATGCCGACTTCAGCACGCTGTCCGGGCTCGAGGTCGAACCCGTGTACGGGCCGCCGGACGGTGCCGTAGTTCCGGGCTTCGAGCGCATCGGCTGGCCGGGGGAGTACCCGTTCACCCGCGGGCTGTACCCGGCCGGTTACCGCGGCAGGACCTGGACCATCCGGCAGTTCTCCGGCTTCGGCAACGCGACGGCGACCAACGAGCGGTACAAGATGCTGCTTCGCGGCGGGGGCGGCGGCCTGTCCGTGGCGTTCGACATGCCCACGCTGATGGGGCGTGACTCCGACGACCCGCGGTCGCTCGGCGAGGTGGGCCACTGCGGCGTGGCCATCGACTCGGCGGCCGACATGGGCACCCTGTTCGACGGGATTCCGCTCGCCGACGTCACCACGTCGATGACGATCAGCGGGCCCGCGGTGCCGGTGTTCTGCATGTACCTGGCCGCCGCCGAGCGCCAGGGGGCGGACCTGGGCAAGCTGAACGGCACGCTGCAGACCGACATCTTCAAGGAGTACATCGCCCAGAAGGAGTGGCTGTTCCCGGCCCAGCCCCACCTGCGGCTGATCGGCGACCTGATGGAGTACTGCGCGGCCAGCATCCCCGACTACAAGCCGCTGTCGGTGTCCGGCTACCACATCAGGGAGGCGGGCTCCACAGCAGCGCAGGAGCTGGCGTTCACGCTCGCCGACGGGTTCGGCTACGTCGAGCTCGGCCTGTCGCGCGGGCTCGACATCGAGGTGTTTGCGCCGGGCCTCTCGTTCTTCTTCGACGCGCACATCGACTTCTTCGAGGAGATTGCGAAGTTCCGCGCGGCCCGGCGGATCTGGGCCCGGTGGATGCGCGACGTGTACGGCGCGCGCAGCGAGCGGGCCCAGTGGCTGCGCTTCCACACCCAGACCGCCGGGGTCTCGCTGACCGCGCAGCAGCCGGACAACAACGTGGTCCGGACCGCGATCGAGGCGCTCGCCGCGGTGCTCGGCGGCACGAACTCACTGCACACCAACGCGCTCGACGAGGTGCTCGCGCTGCCGAGCGAGAAGGCGGCCGAGATCGCGCTGCGCACCCAGCAAGTGATCATGGAAGAGACCGGCGTGACCAACGTGGCCGACCCGCTCGGCGGCTCCTGGTACCTCGAGTCCCTGACCGACCGGCTGGAGGCCGAGGCGGAGGCCATCTTCGCCAAGATCCGCGAGATGAGCCCGGACGGGACCATGACCGCGGGGATACTCCGCGGGATCGAGGATGGCTGGTTCATGGCGGAGATCGCCGAGGCCGCCTTCGGCTACCAGCAGAAGCTGGAGAAGGGCGACAAGCGGGTGGTCGGCGTCAACTGCCTGACCGACACCGTGGGGGAGCCGGTGGAGATCATGCGGGTGAGCCACGAGGTCGAGCGCGAGCAGGTGCACGAGCTGGCCGAGCGGCGGCAGGCGCGGGACCAGGCGGCGGTCGACGCGGCGCTCGCCGCGATGCTCGACGCGGCCAGGTCCGGGGAGAACATGATCCCCTCCATGCTGGATGCGGCTCGCGCGGAGGCTACCCTCGGCGAGATCTGCGGAGCGCTGCGTGACGAGTGGGGGGACTACTTTGAGGTCCCAGCGTTCTGAGTTCCGCGTATCGTGCCCCCTGTGACTGCCATTCCGCACCTGGGCCGGGACCTGAACACCGCGTTCCACGAGGAGCTCGACGCTACTCAGCGGGCCGCGCTGCTGAGCTGGGTCTCGTTCGCCACCACGTTCGGCGCGGTCCGGGGGATCACCTACAGCATCAGGGCCGGGCGCGGCCCGTTTCACAACCTCAGCGCCGGGGGCGAGCACCTGCACCACTACATGTGGGGCATCGGCATGCTGGCCGGCGTTGGCGCAATCGCGGTGCACGGCGACGACCGCACCCGGAGGCACCCTGCGGTCGCGCTCAGCTACGGCAGTGGCCTGGCGCTCATCGTCGACGAGTTTGCGCTGCTGCTCGACCTGAAGGACGTGTACTGGGCCAAGCAGGGCCGGATATCGGTCGACCTCGGCATTGGCGGCATCGCGGCCGTCGGCTCCTATTTCGCCGCGCTGCCGGTGCTGCGCCGGTTGCGACGCGAGCGGCGCGACCAGCGTGATTCGGCGGCCGCAGCGGGACCGGGCGGTCCGAAAGATGCGGCAGGATAGAGACATGCAGCAGTCGCGGGATTTCTCCCTACACGGCGCCGTTGACCTGGGCGCCCGGCAGACCGCCGCGCAGCGCAGGCAGCAGGCCTCCAGCGCAGCCAGCTCGGGGGACCAGGCAGGCGCCGGCAATGCCAACGTGATCGACGTCACCGACCAGACCTTCAACACCGACGTGGTCGACAGGTCACGCACCGTTCCGGTGATCCTGGATCTGTGGGCCGAGTGGTGCGGGCCGTGCAAGCAGCTCTCCCCGGTGCTGGAGAAGCTGGCCAACGAGGCCAACGGCGCGTGGGTGCTGGCCAAGGTGGACGTGGACGCCAATCCGCAGCTAAGCGCGGCGCTCCAGGTGCAGTCCATCCCGATGGTGCTGGCCGTGATCGCCGGGCAGGCAATGCCGCTCTTCCTCGGCGCGGTGCCGGAGTCCGAGGCCCGGGCGGCGATCGCCCAGGTGATGCAAGCGGCCGAGCAGATGGGCCTGCCGGGTGCGGGCGCGGGCAACGCCCCGGGAGCCGAGGACGCGCAGGCGCCCGGCGCGGCGGGCCAGACGCCGCGCGGGCCGATGAGCGGTGACGCCCTTGCCGAGGCCGGCTTCGGCGAGGCGCAGCAGGCAATGGAGCGCGGCGACCTGGACGGCGCGGCAGCGGCGTTCGAGAAGGTCCTGGCGTCGGCGCCGGGCCACCCGGTGGCGGCGATGGGACTCGCGCAGGTTGACCTGATCCGGCGGGTGAACTCCTACGACCAGGCCAAGGCACGGCAGGACGCCGAGGACAACCCGGACGATCCGGACGCGCAGGGCAGGGTCGCCGACATCGAGGTGGCCATGGGCAAGATCGAGACCGGATTCGACCGGCTGCTCGATACGGTCCGGCGGACCTCGGGCGACGAGCGGAACCAGGCGCGGCTGCACCTGCTAAGGCTGTTCGAGCTCTTCCCGCCCCGCGATCCGCGGGTCAGCAAGGCCAGGGCCACGCTGTCCAGCCTGCTGTTCTGACGATCGAATAGCCGGAACGCGACGCTCCTCAGCCGGTCGCGCCGGGCCCGTCCACCGTGGCCGCTTCCGCCTCCGGATGCCGGGGGGTGCCGTCGGCGAGCCGCTCGAGCGCGGGCAGCGCAGCGGCGAGCGCGGCGAGCTGCTCGGTGGACAGGGTCAGCAGGCTGTCGGCGAGCAGCAGGGTGTTCTCCTGCCTGATCTGCTCGAGGACCTCGTGACCGCGCGGCGTGACGGCCAGCATCCAGGCGCGCGCGTCGGCCGGCACCGCGTGCCGTTCCACGTAGCCCTGCTCCTCCAGCGCGCTGACCAGCCGGGTCAGCGTGGACGGCGCGATCCGCTCGGCGGCCGCGAGGTCTCCGAGGCGCAGCGGCCCGTTCCGCTCGACGGTCGACAGCGCGGCCAGCTGAGTGGGGGTCAGCCCGGCCAGCTCGTGCTTGCGCAGCCGTCGGGACAGCCGCGCGATCGCGACGCGCAGCCGGGTGACATCCACCACCACGCGCGCGTCGGCGAGCACGGCGGTGACCGCCTGGCCGACCGCCGCTGGCTGGGTACTTGCTCCAGACACCCTTACAGCGTACGTGCCAACGTTCTTCGGGCTCCCCCGGCGTAGTGCGACGCGCCGCCCTCTGGCGCATCATTGATACATGGAGGCTGAATCCCTCGGCGGTCGGCTTCTCGTAGCCACGCCGTTGCTCGGTGACCCGAACTTCCGGAGAACCGTGATCTTGATCGTAGAGGACGAGCCCGAAGAGGGGACCCTGGGCGTCGTCCTGAACCGTCCGACCGAGGTTGAGGTCGGGCAGGTGCTGGAGCCGTGGAGCGATCTGGCCACCGGGCCTTCGGTGGTGTTCAAGGGCGGGCCGGTCTCCCCGAACAGCGCCCTGGCGCTGGCCCTGGCGCGGGGCGAGGACGAGCCGCTCGGCTGGCGCTCGCTCGACGGGTCCAGCCTTACGTCCCGGATCGGCCTCGTCGACCTCGAGGCGCCGCCCGAGCTGCTGGCCGACGGCATCACCTCGCTGCGGGTGTTCGCCGGCTACGCGGGGTGGGGTCCCGGCCAGTTGCAGGCCGAGATCGAGGAGGGCGCCTGGTACGTGCTCCCCGGCGAGCCGACGGACGCGTTCCTCGCCGAGCCGGAGCGGCTCTGGCAGGCGGTGCTCCGAAGGCAAGGCGGCGAGTTCGCGATCGTGGCCACGTACCCCGATGATCCGATGCTCAACTAGATGCTCGCCTAAAGGCAGTCGCTGGCAGCGTAGACTCGCTCCCTGTGAGCACAGCCATCCTGCCAAGAGCACAAACACCAGGTACCGAAGTCAGGGAAGACACCCGTACCGTCCCGGATCTCTCCCACGGCGATGGCGATCACGAGCGTTTTGCGCACTATGTCGACAAACACAAGATCGTCGACAGCGCCGTGACCGGCACGCCCGTGGTCGCGCTCTGCGGCAAGGTTTGGGTGCCGAGCCGGGATCCCAAGCGGTTCCCGGTTTGCCCTGAATGCAAGGAGATCTACGAGTCCCTGCCGGAAGGCGACGACTAGTCTGCCAAGTCGGCAGGGCGACGACTAGTCCGCTGCCTGGGCCAGGAGCTAGTCCGCTGCGCCGGCCAGGAGCGGGGTGCCCGCCAGTTCGGCGCCCGCCGTGCGCATCTCGGCCAGGGCCGCCTCAACCGTGTCGGCGGCGACTCCCGCGGTGAGGCTGAGCAGCACCCTGGTGGCAAAGCCCGCCGTCGCGGCGTCGGTGGCGGTGGCCCGCACGCAGTGGTCGGTGGCCAGCCCCGCGATGTCGACCTCGGTGACGTCCCGCTCGCGGAGCCAGGCCGCCAGCGGCATGCCGTACTCATCAGCGCCCTCGAACCCGCTGTAGGCGGCCGACCGGGCGCCCTTGCGGAACACGGCCTCGATCTGGCCGGTGTCGAGCGCGGGGTGGAAGTCGGCCCCAGGCGTGTCGGCGACGCAGTGCGCCGGCCAGGTGTCGACGAAGTCCGGGTCGGCGGCGAAGTGCCCGACGGGATCGACGTGATGGTCTTGTGTTGCCACGATGTGGGCGTAGCCGCCGCCCTCCGGGGAGGCCAGATACCCGCTGATCGCGCGGGCTACCTCGGCCCCCCCGGCTATGGCAAGCGACCCGCCCTCGCAGAAGTCGTTCTGAACGTCCACGATTACCAGCGCTCGTGTCACACGCCGAGCTTAGAACTATTGCTCGCCGGCACGGAACGCCCAAGTCGACATCGCGGCTGTAGCCACGAGGGCGAGGGCGAGGAACCCGGCGTACGAGCCGATCGTGCCCCACGGCGGGTGGCCGCCGACGGCGACGCGGCCGGCGCTCGCCGCCCAGTTGACCGGGTTGAACCTGGCGATCCCGGCGATCCACCCGGGGACGAGCCGCAGCGAGAGGAACGCGCCGGACAGAAACGTCAGCGGGAGCACCAGCATGGTGGAGACGCCGATGAGCGCCTCGCGCTGCGGGACGAGCAGCGCGAAGCCGTCGGACAGTCCCGCCATGGCCAGCGATATCAGCACCGAGACGCCGATCAGCGCCGCGACGCCTGCCGCGCCGCCAGGGAAGCCGGCGCCGATGCCCCAGCCGATCGCGATGATGATGGCCGACTGCACGATCGTGGTGACGCCCTGGTAGGCGAGGGACGCGGCGATCAGGGCGCCGCGCGGCACCGGCGCGGTCAGGAACCTGTCCATGACACCGGTGCCGGATGTCTTCGATGAACGACATGCCGGTCCAGCTCGACGAGAACAACGCGGTCATGATCACCACGCCGGGGGTGAGGTACGTGATGTAGCTCCCCCCGCCGAACCCGGGTAGCTCGGCCACCTTCTTGAACAGGGCGCCGAACAGCAGCAGCCAGATGACCGGCTGGGTGAGCGTGATGCCGATCACCGCGGGCTGGCGGTAGAGCTGGCGCAGGTACCGGCCCGTGAGCAGGGCCCAGGACTGGCGGACGGGGTTCATGCTGCTGTGCTCCCTTCTGCTTGCCGGAACGAGCGTCCGGCGTAGTGCAGGTAGACGTCGTCAAGCGACGGCCTGGCGACGGTGACGGAAAGGACGCCGATGCCGTCGGTCTCGAGCCCGGCGAGGACGGCGGGCAGCGCCCGCGGCCCGTTGGCGACCCGGGCCCTGACCACGGCCCCCTCGGCGGTTGCCTGGCGGACCTGCGGAACCCGGGAGAGTGCCTTCTCGGCCTGCTCAACCTGCCCGGCGTCGCCGAGCTCGAGCAGCACCGAGTCGCCCTGCAGCTGCGCCTTGAGCTGGTCGGGGGTGCCCTCGGCGACGATCCGGCCGCGATCGGTGATCGCGACCCTGGCCGCGAACTTGTCGGCCTCGTCCAGGTAGTGGGTGGTGACGAGGACGGTGGTCCCCGATTCTGCGCAGCGGCGGGTGAGGACCGCCCAGAGCTCGGCGCGACCCTCGGGGTCGAGCCCGGTCGTCGGCTCGTCGAGGAAGAGCACGGCCGGCCGGTGCACCAGCGCGGTGGCGACGTCGAGGCGCCGCCGCATGCCGCCCGAGTACGTGCTCGCCTGCCGCCCGGCGGCTTCGGCCAGCCCGAACTGGTCGAGCAGTTCCGCCACCCGGCGTTTCAGCTCCCTCGGCGGCACCCCGTAGAGCCTGCCCTGCAGCGCCAGGTTCTCCTGACCGGTCAGCAGGCCCACGGTCCCGCTGTGCTGGCTCACCACGCCGATGACCTGCCGGACCCGGCCAGGATGGGCGAGCACGTCGATCCCGGCCACCGCCGCCCGGCCCGCGTCCGGCCGGGACAGCGTGGTCAGGATCCGCACGGCCGTCGTCTTGCCCGCCCCGTTGGGGCCGAGCAGGGCGAACACGCTGCCGGGTGCGACCGAGAAGGTCAGCCCGTCGAGCGCCCGAACCTCGCCAGCCCGGCTGCGGTAGCTCTTGCGGAGTTCTCCGGCCTCCACCGCCCCGCTCACCTCCGCATCCCCCTTCACGTCGTTCATCGCACTTCTCCGTTCACTGGGTTCTGAACATCGTTCTTGTCGAGAACGTCGTTCTGTTAGAACACTGGTCTATCGCAGAACGGTGTTCACGTCAAGTACGCTGTTGTCCATGCCCGAGATCGTGAGCGGTCCCGCGCCCGAGCCGCCGTGGCGGTCAACGCCGCGGCGGCATGGCACGCCACGGCCCCAGCTCAGCCGCGAGGTGGTCGTCGAGGCCGCGCTGCAGGTCCTGGACGCCGAGGGTGGTGAGGCGCTCACCATGCGGCGGGTGGCGGACCAGATCGGTGTGTCCGCCTCGTCGCTCTACGGGTACGTTGACAACAAGGAGGAACTGGTCCAGCTCGTGCTCGACCGGATCTTCCAGGAGGTCGAGGTGCCGCCGACGGGCGGCAACTGGCAGGAGACGCTCAAGGATCTCGGCCGGGCGCTGCTGGCCATGTACCGCAGGCACCGGGGGGTCGCCGCGCTCACCCTCGGCCGGGTCGCGGTCACCCCGACCATGCTGCCGATCGCGGAACGCCTGCTGGCCGAGCTCCGCGCGGCCGGGATACCCGACCAGGTGGCTGCGTTCGTCGGCGACCTCGGCGGGCTGTATGTCGGCGCGATCGCCTACGAGCTGGACGTGGCGCCGCTGGCCGGGGCAGGCGCGGATGACTTCGCCGCCCAGTTCACCGCGTGGATGAGGTCGCTGCCCGCCGACCGGTTCCCGAACACTGTGGCGCTGGCGGGCACGCTTGCGGTCGGCACCGCCGATGAGCGGTTCGAGTGGGGGCTCGATGTGATCGTTCGCGGGCTGGCCACGTACCTGAAAGACCCGCCCGACCCGGCGGCCGGATGGCCGCCGGGTTCATAGTGCCGCTCGTCAGCCGAACTGGCCGGGCTGGTAGTCGCCGGCGGGCTGCTGGATGATGACGTTCACCCGGTTGTAGGCGTTGATGATGGCGATGGCGCACACCAGGGCCATCAGCTGGTCCTCGTCGTAGTGCTTGGCGGCATTCGTCCATACCTCGTCCGTGACGCCGCCGGCCGCGTCGGCGATCCGGGTGCCCTGCTCCGCCAGCTCCAGCGCGGCGCGCTCGGCGTCGGTGAAGACCGTGGCCTCCCGCCAGGTCGCGACCAGGTTGAGGCGCACCGAGGTCTCGCCGGCCTGGGCGGCGTCCTTGGTGTGCATGTCGGTGCAGAAAGCGCAGCCGTTGATCTGGCTTGCGCGGAGCTTCACCAGCTCCTGAGTCGAGCGTGGCAGCGCCGAGTCCGACAGCGCCTTGGCCGCCGCATTCATGTGCTTCACGAGCGCGCCCGCGACCGGGCTGCCGAAGAGGTTCAGCCGAGCATCCATCATGATCTCCTAGGCCGTTGCTTGTGGCTTCACCCCCCCACGACAGGACAGCCCACGGAGATGTGACAGGAACCTGGATGTGACAGAACCCAGATGTGACAGGTGAAGGAACCTAGTCGCCGTTCGGGGCGAAAATGGTCGGGATCGCCGGATACCCGCGGGACAGCTGCAGCGCGTACTGCGGAAGCTCGGCCAGCGCTTCCCGATGGCGGGCGCGCGCAGCGGTCAGCGGCTCTCTGTCGACGATCTCGCCGCCGCGCACGAGTTGCCGCAGCAGTACCCGGTCCCCGGCACCGGGATCCGGCGGCTCCGTGGTCACCATCTCCGCCACCGCCGTCCCCTCGGCGTCGTGGGTGCGGACCGCCCACTTCCGCCCGCCGCGGCCCGGCTTGCCGACCGAGCGCTTTGCGACCGGGCGCAGCGGGCCCGAGCCCCCGCCGTCGTCGGCTCGGGCAACCAGCTTGTACACCAAGGCCGCGGTCGGTGCCCCAGACCCGGTGACCAGCGACGTGCCGACCCCATAGCCGTCCACCGGGGTGGCGGCCAGCGCGGCGATCGAGTACTCGTCCAGGTCGCCGGTCAGCACGATCCTCGTCTTGGTCGCGCCGAGCGAGTCGAGCAGCGCCCGCACCTGGCGGGCGACCACCGGCAGGTCACCCGAGTCGATCCGGACCGCGCCCAGGCCGGGGCCGGCCAGCTCGACCGCGGTCCGCACGGCAGTGGCAACGTCGTAGGTGTCCACGAGCAGCGTGGTGTCGGCGCCGAGCGTATCGAGCTGGGCGGCGAACGCTTCCCGCTCCGACCCGTGCACCAGGGTGAACGCGTGCGCGCTGGTGCCGACGGTCGGGACCCCGTACTGCTGGCCTGCGCGCAGATTGGACGTGGTGGCAAACCCGGAGATGTACGCGGCGCGGGCGGCTGCCACGGCGGCCAGCTCGTGCGTGCGGCGCGAACCCATCTCGATCAGCGGCCGGTCGCCAGCGGAGCTGACCATCCGGGATGCGGCCGAGGCTATGGCGCAGTCGTGGTTCAGAATCGACAGGACCAGGGTCTCCAGCACGACCGCCTCGGCGAACGTCCCCTCGACCACCAGGATCGGCGATCCTGGGAAATAGCAGTCGCCCTCGGCGTATCCCCAGATGTGCCCGGTGAACGTGTAGGACTCCAGGAAGCTCAGCGTAGCTTCGTCGGCCACACCGGCTCGCCCGAGGAACTCGAGATCGGCAGGGCCGAACCGGAACCGCTGCAGCGAGTCGATGAGCCGGCCGGTGCCTGCCACCACCCCGTACCTCCGGCCGTGCGGCAGGTGCCTGGCGAACACCTCGAAGACCGAGCGCCGCTGCGCCGCACCGCTGCGCAGCGCCGCGCGCAGCATGGTGATCTCATAGTGGTCGGTCAGCAGGGCGGTGCTGGCCGCGGGGGCCGCGGCGGCCGCGCCAGGGTCACTAGTCACGTCTCGAAGCCTAGGGTCAGGGCAGGCCCGGCGTGGCTACGCGGGGTAGGGCTTGGTGCTCGCGTGGCAGTGACGCCGCAGGTGGAGGCACGGTCACAGAGGGTATGGCTCGGGTCTGACCGGGTAGCTGCGGCCGTGCGGCAGGTGCCAGATCAGGACGCCGGGTTCGGGTTGCTCGAGGCGCCAGCCGGGTGCTTGCTTGGCCTGGTGATGCCTTCTGCACAAAGGATGCAGGTTGCACTCGCAGGTCCGGCCGCCCTTGTCGTAAGGGATGGTGTGATCGTCGTCGCAGCGGATGGCAGGCCGTCGGCAGCCGGGGAACCCGCATCGCGGGCTGCGGATCTTGATGATGTGCCGCAGCGAGTTCGATGGCTGGTAGCCGGCGGATTCGCGCCGGTGAGAGCAGCTGCCGGTTTCGATCGGGGAGATCTTCACCGTGGCGAGCCAGGCGGCAGGGTCGGTGCCGCCGGGCGGTCTTGGTCCGTCGCGGGCAACGGGTGGGCCTGGCCCGTCGCGAACAACGGGTGGGCCTAGCCCGTCGCGGGCGACGGGTGGGCCGGGCCCCTGGCGGGCGCAGCCGTGGGCCGTTGCCCGGCCTTGCCGGTCGACGATGGTGACGCACCAGCGGGTGGCGGGATTGGCGGCGAGGGCGGCGGCCAGGTCGCGGCAGGTGTCGGCGTCGAGGGCGCCGGGCCCGCCCGCCTCGCCGGGAGCGTCGGACAGGCCGAGCCACGCCGACGCGGGCATGGTCAGGTTCACGGTGCCACCCAGCCCGCCGACCCACCCGGCCGCCGCGGGGCTGGTGCCGGGCGTGTCGGCGGGGCTGGTGCCGAGTGGCGCGGCGTGGCCGGAGCTGTGTGGCGCGGCAGGGCTGGTGCCGGGCGTGTCAGCAGGGCTGGCGGGGTTCCCGGAGGTCGCAGCGGACGAGTCGGCCTCAGGGGCAGCGTCGGCTGCGGGGAGCAGGGCGGTCAGAGGGCGGTTGGTGAGGCGGGCGAGGAACGCGGCCGCGCGTCGCTCGTCGTGGCTGCCGGGCATGCCGTGCGTGCGCAGCCAGCGGGCGTCGGCATCGAGGGTCTTGTCGGCGGCGATCACCCCGGCCGGGACCAGGTCGCGCCCGGCGATGGCGGAAGTCCCGGCGGCCTCGGCCCAGCATTCGACGCGGGCGTCTCTCTGGGCCTTTTCGCGGCGGCGCGTCGCGGCTTGGGGGTCATAGGCCTTGATGGCGCGCTCGCAGGCGGCGCGCAGCTGCCCAGTGGTCAGCTCTGCGGCCCTGGGGGTGATCAGGTTTTCCACCGTGGCGGCGCCGACCGGGTCGAGGACGGCGAGAGCGTCGGCGATGACTTCGGCACGGGCCTGGTCGAGGATCCCGGCGGACAGCAGCGCGCGGGTCTGCGGGACCCGGGCTAGATTGCGGGCCAGGCCGAGCTCGTCGTCGGCAGCGCGGGGCGTGAGGATGAGCACGGCTCCGACTTCCTCGGCCACGTGCTCGCCGGGCCGACCGCTGGGGCCGGCGCGGCGAGTGTCAAGCTCGTTCACGGTGGCCAGCCTCAGTCCAGCTGCCCAGGACTCCAGCCGCCGCGCGGCACCCATCACCCCGCACAACTCGTTGTCGGACAGCGTTGCCAGGCCGCGGCGGCGGGCCGAGGCGGCATGCCAGGCAAGGTCGCGGCCGGGCGGCATCACATCGAGCAGGCTGCCGCCGGCGAAGCCGGTCGCGCCGGGGCCGGCGTACTTGCGGGTGAACCCGGCATCCAGCGCCTCTGTCACGCGCGGCGTGCCGGTGTCGGCGTCCACAAGGGCGGCGTGCTCGTCGTCGAGCGGCGCCAGCTGGCCCGTCGGCGGCTCGGCGTCACGGTCGGGGTCAGGATCCTCATCGCAGGAGCCGCCAGCGCCGGGATGAGGATCCTCATCGCAGGGGCCGCTGCCAGCGCCGGGGTCGGGATCGTCCCAGCAGCCGTCGTCAGCGGGGGAGCCGTCGTCGAGCCGGGCCAGCGCGGCGATGTCCTCAGCGGTCAGCTCGCCGTCGGCTGCCAGCCGGGCGGTCAGGTTCCCCGCAGTTAGGTCCCCGGCGGCCGGGTCACGTGCGGTCAGCCCCGGCAGGCGGGCGGCTGGTCGCCGCTGGCGCTGGCGGGGCTGTGGATCATGACACCTCCCGTATTCTTGTTCGATTAGACTACCATGACATGGCTAAGCATGCGATTTATTTTCGAGCATGGTTTACGGCGTCTCGGGCAGTGACTTCCGCGGGATGCGTGTCCCCGCCGATGTCACTAGTGCGCTGGTGCTTTGGCAGACTAGTGACCTACGCACAGGGAGGTGACGGCCGTGAGCGTCGCGCCTGCAGAGGTTGAGCGGTCGGATACCGAGGAGCAGGCGGTACCCGATATGCCATGGGTCACGATCGTGTGGAATGACCCGATCAACCTGATGTCGTACGTGACGTACGTGTTTCAGGCCGTGTTCGGTTACGCGAAGCCGAAGGCGGAGAAGCTGATGCTGGACGTGCACCACAAGGGCAGGGCAGTGGTCTCCTCCGGCGGGCGTGAGGCCATGGAGCGAGACGCAGAAACGCTGCATGGTTACGGCTTGTGGGCGACCATCAGCCACGACAAGTGACCGGCCGCGGGCAGGGTGCAACCGGCGGGGAGAGGCCGGAGCAGGACGGCGGGCAGGAGCCAGACGAGGCTGTAAGCCTGGAGGATCTGATGGCAGGGTTCCGCGGGACTTCGAGCGGCGCCACGGCGCGGTTCGCCGCTGCCCAGGCTGCCATCATCCGCGACCTCGTGGGCCAGGTAATCGAGCTGATCGGTGCCGACGAGCAGGACGAGGGCTCGGCCCAGCCCAACGACACGGCAGCAAGCGAGCCGGGCCAGCGCACCGGCGGCCTGCCGACCGATGGGACGGTGAACGCCGGCGATCTCGCGGCGATGGTTGGGTTCGCGGAGGACGACGCCGAGTTGCCGGATGATCCCGTTCTGGCAAGGCTGCTGCCCGATGCCTACCGGGACGATCCCGAGGCCTCCGGGGAATTCCGCAGATACACCGAGCAGGGCCTGCGCTCCGGCAAGGCCGCCGCCGCGCGAACGGTCCTCGCGACGTTGCCCCCGGAAGGGGGCAGGATCCGGCTCTCCGAGCCCGAGGCGCAGGCCTGGCTGCGGGCCATCAACGACGTCCGGCTGGCGCTCGGGACCCGCCTTGGCGTCACCGACGACTTCGACGACCAGGTGTCGGACATGGCACCGGAGGATCCGCGTGCCGCGTACGTCGGCGTATACCAGTGGCTGGCGTTCCTGCAGGAGACCCTCGTCCAGGCGCTGTCCCGGTAGCGGCGGGCTACGCTCGCGTTCATGCTGACGTTGCCAGGCGAGCTGCGCGCCGCCATCATCGCGCACGCGAGAGCCGACCACCCGGACGAAGCCTGCGGGGTCATCGCCGGACCCGCGGGCAGCGACCGGCCGCAGCGATTCATCCCGATGACCAACGCCGAGCGCTCGCCGACGTTCTACCGGTTCGACTCGATGGAGCAGCTGCGGATCTGGCGCGAGATGGACGACGCCGACGAGGAACCCGTGGTCATCTACCACTCGCACACCGCGACCGAGGCCTACCCGTCCCGAACCGACATCTCCTACGCCAGTGAGCCTGAGGCGCACTATGTGCTGGTGTCCACGCGTGACCCCGACGAGGTTGAGTTCCGCTCGTTCCGCATCGTTGACGGTGTCGTCACCGAGGAGGAGGTGCGCGATCCGGTAGACGCCGCCCCGGAATGATCCGGGCCGGCTGCCGGTTGCACCGCACGAATTCCCGTCCGCCAACCTGCACGATCTGGAGTGCTATCCATGGCCATCGAGGTACGGATCCCGACCATCCTGCGCAACTACACCGGCGGGGCAAAGTCGGTCGAGGGCTCCGGCGATAATTTGGCTGGCCTGATCGCCGACCTCGACGAGCGTTACGGCGGGCTGCGGGAGCGGCTCGTCGACGATTCCGGCCTGCGCCGGTTCGTGAACGTCTACCTCAACGACGAGGACGTGCGCTTTCTCGGCGGGCTCGAGGCCCCGGTCAAGGACGGTGACACGGTGACCGTGCTCCCGGCCGTGGCCGGCGGGGCGCGCTGAGCGGTCGCCGCAAAGACTGCTGACGCACAGACCCATGCGCTACGACTCGCTGCTTGACTCGCTCGGCAGGACCCCGCTGGTCGGGCTGCCGCGGCTGTCGCCCACGCCATCGACGCGGCTGTGGGCCAAGCTCGAGGACCGCAACCCCACCGGCTCGGTGAAGGACCGCGCGGCCTTCTATATGGTCGCGCAGGCGGAGAAGGACGGGCTGCTGAAGCCGGGGTTCACGCTGCTGGAGCCGACCTCGGGGAACACCGGGATCTCGCTGGCGATGGTGGCGAAGCTGCGGGGCTACCGGCTGATCTGCGTGATGCCGGAGAACACGTCGGCCGAGCGCAGGCAGTTGCTCGAGATGTACGGCGCCGAGATCATCTCCTCGCCCGCGGCGGGCGGGTCCAACGAGGCGGTCCGGGTGGCGAAGCAGCTTGCGGCGGAAAACCCCGACTGGGTGATGCTCTACCAGTACGGCAACGAGGCCAACGCGCTGGCGCACTACGAGACCACCGGGCCGGAGATCCTGGAGGACCTGCCGTCGATCACGCACTTCGTCGCCGGGCTCGGCACCACGGGGACCCTGATGGGGACCGGCCGTTACCTGCGCGAGCGCGTGCCGGGGGTGCAGATCGTCGCGGCCGAGCCCCGGTACGGTGAGCTCGTCTACGGGCTGCGCAACATCGACGAGGGCTTCGTGCCCGAGCTGTACGACGAGTCGGTGCTGACCTCGCGGTTCTCGGTGTCCTCGGCCGACGCGCTGCGCCGGACCAGGGAACTGCTGGACCTCGAGGGGCTGTTCGCCGGGATCTCATCCGGAGCCGCGCTGCACGCCGGGCTGGCGATGGCCGAGAAGGCCGCCGCGGCAGGCCAGGAAGCCGACGTCGCCGTCATGATCGCTGACGGCGGCTGGCGCTACCTGTCCACGGGCGCTTACACCGGGACGCTGGAAGAGGCCGAGGCGAGGCTGGAAGGCCAGCTGTGGGCGTGACGGCGGTGGCCGGGGCGGCCGAAGCCCCGGTGGTGGGGGCGGCCGAAGCCCCGCTGGCCGGGGCGGCCGAAGCCGCAGCGGGCCGAGGAACTAGCGCATGAGCGTTTTCGACGAGGCCACGGCGGTCCGGCCGGCCGGACCGGGACGGTACCAGGTAAGGCCCGACGAGAGGTTCGCGATCGTGGCCCCGGGCAACGCCACGCCGTCCGCGGTGAACGGCGGGGTGATGGTGGCGACGATGCTGCGCGCCGTGCTCGACAGCTCGCCGCTCCCGTATCCCGTGGCGACCAGCGCGCACTTCCTCCGGGTCCCGCTTCTCGAGCCCGGTGAGGTCGAGGTGACCTGGCTGAAGCAGGGCAAGACGGCGGCGACGGCACGTGCCGCGCTGGTGCAGGACTCGCAGATCGTTCTCGACGCGACCGTGACGACCGGGAGCCTGCCCGCCGAGCTCCCGCCGACCGACCCTCCGCCCACGGACCCTCCGCCGACCCATCCCTTGGAAAACGGCGATCTCTACTGGACCGGCGAGCCGCCGAAAATGCCGCCGATCGAGGAGTGCGTCAACCTCGGCCCGTGGCGGGGCACGGTCGGCACCGGCGGGGTCGCCGGTTACGCGGCCCAGGTGGACCTGCGCATGGATCCGGCCACGACCGGCTGGCGCCGCGGCGAGCCGTCCGGCGTCCCGGAGATGCGCGGATATTTCTCCCTGCGCGAGCAGCGGGACCCGGACGCCTATCTGCTCGCGGTGGCCGTTGACGCGCTGCCGCCGGTGGTGTTCGGCCTCGGCGCTCTTGGCTGGGCGCCGACCGTGGAGCTCACCTGGCACATGCGCGCTGTGCCCGCGCCAGGCCCGCTGCAGGTGGTCGCGTGGTGCCGGCACGTCAGCGGCGGCTGGTTCGACGGGGAGGCCGAGGTGTGGGACGCCGCGGGCAGGCTGGTCGCTCAGGGCCGCCAGCTCGCCCGGGTGGGCCGTAGCCGGCGCAAAGAGGCGTGACGGTCAGGGCACGCTCTTGATCTTCCAGACGAGCACCGAGCCGATGACCGCGACGACCGCGGTGCCGGCGAACAGCGTCGGGTAACCACCCAGCGACACCAGCGGCGCGGCGATCAGCGCACCGATGGCCGCCGGGCAGACCAGCGCGATGTTGATGATCCCGAGGTCCTTGGCCCGGTCGCTGGCCGCCGGCAGCACCTGGGTGATCAGCGCCTGGTCCACGGCCAGGTAGCAGCCGAAGCCGATGCCGAACGCCGCCGCGGCGGCGATCGACGCGGTCCAGGTCTCCACGAACGTGAGCAGCAGCGCGGCCGCGGCGATCACGATCCCGGAGATCAGCACCATCGCCTTCCTGCGGCCGAGCCGGTCGGAGATCATCCCGCCGACGATGGCGGTGAGCACCACGCCGGCCGTGTAGATCACGATCAGAATCAGCAGCCCGTCGGCGGCGTCCTGGCCGGGGAAGAGCTTGGCGTAGTGGATCTTGTCCCGGAGGAAGTACAGCAGGTACAGGGTTCCCATCGCGATCGCCAGCGACATCAGGAACCTGGTGAACCAGGCCCAGGCGAAGTCCGGGTACTCCCGGGGGCTGATCCAGTACGACCGCCCCAGCTGCCGCCAGGAGAACGGCCTGCTGTGCGCCGCCGCCAGCGGGTAGTCGGGCGTGAGCAGCACGAACGGAAGCACCAGTACGACCATCGCCACCGCGAGGACCACGTAGCCGCTGGTCAGCCCCGTGAACACGGCCACCACGAGGATCGTGCCGACCACCAGGCCGAGGGCCTGCGGCATTCCGACCCAGCCGGCCACCGTGGCCCGCTGCCGCACCGGGACGTGATCGGGGATCGCGGCGCTCAGGCTCGCGAACTCGCCGTTCTGGAATGCGCTGAACAGCACCCACAGCAGCGTCACGCCGAGGACCGTCCGCATCTGCGACAGCGCGACCAGGCACACGGCGGCCAGCACTGCCATGCCGATCGTCCAGCGGTGCCGTCGGCCGGTCATCCGGCCGAACGCGAACCGGCTGGTGGTGTTGTCGGACAGGGCCCCGGCGATCGGCGTGGCGATGCCGGACGCGATCGCGCCGAAGCCGGACACCACGGCCAGGGCGACGATCTTGCCGTGCGGATCGATGTCCTGAAGCTGGGTGGGCAGCAGGACCTGCAGCGGGGTGTAGGACGCCATCCACATGCCGAGGCTGGCCAGGCCGAGACCGGCGACCCAGCCGTTGCGCACGTGTATGGTCGGCTCGGCCAGGGCCGGGGAAGCCCCCTGAGCCTGATCGGTCGTCTGGTCGGCCATCACACCCTCCCGGTGGCGCACCCTGCAGGGATCATGCCGCGTTCACCGCCATATTGGTAGATGCTCAACCTGTGCGATTGACGATAGTCGGCTGCTCGGGCAGCTTCCCCGGGCCGGACAGCCCCGCTTCCTGTTACCTGGTTGAGGCCGACGGCTTCCGGCTGCTGGTTGATCTTGGCAGCGGCGCCCTCGGCGCGCTGCAGCGTTATGCCAGCCTTTACGAGATTGATGCGGTATGCGTCAGTCACCTGCACGCTGACCACTGCCTGGATCTGTGCGACTACTCGGTCGCGCGCCGGTTCCATCCGGACGGCCCGAAGCCGCTGCTGCCGGTCTACGCGCCGCCGGAGGCCGCGCTGCGGCTCGGCCTGGCGCTCGGGTCCGACCCGGTGGCCGATGCCCGGCCGGACGCCGATCCCTATCACGGGATCACCGAGCTGTTCAGCTTCACGACGATTACCCCGGGGGTCATGGAGATCGGCCCGCTGCGGGTGACGGCCGCGCACATGAACCACCCGGTGGAGACGTTCGGCTTCCGGCTCGAGCACCGCGGCAGGTCCCTGGCCTACTCGGCCGACACCGGCCCGTCCGACGCGCTCGTCGAGCTGGCCGCCGACGCGGACGTGCTGCTGTGCGAGGCGTCGTTCGTCGAGCCCGCCGACGGCGACGCGGCGCCGTTGCCCGAGAACCTGCACCTCACCGGGCGGCAGGCGGGCCAGCACGCCGCGCGGGCCGGCGTGGGCCAGCTCGTGCTCACTCACCTGGTCCCGTGGAACGACGAGGACAGGACGCTGGACGAGGCCGGCCAGGCCTTTACCGGCGCGCTCTCCCTCGCCGCGCCAGGAATCGGCTTCGTGCTCGACTGAGCACGGGTCGTGACGTTCGGGCCTGTCATACACTCCTCTGCCATGCGTGTACTCGTCACCGGCGGCGCCGGATTCATCGGCTCACATCTCACCGACGCGCTTCTGGCCAGGGGTGACGAGGTGACCGTGGTCGACGACCTGTCCCGGGGCCGGCTCGCCCGCCTCGACGAGCAGGCCACGCTGCACAAGCTGAGCATCACCGACGCCGGTGCGCTGGCCGCGCTGGTACGCAGCGTCAGGCCCGAGCTGATCTGCCACCTCGCCGCGCAGATCGACGTCCGCATCTCGGTGGTGGCCCCGGCGGACGACGCGCAGACCAACGTGGTGGGCACCGTGAACGTGCTCGAGGCCGCGCGCGCCGCCGACGCGCGGGTGCTGTTCTGCTCCACCGGTGGCGCCCTCTATGGGCGGGATGCGCCGATTCCTTCGATGGAGGACGTGCTGCCGCTGCCCGAGTCGCCGTACGGCATCGCCAAGTACTGCGCCGAGCAGTACGTCAGCCTGTACAACCGGCTGCACGAGTGCAGGCACACGATCCTGCGGCTGGCCAACGTGTACGGTCCCCGGCAGGACCCGGCGGGGGAGTCCGGCGTGATCCCGATCTTCTGCGCCCGGGTGCTGGCCGGCGAGCGTCCGGTCATCTACGGCGATGGGGCGCAGACCCGCGACTACGTCTACATCGGCGACGTGGTCGGGGCGTTCCTGGCCGCCGCAGACCAGGGTCGGCCGGGGATCTGGAACTTCGGCACCGGGCTCGAGACCAGCGTCCTGGATCTGGCTCGTCTGATCTCAGATGCCGCCGGCCGCGAGATCGATCCGGAGTTCGCGTCCGCGCGTCCCGGCGAGCTGCAGCGCAGCGCGCTCGCGGCGGAGCGTGCCGAGCGCGACCTGGGCTGGACGCCCGCGGTCCCGCTCGCCGATGGCGTGCGCCGGGTGTACCGGTGGATCGAGGCTGGCACACCCGACCGGGCCACTTACTGAGCCGCCTCGAGGACCGCGCCATAGTTGGGCGAAGATCAGGGGATCCTCAAGCGCCTACGGCATCAGTGATGGTGACACCCGCGGGGGGGGGGGTTACCCGCGCAGGCGCAGGTTAGCCGGGTCGAGGAGGCCGCGCTCGTACAGGAAGGAATACAGCGGGGTGGTCTTCGGGTAGTGACCCCAAAGGTGGTCACCCCCGGCCTGGCCGTCGATGCCGGCGCCGATCCCGCCCAGGAGCTGTCGCCGCACTGGGCTGAGCTGCTGGAACTGCGGGCTAGCGCGCAGCGCCTCCAGCTCGTCGCGGATCGCGATCCAGCGCAGCGTATAGCCGAAGAACACCACCTTGCGGGTGACCTGCGAGTAGTTGTCCGAACGGGCGTGCCACAGGCGCCGGTCAAAGAACACCGTGTCTCCCGGGCTCACGCAGACCTCGATCGCGCCCTGCGGGTCGGTCCAGGCGACGTCACGCCGGGGCGGCCCGTCGATCCGGTTACGGGTGTGGCTGCCGGGCCAGACCTTGAAGTTGCCGCGGCCGGGCTGGGACACGTCCGACAGCCAGAATGCCAGCTTCACCGACAGCCGCGGCCGCGGATCGGTCTCGATCTCGCGGTTCTGCCGTCCGCCATCTTGATGCCACTCATACCGGAACGGCTGCCGCTGCACGATCGGCGGATGCACGTCAAGGTGGGAATGGTAGATGTGAACGTTCCAGCCCAGCACTGACCACACCAGGCTGAACGCCCGGGGATGGTCGATCAGCCCGATCACCTCGGGACAGTTCGCGACGGCGCTGAGCAGGTGCATCGCCCCGCCAGGCGCGCCGCCGCCCGCCGCCCGCCGGGTCCGGTAAACCCGGTCGAGCGCGCCAGCGTAGAACTCGACCTCTGCCTCGCTGAGCACTCCCGGAATCACGAGGAACCCCTCGCGTTCGAACTCGGCGCGCTGCTCTGCGGTCATCGGCGTCACCACGTCGTCAGCCAGGCTGGTCATCAGATGCTCCTCGCGGGGATCGGGCTGGCTTGGCCTGCGCGCCGAGCCTGCTTTGTAGATATAAGACGTGTTATGCCGCTAATTCCTGAGTCTCGGTTCGGGGTAATCCCCGGGTACGCTGGCGCGCATGTCGCGACCAGACGGGCGCAGCCCCGATCAGCTGCGAGAGGTAAAGATCACCAGGGGCTGGCTCGATCACGCCGAGGGATCCGTGCTCGTTGAGTTCGGCGCCACCCGCGTGCTCTGCGCGGCCAGCGTCGCCGAGGAGCTGCCGCGATGGCGCCGGGGCAGCGGGCTCGGCTGGGTCACCGCCGAGTACGCGATGCTGCCGCGGGCCACGAACACGCGCGGCGAGCGCGAGTCGGTCAAGGGCCGGCTCGGCGGCCGCACGATGGAGATCTCCCGCCTGGTGGGCAGGTCGCTGCGGGCCTGCGTGGACCCCAAGGCGCTGGGCGACAACACGATCACCATCGACTGCGACGTGCTGCAGGCCGACGGCGGCACCCGCACCGCGGCGATCACCGGCGGCTACGTGGCGCTGGCGGACGCGATCTCCTGGCTGCGCGGCCGCAAGCGGACGAAGGGCGACCCGCTCGTCGCGTCGGTCGCCGCGGTCAGCGTGGGGATCGTGGCCGGGCAGCCCAGGCTGGACCTGTGCTACGAGGAGGACGTCGCCGCGGACACCGACATGAACGTGGTCTGCACCGGCGACGGCCGCTTCGTGGAGGTCCAGGGCACCGCGGAACGCGAGCCGTTCGGCCGCGAGCTGCTCGACGAGCTGCTCGGGCTGGCAGTCACCGGTTGCGCGGATCTGACCAGGCTGCAGCGCGAGGCGCTGTCCAAGACATGAGCCTGGAACGTGACGCCGACCGCGAGCCCGGGCGACCCCGGCTGGTCCTGGCCACCGCCAACCAGCACAAGCTGGTCGAGCTGACCAGGATCCTCGAGGCTGGCCGGGTCGAGGTGGAGCTTGCCGGGCTCGGCGAGTTCCCCGGGGCACCCGACGTGGCCGAGACCGGGGCGACCTTCGACGAGAACGCGCTGCTCAAGGCCAGGGCAATAGCGGAGTTCACCGGCCTGCCCGCGGTCGCCGACGACTCGGGCCTCTGCGTCGACGCCTTGAACGGGATGCCAGGCGTGCTGTCGGCGCGCTGGTCCGGCCGGCACGGTGACGACGAGGCCAACCTGCGGCTGGTCCTTGGCCAGCTTTCCGACGTGCCCGACGAGCGGCGCGGCGCGCAGTTCGTCTGCGCCGCCGCCCTGGTCCTGCCGTCGGGCAAGGAACACGTCAGCGAAGGCATCGTGTCCGGGCGGCTGATCCGCGAGCCGCGGGGGACCAACGGGTTCGGCTACGACCCGATCTTCGTCCCCGACCGGTCGGAAATGACCACGGCCGAGATGGACCCGGCCGCCAAGGACGCGATCAGCCACCGAGGCAGGGCGCTGCGCGCGCTCGCCCCGATCATCGCCGCGATGCTGGGCTAGCGGCCCGGCGGTCTAGCGGCCTGGTGGCCCAGAGCGGCCCGGTGGCCCAGCGCGGCCCGGTGGCCTAAAGCGACCCGGCGGGAATCAGGGCCACTCGCCGCCGCGGCGGCAGCTTGATGTTGACCGGCTGGTTGATGGCGGTGGTGTTCGTGGTCAGCGTGATCTGCTGCCCGCTGACCGTCTCGGTGATGACGGTCTTGCGGACGTGGTGCTGGGCGTCGATCCAGTCGGAGAAGCGGATCGCGCCGGTGAGCTGCTTCAGCTCGGGCCCGAGCACCTTGCGCTGACTGGGCGAGAGCACGGCCAGGGCGGAGGCGGTCGTGTAGCTGCCCGTGTACTCCGTGGTGCGGACCCCGTCGATCGCGAAAGTCCCGAGCGAGCGCACGTTCTTTGACGCGGTCAGCATCTTGGCCTGCTGCTGGGGATTGTTGTTCTGCACGTCCTGCAGCAGCTGCGAGAGGAGCGCGCCGTCATTGCCCTTCAGGCCGGAGAACGGGATCTCGACCCAGGGCTTGCCAGCCTCCTTGGACAGCTCGGACGTCTTGAGGTATATGGCCTTGCTGGACACGATCTCCGTCAGGTGCAGCGACTGACCGCTGGCTTCGACGTTCGCCACGGCCTCGATCAGCAAGGCCGGCTTGTACTGAACGAGGATCGTGCTCGCGAGGGTCTGGCTGCCGTTGGTCTGCGCCGAGTACGACGCGGCCATCGTGTGGAGCTGCCCGGTCTGCTCGGCGGCCAGGAGGAGGGCGGTCCGCGGGCTGGTCGGCTTGGCCGACGCGCCGGTCGAGGACGTGGCGCCGGCGGAGCATCCGGCGACGAGCGCCAGGATCCCGGCGCAGAAAGCAACGGAGGCGGCGCGCGCACGCCGACCAGCCACGCTAAAGGAGAGCCCGTTCATGGCGGGAGGTTAGCTGACATTCAGCGTGCGTTCAGCCTATACAGGGCAAATCGTTACATGCCGCCAGGATCGCTCTTGGGCACGACCGTCTCACTCGCAGGCGGCGGCGTAACGTGCACCGGCCGGTTGACGGACGTGACGTTGATGGTCGAGTGCACGGTTTCGCCGCCGACGGTCTCGACCTCGGTGACCCGTCGCACCACGTGCTGAGCGTCGATCCAGGCACTGAACTGAATGTTGCCTGACACCATCTTCAGCAGCGGCGCCACCTGCTTGCGCAGCGCCGGCGACAGCGAGGCGAGCGCGGCCGAGGCCGTGAAGCTGCCCGTGTAGTGCGTGGTCCGCACCCCGTTGACGACCTGCGTTCCCAGCGACCGGACGTTCTTGGCGGCGGCGAGCATCTTGGTCTGGGTCAGCGGGTTCCCGTTCGGCACGTCCTGCAGCAGGCCGGTGAGGCTGGTTCCGAAGTTTCCGGACAGGCTGGCGAACGGGATCTCGAACCACGCCTTGCCGGTCTGGCCGTTGAACACGGAAAGAATGCTTGAGCTCAGGTACAGGGCCTTGGCCGACACGATCTCGTCGATCGGGAACGTCTGCCCGTTGGCCGACGCGGTCGCGTCCACCTTCACGAGCAGCGGCTTCATCTGCACCTTAACCGTGCCGGACGTGGCCTCGGCCACGGTGCCGGTGATCTGTTCGGAGAACGTGGCTGCCATGGAGGTCACGCTCTGGGTCTTGTCCGCGGCCAGGCTGATCGCCGTGCGCGGGGTCATCGGTGCCGCCGACGACCCGCAGCCCGCGACCGAGGCCACTAAGGCGAATGCCCCGGCGCAGAGCGCAAACGCGGCGGCACGCCGCCCCCGGCGCCCGGCGGCGGTAACGGGCGAATCGGCCGAAACCAGCGTCATGGCGGCAGGCTAGCCGGCCTGTGGCCGGGGCCCGGTAACGTTGGTGCGACCGGTACCGCCGGTACGGCCAGGCTGCCGTCAGCGAAGGAGCAGGAGCACATGACCGACGAACGGCTGGCGCCCGGTGATCCGGCGCCCGACTTCACCCTGCCGGACGCCGACGGCAACGAGGTCAGCCTCTCCGCGCTGCGCGGGCAGCACGTGATCATCTACTTCTATCCGGCCGCGATGACGCCCGGCTGCACGAAGCAGGCCTGTGACTTCCGCGACAGCAGGAGCGATCTGTCCGGCGCCGGACTCACGGTGCTCGGGATTTCCCCCGACTCGCCCGCGAAACTGGCCAGGTTCCGGGACAAGGAGGGCCTAACATTCCCGTTGCTCTCGGATCCGGGCCGCGAGGTGCTCAAGGCCTACGGTGCGTTCGGCGAGAAGATGATGTACGGGAAGACCACGGTCGGCGTGATCAGGTCCACGTTCGTGATCGACGAGGACGGCAAGGTCGAGAAGGCGTACTACGGCGTCAAGGCCACCGGCCACGTCGCCCGCCTGCTCAAGGACCTAGGAATCTGAGAAAGGCACACCTGGCGGCATGATTACTGGCTCCATCTTGTCGGCGAACGCGTAGCGCGCGATGAGCCGCGTATGAGTGAACCCCATCGAGGGAATGGCCAGCGACAGCGCGACCGTTATCAGCCAGCATGACCCTGGAGTTAAGTGGCAATATAGGGGAAGATCGAATCGAGCGCCCTGGCGACCCAGTTTCTATGTCACAGCCAGGAGCTATGAGGCCATGTACATTTTAGCGGGTGTGGCGAAATTGGAATACGCGGCAGGTTTAGGTCCTGTTGGTGGCAACACCGTGGGGGTTCGAGTCCCCCCGCCCGCACTATCGGACGACAGCTGGCTTGCGGCCTGGCGATCGGTTCCGCCCCGCGAACGTCTCTGTCTGAGAGTGGCAATTAGGGATAAGGGCGCGACGTAGCACCGATCCAGGGATTCGGTTTGAACCCGTCGGCAGCTCAATAAAAATTCCTTCCGGGTCCAATGTGCGCTATTGGATAGCCGTACTGGTCAGCTGGCGCCGAAAATGAGAGGTATCTGTGTTGTGGCGTCCGAGGCCTCGTAAAACTCGGCGCCGGTTCGTCTCGTTCCAAGGCAAGCGGAGCACCTCCGCGACTGAGTGTGATGAAGCAGTTGCAAGTCGTAGGGTTGACTCATCGAGTTCCAGGCGCCGGTAGCGAGTCGGTTCGGCGATAGCGTGTGCTCTAAGCTGGCGCCTGACGTCGTTACGAGTTCGCCCGTGCTCAGGAACCCCTAGGCGTCCGAGGATCTGGCGCATGCTGGCTGAGTCTTTGGCTGCCTCAGCGAGCGTGTCGCGACCAAACTGCTCGCACGGCCTTTCCCGCACGCCAGTGTTGCGGGAAAAGTGCAGAAGTGGTTAGTGTCAATACCGTAATTGTAAAGTGCGGTCCGTATGCTCGCGCGTCGGCCACCTGAACTCTTTAGCCCGAGCAGCCTCAACATCCGCGATCGAAGAGGCTTGCTCCGCAGCCAGCGTAAGCTCTGGCGCTGTGCTGTCGTGCCCGCGATCGGATGGCGGGCCGGACCCGTGATCGGGGAAATTCACTCCTTGATCGGGGAGCCGAAACGGATCAGGTTGCCATCCGGGTCGGTGTGTGAGCCCTCGCGCATTCCGTACGGGGTCGGCTCGGCTGGATGAGTGTGGCCAGCGATCCCGGGCCTGTTCCACTCCTGGTACAGGGCGGCGGCGTCGCGCACGTAGAGATAGGCCGAGCCCGGCCGCTGCCGGTCGTGGCCGGGGTGAGCGGCCAGGTGCACGCCGATGCCGTCCCGGTTCGCGAAGCCGTAGTCGTCGCCGTCTTCGTAACGGATCGTCTTGAAACCGAGCGTGGCGTAGTGGGCCAGTGCCGCTTTGAGGTCGCGCACGGGGAAGATGGGGCTGAACCGGCGTAGCTGCCGGGCTGGCCTGGCCCGGCCCGCCCCGGTGGCGATGTCGGTGTGCTTGATGTCGGTCAGCGCGCTGAGCACCGATCTCAAGGCGCTGACCTGTTCCGGCGACACGACCTCTTCGAGCTGGCGGTCGATCGCCTCCACCCCGCGCAGCACCGCGGCCACCGCGTCTTCGCCGCGGTCGGTCAGCTCGAGGCGGACCCGGCGGCGGTCGTCGGGGTCAGGCTCGCGTTCCAGATAGCCCCTGTTGACCAGAAGGTCGATTACCTGGCTCACTGCCTGCTTGGTCACCCCCAGCTCGGACGGCAGATCGTGCCTCGGCCCGCCCGCGGCGTCGATCCCGGCCAGGATGAACGAGCCGTTCCTCGGCAGGTCGTCAATCCCGATCGCGTGCAGCTGCGCCCGGATGGATTGCGCGTACGCCCCGCGGGCAGATCGCATCAGGGCAGGGGTGGCAAGCTCGCCCCAGTCGCTCTCGGTCACGCCGGGGACGCTATCGGCAAAAGCCTTGCTAGTCAAGTTTCTTGTCTATTGCCCTGGGAGATCGCTCCCCGCTACTGAGCGTTCCAGCTTGGTACATATCTGTTATTGGCGGGTAAGCCGTCCGCGAGGTCAATCCGCGGAGATCGCAAGCACAAACCGGGAAGAAAGCACACAACTGAATGCTGAAAAACTTGCTGACGAGGTCGGAGCGCCGTGTGGCCGTGGTGAGCGTGGTGGCGGTCGCCGTAATCGCGGCCGCCGTCTTGCTGACGATCTGGCGCTACGAGGCCGCCGTCTCGAAGTGGGACGCAGCCCAGGACGAGGAGAGCGACGCCGCCAGCACGACGGCGCTCATCGGCATCTTCTGGCACGAGCGGGAGGCGATGAACGAGTACCTGCTCGCGCCGTCGCCCGCGGTGCTGGCCGAGATCAGGGGACAGCAGCCGGTGTTCACCCGGGTCGCGGCGACCGTCACCCCCGAGACCCCCCGGGAGCTCGCCTTCCTGCAGCAGGCCGGGAGGGGAAACCTGGCCCTGCAGTCCGCTTTCACGACGCTGCGAGCAGATGCTGGCACGACCCCTGCCCGTCAGGCGATGGCGCTCAAGGCCATCGTCGCGCACGAGCCCGGCGTGCTGCAGCCGCTCACCCAGCTGAGCCGCCTCGAGGCGCTGAGTTCCAACGCCGGAGCGGCGGACGCCAGCTCCGCCGCAGACCAGGCGCTCGCGACCGGCATAGCCGCCGCGATCCTCGCGATCTTGACCGGCATCGCGTTCGGGTACTACGCGCTGCGGCTGCTGCGCCGCGCCGCCGACCGGGAGCGGGAGCTGACGGCGGCGCTAGAGCGACTGAACGACCTGCTGGCGCGGATCCGGTCGACGTCGGCGGTGCTGGGTGAGGTGACTGGTGAGCTGCGGCTGGCGGCGAAGAACGCCGAGGCGGTGAGCAGCGAGCAGTCGTCGGCGGTGGCGGAGACGTCGGCGACGATCGAGGAGCTGGCCGCGACCGCGGGTTCGATCGCTGACAACGCGCATGCGATGGCGAAGGCGGCCGAGCGGGCCGGTGACACCATGCGCGACATGCAGGAGAAGGTCGAGGCGATCGCCGAGCGGGCGCTGTCTTTGGGTGAGCGGGCGCAGAAGATCGGGGAGATCGTCGAGCTGATCAACGAGATCGCGGCGCAGACGAACCTGCTCGCGCTGAACGCGGCGATCGAGGCGGCGCGGGCCGGGGAGGCGGGCAAGGGGTTTGCGGTGGTGGCGGCCGAGGTCCGCAAGCTCGCGGAGCGGTCGGTGCACTCGACCGGCTCGATCGGCGTGATCATCACCGGGGTGCAGGACGAGACGAACGCGACGATCATGGCGACCGAGGATGGCACTCGCCAGGCTCGCGAGGTCGGTGACCTGATGACGTCGACGGCGACGATGCTGGAGCAGTCGATCCTGGCGACGCAGCAGCAGAAGTCGGCGGCCGATCAGGTGGGCACGGCGATCCAGCAGATCCGCGGGGCGGCCGACCAGCTCGCGGCCGAGCAGTCCCAGTGGGCCGCCACCGCCGGGCGGCTCGAAGCGCTGGTGGACGACCTCGACCGCACCCTCCAAGTCGGCAACGGGAGCGGCCCCAACGGGGCGACCACGGGAAGCGCGTGAGCAAATGCCAATTCACCTGCTGAGTAAGTCTGCGCGGCGCGTCGCCGCGGTGAGCGCGGCGGCCATCGTGGTGATCGGGGGTGCGGGTGCGCTTTCGATCTGGCGCTACCAGGTAGCGCTCTCCCGGGCATACACGGCGCTCGACGAGCGCACGGATGCGAAGAACGCGGTGCAGCTCATCACCGACGTTCTGGGAAGAGCGCAACGCCCTGGACACGCAGCCTCGCCCACTCGGGACCGGCGACGTCGGCCGCCGTGACCACGGTAACGAGATCTGTTCAGGCAGCTGGTTGCGCAGGTCCGGACCTCCTCGACGCCAGCGAGGCGCAGGCGCTGGCGCAGGCCGTCGCAGCAGAGGCGCGATACTACGGCGTTTACACCTCGCTACGGGGCGCGGCAGGCAAACGGGAATCCACGCGTTCCCGGCGCAGTCATCCAGCTCGAGACGGCTGCTCCCGGCGTGGTGCCACCGCTGAAGGTGCTCGATCGCCTGCACAACCAGAGTGCGGATGACGCGAAGGCGTCAGCCGACTCTGCGGCGAGTCAGGCGCTGACGATTGGCATCATCACCATTGTCCTCGCGGTTGCCGCTGGTGTGGCATTCGCGATCTTTGCCGTCCGGCTGCTCAAACGCGCCTTCCAGCGGGAACAGGACCTGACGGCGGCGCTCGGCCGGCTCAGCGACCGTGACGAGCCTTCTGGCGCGGATTCGGTCGACGTCGGCGGTGCTGGGTGAGGTGACTGGTGAGCTGCGGCTGGCGGCGAAGAATGCCGAGGCGGTGAGCAGTGAGCAGTCGTCGGCGGTGGCGGAGACGTCGGCCACGATCGAGGAGCTGGCCGCGACCGCAGGGTCGATCGCCGACAACGCGCACGCGATGGCGAAGGCCGCCGAGCGGACCGGTGACACGATGCGCGACATGCAGGAGAAGGTCGAGGCGATCGCCGAGCGGGCGCTGTCTTTGGGTGAGCGGGCGCAGAAGATCGGGGAGATCCTGGAGCTGATCAACGAGATCGCGGCGCAGACGAACCTGCTGGCGCTGAATGCGGCGATCGAGGCGGCCCGGGCGGGGGAGGCGGGCAAGGGGTTTGCGGTGGTGGCGGCCGAGGTGCGCAAGCTTGCGGAGCGGTCGGTGGATTCCACTGGCTCGATCGGCGTGATCATCACCGGGGTGCAGGACGAGACGAACGCGACGATCATGGCGACCGAGGACGGGACTCGTCAGGCTCGCGAGGTCGGTGGCCTGATGACGTCGACGGCGACGATGCTGGAGCAGTCGATCCTGGCGACGCAGCAGCAGAAGTCGGCGGCCGATCAGGTGGGCACGGCGATCCAGCAGATCCGCGGGGCGGCGGACCAGCTCGCGGCCGAGCAGTCCCAGTGGGCCGCCACCGCCGGGCGGCTCGAGGCACTAGTGGAGGACCTCGAACGCACCCTGCAAGCCGACAACGGGACGAGCCCGAATGGGCAGTTACGTCCGGATGAAGGTGGCCGCCGAGGCCTACGCGATGCCCGTCGAGCACGTGCTCGAGGCGGCCGGGCTCGGCCGGGTGCGCGCCGTTCCTGGCGCGCGGCGCGAGCTGCTCGGCATCAGGACCCTTCGCGGCCAGATCCTGCCGGTGGTCGACCTCGCCCGGCTGCTTGGCGTACACCGGACAGCGCCGCCGACCCGGCTGCTCGTGGCCGAGGCTCGTGGGTTCCGTGTCGGCTTCGCGATCGACGAGGTCAACGGCATTGGCGACCTGGGAGACCTGGCTGAGCTGGGGGAGACGGGGGAGCTGGGAATGCCGGCTGAGGGCGCTGAATCCGGGCTTCTGGCCGGCGCCACTCTCAGCGATGGCGAGCTCGTCGGCGTCCTTGATGTGCCGCGGGTGTTCGACTCCCTCGATGGGACACGACGGTGAGCGAGGCCGCGGCCGACCTCATGGGCCTGTTCCGGGACGAGGCGAGGCAGCGGCTCGACCAGATGGATACGGAGCTGCTCGCGATCGAGTCGGGAGACGCGGACGCCGAGTCTGTCGGATCGCTGTTCCGGCATGCCCACACCATCAAGGGCGCGGCCGGCATGCTCGGCTTCGACGACATCCGCGCGCTCGCGCACGCCGCCGAGGATATCCTGGCGCAGGTACGCGAGACCGGTGTCTTCCCGCCGGACCTGGCCGCACCGCTGCTGCGCGCGACCGCGGCGCTGCGCGCGATGGTCTCGGGCTCGCCAGAGCCGATCGGCGATCTCCTTTCCGACCTCGCCGCGAGCCGGGCGGCGCTTGCGGGCGAAGGCGACCCCGGGGAGAACGAGCCCGAGCAGGCTAGCCCGCCCGAGCCAGCGAGCCCACAGCAAACGAGCTCACCGCCTGGCCCGCACGTCCCGTCCGCGCCCGCTGCGCAGTCGCGCGCGCCCGGGCCAGAGGGCCCTGCGCGGGACGCGACGGCTGGAGCGGAGCGGGTGCTGCGGGTACCGGCGGAGAAGCTCGACCATCTGCTCGACGTCACCGCCGAGATCATGGAGTACCGGAGCCGCCTGACGCACACACTTGGCCAGGAGCAGCTGCTGTCCCAGGACGTCTCCGACACGCTCGGAGCCGGCGGGCGCCTGCTGGGTGAGCTCAGGGACATGGCGTTCTCGATGCGGCTGCTCCCGATCTCGGCGATCACCGGCCCGCTGCCGCGTGCCGTTCGCGATCTCGCACGTGCCGCGGGCAAGGAGGTCGAGTTCGTCATCACCGGAGCCGACACCGAACTCGACCGGGTCATCCTGGAGAGCCTGTCGGAGCCGCTTTCGCACCTGCTGCGGAACGCGATCGTGCACGGCATCGAGACTCCGGCCGATCGTGAGCGCGCATCCAAGCCCGCACGCGGACGGGTGGAGCTGCGCGCGGTGCCCCGCGGCAGCATGGTAGAGATCGTGATCGCCGACGACGGCCGGGGCGTTTCGCCGGAGGCGATCGAGGCGGCCGGCCGCGAAGAGTCGCTGGCGGGCCTGCTCACCAAGCCGGGTTACTCGACAGCGCGGGAGGTTACCGACCTCGCTGGGCGCGGCGTCGGCCTCGATGCCGTCAAGGCGTACGTGAACGCGCTGGGCGGCAATCTGAGCATCTGGAGCCAGCCCGGTCACGGGATGGACGTCGTGCTGCTGCTCCCGCTCGGCCTGGCCCTCACCCAGGTGCTGCTGTTCGAACGTGGCGGCGAGGTGTACGGCGTGCCCCTAACGGCGGTCGAAGAGGTGGTGATGGTGGCGAAGACGTTCACGCTGCAGGGCCAGCATGCCCTGGAGGTTCGCGGGAGGTCCCTGCCGGTCACCGATGTCGCCGCGATCCTCGGGATGGCGGCGCCGCCCCTCGCCGACGCCTCGCCCGCGATCGTCGTCTCCGCTGGCGGCCGCCGGGTGATCACGAGCTGTGACGCTCTGCTCGGCGCCGGGGAGGTCGTGGTTAAGCCGCTTGGCCCGGTGCTGGCCGACCTCGCTGACTACATCGGTGCGGCCGTCCTCGGCGACGGCCGGATTGCGCTGCTCTTGGCGACGGCGACGCTGACCAGACGAGTTGCGCCCGCCACGGGTGCCACCGAGCCCGAGCCAGCACCCGACACTGCCGCGGCGCCAAAGATCCTCGTCGTCGAGGACTCGTTCAGCGTGCGCGAGCTGCAGCGCAGCATCCTCGAGACGGCGGGCTATCCGATTGTGACCGCGCGCGACGGACGTGACGCACTGGCCACTCTCGATCGCGACAGCCAGATCGCGCTGGTGGTCACGGACATCGAGATGCCCGGGCTTGACGGGATCGAGCTCACCAGGGCCATTCGCGCCAGGGCCGCGCGTTCCTCGCTGCCGGTCGTCATCGTCACCTCGCACGGCTCCGACGACGACAGGCGCCGGGGGATCGAGGCGGGCGCCGACGCGTACATGACCAAGGACAGCTTCGATCAGCAGACCCTGCTGGCGACCGTCGAGCGGCTGGTCGGCCGGTGACCGCGCCGGCGCTGCGGGTGCTGATGTGCGATGACTCCCGTGCGTACGCCGCCGCGCTGAAGCAGGCGCTCGAGTACGACGGCGACATCGAGGTCGCCGCGGTATGCGACAACGCCGAAGCAGCGATCGCCGCGCTGCCTGAAGTCCAGCCCGACCTGGTGACCATGGATGTCGAGCTGCCCGGCATGAATGGGCTCGACGCGGTCGGCGAGATCATGAGCTCCCGGCCGCTGCCGATCCTGGTGCTGTCCGCGTACGTCGGCCACAGCGGCAGCCAGACCGCGGCCCTGTTCGCTGCCGGCGCGCTCGACGTCCTCGCCAAAGACGATCTCGACTTGAGCGATCCGGCTGGTGCGGTGGCCGCCGCGTTCCGGCACCGGGTGAGGGTGCTCGGCGAGGCGCGGGTGATCCGGCACCCGCTCGCCAGGCTGAGCCACAGGTCCGGCGCGAGCGCACCCGGCCGCCACGCGTCGGTGATCGGGGTGTGCGCCTCGCTTGGCGGTCCGCAGCTGCTGATGTTCCTGCTCAAGGCGCTGCCGGCCGATTACCCGATTCCAGTCCTCATCGTGCAGCACATCGCCGCGGGGTTCACCGAAGGCCTCGTCGACTGGCTCAACCAGGCTGTGGCGGTACCGGTCATGCTCGCGGAACCTGGAATCCGGGCGGTCGGCCCGGGTGCCTGGCTGGCGCCGGACGGCGCGCATCTCACCCTGACCGGCGCCGGGCGGCTGGCCCTCGATCGGGACACGGTTGCCGGGCACCACCGCCCCTCGGGTGATGTCCTGCTCGGCAGCATCGCCGCGGCCGCCGGGCGGACCGGCGTCGCGGTCGTGCTCAGCGGGATTGGCCGCGACGGTGCGGCCGGTGCGGCGGCGGTACGCAGCAGCGGTGGCCTCGCCATTGCCCAGAACGAGGAGTCAGCGGCGGCCTTTGGGATGCCGAAGGCAGCCATTGACCTCGGCGTCGGCGTCGTGCTCCCACCCGGACAGATTGCGGCCTGCCTGCTCGGGCTGCAGCCGGCGCCGCTAAAGGGAGCATGATGATGACCGCGGCCGGCCAGATCGCGGACCTCATCCGCGAACAGACCGGGATCGTGCTGCCTGCCACCCGGGAAGCGGCCATCGCCGCCGCCGTGGCCAGGGCCGCGCCAGGACTCGACCTGGCTGCGTTCCTGCGCGCGGCGTCCGGGCCGCAGGGCGATCGTGGCCTGGTGCACCGGCTGATCGACGAGGTAACGATCCAGGAGACGGCGTTCGTCAGGGACCGGGCCCAGTTCGACGAGATCGGCTGGCACGGCCTGCTGGAGGCCGATGTCGCGGCAGGGTCGCAGACCATCCGGGTGTGGAGCGCCGGCTGCGCGAGCGGGGAAGAGGCGTACACGCTCGCGCTGCTCGCCGCCGAGGCGTTCGCGCCCGGGCCACCGCCGGTCGACGTGCTGGGAACTGACGTCTCCAGCGCCGCGCTGGCGGCGGCCGCGGCAGGCCGGTACCGCGAGCGGGCGGTGCGGGGCCTTGAGCCCTCGCTGCGCGAGCGCTACCTGGACCGGCAGACCGACGGCAGTTACCTGGTCGGCCACCGCCTGCGCGCGCTGGTGCGGTTCCGCAGGCACAACCTCGTCCGCGATCCGGTCCCGCCGTTGGGTGAGTCCCACTTCGACCTGATCGTCTGCAGGAACGTGCTCATCTACTTCGACGCGCCGACCATCGCCCAGGTGATCGAGTCGCTGCAGCGATCGCTGCGGCGCGGCGGGATGCTCGTGCTCGGTGCCGCCGATGCGCTGCACCGGACGGGCGGGCCGCCGACACCCGAACGCCGGCCGAAGCGACCGCTGCCCCGGCCACCGCGCCAGCCCCTGGCCGGGCAGCAGCCGCCGACCCGGGAGCAGCGGCTGGCCGCGGCGCTGGACGCGGCGGGCAAGGGCGACCGCGACGGTGCGATGGCCCAGGTGGGGTTGCTGCTCGGCGAGAACGCGCTGGACGCCGACGCGCATTTCGTCGACGGGCTGGTCGCGCTGGAGGCGGGCAGGCCGGCGGAGGCAGTGGCGGCGATGCGCCGGGCGCTGTTCGCCGACTCCCGCTTCGCGCTCGCGGCCTTCACCCTCGGCCGTGCCTACGACGTGCTCGGTGACAGGCTGGCTGCGCGCCGTTCCTACCAGCTTGCCCTGCGAACCCTGGACCCAGCGGATGACCGGCACCGGCAGCTGCTTCAGCAGGTCGACATCGGCGACATAGCGGCGGCATGCCGGGTGCGCCTCGCGGGGGCGGCGGACTCAGGCGCCGCCACCCCGGGGTAGCCAGCCCGAGGTAAATCACGTAATGTAGTCACTACGTAGCGCATTGCGACATAGCAACGGTCACTGCGTACAGGCACGGGGGCGCCAGAAGTGCACGCCAGCGATCATGACCTGCCCGGACGGATCCTCATTGTCGACGACGACCCGGTGACCGGGCGCTTCCTCAGCAACCTTCTCGGCGACGGCGGCGGCTTCGACGTCGTCTGCACGACCGACCCGGCCAGCGCGTTGCAGCGGGCCAGCACGGAACGCTGGGACCTGGTTCTGACCGACGTCGAGATGCCCGGAATGACCGGCCTGGAGCTGCTGCAGGCGCTGCGCCGGGCCGCGCCCGGCCTCCCGGTCGTGGTGATCACCGGTCACGCGACGCTCGATTATGCCGTGTCGGCGCTGCGCGATCACGCCGACGAGTTCCTGCAGAAGTCCATGCCCAAGGACATACTGCTGGCCACGATCAGCGCGGTTGTCGCCAAGAGCCGGGCCGCCCGGCTCGCCTCGCGGCAGGCCGTGCTCGCGATCGGCGCGCACCCCGACGACGTCGAGATCGGCGCCGCCGGCGCGCTGCTGGTGCACCGCAGCATGGGCCACGAGGTGTCGATCCTGACGCTCAGCCGGGGCGCCCGGGGCGGCAGCCAGGACACCAGGGCGGGGGAGTCGGACCGGGCTGCGCGCGCCATTGGCGCCACGCTGTTCCTCGACGACCTGAAGGACACCCGGATCAGCGAAGGCGACCCGACGATCGGCGCGATCAACCGGGTGGTCGAGTCGGTGCGGCCGACGGTGATCTACACCCACTCCCCGCACGACGTGCACCAGGATCACCGCAACACCCACCGGGCGGCGATGGTGGCGGCCCGCGGGGTGGGCCGCGTCTATTGCTTCCAGTCGCCGTCGGCCACCGTCGACTTCCGGCCGACCCGCTTCGTGACCATCGACGAGCAGATCGAGGGCAAGCTGCATGCCATCGACGCCTTTGCCTCGCAGGTGGAGATCCGGCGGTACCTGGAACCCGACCTGATCGAGTCGACAGCCCGCTACTGGTCGCGCTTTGGCGACGGCCGCTACGCCGAGGCGTTCGAGGTGATCCGGGAGGCCACCACCGAGGGCCAGCCTGCGGGCCCTGCCCCGGGCATGGCGGAAGCCTCGCCGGACAGCGAACCAACCGAGTTGGCCCGTGACAGCCGTCCTCACCCGGAGGTGCCGCATGCCGCACGCTAACGTCCCGAACCTTCCGCTGCGCAGTGTCCGGGTCATGGTCACCGGCGCCGGCGGGCCCGCCGCGGTCTCGGTGATGAAGTCGCTGGGAGCGGACGCGTCCGTGAGCCTTATCGCCGCGGACATGGACCCATGGGCGGCCGGCCTGTACCTGGTGCCGCCCGAGGCGCGCGCGCTGGTCCCGGCCGGCACCGACCCCCATTACGCCGAGGCCACGCTGGCCCGCTGCGCCGCGATGGGGGTGGACGTGCTGATCCCCACGTGCGACGCGGAGCTGCGCCCGCTGGGCAAGACCAGGGACGAGTTCCGCCGGGCCGGGATCGAGCTGCTGCTCGCGCCCGATTCGGCGCTCGAGGTCTGCCTGGACAAGCTCGCGCTCGCCGAGCGCTGCGCCGGGCACCTTCCGGTGCCGAGGACCGAGCGCCTGGACAAGGTCGCCGACCCCGAGTCCTGGAACTACCCGGTGATGATCAAGCCCCGGAGCGGGAGCGGGTCGCGGGGCATCTCGGTCGCGGCGTCCAGCGAGGAGCTCCTGCGGCTGGAACCCTCGCCCGACTTCCTGGTCCAGGACTACCTGCCCGGCGAGGAGTACTCAGTCGACGTCCTGGCCGACGTCACCGGCCACGTGGTCGCGGCCGTGCCGCGGGTACGCGAGCGGGTCGACTCCGGGGTCTCGGTGGCCGGCCGTACGGTGCACGACGGCGAGCTCGAGCGGCTGGCCGCCGGCGTGGCCGCCGCTACCGGCCTCACGTACGTCGCGAATGTGCAGTTCCGGCGGGACCCGGCGGGCAGGCCAGCCCTGCTCGAGGTGAACCCGCGCTTCCCGGGGGCGATGCCGCTGACGGTCGCGAGCGGCGTCGACATGCCGCTGATGGCCCTGGACTCGCTGCGCGGCAGGCCGCTGCCGGAGCATGCCGACTTCAGCGAAACGGCGATGGTCCGCTATCTCGAGGAGCGCTTCGTCGAGCTGGGCGAGGTGCAGCGGGTGGCCGCATGACCAGCGGCTTCGCGCTCGACCAGGATCACCACGTCCACTCCACGTTCTCCGGCGACGCGGTGAGCACCGTGGCGGAGAACGTGGCGACCGCACGCGAGCGCGGGCTGCGCACGCTCTGCCTCGCCGACCACGTGCGCCACGACTCGGCGTGGGTGCCGGACTTCGTGTCCGCCGTGGACGCGCTTCGCCCGGTGCCCGGGCTCGACGTGCTGGCCGGGGTCGAGGTCAAGATCCTGGACCGGACCGGGCGGCTCGACCTGCCGGAATGCATCGGCGGCACCGATGTCGTGCTGATCGCCGACCACCAGTTTCCCGGCGATCTCGGGCCGGTTCATCCGCGTGCGATGCGCAACGCGATCGCCAGCGGTCTCGTCACCGCGGGGGAGGTGATCGACTGCCTGATCGACGCGACCGCAGGAGCGCTGATGACGGCCACGCAGCTTGATCAGCGGCCGCAACTGGCGCACCTGTTCAGCGTCGTACCCAAGATGGGGCTTGACGAGGAAGCCGTCTCCGACCGGGCGATCGGCCAGCTCGCGCGGCAGGCACGCGCCGCTGGCGCGCGGCTCGAGGTGAACGAGAAGTGGGCCTGCCCCTCGGCCCGGACGGTCCGGGCATTCGCCGAGGCAGGCGTCGACCTGGTGGCAAGTACCGACAGCCACGACTGCCGGGACATCGGGGCCTATTCGTGGGTCCGCCGCATTGCCGACGGCGCGCTGCACGGCGCGGTCCCGTAATGGCGGTTGTCCTGCTCGCGCTCGAGTGGCTGCTCGTGGCGTTCGTGATCATCGGGGCCGTGCCGCTGCTGGTTGCCAACTACCAGTTCCTCCTGGTCGGGCTGCACTTCCGCCGATTGCATTACCGGAAATGCCAGCCGTGGTTCCCGCGCACGGCGATCCTGATCCCGGCGTGGAACGAGCAGGCGGTCATCGGCGCCTCGATCGACCGCCTCATGCGGCTGGAGTACCCGCTCGAACGCCTGCGGATCTACGTGGTGGACGACGCGAGCACCGACGCCACGCCGCAGGTGATCCAGGCCAAGGCCGCCGAGTATCCGGGTAACGTCTTCCACCTGCGCCGGGAGAAGGGCGGCGAGGGAAAGGCCGCGACCCTCAACCACGGGCTTGGCATCATCCTGGGTGACGACTGGATGCAGGCGGTCCTGATCATGGACGCGGATGTCATCTACGAGGCCAGCTCCCTTCGCAAGATGAGCAGGCACCTGGCCGATCCCAAGGTCGGCTCGGTCATGGGCTACATCAAGGAAGGCAGCCGGCCCGGTAACTACATGACCAGGTTCATCGGCTACGAGTACATCACCGCCCAGGCCGCCGCCCGCCGCAGCCAGGAGGTGCTCGGCGTGATCGCGTGCCTGGCCGGCGGCGCGCAGTTGCATTCGCGGGAGAACATCGAGGCGGTCGGTGGCCGGATCGACGACACCACGCTCGCCGAGGACACCGTCACGACGTTCAGGACCCAGCGTGCGGGGCGGAAGGTCGTCTTCGAGCCGCACGCGACCGTCTGGGCCGAGGAGCCGGGGAGCATCGTCGGGCTCTGGAAGCAGCGGGTGCGCTGGGCTCGCGGCAACGTCCAGGTCACCAAGATGTTCCGGGATGTCTGGTTCCGGCATCAGCCGGGCAACCGGCTCGGCAGCATCAGCTTCGGCCTGCTCTGGTTCTGCCTGCTGCTGCTGCCGGTCTTTATGGTCCTTGCCTCGGGGTCGCTGGTCGCGCTGTTCTTCATCAACTACCAGCTCGCCTGGACCGCCTTCCACATACTCTGGCTGACGAACGTGATCACCTATGTCTTCATCACGTCCTTCGCCCTGCTCATCGACCCGGGCGTCGGGAAGCACACCTGGCGCCAGGCGCTCATCTTTCCCGGGGCCGTCAATGTACTGATCCTGCTGGCCGCGGTCCTGCCCGGGCCTCTGGCCTGGCTAGCCCGCGAGATCATTCGCGCGGCTGGCTTCACGCCGACCTACGGCTGGGTCCGCGGCATCGAGCTGTTCACCTACCTCTGGCTCGCGGCCTGCATGGGCGTCGCGTACCTGGGCAAGGTCGCTGAGCCAGGCCGGTTCGGTAAGTTCCTGAGCCCGCTGTTCGTGTACATCGGCGGCTACGGCCCGCTGCTCTGCGCGATCACCACGGCCGCCTATGTGAAGGAGCTCCGCGGAGCGGAGCAGAAATGGGACAAGACGGAGAAGACCGGAAAGGTGGCGGCGCCGACGTGACCAGCAACGGCCAGCAGCCACAGCCGTCCGCCGAGCGGGCGGCCTACCCTGGGGCGCCGCCGTCGGCGCCGTCGTTCGACGACGAGATCGAGGACGCCGTCGAATACGAGCGGGGCCTGGCCGTCAAGGCGCTGCTGGCCATCGCCCTGGTCGCGCTGGTGCTCGGGCTCCGGGTGGCCTTCTTCGGGTGAGCGTCCGGGTCAGCCGCGCTGCCACGCGTCGATCAGCGGCGCCAGGTCGGCGAGCCTGCCGATGACCGCGTCCGGCTCGGCCTCGGGCCATGTGGGCACGTCACTGTTGGGTACCAGGACGGCCCGCATGCCGGCCCGCTTCGCGCCGAACACGTCGTCGTAGGGCCGGTCGCCGACGAACACGCAAGCCGCCGGGTCGGTCACCCCGACGGCTGCCATCGCGGCACGAAACGCCTCCGGGTGCGGCTTGGTCCATTCGATCTCGCTGCTGTAGACGGCGCCGTCGATCAGCTCGAGCACGCCGTCCCTGATGAACACCTGCTCGTGCATGCTCCGCGGCCACATCGTGTTCGACAGCACGCCGATCTTGACGCCCGCCGCGCGCAGCCGCCGGAACAGCTCGGGCACGTCCGGGTCGGTCAGCGTGTGCGGCTCCCAGGCCAGCGCGTAGCTGGCCAGAAACGCGGCGGTCGGTGCCACACCGGCGCGCTCGAACACGTGGTCCATTGTGGCGCTGCGGTGATCGCGTTCGGCCACCCGCCAGAGCTCCCATTCGGCGGCGCGAATCGCCGCGGCGCTGCGTTCCGCCAATTCTTCGGCGAAGTGCAGCGCACAGACCTCGCGCCACAGGGCATCGTGATCCACCGTGTGCCATGGGGTCAGCGTGCCGCCCCAGTCGAAGATCACTGCTTCCACCGTCACGGCTCGATCCTAGGCATGTTCGCGTGCAGCCACAGCAGAGCCGCGGCCGTGCTGGCGTCCTTGACCTGGCCACCGGAAATGAGCGCCGGCGCGTCGGTGAGCGGAATCCACTCGATCCGCTCGGCCTCGAAGTCGGCTTCCGGCGGCCCGCGGTGTATCGCCCGGCGGGTGACGAAAACGTGCACGGCGGAGTCGGCCAGGCCGCTGTTCTGCTGCAGCGTGAGCAGCGGCCGCGGCGCGATCGCCTCCCAGCCGGACTCGGCCAGCGCCTGCCGCGCCGCGGTTGCGGCCAGGTCAGCGCCGGGAGCGGCGATCCCGGACGGCAACTCCCAGCCCCGGCTGTCCGGGATGAACCGGTGCCGCCACAGCAGCAGCACCCGGCTCTCGCCATCGAGCATGGCGGTCATGGTCAGCGCCGGGAGCCGAAGCAGGTAATGATCCAGCTGCCGGCCGCCGGGCAGCTCGACCCTGGCCTGGCGGAGCCGGAACCAGGGCGTCTCGACGACGGGCTGCTCACCCAGATTGCGCCAGCCACGCGGCCCGGCCGGGGGAGTGGTCATACGGCAGTATCGAAGATCACCGCTTTGACCGCCATTCCGCTACCGTACTTGTATGTCCGGGATGCAATTCGTCGTTGACTTTGTCGGCGCGCTTGCCTGGCCGATCGCGATCGTGGTGATCGTGGTATTCCTCCGCCGTCCGATCGTCGACATCCTGATGCAGCTGGCGTCCGGCCTGCGGCGGCTGCGCTCCGGCCAGTCCGACGCCGAGTTCGACCGCACCGCCAGCCAGGTCAAGGCCGAGCTGACGGCCACGGTGTCGGCCGGCGCACCGGCATCGCTCCCGGTGCTGCTCAGATTCGCCGCGGCAACCGAAGACGACCCTCCGGCCGCGATCGCTCAGGCCTACGGAGCGGTGGAGGCGGCGTTGCGGGATCTCCTCGGCTCCGCCGGCAAGCTGGTGCCCGTCGGCAGCGGCGACCCGACGGCCATCGCCCGCTTCGCGCGGGACCAGGCGCTCGTGCCCGAGTCGATCGTGCGGGCCGTCGACGGCGTGGTCACCCTGCGCAACTCCGTCGCCGCGGACCCGACCCGGGTGACCAAGGACCACGCGATGAAGTTCCTCGCGCTCGTCGACGCGCTGCTGTTCGCGATCGCCGCCCAGCGGGACCGGTCCATGGGGGCGCAGTCCCAGATGCGGTGAGGCACGGCGACACGCCCGCACGGCGGGCCGGCCGTGCGGGCCCGGCGCCAGCCTGGGAGACTAACCGGAACGCTGGATTCGCCTTGGGGGCGCGGCACAGGAGGGACACTAGCGATGGCCGATCCGGGCAGCGCTGTTGAAGTGCACGGCACGGTCGCCGCGCGCGGGGCCGTGAACGGGACCGATCCGGACGCGATTGTCGCGCAGATCGAGCGCACCAGAGAGAGCCTGGCCCAGACCATCGACACGCTCGCGGAACGGGTCAGCCCGGCCAGCAACGTCCGTAAGCTGCGCGAGCGCGTGCTGGAGCAGGCTGCGCGGCCCGAGGTGCGCCTCGCCGCCGCGGCCGTGGGCCTGGCGGTGGTCAGCGTGACGATCCTGAGGATATGGGGCAAACGCCGCAAGTAGCCACTAGCTCGGCGGAATCTCTCCGGAGCCACGCTCGATGAGCTGCGTGGCGATCTCGATTCGCTCGGCCGGTCCCCGGTCCCCGGCCAGCCGCCTGAAGAGCAGCTGCGCCGCGACCCGCCCGAGCCTGGCGACGTCCTGCGCCACCACGGTAACCCCCGGGCTGAGCATGTCGGCGAGCTCGAAGTCGTCGAAGCCGGCGAACGCCGGGCCGCGGCCGAGCTCGTGCGTCCCGGCCAGCGCCCGCAGCTCGCGCACCGCGGCCACCGAGATGCGGTTGTTGCCAAAGAACAGCGCCGTGACCGGGGCCGGCCCGGCGAGCATCCGGTGCAGCGCGAGCCGGATGCTGTCCTGGCTGGGGGAGGACATGGCGACCCACGCGTCGTCCACCCGCAGCCCAGCATGCGCCATGGCCTCCCGGTACCCGCGGTGGCGGAGCATCGAGGTGTAGATGCGCGGGGCGTCGCCGAGGTAGCCGATCCGCCGGTGCCCGCGGCGGATCAGGTGGGCCACGCCCTCCCTGGCGCCCTCGACGTTGCCGCTGAGCACCGTGTCGGCTTCGATCAGGCCGGCCGGTCGACGAAGACCGTGGCCAGACCCGCCGAGATCTCCGGCAGCAGGTAAGTGTGATCGTCTGATGCCGGGATCACGATCAGCCCGTCGACCCGGCGGGCACAGAACGCCAGCGCTAGCTCGCGCTCACGCACCGGGTCCTCGTCGCTGGACCCGGTGAGCAGCAGATGCCCCTCGGCGCGGGCCACGTCCTCCACCGCGCGGGAAAGCACCGAGTAGAACGGGTCCGCGATGTCTTCGGTGATCAGGCCGATCGATGCGGTCTGCCCCTTGCGCAGCATGCGGGCGCCGTCGTTGCGCCGGAAGCCGAGCTGGTCGATGGCGGCGCGGACCCGCTCGGCCATCGCCGGCGTCACCCCGGGCTCCCCGTTGACCACCCGCGAGACGGTCTTCAGCGCCACGCCGGCGTACGTGGCCACGTCGCCCATCGTCGGCCGGCTGCGGGTGCCCGCCACCGGCCTGCCGACGCGCTGCGGCCCGGTCTGGTCGCCAGCGGTCATCCCGTCCCCCCGTTCCGGCGCAGCCAGGCCATTGGCCCGCCCGCGCCACGCAGAGTATAGACAGCGTTGTCACAAGCCTGGGGCACCGCTGACTGCCTACTTTGACGGCGGGGACCGCGCCGGTGGTTCCAGTTCGCTCCGGGATCGACTCAGGAGCCGAGGCTCACGGCGAAGACGTGCATCGCCGTGGTGCTCGACCCGACCTGGCTGCTGACATCGGGGAAGGTGATCGACGCCACGGTCTTCGACGGGTCCACGGGAACGGTAGTGGCGAAGACGTACATGGTGATGGACTGGGATGTGCCGCTGGTCGAGTTGCGGTACGCCATCGTGGCCACCGCGGTGTCCCCGTCGCCCGGCGACGACGCCCAGTCGTTGAACGACACGGTCTGGGTCGAGGACGTGCCGTCGGTGTAGTTGATCGCGATCGTGCCCTGCGACGACCCGTTGGTCGACGACCCCAGCAGCCCGAGCGTGCTGGCCCCGGCCGTGCCGTTCACCAGCATGGTCTGCCCGGAGGCCAGGATGTTGTCCGGCGCGCACGCGGCCACATTCGGCCAGGTGAAGCTCAGGCCGCCGGCGGTCACCGAGGTGCCCGGGGTCAGGCCCGCGCCGGCCAGCGCGGTGGCCGAATAGCTGTAGCCGTCGCCGTCGTAGTTGCCACACGTCTGGTCGTCGTCTGGCGAGATCCCGGTGTTGTCGTAGTAGTCGGCCGGGTTGTCCGTCGGGGTTATCGCGAGCACGGGGCTGCCGGAAACGTCGCCTGAGCTGTTCGCGACCGTCACCGAGGCGTCCGTCCCCGGCCACACGTGCCACTCGCCGCCCGTCCCGCTCGGCGTGGGCACGGTGAACGTGATCGCCGTGTCGCTCCAGCTGTCGATCTGGAGGGTGGCGGTGTTGCCCGGGGCTCCCCAGTTGGTGCCGTTGTCAGAGAACGCGACGTATCCCGACCCCTGGGTGGCGCCGAAGCCGGAGCCGGTGATCGTCACCTGCTGGCCGGCCGCGGCGGTCGCCGGGCTGACGGACGCGGCCACCGGCGCGCTCGGCGGCTGGGCCGACGCGGCGATCGCGAAGATGTGCAGCTGGCCCTGGGTGGCCCCGGACGGCAGGGTCACGCTGGTGAGCGTCTTGCCCGGGTCGACCGGCAGCGCCGCGTAGAGCATGTCGGTGCCGACCGTTTGCTGCGCGGGCGAGCAGCCCGCGCAGTTGCGGTACGTCATGCTGGCGGCGACCTGGTTGCCGTAGGACGGCGTGGACGTGCCCGCGTTGAGCGTCCAGTCGCTCAGGCCCAGCCAGTACCGCGCGACGGTGCCGTCCGAGTAGTGCAGCGTGGCGACCCCCTGGCTCGGGCCGTCGGTGGCCGAGCCAAGGAACCCGAGCGACTGTGTGCCCGCCGGGGCGCTGACCGTGACCTGCTGGCCGTCGGCGATCGCGTTGTCGGGGTAGCCGGGCGCGGGAAGCGGCCAGGTGAACGTCGTGCCGTCGACCGTGACCGGCTGGCCCGCGGTCATTCCGTCGGCGGCCAGGGCCTGCGCGGAGTAGCTGTTCCCGTCGGCGTCGAAGTCCGCCGCCGACACGTCGGAGTCGTTGGAGATCCCCGCGTTGTTGAATGCGGTGAGCAGGCTGCCGGGCGGCGCGACCAGCACCGTCAGGGTCACCGAGGGCAGCGTTGTCCCGCCGTCGGTGAGGGTGACGGGGATGGAGTAGAACGTCTGCGCCGCCGACGAGCTGGCCTGCACGGTCAGCGTCAGCGATGCGCTGCCGTCCGGCGGCACCCTGATCGTCCCGCTGGCCGGCGTGATGGTCAGCCCGGATGGCGCCGTCACGCTGGCCTGAACGGTCTGCGGGCGGTCGGTCGCGTTCCGCGCGCTGAGCTGGACCGTGCTCGTGCCGCCCGGGGCCACGTCCACCTGCTGGCTCGAGGTGTATCCCACGACCGGCCGCAGGCCCGCGGTGTATGACGGCGGGGCGTCCTGCGGTGCGCTGCCCCACGAGCTCGGGCTGGTGCCGAGGGTCCAGTCCATCGTCGCGCCCCTGGCCAGGGCGGAGAGCGGGATGGACAGCCTGCTGTCCGGCCGGCCGTCGATGGCCAGCGAGTGGACGTAGAACTGGGTGGGCGAGGCGCCCGGGGCGTTGACCGTGACCGTCCTGCCGGACGCGAGCGTGATCGACTCGTGCGGGAAGCCCGGGCCGTTCAGCAGTACGGTGTCGCTGCCCGGGTTCTCCGGGTACATGCCCAGCATCTGCCAGATGAACTGGGAGCTCTCCGCGCCGAGGTCGTCGTTGTTGGCCAGGCCGTCGGGCCCGGGCAGGTACACGGTGTTGTCGATCGTGTTGATCGCGAGCTGGGTGCCCGCTGGGTCGCCGGCGTAGTCGGCCGCGTCCTGCTCGCCGAGGTCGAACTCGTTGCTGACCTCGGCGTACGTGCCGTAACCGTTGGGCTGCGACCAGTACCGTGCCAGCTCCGGCGCGACCTTGGCGTCGCCGCCGAGCAGGGAGAACAGCGCCGAGTAGTCGTTGGGCACGTCCCACAGGTACTCGTAGGGGTCGCCCTCCACGTAGTACAGCTCGTTGCTGTCGTCGAAGGCCGGCGTGATGCCCGCGATGTAGTCGCCGTTCTCGTCGCGCGGGTTGAGCAGATCGTTGCCCGGGTCGAACTGGTTCTCCCAGTTGTTGGCGCGCTCCTCGAGCATCTGCGCGTCCTTCTGGTCACCCAGCTCGGACGCGAACTGGGACAAGGCCAGGTCCGAGGTGTCGTCCTCGAGCAGGGTGGCCACGGTCCCGTGGGGGTTGCAGCACCCGTACGTGCCGTCGGTGGGCAGATAGCCATACTTGGCCTCCAGCGCCTCCCCGGGCCGCACGTCGTTGACGGTGGTGGCCTGCTTGAGCATGTCGGTAAGGGCCTGGCTGGTGTTGAAGTTCCTGGCGCCGAACGCGTAGTAGTCGGAGATCATCGCGTCCGCCGGGTCGCCGACCATCACGTAGTTGTCCAGGTTCAGGTATCCCCACTGCTGCAGGATCCCGTTCTCGCTGTAGTAGTTGACCAGGGACTGCGCCTGGTCCGACGCGGCCTGGGGGTCGAGCATGGCCTGCAGCTGCGCCAGCGAGTGGTAGACGTCCCAGCCGGAGTAGATGCCGTACTGGTCGCGCTGCCCCGAGGCGACCGTGTGCACCTGCATGTCCGAGCCCATGAACTGGCCGTTGACGTCGCTGGTGATGTTGGGCTGCAGGAAGTCCTTGTACAGCAGGCTGTAGAACTCCTGGGTCTGCGCATAGCTGCCGCCGGACACCCGGATCCGGCCCAGCAGGCTGTTCCAGTCCCGCTGCGCCGCGGCTTTGACCGCGTCAAAGTTCCAGCCCGGGTTCTCGGTCTGCCAGTTCAGCTGGGCGTTGGCGGTGCTCACGTACGAGATCCCGACCTTGGCGTCGATCACCGGGTCGGACGTGGTGTTGAACGTGAGGAACACCGCTGACGGGTCCGTCTGCCCGGACTCGGTGATCACCTGCGAGGCGGTGAACGGCTGGCTGAACACGATGTCGAAGTGCACCGTATTCAGCTGCGTCTGCCCGTCGTTGTCGGTCTCGCCGCAGAAGTAACCACTGGTGTCGGTGCCGGTGACCTCGTCGTCGCCGACGATCTGGGCGCTGTCGCCATAGTCGCCGTTCTCGCTGTCCTGCAGCTTGATCAGGAAGTCGGCGGAGGTGGTCTTCGGGAACGTGAACCGGCCCATGGAGCTGTGCGGGGTCGCGGTGAACTCTGAGGTGATCGTGCTGGGCATGTTGCTGTCGGCCGAGTAATAGCCCGCTTGCGCGATCTCCCCGGTGTTCGTGAACGAGGTGGTGGCGTTGTTCGGGTCGCCGCTGGGCAGCGCACCGGTCATCGGCAGGATCGGCACGTCGCCCGCGGCGCCGCAGCCGGGCCCGGAAACGTGGGTCAGGCTGTAGCCGGACAGGCTCGTGTCGCCGTAGTTGTAGCCGCCGCCGTCGCTGCGGTCGGGCGAGGTGTCCGGGCTCCACTGGACCATGCCGAACGGCACGTCGGCCCCGGGGAACGTGTTGCCGCCGCCCGAGGTCCAGGTCCGCGTGTCGACCAGCGTGGCGAGGTCGCTCACCGGCTGGCTCACCGTGGCCTTGTTTTTCGCGCCCGCGGGAAGCTTGCTGCGCGACACCGGCCTCGGGCAGTTGGCCAGGTGGCCGTCTGCCGCCTCCGTGCAGCTCGTACGCTGCCGCGTGGGCGCGTGGCCGGTGGCGCTCGCGCTGCTTCGGCCCGGCTGCGGGGTCGTGCTCGGGCCTGGCTGCGGGCTGAGGCTCGGCGCGGGGTGCGGGGCTGATCCGGCCCCGGTAGCCGCGCTGCCGAGCGCCGCGCTGCCGGTGGCCGCGCTGCCGAAGGCTGCGCCGCCGAGGGCCGTGCTTCCGACCGACATGCCGATCGTCAGGATCCCCGCCGCCGCGAGGGTCGCCGCCGCCGGCCACCGGGTAAGCCACGCCGGGCGCTTCGCTGTCATTTGGCCGTCCTCCCATGCGCACGGCCGAACACCGCTCCGCATCCCCCCAGGGGCGACCAGTCAGCCCCGCTTGCCAGCGTGGTGGACAGCCGTTCTGACAACGATGTCAAAATCGTCTTTGATATTTCGCCCCTGCGGCAGCGCTGTCAAGACCTACGATGCAGGGAATCATGGCATATTGCCGATCAGCCCTGTTAGCAGGTATCTGATGGGATTCGTCTGTGACAACGATGTCTCCGCGACGACCCCGGCCGACGTGCCGGTACGCCCGCCGCCGCGAGATTCAGGCGCGCGGCGGGATCTCGCCCGAGCCGCGAATCACCAGCCGGGTCAGCAGGATGACCTCGCGGGGCGGCGAGGTGTCGCCGGTGATCCTGGAGAACAGCAGCTGCGCGGCGGTCGCCCCGAGCGCGACCGGGTCCTGGGCGACGACGGTGACCGGCGGGCTCACCTTGTCAGCGAGCGCGAACTCGTCGAATCCGATCAGGGCCACCCGGTCGGCCTCACCCTGCAGGGCGTCGATGGCGCCCATGGTGATCAGATCCGTGGTTGTGAACAGCGCCGTCGGGGGATCGGCGAGGCTGAGCAGTGATGACGCCAGCTCCGCGGCCGCTGCCCGGCTGCGCGGGCCGTGCCGCACCAGCCGCGGGTCGGGCTCCGTGCCCACGTCGGCGAAGGCGTCGTAGAAGCCTGCGTAGCGTTCCTGGATGGTCCAGATGTCCTCGCGGTCGCCAAGGTAGCCGATGCGCCGGTGCCCCTGGTCCAGCAGGTGCCTGACGGCCCTGCGGGCCCCGGCGCGGTTGTCCACGAGCACCTTGTCGACCGCCAGCCCGTCCGCGGGACGGTCCACGCACACCACCTTGGTGCCGCGGGCGAGTTCCTCGGCCAGGAAGCGGTGGCTGCCGGCGACCGGCACCACGATCAGCCCGTCCACCTGCCTGGCGCAGAACGCCGCGACCACCTCGCGTTCCCTGCGCAGGCTGTCGTTGGAGCTGCCGATGAGCACGACGTAGTTGTGCTGCCGCGCGGCATCCTCGACCGCCGCTGCCAGGGCGGCGAAGAACGGGTTGGCAAGGTCGTCAACGAGCAAGCCGATGGTTTGCGTCGGCTGGCCCTTGCGGCGGAGCCGCCGGGCGGCCTCGTTGCGCTGGAAGCCGAGCCGGCGGATCGCCCGCTCCACCTTGGCCGCGGTCTCCGGCATCACGCTCGCCTCGCCGTTCACCACCCGCGACACGGTCATCGGGCTGACGCCTGCGGCGCGTGCCACGTCCCGCATGGTGGGGCGCACGGTCATCCCAGCGCCCGGATGAGCGGGATACGCGCGGTCATCCCAGCGCCCCGGTGAGCGGGATGCGCGCGGTCATCCCAGCGCCCGGATCAGCGGGATACGGGCGGTGAGATCGTTACCACTGAGATCGCCCGGCTGGGCGGTCCGTAGCGCCCGCCCGGTGCACCTTCGCGGCCTAGCATACTGCGATGTATGACCTGTTTGGGATGGTTCATTACGCCCAAATATCAAGGCTTGATACCGTTTTAGTGGCATACCGGGCGGCCCCCCTTGACAGGCAGCGCAGCGCGCTAAAGAATCGCCAACGCGATGTTAACGTTATCAGGGAGAACTGCCCCGGATGACAGAACCTGTGCTCGAAGCCCGCAAGGTGTCCAAGCACTACGGGCACGTCCTGGCGCTGGATGACGCGGACTTCGTGGCGTTCCCCGGCGAGGTCGTCGCGCTCATCGGGGACAACGGGGCGGGCAAGAGCACGCTCGTCAAGACGCTTGTCGGCGCCATCCGCCCGGACGCGGGGGAGATCCTGGTTGACGGAGCGCCGGTTCAGCTGGCCAGCCCGCTCGACGCACGCGGGTTCGGCATCGAGGCGGTCTACCAGGACCTGGCCTTAGCACCCGACCTGGACTCCGCCGCCAACCTGTACCTCGGCAGGGAGCTCTACCGGATCCCGTTTGTGCGCGTGCTGAACCGGCGCGCCATGCGGGAGCGGGCGGTGACCGCGTTCGCCGAACTGGGCATCCAGCTTCCCGACGTCACCGCGCCCGTTGGCATGCTGTCCGGCGGTCAGCGCCAGTCGGTCGCCGTGGCCCGGGCGGTCCTGTTCGCCAGCCGGATCATCTTCATGGACGAGCCGACAGCGGCGCTTGGCGTGGTCCAGCGCGGGAGGGTGCTCGACGTCATCCGCCGGGTCCGCGACCGCGGCGTGTCGGTCGTGCTGGTCAGCCACAACATGCCCGAGGTGCTCGCGGTCGCCGACCGTATCGAGGTGCTCAGGATGGGCCGGCGCGTCGCTTCCTACACCGCGGCGCAGACCTCGGTGGACGAACTCGTCGGCGCGATGACCGGCTCGCTCGAGCTGAGTGGCAACGGCCGAGGGGACACGCAGTGACCGAATCGCCGCACGCGGCCGAGGTCCCGGCCGCGCCCGAGCACTCGCCGCGGCCGGCGCCTGGCGGCCAGCCCTCCCGGGCCACGGCGGGCTGGCCCGATCTCGGCCGGCGGCTCGCCGGCCGGTTCGCCGGGGCGAGCGAGACCTGGCTGCTACTGGCGCTGGTCATCCTGATCGTCGTTTTCACCGTGAAGGCGCCAGGCAAGTTCCTTACCCTGACGGACTTCTCGCTGATGGGACAGGATGCGGCGTGGCTGCTCGTGATGGCCGTCGGGGAGACGTTCGTCATCATCACCGGCGGCATTGACCTGTCGGTTGGCTCGCTGCTCGTCCTGGCGGGCGTCATGACCGACCTGTACTGCATCCACCACGGGGGCGCGAACGCGAGCTGGGCCGCGATCGTGGTCGGCTGCCTGGTCGGCTTGGCGACCGCCTGTGCCTGGGGTGCGCTGCAGGGGTTCCTCGTCGCCAAGGGCAAGGTGCCGCCGCTGATCGTGACGCTGGCCGGATTCATCGCGGCGGGCGAGGGCGTCGCGTACTTGATCACCGGCGGCGCCGACTTCCGCACCGTGCCGAACCGGCTGGTCAACACCATCGGTCTGGGCAGCGTCCTGGGTGTGCCCTGGCTGATCGTGATCAGCTTCGCGATCGCGATCGTGGGCGGCCTGGTCCTCGCGGTCACCAGGTTCGGCAGGTATACGTACGCGATCGGGTCGAACCCGGAGGCCGCGCGCCGGGCCGGAATCGGGGTGGACCGGCACCTGATCAAGATCTACGCGCTGTCCGGCCTGCTGGCCGGTGTGGGCGGGATCCTCTCGCTGGCCTCCTTCGACTCCACGACGATCGCCGGGCACGCGTTCGACAACCTCGAGGTGATCACGGCCGTCGCGCTCGGCGGCGCCAGCCTGTTCGGCGGCCGGGGCTCGATGGTCGGCTCGTTCATCGGCCTGGCGTTCTCGACGGTGCTCCTCGAGGGCCTGGTCATCATCGGGGTCAACCAGTACTGGCAGGAGGTGGCTATCGGCGCCGCGCTGGTGGCGGCCGTGTATCTCGATCAGTTCCGCCGCCGGCAGCGTGGCAGCGGCCGGATGCGCTTGGCGGCGCTCTGGCAGCTGGGCAGGCAGCGCGGCTGAGGCGGCATGACAGCGGCCGAGGGGCTCTCGGACCTATCGCACAGGAGGAACGATGCGGAGCAGACTCACCGTCACGCTCACTGGCGTGGCCGTCATCGCGCTAGTTGCCGCGGCCGCGGCAGGTTGCGGTTCATCGAGCAGCAAAGGCAGCAGCAGCAGCTCGCCGAAGACGATGGAGTTGATCGTCGGGACCAAGAGCGACGACTTCTACGTCACGATGGAGTGCGGAGCCGAGGCAGAGGCGAAGAAGCTCGGCGTGAAGCTGACCGTCACCGGCCCGGCGACGTTCAGCATCCCCGAGCAGAAGCCGCTCATCGATACGGCGGCGGTTACCCGCCCGGACGCGCTGATCGTGGCGCCGACCGACAGCGCGGCGCTCGACCCGGACCTGCTGAAGGTGCAGCACGCCGGCACCAAGATCATCTTTGTGGACACGTCATCCGCTAACTCAGCGATCGGCCTGTCCAGGATCTCGTCGGACAACGAGGCCGGCGGCAAGCTCGCCGCCGACACCCTCGGCAAGCTGCTCGGCGGCAAGGGCACCGTCGCCGTGATCAGCGTCGCCAAGGGGGTGTCCACAACCGACGCCAGGATCGCCGGTTTCCAGGCGGAGATGGCGGCCAAATTCCCGGGCATCAAGCTGCTCGCCGAGCAGAACGACGACACCGACAGCGTGGGCACCGCCACCTCGTTCATCGAGGGTGACATCGCCGCGAACCCGAACCTCAACGGCGCCTTCGCCGCCAACGTGATCACCGCCGAGGGTGCGGCGTCCGGCATCGCGCACGCCGGCAAGACCGGCAAGGTGAAGCTGGCCACGTTCGACGCGGACGCGACGCAGATGACCATGATGCACTCTGGCACCATTCAGCTCGCGATCGCTCAGGAGCCAGCGCTCGAGGGATCGGACGGCGTGCAGCAGGCGCTGAACGCAATCGACGGCAAACCGGTGACCAAGAACATCGCCACTCCGCTGATCGCGGTCACCCCGGCCAACATGAACAGCGCCAGCGTCAAGCCGTACATCTACGCGTCGAGCTGCCCGTCAAGCTAGCGTCGCCTGCCAAGCCGGGCGGGCGGCGGGCTCAGGTGCGCTCGTCGCGATCGGAGATCAAAGCGGGACGTTCAGGAGCTTCCCGTAGCCTCCGCCGGGCGTGGCTTCGCCTGAGTCTCCGCCGGCTGTGGCTTGTCCTCAGTTTCCGGTGGGGGTGACTTCTCCGTAGCCTCCGCTGGGGTTGGCTTGTCCTGAGTCTGCGGTGGGTGTGGCTTGTCCTGAGTCTCGGGTGGGGGTGATTTCTCCTCAGTTTCCGGTGGCTTGTCCTGAGTGTCTGCGGGGTGTGGCCTCTCCTCGCTGTCGTCTAGGGGAACCCGGTAAACCCCGTACAGCGGCTGCAGCACCGGTCTCGGGGCGGAGATGGGCGGCGGGCCCGGCCCGGTCGGCGGCGCGCGGCGGTTTCGGCGCCGACGCCGGATTGCGAAGCGGGTGATCCCGAAGATGGCGAGAAGCAGCAGCAAGACGAGGGACGCCGCCGCGGCGATCGCGAGGCGGATGTACATGCCCAGGCGGGTGTCCACGGGTGCCAGGCCTTTGGCGACGAACGCCAACGGCGTACGCACCGTGGCGAACGAGGAACCGTGGACGATGAGGATCACCCGGCCAACGACGCCACGCAGCGGCACCTGGCCCCACTTGCGTGAGTCGACCGAGATGTTGCGGTGATCGCCCATCACCCAGATCTCGCCCTTGCGGACGGTGGCCGAGAACCTGGTCCGGGATGGCGGGTCCCCCGGGTACAGGTAGTTCTCGCTGAGAGCCTTGCCGTTGACCGTGACCTGGCGCTTGGCGTTGCAGCAGGCCACGTGATCGCCGGGCAGGGCGATCACCCGCTTTACGAACAGTTCATCGGTGCCGGAGACCTTGGCCGGCACCCGGAGCACCACGATGTCGCCGCGGCGGATGCCGGATGATCCCTCGACGGCCAGCATCTGGTCGCCCGGCGCGATTGTCGGCTGCATCGACGTGGACTGCTCGAGATAGGGCTGGATGGTGAAGACCGGCATCGCGATGCTGGTGGCGAGCACCGCGAGGGCGAGCCCGACCAGCACCCAGAACAGGGTCCGGCCGGCGCGGCGCTTCCGCGACTGTGCCGGCGGCGCCCATGTGGCGACGTCCTGCTGCGTCATGGGCGGCCTCCCATTCGCGAGCAGCGATCATGGTCTCAGAGGAAGGTCTTACCCTCACCCCTATACGTCGGAACGGTCGCGACCACTGCATTTGCTTCAATCAAGTGCAATTCGCTGAATCGCTCACACAGCTCGCCTGCCTTGGCGTGGCGCATCCACACCCGGTCGCCGATCTGCAGCCGGTCTGCGGCGGCGCCCAGCAACGGCGTCTGTACCTCGCCCGCGCCCTCCTGGCGATCCAGCCGGAGCCCGGCTGGGAGGTAAGGGGACGGCAGCCGCGCCCGGTCGGCTGGGCCGGAGGCCAGGTAGCCGCCTCCCAGCGCGGTCACCACCCGCCGGCCCGGCTTGCGCACGACGGGGAGTACGAAGAATGCCGCCGGTGTGCCACGGAAACCCCGGTAGCTGTCGAACAGCCGGGGCTGGTAGAGCCCGGACCCGGCGCCGATCTCGGTCACCGCCGCCTCGGCCGCCGTCTTCTCCAGCGAGCCGGTGCCGCCGCCGTTCACGAACTCGAGCGGAGCGACGTCCCGGACGGCAGCGACGATCGCGGCCCGGCGCCGGGCAAGCTCGGCGCCGGACTGCCGCTGCATGTAGCGGACGGCCAGGCCGTAGAGGGGCCTGGCCGGGCGGTCGCCGACGCCAGCGATCTGCCCCTCGTAGGCCATGAGGCCGACAAGGCGCAGCCCGGGCCGGGCAACGACGGCTGCGGCAAAAGCGACGGCCTCGCCGGGGGTCCGGATCGGAGACCGGCGCGCGCCGGCCCGCAGCAGCCCGTTCAGCGCCATGTAGCTCGCGTCGATGTCGATGCACACCCGGACCTGATGCGGCTCGGCCACGCTAGCGGCCGCCTTCTCGATCATGTCAAGGTGCTCGGGGCAGTCCACCATGATGGCGATCGAGGCGGCTGCCGCCGGGTTGCCGGCCAGCCTGGCCAGGGCGGCGCGGTCCGCCGTCGGGTAGCCGACCAGAATCTGGTCGCTCACGCCTTGCTCGGCCAGCCAGAGCGCCTCGGGCAGGGTGAACGCCAGAACGCCGCGGAAGCCATCCATCCGAAGTACCTGGCTGATCAGCTCGCGGCACCGCACGGACTTGCTGGCCAGCCGGATCGGCTTGCCCGCGGCGCGCAGCCGCATCGCCTCGGCGTTGGCGCGCATGGCCGCAAGGTCGACCACAGCGAACGGCGGCTCGAGGTGCGCGGTCGCCGCGTTGTACCGGAGCAGGTCGCCCGGTGTTACCGCCACGCTCATTCCTCGCCGGCGATGAACTCTTCGTACTCGGCGGCGGTCAGCAGGCCGGGCGGCAGTTCGCCACCGCCGCCGGGGAGGGTGACCTTGAACAGCCAGCCGGCCCCGTACGGGTCGGCGTTGACCACGCCGGGGTTCTCCCCGAGCTCCGCATTGACGTCGGCCACCTCGCCGTCGACCGGAGCGAAGAGGTCGCTCACCGACTTCGTGGACTCGACCTCGCCGCACGGCTCGCCCGCCGTCACCTTGCTGCCCGGCGTTGGCGCTGACACGTAGACGACGTCGCCGAGGGCCTGCTGCGCGTGGTCGGTGATGCCCACGGTCGCCGTGGATCCTTCGACGGCCACCCACTCGTGCTCACGGGTGTAGTGCAGCTCGTCGGGAACGCTCATGGTGGCCCTCTCTCCTTTAAGACTTGGGTGTGCGGCTAAGACTTGGGTGTGCGGCGGTAGAACGGCAGCGGCACCACGTCGGCGGACTCGGCGCTGCCCCTGATGTCGACGGCGAGCCGGCTGGGCTCCCCGCCGCCGTCCCCGGCCTGGCGTGCCTCGAGCGCGACGCCCGGCTCGACGTAGGCCATCGCGATCGGCCTGCCGAGCGTCGGCGACGGGGCCCCGCTGGTCACTGTCCCGCACGCGGCCTCGTCCCAGAGCACGTCGTAGCCGTGTCTCGGCACTCGCCTGGACCGGCTGACGAGCCCGACCAGCTCGCGTTGCGGCGTTGCCGCGGCGCGCTCCTCGAGCGCCGCGCGGCCGACGAAGTCGCCGGGCTTGTCGAGCTTGACCACCCGGCCAAGCCCGGCGTCGAACGGGGTGAGGTCGGGCCCGAGCTCGTTGCCGTAGAGCGGCATCCCGGCCTCGAGCCGGAGCGTGTCCCGTGCGGACAGGCCGGCCGGGAGCAGCCCATGACCCGCGCCGGCCTCGGTCAGCGCCGCCCAGATCGGCTCGGCGTCCTGCGGCGCGGTGAACAGCTCGAAGCCGTCCTCGCCGGTGTAGCCGGTCCGGGCCAGCAGGATTTCCCGGCCGGCGACGGTCGCCGGATAGCTGGCGTAATACTTCACCGCACCAAGATCGGCGTTGGTCAGCGGAGTCAGGATCGACGTCGCGTTCGGGCCCTGAATGGCGATCAGCGCATACTCGTCGGTCCGGTCCGCGACCTGGGCACCCGCGCCGGCCCGCTCGGTCAGCGCCTTGGCGACGACGTCGGTGTTGGCCGCGTTGGCGACGACAAGGAACTCGGCGTCGGCAAGCCGGTAGACGATGAGGTCGTCGAGGATCCCGCCGTCCGCTGCGCAGATCATCGTGTACCTGGCGCGGCCGGGCGCCAGCGTGGAGGGCTGGCCGACCAGCGCGTAGTCCAGCGCCGCGGCGGCGCCGGGCCCGGTGACCATGATCTCGCCCATGTGCGAGAGGTCGAAGAGCCCGGCCGCCGTGCGCACGGCGTTGTGCTCGGCCGTCTCGCTGCCGTAGCGCAGCGGCATCAGCCACCCGGCGAATCCGGTCAGCGTCGCGCCGAGGCGCTCGTGCACGCTGGTCAGCGGCGTGCGGCGCAGCAGCGCATGCGGGTCTGTCATATGCGCTCCATGGCCGGGTGGCACCTCTCGACAACGTCCGTTCGGGCGGCCGGCGCGGTCGAAGGTCAAGCCGTGGCGCCCCGGCTGGAGCCAGCCTACCGATCGCCGGGCGGACCGCCGACCCTGCTGGCCGCTTCGTCCCATGTCTTCCCGATAAGCGAGTCTCCCGACGTCGGAGCGCGCGGGCCGGCGGCGGCCGCGGGCCGGCTGGAACTCCGTCGGGCCGCGGGCCAGAATCGTGAGACATGGGACTGCTTACCGAAGATGAGATCACCGGCCGGCTGGCCGCGGTGCCTGGCTGGACACGCCGGGGCGACAGCATCGTCACGACGGTTACGCAGAGTGACTTCAAGGAGGCGATGCTCTTTGTCGGGGCAGTGGCGTACGTGGCCGAGCGGGCCAACCACCACCCGGACATCCTGATCGAATGGAACAAGGTGACGTTGACGCTGTCGACGCACTCGGCCGGGGGCCTCACCGGCGCCGACTTCGACCTGGCCGGGGCGATCAACGCGCTGAGCTGAGGCGGCGCCCCCGGCGCCCTGGCGTACGGCCCGCGGCATCGCCGCCCGGGCCGGTGCGAATGCTGCCTTCGCCTGTGGACGGCGCCACGCCCCCGGGTGGCGCCGTCCACAGGACGAAGATCCCACCGCTCGTCGCGACCGTCGTACGCTCAGCACGTGACGGCCTCCGGCGATCGCGCCGGTGCGCGCCCGGCCGGGACAACGGTCCCCCTCCGCGACTCGCGGTTCCCCCGTTCCCGCGCGGTGCCGGTCCGTGGCCGGGTCGCCTGCTCATGACCCGGTTGATGGGTCATGGCCAGATGGGCCTTGGACCTCGCTGACCCGGTAGTGGCCTGGACTCCTGGCCCCCGAGTGCCGCGCGGGGTTCTAGTTATACACGCTGCACTGAGTCGACTACAGCTAGTTATGACAACCGGTTGGCTAGAGGACCGCTGCGGCGTCAGAGCGTCCACCCATGCGATGAATTGGCAGGTCAGAGCCTGATTGCGGCAGTGAAACCCGGACTCCGACCGTTCCGGCCGACTGCTCGTTGCGGTGGTGCGGGCGGCGCATCGTGACCGGGCATGGGGAGTGGCCCCGCCGTCGACTAGCCTGATCGGCGACGGACGGAGTCGACAGTACGGAGGCGGCAGCAGCGTGGCGATCGTGGCGCTGGTCCTCTACGTGATCACCGCGGCAGCCGGCGTCTCGCTGCTGGGCACCGGCGGGGCGGCCAGGCGCCGGGAGGCCGAGGCGGAAGCGGCTGAGGCGGCTGCCAAGGAAGCTGGCGCGGGCGTCGAGACGACGCTGGCGACGGCGCAGGCCACGCCGGCGGCTGCCGAGGCCGTCCGGGCGCCGGGCCTCCAGGCGAGACTCGCTGCGGTACCGCTCACCGCCGACGGAAAACCGCCGCCTGGTCCCAAGGTCAAGGTGGTCGCGCCACCCGGTGAGCACCCGCTGCTGGAATTCAGCCATCCGGCGCTCGCGGTCACCGGCCTGGCCTGCTGGTTCATGTACGTGTTCGTGCGCTACACGCCGTTCGCCTGGATCTCCTTCGGCATCCTGATGGTCGCGATCGCCATCGGGCTCACCTGGCTGGTGCACAACCTGCGGGCGGCCAGGCACCGCCTTAAGGGCGCCTGGCACTTCCCGCCGCGCCTAGTCCTGCTGCACGGCACGGCGGCCGCCGTCGCGATCCTGCTCTCCGTGCTGACCGCGCTCTCGGCGAGCCACGTCTGAGGCGTGCGCTGGCGCCAGCTCAGGCGACCACCGGATAGGCGTCGGCATACCGAACGCCGCGCTCTGCCTCAAGGGGCACGCCAGTACTGGCATCGGTGCAGCTCGCGGCGCAGATGGCCTGCGCATCCAGCGGATAGAACACACCATCGCTGAGGCGCCAGCCGCGCACCTCCTTGACCGGGATGCTGATGCCATTCGGAAGCGTGTGAGACACCTCGCTGGTGAAACTGCGCACGATGATCCCGCTCTCCTCGCCGTCAGTGACCATCTGGTGCAGGCGGGCGCAGACCACCGGGTTCTCGATCTCAATGCCGCCGTCCGAGGCGACGGTGACGCTCGTGCTCCAGCTCCCGATGGTCACGAGATGGTCACCAGGTCCGGATGGGACGACCAAGGCCTGCAGGAGAGCCCGCGCGGCGCTTCCCGGCTGCATGGCAAGGGCGCCTTTTACCAGGTCTTTTGCGCGCGCAGCCGATGCAACCTGCTCATCGTCAGGAAGGACGTGCCTCCAGCCGCTGAACAGCCCGGGCACGTGATAGCGACGCTGCCGGCAGCCTGGTGCCGGGCGGCCTGCGTGGCTCGTCTGACCCGATCACCGTCCATGACCACCTGCTTCCAAATTCACGGGCGACGTGAAGTTCCGCCGGGGCACAGCCGGATACGTGTGGCCGCCAGCCGGGACATGTGCAGACGGTACCTAGGGCTGCCGACATTCGCCTGGCAGTGACCATCCGGCTAAACCGGTGAAAGCAGACGTGCCTGGCTCTTGCTCAGCCGAACTCACACGGCAGGTGCTTGATGCCGTTGATGAAGCTGGACAGCAGGTAGTCAGGCTCGCCGGCCGCCCGGATGTCGGGGACGCGGCCGAACAGCTCCCGCAGCATGGCCGTGATCTCGCGCCTGGCCAGGTGAGCGCCGAGGCAGAAGTGCGGGCCGGCCGAGCCGAAGCCCACGTGCGGGTTGGGTGAGCGGGCGATGTCGAAGCGTTCCGGGTCCTCGAAGACCGTGTCGTCGCGGTTGGCCGCCTGGTACAAGAGCGCGGCCTTGTCGCCCTGGCGGTAGGCGTGCCCGTTCATCACGGCGTCGCGGGTCACCGTGCGCCGCATCCAGATCACCGGTGTGACGTAACGGACGATCTCCTCGACCGCGGGGCCGATCCGGCCCTCGAAGTCGGCCAGCAGCAGCTCACGCTGATCGGAATGCCGGGTAAACAGGTTCAGCGAATGCGAGATCGCGTTCCTGGTGGTCTCGTTGCCGGCCACCACGAGCAAGACGAAGAACGAGGCCAGCTCGGCCGGTGTGAGCTGCTCTCCGTCGATGTTGGCCGTGGCCAGAGCCGACACCAGGTCGTCCCTGGGTTCCGCCTGGCTGCGCTCGGCCAGGCCGGTGACTAGATCGGCGAGTTCCTGGCCGGCGGTGAGGATCTGCGTGATCGCCTCGTTCATGTCCTCGCTGATGAACTCGGGGTCCGCGCCGGAGAGGATGATGTTGGTGTTCTTGAGCACCATCGCGTAGTGCTCGTCGCTGACCCCCATCATCTCGCAGATGATCTTGAGGGGAAGCCTCGCCGACACGTGCTGCACGAAGTCGCAGGGCCCGGTCTGCTGCAGCTCGTCCACGATGCTGGCGGCCGTGCGCTGTACGTCCTCCTCGAACTTCTTGATCATCTTCGGGGTGAATGCCCGGGACACGATCCGGCGCAGCCTGGCATGCCTCGGGTCGTCCATGTTGATCATCGAGCCGAAGTACTCGTTGAACTCGGTCGGCAGGTCGATCAGGCTGGTCGCCCCGTCGGCCGAGGAGAAGACCTCGGGGTTGCGACTGGCCTCGGTCACGTCCGCGTGCCTGACCAGCGCATAGTAACCGCGCTCCGGCGTACCGAACGGCGACTCGGGCGCCTCGAAGTACGGCGGCTGCGGCATGGCGCGCAGCTGCGCGTACGCGGCATAGCGCTCGGCGGGCGGTCGCCCCCAGAACTCGTTCTGTGACAGATCGAGCGGGCCGCTGATGGGCTCGGGGTTGATGGGCTCGGGCGGTGGACTGGTCACGGTGGCGGCCTTCCCGACTAGAACTCCGTTCGGTTCCCCATAGTGGCATTGCCGGAGATATCGGGAAAGGTCCTGCCCCGCCTCGGCGCTGATCGCTGAGTGCTGGGCGCTGAGTGCTGGCCGCTGGCCGCTGGGTAGCCGCTGGCCGCTCAGGATTGGATCGCGGTGCGCCCCCGGGTCGTGGTCCTCGTGCCCGAGCCGGTCCTGGGGCCACCGGTGCCCGAGCTGGCTGCCTTCTTCGCGGCGGCCTCGGCGGCACCGGGCTGCCGCGCGTGCCTGCCTGGCTCGCTGGCCGGACTCGGGTCGCGGGTCATGATGGATATCGCTACCGCGCACGGCACACCGGTGATCTCCACGACCGTGCAGGCCATCGAGGCCCCGGCCATCCGCAACAGCAGCCAGCCATCGTCGTCGGCGATGTCGGCGACGACCGGTGAGGCGGCGGGGGTGCCCGCCGACGCGAGGCAGGCCGCTATGGCCCTGACCCGGGCGCCGAACAAAGCCGTGGGCTCGCCCCAGCCGCTGCGCAGCTGGTCCTCGATCTCCGCCAGGCCGGGTCCTGGTTCGGGGCCGTCGGCCGGCCTGGGAACCGCGGGCTCCCAGGCACACGCCGCGCCCTCGGGCGCCCTGACGGTCAGCGCGAACTTCTCCAGCGGGCCGCTGCCACGGACGGTGCACGTGACAGGAGGACCGCCCGCCTCGGCGCCCGGCTGGTCGTCAGGGGATGGCGACGGCTGCGGTACGACGGCCACCGGCTCTGCTGTCCGGTGCGCACCCCGCGACCGTGCGTCCCGCGGCTGGGCATCCTGCGGCGGTGCGGTCTGCGATCGTGCACCCTGCTGCTGCGTGCCCTCGGGTTTGTCGGCACCGTCCGGCTCGCCGCGATGGACCGCGACATGCAGGTCGGGGTTCAGGCCCATCGCCACCGCGCAGCGTTCCAGGTACACGGACAGCAGGGAGGGTGGCCACGGCTCGTCGCGATGCAGCGGCCCGGCGTCCGCGAGCCGCAGTCCACGCCAGGTCACCAGCGACTGGCCGGAGCCGTTCACCGCCTCGACATCCCAGACATACTCGCCTGTCTGCGGCGACCACCGGTCCGCGTCCGGGGAGCCGCCCTGAGCTGGGACCGCGATAGCCGCCCGAGGCGCGCCCGCCAGGCCGGGCGAGCGCTGCTCAGGTACCACCGGAACGCGCGATCCCGCGGCGCCAGTTTCCACGGCCCGGATCTCCACGGCGCCGTCGGCGACGCTGCCGCTGAATGTGACGGCGTCGCAACCGGAAGGCAGCAGCCGCCGGTGCGGAACGCACGCCTGCAGCACGTGCCAGGTCGCGTCGTTGAGGCCAGCGCTGCCGAGGACCAGGCTCGCGTCGGCCACGCCGTCCAGGTAGCTGAACCAGGCCTCCGGGTCGCCGCCGCGCACCAGCGCGCGGCACGATCGCGAGGTGACCTCGGGCAGCAGCGCCGCCCGCCGGAACTGCCCGGACTGGAAGCAGATCTCTTCGTACAGCTGGGTGCCGTCGATGATTCCGCTGTCGTCGGCAGGCATCTCGTCAAGCTCGGGCATGCGTGCGGCCAGCGATCGCAGGGTGGCGCGCGCGGTGTCTGCGCTGTGGAACGTGGCCCGGAAGTGATCGGTGGTGAAGCCACTCTCCGCGCACCGCAGCACGGCCGTGACCGTCCCGGCGGTGACGAGCGCGCAGATCCTGATCAGCGCGTGCGCGTCGTCGGAGCCCGCCGGAACCACGACCGGCGCGTTCATCGACACGGCAGTGAGCCGCCGCATCGGCCGCCCGGCCAGCGCCGCGACCACTTCGGCCATCGCTTCGAGCGCCATGGCCGCCGGAAGCACCGATATGCCGTCGATCCGGTGATCGGACAGGTAGGGATCGGTCCGCAGGGTCAGCCGGGCGTCGCAGACGAGCTCGACTCCGGGGTAATGCACCCGGACGTTCTCCAGGAAGCGGCCGCGCCAGAGCTTCAGGTTCTCGGGGTCCGGCGCGGCGCCCGCGGCGATCGCGGGCGGCGCCGGCACACCCACCCGGCCGTGCACCGCGACCCGGCTCGGCATGCCCGGTGTCCCCAGCGTCTTCAGCAGCAGCCGCGCACCCTCGGTGACCGGAATGGCCGTCGCGCCGCAGGACGCCAGCTCCTCGGCCAGGCTGTCCCGCTGGCCGAGACCCGATCCCGACCAGGCCGGCCAGTCGACGTGCAGGGCGCGGCACCGGGGGACGTCGTCGGCGATGCGCAGGGCCTGGTCTGCGAGCGAACCGCTGGCCAGCGCCAGCAGGCCCTCACCGGCGAGCCCGTAAGGCTGCGCGATCGACCCGAACGTGACGATCAGCCGAAGCCGTTTTGCCGTGATCGCGCCGACCAGGCGGTCCAGGCTCGTCGTCTCCGCCGAGACCTGAGCCCTGAGCTCGTCTTCGGTGAGCTCGGCGACCCGTCGCGGCCCGCCGACGCCAACCGCGTGCGCGACGGCGGTCACCGGGCCGAGGCGCCGCTCGATGCGCTGCAACGCGCGCTTGAGGGCTGCCGGGTTGGCCACGTCCACGGTCTCGATGGCCATCCGGACCTCGGCGGCCCTGAGCCGCTCAAGGCCGGCTTCCACCTCGTCGGTTTCGCCGGGGCCCTCCCGCCCGATCACCGCGATACGCGCGCCACAGCAGGCAAGTACCTGGGCGAGCGCCAGGCCGGCACCGCCCGAGCCGCGGCTGACCAGCACCACGTCGCCCGGACCGAGCGGGAATTCCGTCGATCCGGGGGTGTCGGTCGGCGTCATCACGACGGCGTTCGGGTTGCCGGCCTCGTCGATGACGAGTTCGCGGAACGTGCCGGGCTCCGTGGCGGCGAACCGCTGCGCGGCGCGGAGGCCCTCGGCGCTTTCCGGCACCCGCAGCACAGTGAGGCCGAGCTCGGGATGCTCAGCGTGCAGGCTGGCGCAGAAGCCGGTGAATCCCGGGCCGTGCGTGATCAGCACGAGCCGGCCGCTGCTGATGCCGTCCCGGGCCGCGGCGAGCGCCACGGTACAGGAGTCCGGGTTGCCCGGCTCATCGACGACGGCCAGCGCACGATCGGCGGCGGAATCGTCAGGGAAAAGCTCTTGGACCAGTGGCCCGTACGCACGCTTGGTGGCAGCCCGGACGCGCCACGGCCGGTCGTCGTCGGCCGGAAGCGCGACGGCGGCCGGGTCGATGGGCCGCAGTTTCTCGGTGAAGCACCGGGCCCAGGACCTCACCCCGGCCACCGTGGCGGTCTGCGGCCCGTCGGGTGCCGCCGGGCCTGGGGCGGGCCTGGCCGTGGCCGCCGCACCGCCGCGAGCCGCTATCGCGCGCTCGATCGGCGTGGTGCCGCGAGCCGTTATCGCGCGGATCGCCGGGCTGATCGCTGGGTTGCTCTGCGCTGCTGGCGCCGCGGGCTTGGCCGGTGCCTCGTGCTTGGCGGGCGCGACCGGCTTGACAGGTGTGCTTTTGGCGGCTGGCGCCTCGTGCTTGGCGGCTCCGGCCGGCTCGGCGGGTGTGCTTTGGGCGGCCGGTGCCTCGGGCTTGGCCGGTGCCGTCGGCTCGGCCGGTATGGCGGGTTTGGCGAGCGCGGTCGGCTTGGCGGGTGCCGTCGGTCCGGCGGGTGCGGCGGCCGCGACCGGTGCCGTCGGTCCGGCGGGTGTGGTCTGGGTCTGCGCTGCTGCCGGTTTGGCGGATGCTGTTGGCTCGGCCGGCGCGGCGGGTTTGGCCGGCGCCGTCGGCTTTATTTCTGCCGCGGGTCTCGCCGGTGCTGCGACTTTGCCCTGCCCGGCGACCCCGCCCTGCTCGGCCAGCTTTGCCGGTGTGGCCAGCTTTGCCGGTGTGGCCAGCTTCGCCGGTGCAGCCTGCTCGGAGGGTGCGGCAGGCTTGGCGGGTGTGGCTTGAGCTGCGGGTTGGGCAGGTGTGGCGGGCTTGGCGGGTGCTGCAGGCTCGGTCTCCGGTGCGACAGCGGGCTTGGCTGGTGCTGTCGCCTTGGCCGGTGTCCCGGGCGGGGTCACCGAGCCCGGCACGTCCGGCGTTGGCCGAGCGGCCGCAGCGCGCTCGGCCGCGGCCGCACGCCGTGCTGCAGCCGCCGCCTCGGCCAGGGTCGCGGCCGCAACCACGGGCGCTTCGTCCGGCGTTCGCGGTGGCATGGCCGCCACCGGGGACTGGCATGGGTTGGTGATGAACGTCTGCTCTCGCCAGATGTCCAGCGGCCGGGACGGCCTTCCGGCGAACAGCAGCGCCGGCTGCGGCAACGCACCGGTCGCGAACAGCGCAGCCGCCGCGCGGATTTGCTCGGCTCCGCCGGCCTCGGCGCCGACGCCCGACCCCAGGCTGACCGCGGGCACCTCGCACTGAACGGATGCCGCCTTGGACAGCGCCCCGCCCGGGCCGGTCTCCAGGAGCAGGCTGGCCCCGACGGCACCGGCGCTCAGCGCCTCGGCAAGCCCAGGTGAGCAGTCGAGCTGGGCGCAGAGGAGATCCGCCACGTCGTCGGCGGAGCCGACCTCGCGCCCGATGGCCGCCGAGATCAGCCGGTGCCTGGGCGCCGCGATCGTGAGCCGCCCAACCGCCTCGCGGAGGCGGCTGGCGCGATCGCCGGTCGCCGTGGCCTTGGCATCGGTTTCGGCTGCGCCAGATGGGTCAGGCGCGGCGTCGGCGTTCAGGATCTGCATGCGGGTGGCGGCGAGCGCGACGGCGTCGGCCTCGCTCAGGCATCCCGCCCAGACCAGGCCGGCGATCTCGCCGTGGCCGTATCCGACTGCGGCGTTCGCGCGAACTCCGAGCTTGTCGAGCCAGCGAAGCGCGGCCAGCGGCCGGGACAGGGCACCGGCCTGATCGGCTGGCACGTCATCGCCGGCGCTGGCGGCGGCGTCGGACAGCAGCAGCGTGACGCGGCCATCCGCGTCGTCGGCCGCGTAGATTCCCGGCCGCGACGAGAGCAGGCCATCGGCCAGGCCGGACAGCATCGCCGTGCCCTGGCTGGCCAGCCTGGCGAGCTGCTCCTGGTTTGAGGCGACGATCGCCAGCCGCACCGGTCCTTGGGTCGCGGCGTCACTCGCGAGCTGGACCGCGAGGTCACCGAGCTCTGCGTCGGACAGCCACGGTGCGACGTGGGCGATCCGGGCCAGGATCGCGGCCAGGGCATTGCGGTCCGGGGCGTGCAACAGGTATGCGGTGGCCTTGGTCGTGCTGTCGGCCGCCAGCATTGGGGCCGCGGCCGACCCGGACTCCGCTTGCCGGGATCGTGACCCGCGCTTGCGTTCATGCCGTCCGCGAACCGGCTCGCTGCGCAGCACGATGTGGACGTTGATGCCGGAGCCCATCGCGCTGACACCCGCGATCCGCGGCCCGTCCGGCCATGGCTCGGGCTCGGACGGCAGCCGCAGACCCGCTTCCGAGCTGCGCAGCAGCGGATGCGGCTTCGTTACGCCGGTCGTCGGCGGGATATAGCCGGTGCTCATCGCGAGCACCGTCTTGATCAGGGCCGCCGCGCCGGCGGCCGCCTTGGTGTTCCCGATGTTGGCCTTGATCGAACCGAGCGCCGCGACGCTGTGCGCGTCGGCGCGCAACTCGGCCAGCGCGTGCAGTTCGGTGCTGTCGGCAGCAGGAGTGCCAGCGCCGTGCCCCTCGATGAGCTGGACGTCGGCGGGTGCGATCCCGGCTCGCCGGTACGCGCGGCGCAGCGCGAGGAGCTGGCTGGCTGCGTCGGGCACGGACGTGCTGGCCTGAGCGGCCGACGATGTGCCCCAGCCCGTGATCTCGGCGTAGACCGGCAGCTTGGCCGTGCGGGCGTCAGCCGACCGCATCAGCACGAGCACGCCGCAGCCTTCTCCGGGCAGGAACCCGGTCGGGTTCTCGTCGTAGATGCGTACGTCACCGCGAGCGAGGGCACCGGTCTTGGCCAGCCCGACCAGCTCCAGGGGGTCGAGGCTGAGGTCCACGCCGCCCGCGAGCGCGACGTCGAGGTCGCCGTCGGCCAGCGCGGCGCAGGCGGAAGCCACGGCGAGCAGCGCCGAGGCCTGTGCCCCGTCCACCGCGTAGCCGCCGCCCCGGAACCCGAAGAAGCCGCAGATCCTGGACGCGATGACGGCGGGTGTGCTGCCCGCGAGCGTTTCGTCGGTCACGGCGGGGAACGGCGCCAGGTAGCGCTGTGCCGCATGCTCCAGCACCGGGATGGCGCGTTCCCTCGGGATGTCACCGGCGGCCAGCGCTTCGGTGAGCACCCGCCGGACATAGGGCCAGCGCAGCCGCAGCGCGGCAGCGCGCGACCAGTCGCCGGTCAGGGTGTTGCCGATGATCACGCCGGTTCGGCTGCTGGCCAGGCCCTGGCCTAATGCGAACCCCGCTCCGGCGAGCGCCCGCGCTGACGTCTCGAGAGCCAGCCACTGGGCGGGGTCGGCTGCCTGGTAAACGGCGGCGGGCACACCGAACGCCGCCAGGTCGAACTGCCACCCCTCGAGCACAGCGGCCCGTGCGCTGTAGGTGGCGTCGGGGGTTGCCCGATCAGCGCTGTAGTAGTCGGTGAGGTCCAGCCGGCTCGGCGGCAGTCTGCGGAAGGCCCGGCGTCCGGTCAGCACGAGGTCGAGCAGCTGAGCCGGGTCGTCGGCATCGGGGAAGCGGCACCCCATGCCGATGATCGCGATCGGCGAGCCGCTGGCGCCGTCGCCCGCCTCGCCATTCGATGCCTGCGGCCGGGATCGGGGCCCAGTGAATTCCGGTTCCTGATCACGTTGTTTGTGATTCAGAAAATACCGAACTGGGCGCAAGGACTCCGCGCGCGACCGAATATCCATTATTACCTTTTCCCCCGAAAACTGGCCTGATCCCCCGTGGGCCTGCCCAGCCATCTGCGCACCCGCCGACCGGTCAACCGGCACCGACGGGTTCCCCGGCCGCCCTCGCCCTCCCCAAGGCGTCGGCGGACAGCATCATGGATGGGTGAGACGACATTATTGGTGGCGCGTTCGACGGTCAAGGTGAAAACGCGAACGCGCTGTATGAGGCATGGGGCCCTTCACGAGAATTCGGCTGCGGCCCCACTTGTGCCATGATCGAGGAGAATTTGGCACGCTATAGGGGAACAATTCGCACCAATGCTGGTGTAGCGCAAGACCTATGAGCTTTTCGCGGGCTACTGGTTACAGGTCACCGACCCCGGCGACCCGCGGGCAACCCGGCTGAACGCCCTGCCCAAGTACGTCGTGTCCACCACCTTGGACAGAGTGCAGTGGAACAACACAGTCAGCGCGGCACTCATCCGGACGCGCGTGGTCAGGGACTCGGTGAGCCTGGCAAGCCTCAAGGTAGACGGCCTCCTTACGGAAGGCTGGCAGACGGCCCCTGCTGGGACTCTCAGCGGTGGGGTTGCTCCTGCTTGGCGGCACCCCCTGCCGTTTCGTTGCGCTACCCTTGGCCCATGCGTTCTGCACGGCTGCTTCTTACTTAGCCGCGCCAGCTGAGTGATCGTTGGCGCGGCTGCCCCTCGTGACCGGGGGGCAGTTTTTTTGGAAGCAGGCTCTCTGAGAGTCAGCCCGGGAACGTGATCGGATCTAGCTAATCGCGAGGGACCAATGAAGGCCGCTGAGGACGCGGGACAGGGCGGGCGTGCCGCCGCGGAACGGGCGCCGGGCCACGAAGCTGCACGGGGCGAGCCCTACGACCCGCGGACGGTGCAGGAGAAGTGGCAGGAACGCTGGGCGGCGCTCGACCCGTTCCGGGCCAGCGATGACGCCTCGGACGGACGGCCCCGCACCTATCTGCTCGACATGTTCCCGTACCCGTCCGGCGACCTGCACATGGGGCACGCCGAGGCGTACGCGATCGGAGACGCGGTAGCGCGCTACTTCTTCCAGCGCGGTCACAACGTGCTGCACCCGATCGGCTGGGACGCATTCGGGCTGCCCGCCGAGAACGCCGCGATCCGGAACAACTCCCACCCGGCCGACTGGACCTACAAGAACATTGACACGCAGGCTGCCTCGTTCCGGCGGTATGCGGTCTCGTTCGACTGGTCCCGCCGGCTGTACACGTGCGACCCGAGCTACTACCGCTGGAACCAGTGGCTGTTCCTGCGGTTCTACGAGCGCGGCCTCGCCTACCGCAAGGACGGCTACGTCAACTGGTGCCCGGTCGATCAGACCGTGCTCGCCAACGAGCAGGTGATCGCGGGCCGGTGCGAGCGCTGCGGCGCCGAGGTCGTCCGCCGGGTGCTGACCCAGTGGTACTTCAGGATCACCGAGTACGCCGACCGGCTGCTCGAGGGGATGAAGGAGCTGGAAGGGCTGTGGCCCGAGCCGGTCCTGATGATGCAGCGGAACTGGATCGGGCGCAGCGAGGGCGCCGAGGTGCAGTTCACGATCGAGGGCCGGGACGAGCCGGTCACCGTGTTCACGACCCGCCCGGACACGCTGTACGGGGCGACGTTCTTCGTCATCGCGGCCGACTCGCCGCTGGCCGCCGAGGTCTGTGCGCCGGAACAGCGCGCCGCGCTGGATGAGTACCTGACCCAGGTGCGCAAGCTGACCGACATCGAGCGCCAGGCAACCGAGCGCGAAAAGACCGGAGTGTTCCTGGGCAGGTACGCGATCAACCCGGTCAACGGCGAGCACATCCCGGTCTGGGCCGCCGACTACGTGCTGCCGGACTACGGCACCGGGGCGATCATGGCCGTGCCCGCGCACGATCAGCGGGACCTGGATTTCGCCCGGGCGTTCGGGCTGCCGGTCCGCGTGGTGGTGCAGACCGATTCCCCCGACCCGGCGGAGACAGGGGTCGCCACGCCCGGCAACGGAGAGCTGATCAACTCGGGCCCGATCGACGGGCTGCCCAAGGCCGAGGCGATCACGGCGATCATCGACCTGCTGGCCCAGCGTGGCCTGGGCCGCCCGGCGGTCAATTACCGGCTGCGCGACTGGCTGCTGTCGCGGCAGCGGTTCTGGGGCACGCCGATCCCGATCGTGTACTGCCCGTCGTGCGGCGAGGTGCCGGTGCCGGACGAGCAGCTTCCGGTGCTCCTGCCCGACCTGCGCGGCCAGGACCTGGCGCCGAAGGGTGTCTCTCCGCTGGCGGCGGCCGAGGACTGGGTGAACACCGAGTGCCCGAAGTGCGGTGGCCCGGCCAAGCGGGACACCGACACGATGGACACGTTCGTCGACTCGTCGTGGTACTTCCTGCGGTACTGCTCGCCGTCCTACGAGCACGGGCCGTTCGACGTTGAAGCGGTGCGCCGGTGGAACCCCGTGTACCTGTACGTGGGCGGCAGCGAGCACGCGATCCTGCACCTGATGTACAGCCGGTTCTTCATCAAGGTCCTGCACGACATGCACATGGTCGACTTTGACGAGCCGTTCACCCGGCTGCTCAACCAGGGCCAGGTGATCAACCAGGGCCGGGCGATGTCGAAGTCCCTGGGCAACGGCGTCGACCTGGGGGAGCAGCTCGCCGCGCACGGGGTCGACGCGATCCGGCTGACGATGATCTTCGCTAGCCCGCCCGCCGATGACATCGACTGGGCCGACGTGCGGCCCGAGGCGTCGGTCAAGTTCCTCGGCCGGGTTTGGCGGCTCGCCGCCGAGGTCGGGACCGGGACACCGGTCACGCCCCTGGATGACGGCGACCGCGAGCTGCGCCGGGTGACGCACCGGACCATCGACGAAGTCACCAGGCTGGTCGACGCCAGGAGGCTGAACGTGGCGGTGGCGCGGCTGATGGAGCTGGTCAGCGCCGCACGCCGGGCGATTGACTCCGGGCCTGGTGCCGCCGACCCGGCGGTGCGCGAGGCGGCCGAGACCCTGATCGTCCTGCTGTCGCTGTTCGCGCCGTACACCGCCGAGGAGTGCTGGGAGCTGCTGGGCCACCAGCCGTCCGTGGCGACCGCCGGCTGGCCAACCGCCGATCCAGCGCTGCTCGTTCAGGACCTGGTGACATGCGTCGTCCAGGTCGGCGGCAAGGTGCGGGACCGCCTCGAGGTTCCGCCAGGGATCGGCGAGGACGAGCTGCGCGAGCTGGCGCTGGCAGCCCCTGGGGCGAGCCGGGCGCTGGCCGGACGCGACGTGCGCACCGTCATCGTGCGGGCGCCGAAGCTGGTCAACATCGTGCCAGCCTGAGCTACTGACGTGCCTCAGGCTAGGGGCCCGGCCGTCGGCGCGATGTCCTCGATCATCTTTATGAGCTCGTCACGGCCGTAGCCGTGATGCCTGGCGAACTGCACGAGCTCGCGCGCTCGGGCCAGAACGGCGCTGCGCCGGGCGGGTCCCACAACGGTGACTCCACGTCCGCGACGGAATTCGACCAGGCCCTCGTCACGCAGCACCCGCAGCGCTCGCAGCACCGTGTTGCTGTTCACGTGCAGCACGGCAGCGAGGTCGCGGGCAGGCGGGAGCCGCTCACCCGGGCCGATCTCGCCGTCGGCGACGGCCCGGCGGATTTCTGCGCAGACCTGTTCGTAGAGCGGCAGTGAGTCCTGGCGGTCCAGCTTGACACGTCGCATGGTGATACTCAGAATAGCACCATGGAAGGTGATAGCCGTAGTAGCACCATCAAGCCTGTCAGGCCTCTGGATCCATCTGCCGAAGGCGATGTCGACGCGCAGGTACTGATCAAGGAAGCTCGCGCACGCGCACGGCGGCGCCGGATGAGGCTCGCGCTGGTTCTGACCAGCGTGCTCGTGGTGGCCGCAATCGTGGCGGCCGCAGTACGCAGCCCGTCCGGCAAGGTAGTGACGGCGCGGTCAGATCGCAGTCGGCCACCGGCCGTCGCCCAGGCCGCGGTGCCCCGCTTCTTCGCGGACACGCAGGGCTCCGGGGAGGGCAACGGCCCGCTCGAGATCCGCGAAACGGCCACGGGCGCGCTGGTATGGCAGGAGCAGGGCGCTACCAGTTCCGATGACCTTACCGGCCTGGCCGCGGCCGGCGCCGACAGCTACGTGATCGCCCGGACCGTAGGCGCCTGCGCTACCCGTCTCTACGGTGTCCGGCTGAGCGCCCGGGGCCTGCCCGGTGCGCCGGCACCGCTCGGTCCCACGCTGCCCGGCCTGCTGTGGTCGCTGGCCGCCAGTGACGGTGGCCGGGTCATCGGCTACGCGATCAGCGGATGCTCGAAGGGCGCGCCCGGCTATCTCGGAGTGCTGCAGGTGCCCAGCGGCCGGACGCGGGAATGGGGCGGTATCAGCCTCGGCGGCATAAGTTCCGGGAACCTGGCCTTGCAGGGGCAGCTGTCAATGTCGGCCAGCGGCCGGTTGCTCGCCTTCGCGGCCGATGCGATGTCCCAGCAATACGGGCCGATCACCGGGCAGAGCGTGCGCGTGCTGGCCACCGATGCGGCGCCGGGCCCGGTGGCGAGGCTCAGCCGTGCCATATACCGCCAGGCCGCACCCGGAGCAAGATCGGGTTCCAGCCTGGCGGCGGCCAGCCTCAGTCCGAGCGGAACATCGGTCTACGTCTGCCGTCAGTCCGCGACCCGGAACGTGGCGACCGCGGAGATCGTGGCATACGGCACCAGCACGGGAAAGCCGCGCGGGGGCATCGCGACGTTCACCGCACGTGGGACCTGGCCCCAGGCGGGCTGCTCGTCCATGGCCTTGGACAGCTCAGGAGGGTTCCTGCTCGTCCCGTACGCGGTGCGTCACCTCGGCGAGCCCAGCAATGAGGTGCTGCAGCGGGTAGCCCAGATCAGGCTCGCCACCCGAGCCATTTCCACCGTGCCCGTCAGGATGCCGGCCTCCGGCGGAATCTCTGGGGAGGCCGGCACCAGCATCGTCGCCTGGTAGCTGGGCCTCCTCAGACCCGTCGCAGCACGGCCACGACCTTGCCGAGGATCGTCACGTCGTTGGCGGCGATCGGAGTGTAGGCCGGGTTGTGCGGCATCAGCCAGATGTTGCCATCGCTGGAGCGCTTGAACGTCTTGACCGTCGCCTCGCCGTCGAGCATGGCGGCCACGATCTCACCGTTCTCCGCCACCTTCTGCTCGCGCACCACGACCCAGTCGCCGTCGGTGATGGCCGCGTTGATCATCGAGTCACCCACGACTCGCAGCAGGAACAGCGTGCCCTCGCCCACGATCTGCCTGGGCAGCGGGAAGATGTCCTCGATTGCCTGTTCGGCAAGGATGGGGCCACCGGCTGCGATGCGGCCGACCATCGGCACGTAGGCCGCCTCCTGCGAGGCGATGTCCATCGGCGGCTCTTCCTCGGTGACGCCCTGATCGGGCGCGCCCTGCTCGGGGCGGATCGCCGGATGGCCGGGCAGCCGGACCTCGACCGTGCGCGGCAGGCCGATGTCGCGGCGCAAATATCCCTTCCGCTGCAGCGTGGAGAGCTGGTAGGAGACGCTGGAGGTGCTGGTCAGCCCCACCGCCTCACCAATCTCCCGCATCGATGGCGGATAGCCGCGGCGCTGCACCGAGTCGCGGATGACCTGCAGGACCTTGCGCTGGCGCCAGGTCAGCACGTGGTCCGGGTCGGGCTTTTCGGGCAGGTCCGCCACCACGGTGGGAACGGTGCCCTTCGGCTTCCGCCCCGGCCGCCCCTTGGGTCGCTCGCCAATGGCGGGCGAGGACGCTAGCGCCCCCCCGTCCTCATTAGTACTGCTCATCGTCGGGCCTCCGGCTCGCTGGTGTGGGTCATCGATGACGTTAGCGTTTTCGAACACCGATCTCAAACATCTGTTCGACACGCGCCGAAAGTGTCGGACCCCTGCGATAAGACTGTACCGTAGCTTCGTTCGATCGAACGCTATTTTGATAGAACAAGAGTACGATCGAACAGTCATTCGGGCGAGGGAGGCCGGGAATGAGCGTGATGAGCGCGGCAGAGGCTAGCCAGGCGGCTGGCGCTAGCCCGGAGGTTCCGTTGCAGCCACTGCGTATCGCCAGGTCAGCGGCTAGCCAGGACGATCCGGGCGTGGCCGGAGCCTGGCTGGGCTGCGGCGACGAGACGTCCGCGGAGCCAGACGTTATCGAGCGCAGCGCGAGCGCGCTGCGAGTCACCCAGGTCCGGATGGTGCGCGAGGTCAGGGTTAGCACGCTGCGAGCCGAGGAGACCCGGCCTGGAATCGTGCCGCAGCCCCGGGCCACGGCGCGGGCAGGGGCAGCGGCGCCGAG
>CAWHZU010000028.1:0-135406 GCA_963833885.1 uncultured Actinomycetota bacterium | reverse complement strand
GTCGCACGCCTGTTGTCCTCAGGCCAGGCCCTGTCATGTTTGACGGGCTCGACGAGTTGATGGGAGCCATCGCCAGAGACGTAGCGTCAATCATCGAATTGTTCAGCCAGCAGTTCCCCTTGGCGCGGGTGCTGGTAACGTCGCGGGTCGTCGGATACGCCCACGCGCGGCTAACCCAGAAATCTTCCAAGCACACCGGCTGCTCCCATTCACCGAGGACCAGGCGGCGAGCTATGTCCGCCGGTGGTTTGCTACCCTACCCCCCCTCGATTGGTCCGAAGAGCAACGGGAACTGCACGCAAACCAGTTCCTGCGCCTGAGCAGTCGAGCGCAGGAATTGCAGTTCAACCCGTTGCTCCTCGGATTCGCCGCTCAGCTATATGCGCTCACCTCGTCGGTGCCATTGAATCTAGCCACCCTGGTAGGAAGGTCTGTCGACTTGCTGCTCAACGAGTGGGATAGCAGTCGCGGGATTGGAATATCTCAAGCACTATCCTTGTCGATGGAGCCAGCACTGCGAGATCCGGCCCGACATATGCTCGACACGGTGAGCCCGACCCTAACCGAGGACGATGTCCTCGAACTGCTGACTACCTCCCTGGGACAACAGGTCTCTACAAGAGCAGAAGCCGAGTCAGCTGCTCGTGCCATATTGAGATATGCGCAAGAGAGAGCGTGGATACTGACGGAAGTCGGACTTGATCGTGCTGGCAAGGCTGTTTACCAGTTCTCCAATCGCACTTTCCTGGAGTACCTGGCCGCCAAGAGTCTGATAGCAGGGAACAATCCGGTACGCGATCTAGTACACCGGCTTTCGAACCCGAACTGGCACATGGCAGCTGAGTTCGCCCTGGAACTCCTGGAACCAGGCAGGCTCGGCAGTGGTGATGAAGCGCTTGCCGCCGCACTCGCAGAAAAGGTGGCGAAGTTGCCACCAGAACGCCGCCGCACGGCCAAGGGTGTCGGTGGCGCTCGGCAGAATGGTTCGGTGAGCAATCCCGAGCTGATCACCGCCGTCGACCTCGATCAGTGGTCCGGCACCCTCGCGGCCCAGACCACGCTCCCGATCCTGGTCCGCAGGCTCATCCTCGCCACCACGCCCGTCAGCGAGATCACCATGCGCGCACGCGAGGGCGCGCTCCTGCCCGGCTGGGACGGGATCGTCCGGTCCGAGGTCACCGACGCCCACGTCCCGCTCGGGACCTCGGGCTGGGAGCTGGGCACGAGCAAGGACCCGCGCGGACAAGGCCCAGTCCGACATCCGCAGCCGGACCGAGGACCCTCTGGGCCTCGACCCCAAGACCACCACGTTCGTCGCGGTGACGAGCCGCTTCTGGCGGGAGCGCGATGACTGGCGCAACGCCCGGCGCAAGGAGCAGGCGTGGGCCGACGTCCGCGCGTACGACGCCGACGACCTGGTGACCTGGCTGGAGCGCGCGCCCAGCGTGCACCACTGGATCTCCGAGCAGCTCGGCCGCGAGCCGCGCGACGTCCGGACGCCCGACGCGTGGTGGGACCGGTGGATCAGCCAGACCCGTGTCGTCCTTCCTCGCGGCTTCCTGCTCGCCGGTCGCGACACCGTTGTCACCGAGATCCGGGATGCCCTCCGCCAGGCCCCGCGCGCGGTCACCGTCGTCGCGCCTTCCCGGGAGGAGGCGCTCGCCATCGTCTGCGCCAGCCTCCTCGGCGACGACGAGGTCGACGAGCTGCGCGCCCGCGCGGTCATCGTGTCCGGCACCCGGCGCGTGGGACCGGCTCGTCGACTCGGACAACGCCCTCGTGCTCATCCCGAACTTCGACGACGCCGACATCGCGTCCGCGCTGCGCAAGGGGCACCACGTGGTGATCCCGCTGGGCCGTGACGCGCGGCATGCCGAGGGGCACATCGTGGTCCCGCTCCTCGATCGCGCGAAGGCGGCGGAGGAGATCCTCGACGAGGCCGCCGGGATCACCCGGGACGTCGCCAACCGCCGCGCCGCGCATGCGCACCGCAACCTCCTGTCGCTCCGCCGGACCCTCGCGGTCAACCCGAGGTTCGCGAGGCCGCCGTGGTCCGAGGGGGAGCAGGGCCGTCGCCTCGCCCCGCTGGTCCTCGCGGGCTCGTGGTCCGACGACGTCGAGGGCGACCGCACGGCGATCGAGACGCTCACGGGACGCCCGTACGCCGAGGTCGAGGGCGATCTCGCGGCCTGGGCCGCCCAGGATGACGCGCCGGTCACCCGCACCGGGCAGGTGTGGCGCGTCGTGTCCAAGGAGGACGCCTGGGACCTCGTCTCCGCGCTGATCACGAAGACCACGCTGAACCAGTTCCACGACGTCGCGAGGCGTGTCCTCGAAGAGCACGATCCCGCGCTCGATGTCCCCGCTGAGCGCCGGTTCATGGCCGCCGTCGTCGGCGAGCCGAGGACCTACTCGCCCCGGCTGCGGGCGGGCATCGCGGACACCGTGGCGTTCCTCGGTGGATACGTCGCCAACGAGCCGCTCAACGACGGGGCCACCGGCGAGCAGCATGCCCAGCGCGTGGTCCGTGCTGTCACCGAGCACGCCAACGCCGATCCCACCGGGCGGGCCTGGCAGTCCCTCGCCGACGTCCTCCCGCTGCTCGCCGAGGCGGCGCCGGATGCCTTCCTCGATGCCGTCGACGTCGGCCTCCGCGGTGACCCGCCCCTGCTGCGCTCGCTCTTCCTCGACGCCGAGCTGGGGCCGACGTTCGGCACGTCGTCGCCGCACATCCGCCTGGTCTGGGCGCTGGAGGCCCTCGCCTGGTCGTCCGCGCACATGAGCCGAGCCGCGGGCGCGCTCGCCCGCCTGGCCGAGATCGACCCGCACGCCGGACAGCCAACATCCATCCGCGGCCCGCGGGCAGCCTGGCCAACGTGTTCAACCTGTACGGCCCGCAGACGTCCCTCCCGCTCGCGCGCCGCCTCGACGTCCTCGACGGGCTGCGCCGTCGCTCACCCGCGGCAGCGTGGCGGTTGCTGCGGGCGACCCTGCCCACGCGGCTGACCATCCTCTCCCCGTCGTACCACCCGCGGTGGAGGTCGTGGGCTCTCGTCCCGCCCGAGACGATGACGTACGCCGAGCTGTTCGCCGGGGTCTCCGAGATCGTGACCCGGATCATCGAGGACGCTGGCAAGGACCCCGGCCACTGGCTCGACCTCGTCTCCCACATCGACTCCCTGCCCGCCGACGACCGCGACCGGCTCCTCGCCGCCTTCGAGACGCTCGATCCGGACAGCCTCGGCGACCCGGGGCGACAGGATGTGTGGCGGGCGCTCGTCGACCTCGGCGCGACGCACCGGCAGTTCCCGGATGCGGACTGGGCCATGCCCGGCGACGTCGTGGACCGGGTCGAGGCCGTGGCGGCGCACTTCGCGCCCACGTCCCCGGTGGACCTGTCCGTCGACCTCTTCGGCCATCACCCGCGTCTCCCCGGCGTCGATCCCCGGGAGTTCGCCGAGTACGACGCGGCGCTGCGGACCGCGCGCCAGGACGCGGCACGTGCCGTCCTCGACGCCGAGGGGATCCCCGGGCTCCTCCGGCTCGGTGCCGCGGCCACGCTCCCCATCGCCGTCGGGTGGGCGGCGGCCGAGGCCCGCGGCGACGACCTCGCCGACGACCTGCTGCCACTCCTCGGGACGGACGGCTCGGACGGCTGGGTCGCCCAGGGCTACGCCGGAGGGCGCATCGAGGCGGACGGCCTGGACTGGCTGGTCCGGCAGCTCCAGCGCTGGCCCGACGGCGAGTCCGTCCCCCAGCAGGTCGGGCTCCTGCTCGCGGTCACGCGACCGAACGAGGCCCTCGTCACGATCGTCGACGGCCTGCACCCCGATGTGCAGGAGGCGTTCTGGCAGCGCGTCAACACGATCTTCGTCGACCCAGATGCCCGGCCCGGCGTGGCGCGCACGCTCATAGAGCAGCCGCCGCCCCTGGGGCGCGATCGACCTGCTCGTGACCATGCTCCACGCGGTCGGCGGCTCTGTCCCGCCCGACGTGGACCTCGTCGAATCGGCGCTCATGAGCGCGGCGACCGGGCCGTCCGACGACTCGCCCCGCGCCTCGTCGCTCTCCTGGGAGGTCGGCGAGCTCCTGGACTACCTGGAGCGCTCCGGCTCGAACATCGAGACCCGCGCGCGCCTGGAGTTCCTCTACGCCCACCTCCTCCAGCACACCCGGGCGGCCCGTGCCCTCAACGAGGTCCTCGGGACCGACCCCGCGCTCTTCGCCGAGATCCTGTCCTACATCTACTACGCCGAGGGCGAGTCCCGCGACGAGGAGGTGCCCCCGGAGCGCGCGCGATCGCGATGGTCGGGTACACGGTCATCCGCGAGTGGCACACGCCTCCCGGCGTGCGTGCGGACGGGACCGTGGACGCCGACGCCCTCCGCGGCTGGGTGACCGAGGCCCGCCGCCTCCTCGCCGAGTCGGGGCGGACCACCGTCGGCGACCTCGTGATCGGCGAGGTGCTCGCCTACGTCCCGCCCGACGCCGACGGGCTCTGGCCCGCAGAGCCTGTCCGTGACCTGATCGAGGATCTCCGCTCCCCGAAGTTCGAGGCAGGGCCTGCACACCGGCAGAATTCAACAGCCGGGGCATGACCTTCCGCAGTCTCCGGCAGACGGCGGCGCCCAGGAACGCGCAGCTCGCCGCGCAGCACCGAGCATGGGCCGACCGCGTCTCCGACCGGTGGCCCCGCGCCGGAGCCCTCCTGCGCCAGATCGCGGACCACTACGAGGAGTGGGCGCGCCGGGAGGACGATCAGTCCGAGCGCTTCGGAGACGAGGGCTCTTAAGACGCCCCGAGGAGGGTTCTGCATAGCCTCGAGGCCCGCCCAGGTCACCGTCATCAACGTCGATAACCGCGAACTGATGCCAGCGGGAATTCGCCCCGAGCAACTGGGCGAGGGTCGCCGATGAACCGGGCGGCCCTCGCCGCGCAGCGGGTCCTTGCCCATCAAGGGGACTGAATCGCCTAACACCGACGGGCCGCGCCGTCACAAACCCCTCAGGCCGACCCTGAACGGGCTTTCGAAAGCCCGGGGCTAGATCCTCACGACCCTGGAGAGTATAGGGTATCCTGTACCCATGACGAGTCGACAGCATCTCGACGGGGCGATCGCCGAACTTCGGGCGGTCGCCGACCCGTACACGCGGCTGCGCGAGGCGGACCGGCTCGACGGCGCGCTGGTCTCGGCCCGAAGCGTCGTCGCCCGAATCAAGAAAGACACGGTGAACGAAATGCGGAGTCCCGTAACCGGCTACGGCACGATTGCACAGAGGCTTGGGCTTACCAAGGGCCGCGTCCAGCAAATCGCGACCGCTCCGGCGCGGCCAGCACTGGCCGCCTATGCGATCCGCGACGAAAGCGATCAGTGGCATGGCCAGCCCGACCTCCTGGGCGCGAGACCCTACAAAGAGGCGCCGACCGTGATCCCGTTCAGCCCTGCTGATGAAGACAACCCGCTCGCCGGGCAGAACCTTACTGTCCGGTATGGTGAAGTCTCCTCAGACTACAAGGTCAGCCTGTATACAGTGCCCATCCGCCGCGATGATGGCAGCCCTCTCAACCTGCGGATGACCCACCCTGTTCAGGATGCCCTCTTCGGCCCGCCGATCCTCGGCACGCCCGAGCGCCAGCAGTGGGAGATAGCGCGTGATCGCCGCCGCCGCGAGCGCGAGAGCTGAGCGGCTGCGCTAGCAGGACGACGTGCCTGCATGAGTGGGCTCCGGTGTCTGAAGCAGGCATCCGAGCCGTTGGGTGTTGAGCGTGAAGGCTTTCAAGAGTAGGACCTGGGTCGAACGCGCCGAGCAATCGCAACTTCTTCTATCATCGGAGGGAATAAAGTTGCGATCTGAGCAACTTAGGTAGAGTATGAAGCTTGTGGCGGAGGGAGGCGGCGTTGTGACGAACGGGATGACTGGACTGGATGCTCTGGCATTGCCAGAGGCTCCATTGGAGTCTGCGGAGCTTGAGCAGTATGCGGCGCAGGTTGGATCGCGCGTAGCTGCGGCCCGCAAGCAGCGCGGGATGACGGGAACCCAGCTGGGCGAGATTGTGGGGCTCCGCAAGGATCAGATCTCGAAGATCGAGTCTGGCCGTCGGCGTCTTGATGTCTCTGAGTTGCCACGCGTCGCCGCTGCGCTCGGCGTGACGGTTCGATCACTTGTCGGGCAGGCTGAGCGGCCAGCGCTAGCGATAGCTAGTCGCCTAACTGCTGACGCCGGCCCTGACGCGATGCGCTCGGTGCGTCGGCGAGCTCGCCAGCTGCTTGAGATCGATGATCTGTTGACGCAGGTGATAGGGATGACGCCCGCTCGGTCCAGCACTCGAGGACTTCGGGTTGTCGAACAGGCCCGGGCGAGTTTTTCCGCGCGGCCAAGATCGAAAGCGCAGGCGCAACAACAGGGACGTGAGCTTGCTGAGCTGACGCGCCGTGAGCTTGACCTGGGCAGTGATGCGCTGAGTGACATCGCAGGTCTGATCGAGCAGCATTTCGCGGTTGATGTGGCGCTGTCGCCGTTGGGCACTGAAGTCGATGGGTTGTGCGTCCACAGCGGCACCGCCGCGCTCATTCTGGCCAACACTGATTCTTCCGATGGCCGAGTGCGGTTCACCTTGGCCCATGAACTGGCCCATCATCTGCTGGGCGATCCTCGTGAGGTCATTGAGGAAGCTGAGCAGGACATGTTCGCTGATACTGTTGTTGAGCGGCGAGCAAGCGCATTCGCGGGCCACTTTTTGATGCCGGAACGTGGCATTCGGTCAGTCCTGGCCTGGCTCGGTGAAGAACCCAGCAGGCTGAGCGAGCGATCCGTGATCGCGCTGATGGAGTATTTCGGCGTGTCGATGGCAGCCCTGATCTATCAACTCAACATCATCGGTGTGCTGAGCTATGACGCCGGACAAGGGTTGCGCAGTCGCGGCGTGACGGCCTTGGTCGAGCTGCACCGGGATGTCGCCCCATCAGGAGCTGCGATGACTGTTAGCCGCATCCGTCGTCCCCCAGAGCGATTGGCTCGGCAGGCTCTGGCTGCCGCCCGCGAGCAACGATTGGGCCTGTCAGTAGCCGCGTCCTTGCTAGAGCGCGATGACGACGAGAACCTGTGGCAGGAGATCATGGCAGACCATGCGCAGGTTAAAGCCAGCACCAACATCGTCCTGTGATCCCCGCATCGTCGTCCGAGCTAGCGGCCAGCGACAGGCCACAGGTGTGGTTTCCTGAAACCAGCGCCTTAGTGACCCTCGCAGTGCATCTGCCCCTACAGCGAGCAGTAATGGCCACGCTGTCAGCCCACCCGCGTGTCCTGGTCAAAGCCGTGGTTACAGAGTTGGAAGAACTGGCCGGAACTTCCGATATCACGGCTACATGGGCGGGTACCGCACTAGGCCAACTGGACTGGCTTGGCGAGCCGGTCTCTCTTGACGACCCGGCCGGTGTGGAACTCGCGGTCCAATTGCAAGAAGAGACTGCCGCTGGTCGACCGATGAGGCATTCCATGGAGCACTTCGGCGAAGCGGCAGTGATCTCGCTGGCAAGTCGCGCCCAGAGAATGCGACCGCTAATGCTCTGCGACGACTACAATGCGCGCGTTATAGCAAGCAACCACAGTGTTGAGCCATTCAGCGTGCACAAGTTGATGCACCTTATGATTACGCAGGGCAAGATAACCGCCACCCAAGCAGCGGCTTTCGCTAATGCACTGGACAAGGCGGGCCGAGCATATGATTACACGGCTCAAGAACTCGCTTCCGGTCGCCTAGGCCGTGTCGGCCAACCCTAAGGTGGGTTACGTCGGCGTCCACATCAACCTCCAACCGGCTCCGTTGCGAAGTGCGGGCCGTCAGTAGGCAGGCCGTAGTCCCGCCATTGGAGATCGGTTCGATGAGCGCCTATTCCGCCCAGTGTTGTCGAGAACCGAACCTTATTGAACTGTGTCGTCTTACCTCATAACCCAGAGGTCGCAGGTTCAAATCCTGCCGCCGCTGTCAATGTGATGTCTTGAGACATCGAGGACACCCCGAACCCACGATCAGGGTTCGGGGTGTTTGCGTTTGCGCGGGGTTCCTGGCGTGGGTCCGGGTGGCCGGCCGGTGGGCTGGTAGTTGCGGTCTGGGTCGAGGGTGAGTTCGCGCATGAGTTCGCCGGTGCTGGCGTCGATGATGCGGACATCGAGGTCCTGGATGAGCATGATGATGTGGGTTCCGGCGTGGGTCCGGCCGACGCCGATGTGGTAGAGCCGTCCCTGGTGGCGGAGGGTGAGGGTGCCGGTTTTGCCGATGATGTCGGTGCGGACCCGGTCGTGGGTGTCGGCGGTCCGGTCGCCGGGGGCGGCCTTGGGCCGGGCGGCATAGGCGGCGGCCGGTGTCTGGCGGTGCGGCAGGGAGCGGTGCGGCCGGTGCTGGTTGTAGTGGCTGGTGAAGACGTCGAGCAGGGCTTGAAGGCCGGTGAGGTCGGCGGGCTGCGGGGTCTGGGCGGCCAGCCACTTCTTCAGGGTCTGCCAGAGCCGCTCGACTTTGCCCTGGGTTTGCGGGTGGTTCGGGCGGCCGTTCTTCTGCTGTGCGCCGAGGCGGCGCAGCTCGTTCTCCAGGCCGTTGCGGCCGCCCTTGCCGCCGGAGAACCGGGTGGTGAACACCATGCCGTTGTCGGTCAGTGTGGAAGCGGGAGCGCCGTAGTCTGCCACCGCGGCGCGGAAGGAGGCCAGCACGATGGGGCCGGTGACCCGGTGGTGGCAGGTCAGCCGCAAGATCAGCCGGGAATGGTCGTCCAGCCAGGCCAGGACCTCGGTGCCGGTGCCGTCGGCGAGGGGATAGTGGGTGAAGTCAGACTGCCAGCACTCGTTCGGCAGCTCGGCGGCGAACCGCAGGTAGGAGGACCTGGGCCGTTTCTTCGGCTCGGGAGCCACTAACCCGTGCCGGGTCAGGTACCGGCTGATCGTCGCTGCCGACACGGTGACCTGATGGTGATGGCGCAGGTGCCAGGCGATCGTGTGCGGCCCGGCGTCCAGGCCCTGCCCGGACAGATCCTTACGCAGCCGCATGATCAGCTCGACGACCTCGCCGCTGATCGCCGTGGGCGAGGTCTTCGGCCGCCGTGACCGCGCCTCGAACGCCGCCTCCCCTTCGGCGCGGTACCGGGCCAGCAGCGTATAGATCCACGACCGGGCGACCCCGTAGCTGCAGGCCACCTCGCTGACGGGGCGCTTCTCGACAGTGACAGCAGTGACTACAAGCCTGGCTTTCGACATGCCGGCACGCTGGAGCCTGGCTGTCCTCGATGTCGTGAGACACGCCGTGGCCGCTGACCTGCTAACCGCCTACCTTGGCTGTCCTCGATGTCTTGAGACACCTGTCCTCGATGTCTTGAAACTAGGCACTGCCCCCGCTACCAAGTAAGTGCAGGTCAGGGCCTGATCACCGGAGACGGTGGTCAGGCCTTTTGATCATCCGTTGGCGGCTCGTTGGCGGACAGGACCCCGCGCCAACCACGAGCACGGCCCGTTGCGCCAACGAGGGGCATGAAACGGCATCGGATTGAGCCGGATTCCCAGGCGCCGTCGAGCATCGGGCCCAACCGGCATTTGCCTGGGTTCAGGCGCCTCGGTCGATCGGCGTTCCCTGGGCGGCGCTGGCTTCCTGGGCTTTGGCGGGACCGCGCAGTACATGCGCAACGCCGACGGCGATCACGGCGTCGGCCATGGGTCCGATCAGGTACAACCACCAGGTGGACAGGTTGCCCAGGGCGAGGTCAGGTCCGAAGCTGCGTGCGGGGTTCATCGAGGCGCCGTCGAAGGGTCCGCCCATGGTGCCCCAGGCCATGATGTAGGCGTCGACGGCGAGCGATATGAAAGGCCCGTTGAGCTTCGGCCCGTTGGCCAGGTTGAGGATCATGAGCACTAGGCCGAAATTGATGATGGCCTCGAGGCTGGCGGCCTGCCAGGACTGGCCGGGCTTGGGCACGGTGGCGGCCAGGTTCCCCGCCGGGCCGAAGAATGCCCGGGCCAGGAGCGAGCCGCAGGCGGCCGCCGTGAACTGGACGATCCAGTAGACGATGGCCATGATCCAGCCCATGTCCCGCCGCAGCGCGAAAGCCAGGGTTGTGGCCGGGTTGAAGTGGGCCGAGATGTCGCCGAGGAAGTAGACGGCTACCACGAGCCAGAGCGCTGAGATGGCGGACAACACCAGTACTGTCTGCCACGGTTGCAGGTTTTGGCCTCCGTACCGGACGAGGACGGCCGCGCCTCCGGACAGGATGAACGTCAGCCCGGCCATTCCGATGAATTCGGCCGGCAGGCGCCGCAGCCGCGCAGACGCGAAATGCCCTGACCGCGCGAGAAGCGCATATCGCCCGCCTGGCCGGCCAGGGTGCCTCGAACGCCGAGATCGCCGCGCAGCTGTTCATCAGCCCGGCGACCGTCGCCTACCACCTGCGAAAGGCGTTCGCCGTACTCGGCATCAGCTCACGCAGCCAGCTCGCCAGCGCCCTGCCCGCACAGCCAGACTGAGGCCTGCCAGTCAGACCACTTATATAATGTTGTAACCCTGCTACTCTGAGTCCTATAAGGTAGCAGAAACTGACCTTGGGAGTTGCCATGGCGGTGTCGAGGACGCCGGTCGCGGTGGCCAACGGCCAGCGGCGCATTGGCGAGGACCTCGCTATATGGCGGCGACTGCGGCGGCTGACGGCCTCTCAGGTCGCGGACCGGGCCGGGATTTCGCGTCATACCGTCATGCGGCTGGAGAACGGTGAAGGTGCCAGCATGGAAACCGTGCTGCGGGTGGCCCGGGCGCTGGGGGTGCTTGACTCGCTGGTGGCGGCGCTCGATCCGTATGCGACCGACGAGGGTCGTTTGCGGTCTGAGGAGGCGCTGCCTGAGCGGGTGCGCCCGCCGAGGCCGGGGCGAAGACCATGAGCGACGATGTCGAAGTCTATGTCGCGGTCGGCGAGAGGAACGTTCTGGCCGGCCGGATGTATCCCCACCACCGCCGGGGGGTCGAGTCAGCCAGCTTCGTCTACAACGACAGATACCTGGCCGACCCAGACGCCTACGCCTTGGACCCAGCACTGCCCCTGGTCACTGGCACGCTGCAGACACCCGTAGGCCGTGCGCTGTTCGGCGCGTTCGGGGACAGTTTGCCAGACCGGTGGGGACGGACGCTGATCCAGCGCGCCGAGCGGGCCCGAGCTAAAGCTGCGGCAGTGGCCCCGCGCCCGATGAGCGAGGTCGATCTGCTGCTCGGCGTCCGAGACGACCTGCGCCAGGGAGCGCTACGGTTCCGGCTCGACGAACAAGGCCCTTTCCTCGCGACCGAGGAGTCGGGGGTCCCCGCCCTGACGGATCTTCCGGTGCTGCTTGAAATAGCAGCACGCGCCGAGGGGGATACCGCCAACTACGAAGACCTCAAGCGGCTACTGCGGGCCGGCAGTTCCCTGGGTGGCGCACGTCCCAAGGCACATGTCCTGGATGCTGCGGGCCGTGTGGCGATTGCCAAGTTCCCCAGCGCAAGCTCGGACACCTGGAACGTGATGGCATGGGAAAAAGTGGCCCTTGACCTTGCGCGAGATGCGGGGGTGACGGTTCCCGACTCTCAATTGATTCGTATCGGGGACCGGAACGTGCTTGTCGTCGACCGCTTCGATCGCCGAGGAACAGTCCGTATCGGCTACGCCAGCGCGATGACGATGCTCGAGGCCAGCGACGGCGACCAGCGGAGCTACCTTGAGATCGCGGAAGTAATTGAGGAACGGTCCACGGCGGCAACAGCGGAGTTGCGCCAGCTATGGCGCCGGATAGCTTTCTCGATCCTGATCTCTAACACCGATGATCACCTGCGTAACCATGGGTTCCTACACGAGCGCGGCGATTCGTGGATGCTCTCGCCGGCGTTTGACCTGAACCCCAACCCACACCCCGGCTCGAAGGACCTCAGCACCGCTGTCGACTACACAGACACGCGTGCGAGCGTGGACACCCTCATAAGGATCGCTCCCTACTTCCGGCTGGATGCCAGTGATGCACTCGAAATCCTGGCTCAGGTCACACGAGCGGCCGCACGGTGGCGCATCGTCGCGAAGTCCCATGGGCTACTGCAACGGGACCTAGACGCCATGGAGCCGGCATTTGAGCATGCCGAGGATGAGCGGGCCCGAGCCCTGACAAAGAGCCGACCGGCCCGCTCTGGCTGAGCCAGTTTGCGAGCCTGCTGGTGCCGGGTAGGGCGTTGTTGGTCGGGATCCCTCGCCGGGACAGCATTGAGTTTCACCCTGATGTCCGCGACGGCCCCGTTGGGCTCACAGGCGGCGACACGACGCTTAGGTTCTGAGGCCGGTGTGGTGCTGGGCCTCGCGGATTTGATTGCCACTGCTGGCCTGCCACGGATGACCCGCATGAGGAAGTGGAGCAGCCCAGATCGGGCCTGGTCCGGTTGCATCACATGAGCGGGAGTCCGGGCACCGCGCGGACGGGCGGTATGTCATTTCCTGGCTGTGGTGTAGCCGAGGGCTGCGGCGAGTGCGAGGGCGCTGCGGGGGGCGTATGCGATGCGCCACAGCCCGCCGTGCGCGGCCTGGTGGGCCTCATCTTGCCAGGGATGGGCGTGGGCGGGGCCGCCGCCGGTGTGCAGGTCATGGACGAGCAGCGCTGCCATGAGGACCTTGCAGGTGGCGGGTTCGAAGACCTCGACGCCGAAGCGGTACGCGCCGGCGTACGCGGCCGCCAGCGCCCGGTTCTTCACCACCGACCGGGTGCGCGAGGGCGGGGCGAGGTTCATCGACACGGTCGCGCCGCTGTCACGGGCGAGGGTGGCACGCCAGCGGTGCAGGCGTTTGGCGAGCGCATAGTTGGGGCCCTGCTGCGCCACCAGGCTGTCGTTGATGCCGGGGTCGGCGCCGGGGGTGTAGGCGCGGCGGAGCAGGCGCCCGCCCGACATCGTCCGCAGCATCCCGCCGGCGAGTTTGGCTGCTGGCGACCGGGTCGCGTAGGCGCGGGCGGCCTGCGTGACCGCCTCGGCTGGGACGGCGAACACGTCGGTCGGCGTCGCGAGGAACGCCAGCGCGACATCGCCGCGGCTGGCCTGCAGGCGCACGGTGAGCGCATCGGCGGCGGCAGCCAGGCGCACGTTGGCCGCGCCGTCAGCGTAGACGTAGTTCCCCAGCACCAGCGGGCCGTCAACAGCGGCAAGCCAGCCGGCGATGGCGGGGACGTCGGCGAGCAGGTCAAGACCCGCGCGCTGGGTGACGGCCTGGTCGCTGCGCCCGGGCTGATGCCGGCCCGGCTCGAGGTCAGCGACGGGAACCACAAGCCTCCCGCCGCTGCGCCGCGCCGTGTCCACCAGGCGCTCCCAGATAGCAGGACGGGGCAGGTCAATGGCGATCACCTCGGCGCCCCAGCCCAGCAGCACGGGAACAGGGCCCACTTCGGCGCCCGCCCCCAGCGCAACCACCGTGCGGCCAGGAAGACCCAGCCACTGCGGATGCGCCGCCACGGTGCGGACCGCCTCAGCGCATGACGGCTCGATCACGCCGCCCTCCGCCCACATGTCCAGCCTGCGCAGCAGAGCACTGCCGCGCAGCCGCTCACCGCGGTAGGGCAGGGACAGCTCCCTTTCGGCCTCCCCGGTGCCCGGCACCGTGACCGTCGCAACCAGCCGCTGTGCAGGTGCCGACAGCAAACTGCCCAGCCCGCTCTCCTCACCGCCCTCGTGCACGACGCGCATTTGCCGGTGCACCGATTCCAGCCCGCCGCGGGCAACAGATACCGCCGCGTCCTTCGACGCCAGCCCTGCCTCCACGAGCCGGCGAAAGTGCACCAGATAGCCCGTGCGCCAGCCGGTGTCGTGCTCCGCAGCCAGCGCCCCGCCCGGGTCGACCTGCCGCAGCGCGTCGGCCACCACCGCCCTGCCCACAGCCGACGTGCTCCGGCGCCCGTCCGCCGACGCCGGAAATACGACCCCGGCCACCTCATCGCGGCTCATCGCGCTCCTGTCACCGTCACGAGACAACCACGCTGAACCCGATCCCGCCACCACCAGCCCGCCGCCATCGCACGCCAGCGCCGGATGTCAGCTGCAGCGGCCCAAGTACCGGACCGCCTCGCTGAGCGGGCAGACGGCCGCAAACCGCGCCGGCCGAACCCACCTGACCGGCATATCGCCGTCAGATCCAGTACACGCCGCGATAGCAGGAGCACAACCGTTTCGGTTTCGGTCTCGGACAGCGACACGGTGCTCGTGGCCGGCGCTGCCAAGCCGCCGCGGTGCCCGGTGACGCGCCGGTGCCCGGTGAGACCGCGACATGGTCTGTTCCGGTTATCGCAGGATCCCCTGCGCCGACGGTCCTGAATTAACTGGAAAGGTTCTTTACAGAGGGCGCCGCCCGTTCTAGAATAACTAGAAAGGTTCTTTACAGATAAGTCTTGACTGCCTGGCTCTCCGGACATGCCAAGTGACCAGATCACCAGTTCAGGCGAGGCGCCAGATCGCCTCGGCTACTCACACCCCTGGAGGGTCCATGCAGGTCGGAAGACGGATTCTGCGCACAGCTCTCATCGCTGGCTCGGCGCTCGGGTTAACGGCCGGCGCCTCGGTCCTCGCGCTGGCCTCCGGGCCCGCCGCGCAGGCATCCACCACATGCGCTGCGGCGTGGAGTTCCACGACTGTCTACACCGCCGGCGATCAGGCCAGCGAGGATGGGATCAATTACACCGCCAACTGGTGGACTGAGGGCAACGACCCGGCGACCAACAACGGCGGTAGCGGCTCGGGAGAACCGTGGACATCCGACGGCTCCTGCACCGGCGGCTCGGGGTCGGGCTCAGGGTCAGGATCGGGCTCAGGGTCGGGGTCCGGCACGGGCTCGGTGAGCGGCCTGCTCTTCAGCCCGTACAAGGACGTCACCATCAACATGAACTGGAACACCTACGAGATGCAGTCGGCCGTGGAAGGGAGCGACCTGCCGGTGGTGGGCTCCGGCAGCCTGGTGTCGCAGTACATCCCGAAGCTGCCTGCGATCACGCTCGCGTTCGCTACCGGAACCTGCGGCAGCGAGACCTGGGGTGGTGTCTCGGGTGCCGACTGGGCTGCCGAGAACATTCCGCAACTCCAGGACGCCGGCCTGAACTACGTTGTCTCGACCGGCGGTGAGGCCGGGACCTTCACCTGCGACTCGACGGCTGACATGGATGCGTTCATCGCTACCTATGCCAGCCCGCACCTGGTCGGCATTGACTTCGACATCGAAGGCGGCCAGACCGAGTCGGATATCGAAGATCTGGTCGACGCGGCGGCGGGAGCACAGTCGCAGTACCCGGACCTGCAGTTCTCGTTCACGCTCGCCACGCTGGGGGCATCCGATGGCAGCTACGGCGGGGTGAACTCGCTCGGCAACGAGGTCGTCGAGGCGGTGCTCGGCTCCAGCCTGAAGAATTACGTCATTAACCTGATGACCATGGACTACGGCAGCGCGTCAAGCAGCGTCTGCGTCGTTGTCTCCGGCAGTTGCGAGATGGCGCAGTCGGCGATCCAGGCGGTGGAAAACCTCGAGCACACCTACGGAATCCCGGCGAGCAAGATCGCCGTCACCCCGATGATCGGCATGAACGACACCACCAGCGAAACCTTCACTACCGCTGACGTGGACACGCTGACCACATACGCGGTCGACAACGGCCTGGCCGGGCTGCACTTCTGGTCACTGGACCGGGACACGCCCTGCGCCGATACGTATGCGTCACCCACCTGCAACTCGATTTCCGGCACGACAGCACTGGAGTACACCGACAGGTTCCTGAGCGACCTCGGGGACTGACGGAGATCCTAGGGCGGGCCGTGCACGGGCTACCTTCCGCGGCCCGCCTCCCGTTCCGGGGAACGTGCTCGTCCCCGGGCGGTCACCACGGACACCAGGCGCCGTCCGTGGCCGGTCAGTGATCGAACCCAGGCACCCTGACGTCAGTGATTCCCGCATAAGCCGTCCCGCGGTTAACCTCGATTCCCGGGAGGCTGGCCGACTCGGCTTCGGCTCGCCGGGCTTTGGAAGATCCTTGGCAGGTGGCGGAGGTGCCGCGCCCGACGATCTCGGTACCGGCTGGACAGCGGCTCACGTACTGGCCGCTGGTGACGTCGGCCGGCTCGACGCGGAAGGGGTGGAACTTGCCCGGCTCAGACTGCCATCCCGGCCGGGTGGCCGCCTGTTCGCGTATCGGGCCAGGGTCGCTGGTCAGCTTTCTTGAATGCGGTGCCGTGCAGGCTTGTACTGGCCGTTTGGCTGTTGTCGCTGGTGACGATGCTGTGTGCCAGATGCTTGGGTTCCGGCCGCAAATCGGCGGCCTTGTGTAAGCCCCGCCCCGTGCTCAGTCACAGATCCCCATCCCATAGCAGCGGCTCGACGAGGCTAGCCTAAGAGCGTCGGCTGGTCCTGCACTTTAGCCCGGCCTGGTGTCACACTGGACTTGGCCGCTTGCTGCGCGATCGGCCTTGATCGCGCCGCCTTATCGATGGGCAGGTGAACCGCGGTGCTTCGCCGGATACCCAGCGCGGTGCTTCGCCGGATACCCAGAGTGCCGGGGCTTCGCTTTGGCGGAGGCCTGGACCTGCTGCTTGTCGGTGGCGCGGCGCACGTCGCATGGGAGCACGAGCAGGGCCGGCACCAACGGCCGCACGTGCTGTGCCTGAGCTGCTGGCTGAACAAGATAGCCCCCGAGGCGTCCGGTGGCTCCAGTCCGGCAGAGCCGCCGGAACAGGCCTGACCGGCACGCCAGCTGGGGTCAGGGTGGAGCGTCACTGGCGGGTCGCATGGATGGCGTCGGTGCTGCACGCGGCACGAGAGCGGCTCTGCGCTTGTTTGAAGCGAAGGGCGATTCGCATCTGCCCTCTCGGCATTGTGGGCCTTGAGCGGTGACGCTTACGCGGACGTCTGTCGCAGGCCATCGGTCCTGATCGCTGAGAATGGCCACATCCTCGTCAACGAAGCTGGCTTTTCTCATTCCTGGCTGGCGCGCTCCTCGCGAGTCTTGCCGATTTGCTGGCCGATGGCCTCGCCCCATCCTGGCCGATCTGGGTCGGGGCGTGCCTCGCCGGCCGCTTCCCGCGGCGCAACCTCCGTCTGTGCCTTGGCCGTCGTGCTCTTCTCCTTAAGAAGTTCGGCCGCCGCCTTCTCGCGATTCTTCTTGGCCCTGCGGTGAAAGAGACCCATGGCGTCATTGTAGACGGCCAACTTGGAGATTTATGGATTCTCTGGTGGAAATGGTATGTTTCATGCGCTGTCCGGTGCATGAGCGTGTATTGCCGGTGAGATGGCAGGACCCTTTTACCGGCTGGGTTTGAGAGGATAAATGCGATCGGCGGCGGGCGGAACGGGCTTTGGTTCTGGTGCCGTGTCTACTGCGGAGGATGTGGCGATGCGAGCGGTCTGGATCACTAGGCCTGCCGGGCCCGAAGCCCTGGAGGTGCGGGAAACGGCCGATCCTGAGCCCGGCCCGGGTCAAGTCCGCATTCGTGTCTGCGCGGCTGGCCTGAACTTTGCAGAGGTGATGGCCGCGCAGGGGCTATATCCCGATGCCCCCAAGCCGCCATGCGTCGTCGGCTACGAGGTGGCCGGGGTCATCGACGCGGTCGGTGACGGTACCCAAGGCCACGCGACAGGCCAGCGGGTGCTGGCCCTGACGCATTTCGGAGGACACGCGGATGTGGTCTGCGTGCCCACGGAGCAGGTGCTGCCGATGCCGGACGCGATGAGCTTCGAGGAAGCCGCCGCGATACCGGTCAACTACCTCACCGCCTACCACATGCTGTTCCGCGTCGCGAACGTCCGGCCCGGCGAGCGGGTGCTGGTGCATATGGCCGCCGGCGGGGTCGGGACGGCGGTGCTGCAACTATGCCGCACTGTGGACGATCTGGAAGTTTTCGGCACGGCCTCGGCCGCCAAGCACGACGTGCTTAAGGCCGAAGGTTGCGCGCACCCTATCGACTACCACGCCACCGACTATGCCGCTGAGGTCGCCCGGCTGACCGGAGGCGAGGGCGTGGACATCGTGCTGGACCCGCTCGGCGGCCATGACTGGCGAAAAGGGCTGAAGCTGCTCCGCCCGTGCGGCCGGCTGGTGGCCTACGGATTCGCCAACTTGGCCAGCGGGCAGCGACGCCGCCCGGCCCGCCTAGTCTCCCAGGTGGCGGGCATACCGCTGCTGACACCGCTCGGGCTGATGAACCACAACCGGACCATCAGCGGCGTCAACATCGGCCACCTGTGGGGGCAGATCGCCATCCTCCGCGAAGAACTCCAGGCCGTTCTCGCCCTGTGGGGCCACGGCAGCGTCAAACCGCTCATCGACAGGACCTACACCTTCACCGAAGCAGCAACAGCCCACCGCCGGATCCTGCAACACCAGAACACCGGCAAGGTCGTGCTCAAACCCTGACAGTCTCCAGAACAGCAGGGATCGGCGACCGCTCCATAACATGCATGAGCGGTCGCCATCGAGCAGCAGCGGGATGCTCATTGGTTACCCGGCGCGCAGCTGGTGTTCGCGGCGCCAGGCTTGCTCGGCTGCATCCTCGGCGGCATCCTCGGCGGCATTTGCGGCGGCGATCCCGGCGTGGGCTCGCCGGGTGGTGACGTTGGTCAGCTATAGCAATTTTGCTATAGTGGCGTGGATGCCATGGACCGTATCGTTACATCCTCAGGCCGAGGCCGAGGGCAGGCCGGAGCCCATGGCGGGGTTTCTATCGCCGGTTCGGAGAGGTGTTCGTGCTGGCCGCGGTGGGGCCGGAAGCCGAGGCTGACCCGCGCGGGTTCAAGCGGGCTGTCGTGGCAGCGGAGGAACGACTGGAGGAGGTGGAGGGCCTGTGAAGCTCAGCGAGCTGCCGGCCTTGCAGGCGGTTGTGGACCGCCAGCGCGAAGACCCTGAGTTCCGGGAAGAGTGGGACCGGACCCTCTTCGCTCGTGAGGTAGCCATCCGCATCGTCCGTTACCGAGCGGATCGTGGCATGACCCAGACACAGCTGGCGCAGGCGGTTGGGATGAAGCAACCGGTTATCGCCCGTCTGGAGCGTGGCGAGCAGCCGCCGTCACTGGCAACCTTGGCCAGGGTCACGGCTGGGACCGGCATCGAGTTCCACCTTGATGTCCGCGACGGGGCCGTCGCGCTCACGGCCTAACGGAACGTGCCGTATGGTGACGGACAGGAAGTCAAAGTGCCGGGCTGTTTTAAACAATGCCGTCTTTGCTCATAACCCAGAGGTCGCAAGTTCAAATCCTGCCGCCGCTGTCAACCAAGTAAGTGCAGGTCAAAGGCTCGATCGCCAGGGATGGTGGTCGGGCCTTCTGATCATCCGTTGGCCAGTCGTTGGCGGGATGGAATCAGAGCGCCCCAAGGGCCTGAGGCCGCGACGGCGCTGTCCGGCGCTGCGCCGAGGACGGGCTTATGACGTTGGCGCTATCGGTGGGGCAATTGGGGCCGGCGTTTGCCCTGGCTCGCCGTGCTTGGGTCAGTGCCGGGGGAGGAAGGTAACGTGGCTGGCCTCGATCTGCTGACGCTCGTCGAGGAGAGCGGCGAGGGCGCTGGTGACCGCGCTGGTGTAGCTCCGGTTCTGGGGGAAGGTCTTGGCTGAGACGAGAATCAGCCCTGCGTGTTCTTGCCCGGCGGCCCGGTGCTGGGCGTCGAGTGGCATGAAGTCCTTGATGTTGGCAGTGACCAGCGCGCGTCCGGTGGCTGCGGCACGGGCGAGGATCTGGCCGTCAGGCAGTGACGCGAGCGAAGGATCTGCCACGACTGCCTGCACGTCGTGGCCCTTGGCGCGCAGCTGTTGAGCGATGGTGTCGGAGAACATCTCATCGAGCAGCAGCGGGCAACTCACCGGTCACCTGGCGAGTAGTTGGTGTTCTCGGCGCCATGCTTGCTCGGCTGCGTCTTCGGCCGCGTCAGCGGACGCGATCTCTGCGTCGATCTCGTCAGGGTAGGACGCCCAGTACCGGACCGCGACGCGGACGAGTCGCAGCGGAGTGCCGGTGTTGTCGGCGATGAGGCCGAGCAATCCGTCGTCGGCTAGCTCGCGTTCGGCCGTCCGGGCGGACTTCACCGCTCGGACGATTTCCCACACGTCGGGCCCGGCGGCAAGGGCGGCGCGGCGTCCGGTAGGGCCGGGCCGGAAGACGATCCCCGGGTGCTCGCTCATGCGCAGGGCCTCATCCACGAGGCGGTTCGCTGCGGACGACAGGGACATGCCGGGGTTCGCTGCCACAAATGAGGCCAGTCGTTCGGCCACGGGAGGGTCGAACCGTACCGGGGTCGCTGCGCGCTTGCTCATGACTACATCGTAGTTGGTTCAAGTCACTCACGCAAAGACGGGACGTTGAAGTGCCGTACCAGGGTCCTGCCGCGCGGCACCGCGGCACCGACATTTAGCGACCGTTTAGCGACGCGTTCGCGCGCATCGGTACGGTCCGTCGGCATCGGCATCGTCGATGGAAGGGAAGCGCACATGAGGAACTCAAGGATCAGACGCGTCGCCAGCCAGGCCCGGCGGCTGCGCGTGATCGGCCTGGTGGCGGCCGTCGTGCTCGCAGCGGTCGCCCTGGCCGCCCCGCTGGCCCAGGCCGCGGCCCGCCCCGACAACACCAACAAGGACGCGCACGAATGCCTGCTGAACAACAACAAGATGTGCTGGGACGTCAAGGACGGGAACCTGAAGCCGGGCGAGCTGGTCTACCTGTACAACAAGAACAAGGCTCAAGCCGACGGCTGGGCCACGGTGAACGATTTTGTCTCGTCGAGCTGGCCGTTCACAATCCGGCGGCTGGACCATAAGTTCCAGAACGACAAGGTGTTCCAGTTCAAGAAGGTCCTGCACGGGATCCTGGTCGGCGGTCAGTGCCTAGGCGAGGTCGGCGGGAGAATCCAGCTCAAGCTCTGCAACGCGGGGACCGGTTACACGCTCTGGGTGCGGGCGGGCAACCGGCTCGTCAACGTCGAGCGCTCGGACGCGATCAACGCCCCGGCCTATCTCTACACCCTGTCCCTGAACAACGCGTCACTGCTGCATGTCGGCCCGGCGAGGGGCTACTACCGGTGGGCGCTGCAACAATGCTGCAACCCGTAATCGCACCGCCGGGCAGCCCGGACGGCAAACCGCGTTGACCTGAGGGCCGGTTGAGCTCCTAGGGCAGATGCGGCCAGCCGGGCCGCGGGGGCGGCCCGGCCCGTGTCGGGCGGCGCGGGCGGCCCGGCCCGTGCCGGGCGGCCTTTGCTCGGTGATTACTCTGGCGGCCGCATGGCAGCGGAGGCCCGGGCCGTGAGTTCCTGCTCGATCGTCGCCACGAGGTCGGGATGCATGCTCAGCCTGCGCAGGAAATCAGGGGGGAACCCGAGCTGGCGGCTCGCCTCCTCGATCACCGGCCCGCCCATGCCGAGCGCCTGCGCCAGCATGTCGTCCCTCTGGTAGGAGTGCGGCAGATCTGCGATGCCCAGGTCTGCCGGGCGCCGGAATGTTCCGTCCGCGGCTGGGAGCCACGCCGCCGCGATCGCCGCCTCGCCGATGGGCGACAGGGCGGCATCGCGGTGAGCGTCAGCGAACTGCTGGCGATGCGACTTCTCGACAACGCCAGAGATCAGGTGCCGGTTGGGCACGAGCAGAACGTTCCAGACGTATTCCGAGCGGGCGGAATTCGGGTGGCTTAGCGCGTACTCCACGCCGTCGAGGCTCGCGGACGGATCGAATCCGGCGACCCCGCGCTCGTGCCGGGCGAATTCGTCGGCGATGAGCACATAGCCGAGGTCATCCGCTTCGCGTGCGTTCAGCTGGACCGTTTCCCTGACGCCCATTGCGCGCAGCTGAGGCAGCCAGGGCCCGTAGACATCGGCCGTCAGCCAGGCGTCGGGGTTTCCGTCGAAGTAGATTTCCAGGGCCTTGGCCTGCTGGTACAGCTCGCCGGGCCGCATCAGGCGGCTCTCGCCCGTCGCGGCGTTCTCCCCGACCAGGAAGGTTGTTTGCCGCAGCTGCTCAAGCAGCTGGTCTCGGCCGGCCCGTGATGCCTCAGCCAGCGCGCGGGCGACGAGCTCGAGATCAGCCTCGTGCTGTGCCATGTCCAGCTTCGTAACGTCGGCATCGTGGTAGCCGGGAAGCACATGATCGATGACTTCGGCCACGACGTCGGGCTCGGCGAAGCCGAGCGCCTCCAGGAACTGCCGGGCGTCGGGAAGGTCGGCGACGGCCCGCCGGACCGTGGCGAACTCGGTCCCCACCGGGCCCGGAAGGTAAGCGGCCGGCCTGCCGCGCGCGTCGAATGGCGTCACATGAACGCCATCTTCGAGCCGGATGATCGGCTTCGCCCGGGCCGGACCCGGCTGATCGCCCGGGTGACTCGGCTCTCGCCACAGCGACTGATTCTGATAGAGGAACCAGTAAAGGCGCCCGATCCACTGATCGGACCGGGCCGAAAGGAATTCGCCCGTGAGCCTGGCGACGACGGCCTCCGGCGTCACCTCATCAACGCCGGCCTCCTCTCGCAGGTACCGCCAGAGCAGGGGCGTCCGGCTTTCCGTGATCGAGTCATGAACGAAGGCGAGCGGACCCGGGTCTGCATAGAGCTCGCCGAGGAGATCCGGCGTCAGCAGCTCGCGAAGTCCTGCTCCCCGGGGCAGCCTTACCTCCCGGGCACAGCGGTAGCCGTCCGCGGCGGCGGGAATGAACCTGTCCCGGGCGAGAATGGTGCGAGCCGCGTCGAACAGGTCCCGGAACATCGAATCGGGCGGGAATCGAGCGGCATCCAGCGGCAGCGCCTGGAGGATATCGACCGTGAGCAGCCCTCCATCGCGGAGGTCCGCCAGCACGTCGACGAGCAGGCTTGCGGTCTCTCGAACCAGAGCCTGGTTCCACGGGTCATGCTCGGGAACGTTGTCCCGAGCGGGCGTCGTCCGGTACGGACCCTGGATCAGGAAACCCAGGAACGTCTCCTTCTGCGTGGGGAAGAACACGACCAGCGGCGAGCTCTCGCGCCTGACCAGCCGGCGTGCGTCGATCTCGGTGTGAGCCATGAAGGCGATCTCCACCCGGAGATCAGGCTCACCAATGCCATCGAGATGCCGGTGCCAGACAAGCCACTCCTCATTGCTGCGGCGTCCACCTCGCCGGCTGGCCAGCGTGACATGGCGGCCTGAATCGGCGCGTGCCGTCGACTTGCGCTCGATAACCGTGTCCGGCGTCTGATGACCGCAGCTGCGCACCCGCTCGATGCTGCGCAAGAACAGCAAGGTCTCGACGTCGAGGTTGCTCAGGGCTGCGGAAATCTCCTGGACCGCGACCGTCGCGGAAACTTCCGTCCGGTCGAAGGGAAACACAAAAAGCGTTTCGGCTGCGGGCTCATCAAGCGGCTCCACAAAATAAGGCCGGACGTACTTCTCGATCCGGAAATGCTCGTCCGAGCTGTGGATTCGGGGTGTATTGGTGTACGCGTAGACCGACTTGAAGCCGATCCCGAACCTGCCGATCTGGGTAAGGTCTTCGGCCTTGGTGCCCTGGCCAACTCCGCAGATGCCGCGCACGTCGGCGGCGGTAAAAGGGCGGCCGTCGTGGCGTACCTCCAGCCGATCGTCGAAAAGCTCAAAGGTCAGCTCTGTCGCGCCGGCGTCTTCGGCGTTCTGGATCAGCTCGAAGATGAAGTGAGAGCGGTCGCTGTAGAGCTGCCCGAGCAATTCGAGGACGGCCGTGTCCCAGCCGTAGCGCGAGATGTTCTCCGCGCGAATCTCGTCATAATCAGTGGGCACTTATATCTCCACGACTCAGCCTGAACGCGCTGCGAGGCGCGGCGCACGGCAGCAGGTATGCCAGCGTAGAGCCACCGCCGGGCCTGGCAGAACCCGGCCGGCACCCCCGCCGCGGCGCCGGGCACGTCGACCATCACGCCTCCGGCGGCGACCGCCTCGCTACCAAGCGAGAGGCCCGGAGGCATCAGCCTCCGGGCCTTCTGCTTGCTGGTTGCAACCGGACTTGTAAGCGTGTCCCCAGCTCACGCAGCCTCGGACCGGTGCCACACGGGGCCGTCTTCCGCGCATCGTGGCGATCAGGACTGGATAAACGCCAGCAAGTCGGGGTTGAGCACGTCGGCGTGCGTGGTCAGCATCCCGTGCGGGAAGCCCGGGTACGTCTTCAGCGTGCCGTTCTGCACCAGTTTGACGGCCCGGGGACCTGAACTGTCGTGGGGGACGACCTGGTCGCCGTCTCCGTTCATGGCGAGGACCGGCACGGTGACCTTCTTCAGGTCTTCGGAGTAGTCCTGGCTGATGAACTCCGAGACGCAGTCGTATTGACCCTTCGCGCCGCCCATCATGCCCTGGCGCCACCAGTTCGCGATGACCGGTTCCGATGGCGTCACGCCCGGCTGGTCGAAGTTGTAGAACGGCCCGGAAGCTACGGCTTGGTAGAACTCCGCCCGGTTCGCCGCCAGCGCCGTGTGGAAGCCCTCGAAGGCTGCCTTGGGCACTCCGGCTGGATTAGCGTCGGTCTGCAGGACCGACGGGGTCACTGCGCTGACCAGCACGACCTTCGCCACGCGAGTCTCGCCGTGGCGGCCGAGGTAGCGCGCCACCTCTCCGCCGCCCGCGGAGTGCCCGATGTGGATGGCGTCATGCAGGTCAAGGTGCTGAGTCAGGTCGGCGAGGTCGTCGGCGTAGTGGTCCATGTCGTTGCCCTCGCTGACCTGTGCGGAGCGGCCGTGCCCGCGCCGGTCATGGGCGATCACCCGGTAGCCGTGGTGCAGGAAGAAGAGCATCTGGGCGTCCCAGTCGTCGGACGACAGGGGCCATCCGTGACTGAAGACGATCGGCTGACCCTCGCCCCAGTCCTTGAAGAAGATCTGAGTTCCGTCTCTGGTGGTGAACTCGGCCATGTCTGCCTCGCTGTCCAGCTAGAAGGTAACTCTGCTCGCTAGAGTTCGACTCTAACAGTCAGAGTTGTCAGCTAACAAGCCAAGAACCCCTCTGATGACTAACATGTCGTTATGGACGGACCAGCCGATCGGCCACGTCGCGAGGAGTATGCGGACCAGACCCGCGTTGCGGTGATTGCCGCGGCGCGCCGACTCTTCGCCGAGAACGGTTTCTTCCAGACTAAGGTCGAGCAGATCGCCAAGCTCAGCCGGGTGTCTCCAGCGACGGTGTACGCGCAGTGCGGAGGCAAGCACGGCTTGTTGCGATCGCTTATGGACAGCTGGACGCAGGCTCCTATGGTCGCCGACTCCCTGCAGGAGTCACTCGCCGCTCCCGACGCCGCCGTTGTGATGCAGACCCTGAGCACCGCCTACCTCCAGATCACCAAGCAGTGGGGCGACGTCATCCGGGTAGTGATCGACGTCGCGCCGCACGATGACGAGTCCGGCGCGGTGCTCGCCACCGCGCAAAGGCGGCATAACCGCAATCTCACCGTGATCTGCCACCATCTCGGGGACATCGGCGCCCTGCGCAACGGCGTCGACGCACGGCTAGCCAGCCGGATCATCACCTACTACTACGGCATCGATGGCCTGCTCCGAACCCGCGACGTGTTCGGCTGGTCGTTGGAGCGTTCGAACGAGTGGCTGCTAGCTCGCGCCTCCGCCGCAGTCCTGAGATCGTCGGCCGAGGCTGTGAGCGCGAACTGACCAGCGGGCGCTGCGGCGGGAGAGTGCCCTCATGGCAGGCTCCATTGCTGGTTCGCGTTGCCGCTACAGTCCCAGATCTGAAGTTGCGTCCCGGGCGTCGTGGACCAGTTCGTATCGTCGAGACACTTGCCTGACTGGGGGTTGTAGAGCGCGCCGTCGCTCTGCGGCTGCCAGACCTGCGCGCCCGACCCGTTGCAGTAGTACAGGTCCACGAGCGTGCCGTCCGCCGTCCCGCCGGCGTTGATATCCATGCACATGCCGAGCACCTGCAGAGTGTCGTTCGCCGTGTCGAACGTCCACTGCTGCGCGTCGGTCCCATTGCACGTGTAGACCTGAACGGGGTTGTAATTCGCGGTGCTGGCGCTCTGGTCGTCGATGCAGAGACCGTCGTACCCGGTGACCGGCCCGGTCGGGCCGAGGGTGGCGCCGGTCGACTCGTACGCCGCGACGTAGGCAACGCTCATCGTGCCGCCCGAGGCCGTGGCGCTCGTCGGGGTGGTGCAGCCGCAGACGCCGTCCGGGTACCCGCCGCCGATCGCCAGGTCGAGGATGATCGACAGGTCGTGGTCGAACGCCGCCTGCCACGTCGCAGCGCCGACCTGGCTCTCGTTCACGCTGAAGTACGGGTTGCCGTCCAGGTAGAAAGTGACCGACTCGTCCGACGTGTTTGTGCGGTTCAAGATCATCGTGTAGGTGTGGTAGCCGCTCTGGCAGCCGGAGCAGGCGGTCAGCCCGCTGCCGATGCCGTCGGGCTCGTTGCACGGCCCGCCGGGATCGGTGCCGCAGTGGATCGTGCCGGAGACCTCAGACAGCGAGTTGACGTCCTCCATGATGTCGATCTCGCCGTTCTCGGGCCACTGGCCCGGCCCGAGCATCCAGAACGCCGGCCAGTATCCGGGCCGGCGTTCGGCTGCTCGATGGACGCGGTTACCTCCAGCTCGCCGCCGGCCGGCGCGCCCACGTTGGGGCTCGTGGTCTGGATGCGGCCAGACGTCCACGAGCCGTTGTTGTCCAGCGCGGTGATGTCGAGATGGCCGTTGCCGTCGAGATAGACGTTGCTCGCCGAGTTCGTCATCGTCTCGATCTCGCCGGTTCCGAAGCTGGATCCGGGACCGGTGTCGTACATCCAGTTGTAGGACGGCGCGCTCCCGGCGGGGCCGGTGAAGTTGTCGTCGAAAACGGTGGTCCAGCCGGTGCCGGGCGCGGGCGGCGGGTTGGCCGCCAGTGCCGTGGTGGCGACGCCGATCGACAGCGCGGCGGCAGTGACCACCACGGCGAGCAGCGCGGTCAGCCGTCTGATTGCAGTCATCGCCGTTCCCTTCTCAGCAGGAGCCGTCGTTGTCCCAGGCGCCGGAAGCGCCGCCGGGGACCTCGTCGTAGTTCCACTGGTTGGCGGTCCAGTTGTCCCCGTTGTAGGAGACCTCGTCACCCGAGACGTACGCGGTGCTGCTGACCCAGGCCGCCGCGCAGCCGCTGCCCGAGCCTCCGCCGCCCGCGCCACCCCCGCCGCCGCTTCCCCCGCCGCCCCCGCTCCCGCTGCTCCCGCCGGTGGTGAACGGCTGGAACGCCTCTGTGAACGCGCCGTCTGACTGGCTGATGCCGCTGCAGGTGGACTCCGCCGTGGTGGTGCCCGGGCAGCCGTCGTTGTCGCGGCCCTCCGCCCAGAACGACAGCAGCGCGATGTCCTGCTGCGCCGCGTACGACTCGACCGTAGCGGCGTCGGCGAGCGTGAAGATCTCACCGGACGTATCGTTCTGCCCGATCATTGGGGTATTGCCGAGCATCGCATAGGCCGCGCTCGAAGAAATGCCGTAGACGCTCTCGAGCTGGCTGGCGGTGGCGTCGAGCGCCTGGTTCGCCGCGGTGCCCATCTCCGTGCCCGATGTGCCGTAGTCCATCGTCATGATGTTGACGATGTTCGGGGTGAAGCCGTTGGCGAGCGACGTCGTAAGGACGCCTTCGCCGCTGCTCGTCAGCCCGGTCGGCAGCACCGGGATCGTGTAAGAGATGGTGAGCTGCTCGCCGTTGCCGCTGGCCCACTGGCGCACCTCAGTGAGAGCCTGCGCGGTCAGGGCGACGTCCGCGGTGTTCGTCTCCTCGCTGGACTCGATGTCGAAGTCCAGGTGCGTGACGTTGAGCGTGGTGACCACGGACTCGACTTGCGCGGCCATCGCGCTCGCCGAGGAGCACTGCGCCCCAAGGTCGTCGCCGTCGGTGTCCACGGTGTAGCCGCCGAAGGAGATGGCGACGTCCCCGCCCTCGGCCTGCAGCGCGGAGATCTGCGACTGCCAGCTGGACTCGTTCGGCAGGGACCACTGGCAGCCGCCGCCGTCGACGAAGGCCAGCATGAAGAACTGGGTGCCGTAGTCCGCCGCGACGGTGGTGAGCGTCGTGTTGCTCAGCCCGGTGTCGACGTAAGGGGCGAACACGTGGGCGGGCCACGCGGTGGCCGCTCGCGCGCTGTGCGCGCTGCCCACGGTGACGGCAGCTGCGGCGGTCGCCACACCGAGCGCGAGCGCCGCGGCGGCGGCCAAGGGCCGGGAAAATCCGTGGCAGCAGATGGGCTGTGACCGCCGTAAGCGGCGGCTTAGCTGTAGCAGCGGGCGACGATCCGTCAGCGCAGTCATGACGGCCTCCTACAGATAGAGGTCCCCACCGCTACTAATAGGAAAGTTTATTATTTATTTGAACAGACCGTAGTCCGTCGACTCTGGCTCGTCAATAGGAGATTGCGTTTCGGTGTGCGATCCAGGACGCCAGGAGCCTGAGTTTCGGTGCGCGATCCAGGACGCCAGGGGCCACCACGGCTGGTGGCCCCCGCCGCAACTCGGGCGCAGAGCCCGGCGACACCGCTCAGCGCGCTGACAGGCGCGGCGAGTCGGCCAGCACCGCGCGGACCTTGCGCACGATGCCGAAGGTGTTGAGGACGAAGGTGGTCGTGAACCCGCCGGGGCTGATCCGCACCTCGGACCGCCCGTCCCCGGGGGTGATCGTCACCTGTGCCTTGATGACCCGGTTGTCGCCGGTGCCGACCACGATCTTGTTCGGCCGGCCTTCGTGCGGGGCCAGGAAGGGCAGCCGGCGCATGGCCATCCCGGGCAGCACGTTGTAGTCGGGCCCGAGGCCGTCGCGCAGCACCGTGACCACCTCCTCGGTCGTCAGATCCGCCCGGGGAACAGTGACGGTAGACATGGCTCTCTCCTCTCATTCCACCCGAAGGGGTGTACATCGATTCGCAGGCGAGCAGGACGGGTCATCGTGCCTACTCCCATCGGAAGAAGCGCCTGGCCAGGAAGCCGAACACAAGCGCATACGCCGCGAGGACCAGCAGCGGCGACGTCGGCGGGAACTCGCCGAACATCGGGTACACGGTCGCCTGCACGACCGCGCCGAGCGGCGTGAAGTGGCTGATGTCCAGCATCACGCTCGGCATCAGCTGGACCGGGTAGTACAAGCCGGAAAAAAACAGCAGCGGGTAGAGCACCGCGGCCGATATGCCGCGCACGGCACCCGAGGTTCGGGCCACCGCCGCGATCCACAGGCCGATCGCGAACAGGGCGGCGATGGACAGCACCAGGGCCAGCAGGAAGCCACCCAGGTTTCCCGGGGCGTGCTGACCGAAGAACGCGACGCTCACCACAAAGATGATCAGCACCGCGATCAGCATCAGGCACGCCTGAACGGCGAGCTGCGCGGCCAGCACCCATGAGGCCGGCACCGGCGTGACCGACAGGCGGCGCAGGATGCCCAGTTCCCGGTAGGAGACCAGCGGGCCGGGGAGGTAGACCAGCGCGAGTATCCCGATCGAGAACGAGATGAGGATCGGGATGTAAATCTGGAACGGCGTCAGGCCGTCAAGGCGCGAGCTGGGCTGCTTGAACACCGGAAGCACACCGAGGATGACCAGGATCAGCGTCGCGATCCCGATGGCGGTGATCGCTCCGGCGGGCTGACGCCAGACGAGCCGCGCCTCGTTGCGGAGAATCGCGCCGAACGCGGAACGCGGCGCCCGCGGCCGCACGAACGTAAACACGCCGTTCATGACTGCCCTCCATGATCGTGCTCTGCGGTGAGGCGCACGAACGCGTCCTCGAGGCTCGCCTCATCGAGCCGTACGTCCCGCGCGTCCACCCCGGCCGCGTGCAGCGCGAGGACCACCGCGTTGACGAGTTCACCCGTCCCGGTGACGACGACGTAACGGCCGTCGCGTTCGACCCCGGTCACCTCGGCCAGGCCGGTCAGCAGGGCCTCGTCGAACGGGCCGGACGGCACGAACCGCACGGTCTTGCCGCCCCTGGCCCGCGCGACGAGCCCCGCCGGGGTGTCCAGGGCGATGATGCGCCCCGCGTCGATCAGTGCTACCCGGTCGCACAGCCGCTCGGCTTCCTCCATGAAGTGAGTGACCAGCAGGATCGTGGTGCCGCGGTCGCGGACCTGCTCGATGAGCCGCCAGGCTTCGCGGCGGCCCTGGGGGTCCAGGCCGGCCGTCATCTCGTCGAGCACCGCGATTCTCGGCCCGCCGATGAGCGCCAGCGCCACCGACAGCCGCTGCCGCTGGCCACCGGACAGGGACCGGTAGTAGTCGCTGCGCTTCCCGGCGAGCCCGAGCGCTTCGACCAGTTCGTTGGCGTCGGCGGGCCTTCGGTAGAAAGTGCGGTACATGTCGAGGATCTCGCCCACCCTGAGCTTGGCCGGGAACGCGCTGGCCTGCAGCTGCACGCCGACGATCTCGTGGACCTGCTTCCGGTCGGCCTGGGGGTCCAGGCCAAGCAGCCGGATGGTTCCGGCGTCTGGTTCGCGGAGCCCGATGACGCACTCGACGGTGGTGGTTTTCCCCGCGCCGTTCGGCCCCAGGATCCCGAAGATCTCGCCCTCAGCCACCGAGAACGAGACGTCGTCCACCGCTACCACGGATCCGTAACTCTTGCGGAGGTGCGTGACCTCCACGGCGGAGGTGCCTGCCGCGAGGCTGGTCCCGCCCGCCTCGTTCAGCCGGGCCGCGTTATCCCGGCCGGCCTGGTTTGTCATCGCCTGATTCCTCACCTGTTGGCATCGGCTGGTCTGGCCATCTGTCAGCAGGTTCGCCCCTCCGGCCCGGGCCGCGGCAGGGGTGGAATCACCCACACGGCGGGGTGGCGGCTCGGGTCAGACGAGGCCCGCGCCGAGTGCGAGGCGGGTGAGGTCGGCGCGACGCCGGCAGCCGGTTTTGTCCCGGATCCGGTCCAGGTGGGAGCTGACGGTTCGCCCGGTGATGTACAGCTGGGCGGCGATCTGCGCGTCGGTGCGGCCCTGCGCGACCAGGGTCACCAGTTCCCGTTCCCGGGGGCTGAGCAAGGCCAGACCCGGCACCGCGTCGGCCGCGTCGGCCGCACCGGGCGCACCGGGCGGCTGCGGCTCAGCGGCGGCGAGCATGAGGGCGTACTCGGCCGCGGTGGCCAGGCTCATGGCCGCGCCCCGCCGCTCGGCAGCCCGCGTCTCGGCCTCCCCGAGCAGGTCCCGTGCCTTCCGCAGCAGCTCGTCCCGGCGGCCCATGTTCAACCGCGGGAACGGGAGCGGCCCGGGAAAGCCGAGCTCGGACATTGCCGCCCACACCGTGACCGCCTCGGCGGGGCGCCGGGTGGCGACGCACAGTTGACCGCAGCAATCCAGGCCAGCGAGCACCATGGGCCGCACCGCGGTCTGCGTGGCGATCTCGAGTTCCTCGCGCAGGTGCGCCGCCGCGTCGCCGGTGCGGTGTGCCTTCAGGTCCAGGATCACCCGGTTCCACAGCTGCCCGGCCAGGCTCGTCAGGTCACCCACCGCCCGGCTCGAGGCCAGCCCCGCGGTGCAGGCCTCCTCCGCTGCGGCCATATCGCCGGCCTCGGCCAGGACCATCGTGATGATCTGGCCGAGTCCCCGCTGCACCGCGCCGGCGACGTCGCCGGGGAGCTGCTGTGCCTGGCGCGCGAGCCGGAAGGCGCCGTCCCGGTCGCCGCCGTGCCAGGTGACGACGCTGAGACAGGCCAGGGCCAGCGCCTCCGCTCCGGGCAGGCCGGTCTCCCGGGCCAGCTCAAGCGCCCGGCGGCTGTCATCGACCGCCTCGGCAACCCGGCCCATGGCTGATAGCGTCCCCGACCTGCCGTCCAGGCACATAGACAAGATCAGCGGCCGCAACGGCGATGCCGGCCGCGCGGGATCGTCGACCACGTCGCGGACCAGGGTGAAATGCTCCAGCGCTGCGGCCGCATCGCCGGACTGGCTCGCGGCCTGTCCGAGGATGAGCAGCGCGCCGCACCACTCGTCGCTGCCGGGCGCGGCGTACTCGGCGGCCGCGGCCAGCAGCCGTGCCTGGCTGGCCAGCCGACCCCGGATCTGCCACCAGGGCTCCAGGGCGAGCGCGAGCCGCAGCGCCGCGCCGGGGTCGTGGTCCATGGCCCAGATCAGCGCGCGGCTCAGGGTGGCATCCTCGGCGTCAAGATGCCGCAGGCTGGCCACCTCCATGGTGCCGGTGTGCAGCCCGATGAAGGCCTCGCCGGCCACGTCCTTCGCGTAAGCGGACAGCGCGGCCGCGGCTTCGCCGTCTTCGCCGGCCCGGGCGAGCAGGCCGGCCGCGTAGGCGCGCAGCGTCTCCAGCATCGCGTACCGGGTCCGGCCGTCCGGATCAACGCGCGGCGGGACCAGCAGCGAGCAGTCCACCAGCCGCAGCACCGCCCGCCCGGCGCCGGGCTCCCGCGACCGCCTCGGCTCCCTCCAGGGTGAACGGTCCCGGAAACACCGACACGGCGCGGAACACGCGCCGCTCGAAGTCGTCGAGCAGCCGGTAGCTCCAGTGCACCGTGGCTGCCAGCGACCGCTGCCGTTGCTCGGCCAGCCGGTCACCGTCGGTCAGCAGCTCGAACCGGTCGTCGATCCGCTCCAGCAGCTGGGCCACGCCGAGCGCGTCCACCCGCGCCGCGGCCAGCTCGATCGCGAGCGGCATCCCGTCCAGCCTTGCCACCAGCCTGGCTACCGTCGCCCAGCTCGTCTCGTCCAGCGCGAAACCCGGATCCGCCTGCGCGGCACGGTCCGTGAACAACGTCACCGCCTCGCATTCGGGCGCGGCGGGCGGGCTATCGGGATCGGGCAGCGTCAGCGGCTCCAGCCGGTACCGCGCTTCCCCGGCGATCCGCAGCGGCTCCCGGCTCGTGGCCAGCACCCGCACGTCGTCAGCGCCGAGCAGCAGCCTGCCGCACAGCTCCGCGGCGGCCCCGATCACCTGCTCGCAGTTGTCCAGCACCAGCAGCAGCTGCCGCCGGGAGAGCGCACCGGCCAGCGCGTCGGCCGCCGCCACCGCGGGCAGGTCGCGGATGCCCAGCGCGGCGGCCACCGCGGCCGTCACCTCTGCTGGGTCCTGGACCGCCGCCAGTTCCGCCAGGCACACCCCGTCGGCGAACCGGCCGGCCACCCGCCTTGCTACCTCGCCGGCCAGCCGCGTCTTCCCGGCGCCGCCCGGCCCGGTCACCGTCACCAGGCGACACTGACTCAGCCGATCGGAGATCTCCGCCACCGGCTGAGCCCTGCCCACGAAACTGGTCAGCGCGACTGGGAAGCCATGCATGCCTTCCGCCACGCCGGCCACCGGTGACCGCCTCACAGCGGTCACCCTAGCCGCGGCGGGCGCTCCGGTATAGGCCAGGGCAACGGCCAGGCCGGCGCTGGCGTTCAGCAGTGGGCCCGTTCAATTCACCCGCCGGAATTAGGCAGCCACTGCTTGCTCGTGGTGACCGAGTCGAGTATCTCCGCGATGGGCTCGACGCCAATGCCCGGGCCGTTGGGAACCGCCAGGTAGCCGTCTGCCAGGACGAACGGCGGGGTGATGTCCTGGTGGTAGTACCGCGAGGACCCTGAGGTATCGCCCGGCAGGACGAACCCCGGGAGCGCGGCGAGCGCCAGGTTGGCCGCCCGGCCAATGCCGGTCTCCAGCATGCCGCCGCACCAGACCGGTACGTCATGCGCGGCACAGACGTCGTGCACCCGGCGGGCCTCGAGGTAGCCGCCGACCCGGCCCGGCTTGATGTTCACGATCCGGCAGGCGCCCAGCGCGATGGCGTCGGCCGCCGCGCGGGCGGACGTGATCGACTCGTCCAGGCATATCGGCGTGCGCAGCATGCGGGCCAGCTCGGCGTGGCCGCGCAGGTCGTCCTCGGCGAGTGGCTGCTCGATGAGCAGCAGGTCGAAGGGGTCCAGCTTGGCCAGCTGCCGCGCCTCGCCCAGGGAGTAGGCGGCGTTCGCGTCCACCTGGAGCAGGATGTCGCTGAATCTCTCCCGGACCGCTCGTACCGGCCCGACGTCCCAGCCCTGCTCGATCTTCAGCTTGACCCGCTGGTAGCCCTGGTCCAGGTAGCCGGCCACGGCGTCGATCAGCTGCGGCACGGTCTCCATGATGCCCACGGAGACGCCGCAGGCGACGCGACTCTGGGTGGCGCCCAGGTAGCGGGCCAGCGGCATGCCCGCCGCCCGGAGCTCGGCGTCCAGCACGGCCGCTTCGAGCGCGGCCTTGGCCATCAGGTGACCCTTGAACGGGCTGAGCGCCGGCCCCACCGCGCTCGCATCCACGTCATCGAGGGCGCCGAGCGCCGGAATCAGGAAGCGCGTCAGTACCTCGATGGCACCGTCGACATACTCCGAGCTGTAAAGCGGCTCGTGCATGGCCACGCACTCGCCCCAGCCCTCACCGTCCGGGGTGACCACGCGGACGAGCAGGATGTCCCGGGCTGATTCGGTGCCGAAGGACGTCCGGAACGGCGCGACCAGCGGCATGGCGATCCGCCGAAGCTCGACCCCGGTGATCTTCATGATCCTTCCTTCCTCGCTGAGGGACTGGCTGAGTGCCCGTCTGCGACACTGCGCTGCACGACATACCAGCCTGAACGGTCGAATCCGGCCACCCTGGCTCCTTCGCTCATCAAGCCGCCGAGTACCTGCCGGACGGCGTGCCGCCACCGGCGGGCGACCGTCTCGTGCTGACGCCGGACGGTCTCGATGTCGAGCGGCACCCGGATTAGCACGGTGCCCGCGCGGGGGTCGGCGTCGCGGATCGCGGGCAGGCCGTCCGCGTCCATGTCCAGGGCCACGGCGGCACCGGCCGCGCGCAGCCGGGACGCGTCGGCGGCCGGACCTGCGCCCTGGCTGGCGCTGACCACCGAGTCGGCGGCCAGCGGCCAGACCGCGAGCAGCCGGTCGCTGTCATCGCCCGCGTTGATGAGATCATCCATCGCGCCGTAGAAGTCGGGCAGGTACTCGGCGGCCGCGGCTCCGAGCTTCACGATGTTGAAATAGGCGTTGCGGCATACCAGCGGGTCGAACGTCCAGGCAATCGTCGTGACGTCGCGGGACAGCGCCCACGCGCGCTGATGCAGCTTGAGCGCGAAGCCCACGTGCCTGCCCGGCAGCCGCAGGGACACGCCGGCGATGTGCGAATGCATGGCGTGCTCGGCAGGTGAGGCGAAAAAGCCGACGCAAATCCCCACCAGCTGATCGCCGGCAAACGCGCCGGTCACGTAGTTGCCCGCGTAGGCGAGCGCGCGCAGGAACTCGGCGGTCACCGGCGGGTTGGTCGGTTCGGGATGCCAGATCTCGTCGACGAGCACGCACAGCCGCTGCAGGTCGTCCACCTCGGCCAGTTCCCTGATCTGCACACCGCTCGCGCGGGCCGCGGCTTCAGCCGCCTGGGCTGCGGAATCGATCACCCGCAGGCTCTGCGGCGGAGCCGCCACCTCGCTCATGTGGCACCGCCAGATCCGAGGAGCTCCGTCACGAGAGCCGCGAGCAGGGCGGTGCGCTCGGGCATGAGAGCCGTGTTGACATGCTCGCGGTCGGCATGCGGACCGCCGCCCACGGCTCCGAGGCCGTCCAGGGTGGGGGTGCCGACGCCGGCCGTCCGGTTCCCGTCGGACGCGCCGCCAACGGCAACGCCGCGCAGCGGCTCCAGCCCGAGCAGGGCGGCCACGCGCTGCGCGGTCGCGAAGAGGCCGGCCGACGCGGCGGGCTCCATCGGCGGGCACGCGGGACCCGGCTCCGCGACGACAGCGGCACCCGGCAGCACCGCGCTGAGCCGCCGCAGCGCCGCGTCGACCCGGTGCTGCTCGGCGAGGCTGGCCGCCCGGACGTCCACGGCCAGCGTCGCCCTGGCCGGGACCACGTTCGCCGCGGTGCCGGAACGCAGCAGGGTCGGCGTGACGGTCGTGCCGAGCGCCGGGTCACCCAGCTCGGCGATGTCCAGGACCAGGTGCGCTGCCTCGATGCTCGCGTTGATCCCGCGCTCGGGCTCCAGGCCTGCGTGGGCCGCCCGGCCGGAAACCTGCATCTCGTACAGGGAGACGCCCTTGCGGGCCGTCTTCACAGCTCCGTCGTCCGCCGCCATCTCCAGCACCAGCGCAGCCGGGGACTGGCGGGCCGCCTCCTCGATCAGGCCGCTCGACGTCCGGGAGCCGACTTCCTCGTCCCCGTTCACCAGGACGGTCACGCCATCGGTGTCCTCCAGCACACTCAGCGCGTGGAACATCTGCACGAGCCCGGCCTTCATGTCGAGGCACCCAGGGCCGCGCGCCACTCCGTCAGCCACCGACCACGGGTGATCCTCCAGCGAGCCGAGCGGCCAGACCGTGTCGTGGTGGCCGACCAGCAGCACCCGGCGCGGGCCAGCGCCGAACGTCCAGCGCAGGTGCGTGGGGCCGGCGTCCGCGATGACCTCGGGAGCGCATCCGGTCAGCCGCTGGCCGAGGGCGGCGACGGCCTCGGCGCTGCGCTCCAGCGCGGCAACGTCGCCGGATGGCGACTCGCACCGCACGAGGTCGGCCAGCTCGTCGAGCATGGCGGGCAGCCGGGCCGCAAACTCGGCGACCAGCCCCGGCTGCGCGATCGGTGATTGCATTAGGCAGCTCCCCGCCGCAGGGCGCGCCCGGCGGCCACGGCGTTGACGGTTCCGTCCCGGATCTCAGGGACTCCGTTCACGATCACGTGCGCCACGCCCCGGGCATAGCGGTGCGGTGCGTCGTAGGTGGCGTAGTCGGCGACGGTGTCGGGATCGAAGACTGCGATGTCGGCGGCGTAGCCGGGGGCGATCCGGCCACGGCGGTGCAGCCGGAGCGTCTCGGCCGGCAGCGCGGTCATGCGCCGCACCGCCTCGGGCAGCGGCAGCAGCCGCTCGTCGCGGGCGTAGCGGCCGAGCACGCGGGCGAAGCTGCCGTAGGCGCGCGGGTGAGTGGGCGTGGCCAGAAACCGGCCCTCGGTGGCCGGGGCCTCGGAGTCCGAGCAGATCGCCACCCAGGACCGGGTGAGGGCCGCCCGCAGGTTGTCCTCATCGATGATGAAGTAGGCAGCCAGCAGCTGCGGTGCGCCCGCCACGAGGTCCAGGAGCAGGTCCACCGGGTCCCTGCTCTCTTCCTCGGCCGCTTGCGCGAGTGTGGCGCCAAGATGGGGCGCGTCGGCCGCTTCAAGCCCGCCCAGCAGCAGGATGCCGCTCGCGCCGCCCGCGGCCAGGTACAGGTTCTCCCAGGTTCCGGAGTCCACCACGATGTCGCGCGCGATGTCGGCCCGCACGACGGGATCGGCCAGCCGGTCACGCAGCGCGGCCACGCCTCCGTCGTGGTAGCGGGGCGGGATGCACGCGCTCAGCGAGGTCATGCCGGCCGTGTAGGGGTAGATATCGGCCGTGACCTGCAGGCCTCTGGCTCTGGCCTGCTCGATCCGGTCCAGGGCGGCCCGCATCTTGTGCCAGTTGTCGCGGCCCGCCGCCTTGAGGTGGTACACCTCCGCCCGCACGCCGGTCGCGGCCGCCAGCCCGGTCAGCTCATCCAGCGACTCCAGCAGCCGGCAGCCCTCGCTGCGCATGTGCGAGATATAGAGGCCGTCCTGCCGCGCGACGACTTCGCACCAGGCCGAGAGCTCTCTGGTGTCGGCGAAGCACCCGGGCGGGTAGATCAGGGCCGACCCGACGCCCAGGGCGCCGTCGGCCAGTTCCTCGGCGAGGATGCCGCAAGCCCGGTCTTTCTCGGCCAACGTCAGCGGGCGGTCGTCGTCCGCGGCCGAGAGCTCACGCAGGTTGTGTGCGCCCACGAAACTGGCCACGTTGACGGCGAGCCCGCTGGCCTCGAGCGCTTCCAGCGCGTGCGCCAGGCGCGGCCAGGCGGCCCGGACTCCGTCGGGGGCGTCCCGCTCGGCCTTCCGGATCATCTGCTCCGAGCACGGCCCGAGTGACCAGCCCTCGCCGAACACCAGCGTTGTAACGCCTTGACGCAGGTCGGACAGGCCGCGCGGATCGAGTTGCAGGCTGTAATAGGCGTGGCTGAGCACGTTGACAAACCCGGGCGCCACCACCATGCCGGCGGCATCGATCTCGTCGCCGTCAATCGGCGTTCCCCGCGGGACGATGCCGGCAATGCGGTCGCCCTCGAGGACCACATCGCCGGCCTGCAGTGAGCCGCCACTGCCGTCCGCGACTGTGCCGCCGCGGATGACAATTCGCTGGCTCATGCGCCAAGGCTCGGCGATCCCACCTGGCCCTGGCTAGGTAGCGCGGCACCAAGCGACGGCGCGCCGATTGGAATTCCCCACCAGGGCGGGCCGGGGCCCGCGGGCAAGCCGGTCATATCGGGTGCGGCAAAACCCAGCCTGACCTGGACTGATCGGCTCAGACCTCCGTATCTTGGACAAGGTGGGGAACTCGGGTATGAAGGTGCCTGGGGTCCGATTGCAGCGCCTGGTGGAGGATCTCGGCACGACGCTGCTTGAGGTCATCGAGGCACCAGGGTCGCTTGACGCTGAAGTTACTGGCGCGACGATCTTCGACGCCAACGATGACCTGCTGATATCGCCGGGCGAGCTGGTGCTCGGCGTGGGCGTCGCCACCCAGGCCGCGACGGGCGACCTGATCCGGCGGCTGGGCAAGCTGCACGCCGCAGCCCTGGTCGTGAAGGCGCCCGAGCGGGTCAGCGCCGAGCTGCGCGAGGCCGTGCGCGTGCACGGAGTGCCGCTGCTGGGCCTGACCAGGGCCGCGTCGTGGTTCCAGGTCGCCGCGCTGCTCCGCACGCTGCTCGACCGCTGGACCGCGACCAGCGCCGATGACCTGGCGGGCAGCCCAGCCGGCGACTTGTTCGCGTTCGCCAACGCGATCAGCGCGCTGGTGGACGCCCCGGTGACGGTCGAAGACCGGTCCTCGCGGGTGCTCGCGTTCTCCGGCGGCCAGGAAGAGGCCGACACCAGCCGGATCGAGACCGTACTCGGCCGGCAGGTGCCGCAGCGGTACCGGCAGATGCTGGAGGAACGCGGGATCTTCCGCGAGCTGTACCGGAGCAGGCGCCCGGTCTACATGCCGGGCCTCGACCCGGACCAGCTGCCACGGGTCGCGGTGGCGGTCCACGCCGGCCAGGAGGTGCTGGGATCGCTGTGGTTCGCGGTCAGGGGGCCCTTGTCCGATGAGCGGATGCAGGCCCTGAGCGAGGTCGCCGGGCTCGCCGCGCTGCACATGCTGCATCAGCGCAACTCGACCGACCTGGCCCGGCAGCTCAGCGCGGACCTCCTGGAATCCGTGCTGGCCGGCGGTGCCGCCGCGCACCAGGCGGCGATCCGTCTCGGCCTGCCCGCCGGCCCGCTATGCGTTCTGGCTTGCCAGCCGCTCGGTGCGCAGGGCGCCGGGCTCGAGTCGGCCAGCCAGCGGTTGGCCGATGCCCTCACCCTGCACCTGGGCGCGATTCACGCCGACGCCGCCATCGCCAGGATCGGCCGCCTCGTCTACGCCGTGGTCCCCGCCGGGCACTGTGACCCGGCCGAGGCGGCCAGCCGCATCTGCGCCGTGGCCGCCAGCTTCGTGGCCCGGATCGGGCACCGGGACCCGGTCGTCATCGGCGTCGGCGGGCCCGCTCAGTCCCTGCCGGGACTGGCCCGGGCACGGTCTGACGCCGAGCGCACGGTCCGGGTGCTCCGCGACACCAGCCCGTGCGGCCGCGCCGCCCGGCTGGACGACGTATACCTGGAGGCCGTGCTGGACCGGCTCGGGGAGGTCCTCGAGGACGACGACGACCGCTCCTACGGGCCGATAGCGCGGCTGATCAGCTATGACGCCGAGAACGGTACCGAGCTGACCGGCTCGCTGCGCGCGTACCTGGAGGCCTTCGGTGACGTTGGCCGGGCCGCGGCCGATGTGCACGTGCACCCCAACACGTTCCGCTACCGGCTGCGCCGCATCTGCGAGGTCAGCGGCCTGGACCTGGAGGATTCCCGCGCCCGGCTCGCCGCCCTGCTGCAGCTGTCGGCCATCCGCAGGCCGCGCGGGTGATGAGCCAAAGCCATCGCCCGGTAACCATCGGCGGCCGGGTGATCCATCGTCGAATCCGACGAACCGTCAGCGTCAGCTTCGGCCATCACCACATGGCTACACCAACCTCGCCAACGTCATACTGACCTGCAAAGCATTCCCAAACGGGGCAGCACGTGCTGCCCGCCTGCGCCGCCGCGGGTGCTCTTCCGCGCGCGACGGCAGCGATCCGGCACGGATCCACAGTGGTGCCAGCCGGCGGGTTATCCCGCGGATGAAACGGGAGTCAAGATGAGGCGTCGCCGTCAGATACTTGCCGCCGCGGTTGGCGTGGCCGCCCTCCTGCTGGCTGCCTGCAGCGGAGGCTCGAGCTCGAGCTCAGGAGGCAAACCCCAGTCCGGAGGCATCATCACCTTTGCCGAGCAGCCGGGCTCGCCGCCGACGTACATCTTCCCGCTGTACGACGGGGCCAACTCGGGCAACAACAACATCACTTACCTGCAGCCGCTCATGTGGCTGCCGTTGTACTGGTTCGGCCACAGCAACAACGCCCAGGCCACGATCAATTACGCGCAAAGCATGGCCTATCCGCCGGTGTTCTCCGATGGCGGCCGCACCGTCACGATGAAGCTCAAGCACTACGTGTGGTCCAACGGCAAGCCGGTCACCTCGCGCGACCTCGAGTTCTGGATGAACCTGCTGCTGGCGGAGAAGAACAACAGCGCGGCCTACGTCCCCGGCGGCTGGATGGACCACGTGGCCGGCATGTCCGCGCCGTCGCCGGACACGTTCGTGCTGAAGTTCAACGTCACCTACAACCAGACGTACCTGCTCTACAACGGGCTGTCGATCCTGCAGCCGATCCCGCAGGCCGTGTGGGACAAGACGTCGGCTACCGGCGCCGTCGGGAACTACGACCAGACCAAGTCCGGCGCCGTAGCGGTCTACAACTTCCTGAACAAGGAGTCGATGTCGCTGTCGACCTGGGACACCAACCCGCTCTGGCAGGTCGTCGACGGGCCATGGCACCTCAAGCCGAACACCGGCTTCCAGGTCACCGGCCAGACGATCATGCTTCCGAACAAGTCGTACTCCGGCCCGGACAAGCCGAAGGCCAGCGAGTTCGAGGAACTGCCGTTCACCAGCTCGACCGCGGAGTTCACCGCCCTGCAGTCGGGCAGCATTGACTACGGCTACGTCCCCGGCACCGAGGTCGCCGACCTAGGCAACCTGAAGTCGCAGGGCTACTCCATCAAGCCTTGGTACGAGTGGGGCCTGACGTTCCTCGCGATCAACTTCAGCAACCCCAAGTACGCCCCGCTGCTGAACCAGCTCTACATCCGGCAGGCCATGCAGCACCTGATCAACCAGCCCGCGTACATCAAGGACATCCTGCTCAATTACGGGACGCCGACCTACGGTCCCGTGCCGACGTTCCCGGCGAGCAGCTTCCTCGACCCGGCCGAAACCAAGAACCCGTACCCGTTCAGCACGTCCGCGGCGGACGCGCTGCTCACCGCGCACGGCTGGACGGTCCCGAAGAGCGGCACTGCCGCCTGCACCCGGCCCGGGTCCGGCAGCACCGACTGCGGAGCGGGCATCGCCAGCGGGACCAAGCTCTCGATCCCGCTGATCTACATCAGCGGAGTTCCCGAGCTGCAGGACGAGGTCGAGGCTATGCAGGGCGCCTTCGCCTCGGGGGGCATCCAGCTGAAGCTGGCACAGGCGCCGTCCAACACCGTGCTGTCGGAGGCCTATGAGTGCATCGGCAAGTCGACCAGCAGCTGCTCGGCCAGCTCGACGGCGCTGAGCCTGCTCGGCTCGCCGGTCTACACGTACGTGCCGATCTACTTCCCGGACGGGGACAGCCTGTTCGGCTGTGGCGGGGCCACCAACGCGGGCAACTACTGCAACCAGCAGGTGGAGACGCTGATCAAGCAGATGCTCACCGCCAACGGGCCGGCCTCTCAGACGGCCTTCGACAACTACCAGCTTGCGCTGGCCAAGCAGCTTCCCGACCTCTGGTTCCCCAACGAGGCGTATCAGATCTCGGCGATATCCCCGAAGCTCGGCGGGGTGGTATCGCAGGACTCGACGGCGCACATCTACCCGTCGGTCTGGTACGTGAAGTCCTAGGAGGTGTGCCCAGCCCGGATGACGAAGTCCTAGGAGGTTCCCGGCCCGGATGACTAGGTTCCTGGTGCGGCGGGTATCCCAGTCGGTCGCCGTGCTGATCATCGTCACGATCGTCGTGTTCGCGATCCTGCACTTCCTGCCGGGCAGTCCTGCGCGCGCGATCCTGGGAATGCGGGCGACCCCGGCAGCGATCCAGGCGTTCAACGTCGCCAACGGGTACAACAGGGCGCTCCCGGTCCAGTACCTGCTGTACATCGACCGGCTGATACACGGGAACCTGGGCTTCTCGTATCACTTTGACCAGTCCGTCGGCTCGCTGCTCGTCCTCGACCTGCCCAAGAGCGCACTGCTGGTCGGCTTGTCCTACGTCATCTCGCTGCTGATCGCCATTCCGATGGGCATCGTGCAGGCAATGCGCCGGGAGAAGCCGCTCGATCACGCGCTGACCACGTTCTCGTTCGTGGGGTACGCGATGCCGACGTTCTGGCTGGGCATCCTGCTCGTGGTCTGGTTCTCCTCCGACCTGCATCTGTTCCCCTCGGAGGGGCCCCAGGGGGCGTCGGTGACCGCGTCGTTCGCCGACCCCAGCGGCCTGGTGCTCCCGGTCGCGACGCTCACGATCGTCACGGTCGCCCAGTTCAGCAGGTTCATGCGGGCGTCGGCCGTTGAAAACATGCTGCAGGACTACATCCGCACCGCACGGGCGAAGGGCCTGCCGGACTGGCAGATTGTGACCAGGCACCTGTTCCGCAACAGCGTGCTGCCGATTATCACGCTGGTCGGGCTCAGCCTGCCCGGCGTGCTGTCCGGCGCGATCATCGTCGAGGCACTGTTCAACTATCCCGGGATGGGCTGGCTGTTCTGGACCGCCACCGGCGCGCACGACTATCCGGTGCTGATGGGGTTCACGATCGTGGTGGCGGCCGCCACGGTGATCGGCAACCTGCTGGCCGACATCGCCTACGCCGTGGCTGACCCGCGGGTTCGGTACCAGACGTCATGACCGAACTTCAGCCCACCAATCCGATGGCGCTCGGTGACCCTGCCATCACTGAGCCTGCCATCGCCGGGCCCGCCATCGGCGGGCGCGGGCTGCGCGGGGCTATCCGCGACTTCAGCCACAACCGCATGGGCATGATCGGGCTGGCCGTGATCGTGGTCATGCTGCTGTTCAGTTTCGTCGGCCCGTTGCTGTACCCGACCAACCAGACCCACCCGAACCTGCTGCTGATCACCCACCGGCCCAGTGCCCAGTTCCCGCTGGGCACCGATGCGGTCGGCTACAACGTGCTGGGCCGGCTGATGGTCGCCGGCCAGTCCACCCTCGAGGTCGGCCTGGCCGCGGCCGCGATCGCCACCATCGTGGGCACCCTGTGGGGCGCGGTGGCCGGGTACGTCGGCGGCTGGGTGGACTCGGTCATGATGCGCATCGTGGACGCGCTGCTGGCCATCCCGGCGCTGCTGCTGGTTTTGCTGCTGACCACGCTCGTCACCCCCAGCGTCGTCATGGTGATCTTCGTGCTCGGCCTCATTTCCTGGCTGATCACCGCCCGCCTGGTCCGCGGCCAGGTCCTCGTGCTGAGGCGGCTGGAATACGTGCAGGCGGCCCACCAGATGGGCGAACGGGCCTGGCGGATCGTTGGCCGGCACCTGGTCCGCAACGTGATCGGGACCGTCGTGGTCCAGGCGACGTTCGAGGTAGCCAACGCTATCCTGCTGTTCGCCGCGCTGAGCTTCCTCGGTCTCGGCCCGCCCCCGCCCGCGGCCAACTGGGGCGGAATGCTCAACGACGGGCTGAACTACGTCTTCGACGGCTACTGGTGGCTGATCTACCCGGCTGGGCTGCTGATTGTGATCACGGTCGTGGCCTTCAACCTGATCGGCGACGCCATCCGGAACTCTCTCGAGGTCCGGCTCAGAAGCAGATAGGAGAAATAACAGCAGTGAGAGTACACATCTCGGTCGACATGGAAGGCATCGCCGGAGTGGCATCGGGCGCGGACACCACGCCCGGAGCGCCGCACTACGAGTACTGCCGCACGCTGATGACCGCCGAGTGCAACGCGGCCATCGAGGGCTGCTACGACGGCGGGGCCACCGAGGTCATCGTGAACGACTCTCACGGCGGCATGCACAACCTGATCCAGGGACTCCTCGACCGGCGGGCCAAGGTCATCCGCGGCCGCAGCAAGTCGTACGGGATGATGCAGGGGCTCAACTCCGACACCGCGGCCACGCTGTTCGTTGGTTATCACGCCCGCACCGGGAACCCCGACGGCGTCCTGAACCACACCATGCGCGGCGGGGATGTCCAGGGCGTCTTCCTCAACGACGAGCCCGCCGGGGAGCTGCGGCTGAACGCCGCGATGGCCGGGCACCTCGGCATTCCCGTGGTGCTGATCGCCGGGGACGATGTGCTGTGCGCCGAGGGCCGCGAAACCCTCGGCACGGTGGAAGCCGTGCAGGTCAAGGAAGCGATCGACAAGTACACCGCGCTGTCGCCGCATCCCGAGGTCGCCCAGGGGCTGGTCCGGGATGCCGCCAGGAACGCGATCGCCAGCGTCGCGTCCGGCGAGGGAAAGTACTCGCCGTACCGCGTCGACGCGCCGACCACCCTGCGGGTGGCCTGGAACTCGACCAGCATCGCCGCACAGGTCGCCGATCTGCCGGGCATCAAGCGGGTCGCGCCGCGCGAGACCGAGTACACCTCGGCCGACTATCCCGAGCTCTACCGCCTGCTGCGGGCGCTGCTGACGCTGGCCGCGGGGATCGCGACCGCCCCGTACTCCTACGACTGAGCGCTCGGGCTCACCCCGCCTGCCCCGGCGCGCCGCCTTCCACCGGCAGTACCAGCCGCGAGGCGTGCGCGCCGCCACGGCGCACCGTGTTCACCGCGACGCGCGGCTGCCCCTGCGAGTGCACCGGCCCGAACTGGTTCAGGCTCCGCGCGAACCACGGGAAGTCACTGCTGGTCACGGTGACCCGGATGCGGTGACCGGGCAGGAAAACGTGATGCGTGGGCCACAGTTCCACGTTGAACTGGTAGGTCTGGCCGGGGACCAGGGGGTCCAGCTTCTCCAGGGAGTCGCGGCAGGCCGCCCGCAGGCAGCCCTGGGTGACCCGCAGCGACCGGCCGTCCGGCGTGACGTCGGTGATCTTGACGTGCCAGTCGGTGTCGTCGCCGTCGGAACTGGCGTGCAGCTCGAGCGACGCCCAGCCGGATACGGTGACGGGCTCGGTGACCGGAACGCTGGTGTAGCTCAAGACGTCGTCGCGAGCCTCGTTGTCGGTCTGGTCGAGCGGCACGTCCTCGAATGGGTACTTGCGCACGTCAAGGCCGGTGAGCACGGGGTTCTCGGGGTCGTAGCGGTACTCGTCCGCCGACTCGGCCTCGGGCTGCTGGGCGGTCAGCGCCGCACCCGGCCCCAGATAGAGCACCGAGCTTGAGTCGCTGAGCGGCCAGCGGGACGCGCCGCGCCACGCGTTGCGGCCTGGCTCGAAGACCCGGACCCGGTCGACGTCGGCGAGGCCGTTGTCGTGGCCCTTGAGCCAGTGGTCGAACCAGCGCAGGTGCTCGGCATCCATGTCGTGCGCGGCGTCCGGGCCGAACTCGACGCCGCCGCAGTCGGAGTCGGGCTGCCGGGACTTGACGTGGCTCCACGGCCCCACGAGCAGGTACTGCGCATCGCGCGCGGGCGACTCCGCGCTCATGTGCTCGTAGTGATGGAACGCCCCGAGCAGGTCCTCGAGGTCGTACCACCCGGTCACGTGCAGGCACGGCACGTCTATCTCGTTATAGCGGTCGTCGTAGCGCAGCGCCCGGTAGTAGTCGTCCAGCGTGTCGTGGCGGCACAGGTCTTCCCAGTTGGGACCCGTCGCGTTGATGACCTCGCCGATGGCCTCGAACGGGAGCGTCCGCAGGATCTGGTCCCAGTCAGAGTGCTCGAGTCCGTAGAAATCAAGGATGCGCCGCCGGGTGGAATAGGCCCACCAGGCGAAGTAGAGCTGGAAGACGCCGTTCGTGTACGGGATCTCCTGCTGCCAGCGCCCGGCCGCCGAGGTGGAGACCATCGCGCGCAGGTGTGCCGGCCGCTCCGAGGCGCCGGCCCACTGCACCCAGCCCATGTAGCTGAGCCCGGTCGTGCCCACCACGGCGTTGCACCAGGGCTGGGCGGCGGCCCACTCGATCACGTCGTGGGTGTCCGGCGCGTCGTTGACGAACGCGAGCCACTCGCCCTCCGACTTGCCGCGCCCGCGCACGTCGGCGGCCACGAACGCGTAGCCGTTCGACTGGTAGAGCCCGGCCTCGTCGCTGACCAGCGTTTCGCTGTCCTTGCCGTACGGCGTCAGCGTGACGATGGCCGGGACCGGGTCGGTCTCCGCACCCTGCGGCAGGTAGACGTCGGCGGCCAGCTCGGCCCCGTCGCGCATCGGAACGCCGATCTCGAATCGGCCCCGGTCGCCGAGGGCTTCAGCCCGCTCGATCCAGCTCCGGAATGGGGTGACGGGCGTTTCGCGCGATGTTGCCATGGCAGCCGAGCATATGGGCGAAAACCGGCCCGGTCTTCGGTGGATCGCGCGGATCTAGCGGCCCCGGTTCGGCCCAGCGAACCAAGACAACGGGGCCCGCTTGCGATGGTTGATGGGCACGTGTCAACGTGATCCATGGCTGAAGCGGGCGAGCGTGAGACAGTGCCGGAACGGTGGAATGCCGTCGGGGCCGGTTCCAACATGTGGATGGACATGTCGCTGGACCCGAGGTTCACCGACTGGAAACGACCAGAGAGCGAGCGGGCGACGCTGGTTGAGTTCCTGCGGAGGTACCGGCTGGTCATGGAGATGAAGTGCGCTGACCTTGACGCGGCCCAGCTCGCGAGCCGGTCGGTGCCGCCCTCCACGATGTCCTTGCTCGGCCTTATTCGTCACATGGCCGACGTGGAACGCTACTGGTTCCGTGTGGTGATGGCGCAGTCCGACGTTTCCCCGCTGTACTGGCTGGACGACGTGCCGGATGCTGACTGGCTCGGCGCGGTTGCCGACCCGGCGTTCGTGGACGACGCCTGGCGGGCATGGCGCGGCGAGGTCGCCTTCGCCGAGAAGTTCGTCGCCGATTCTCCCGACCTGGGCACTAAGGGCTTCGAACCGGACGGCAGCAGCCCGGCGCTGCGCTCGGTACTGGTCCACATGATCGAGGAGTATGCCCGCCACTGCGGCCACGCCGACCTGCTGCGGGAGCGGATCGACGGCCGCGTCGGTCAGTGACATCGCGACCAGCTACCGGCGGAATGCGGCTCGGGTTGCGGCCGCGGTGGAGCTGAAGTACTCAGGTGGTTCGATGAAGCCCCACTCGTTGAATGCCGAGCCGTTGGTGAGGGCGCGTCGGTAGCCGAAACAGGCGAGGTAGAGCGTCCGGATGTACATAACCGCCTCGAGCCGGTCGAGTTCGTCGCCGGTCGGCTCGACGTGCCGGCGGTAGGCATTGACGGCAGCGTCGATCCACTCCTGGTTCGGCCGGCGTGGGTTCCACGAACCCGCGCCCCAGATCAGGTACGCGAAGTCGGCGAGACGCGGTCCGCGCCCGGACGCCTTCCAGTTGATCGCGACGGGCCCTTGTTCGCTCAGGACGGCGTGATCGGGGGCATGCAGGAGGTTTCCGTGGAGCAAGGCCTCCGGAAGGCCGTGACCGTCGTCGGCCGAGCGCACCTGGTCGCGCAGCCGCTCGAATCGTGTGCGCTCGGCGGTCGCGACTTTCGTGTCGACGGCGTCGAGAAACGACAGGGCGGCGAGCAGGTCCTGGCGCGGTGTGCCCTCGCGACTCGGGTCCTCACCACTCGCTCCACCCGGGCGGCTGGCGCAATCGTCGTACGGCAGCGCGTGTAGCCGTCCGAGCAGCTCACCCATCATGGCGTACTTCGCGGCACCGTCGGGGAGCTGGGTGCCTTCGACGAACTGCGTCACGAGGACTGCGCTGCCATCGAGGTCAGATACGGCATCGTCGGCAGCCAGGCGCTCCGCGGGATAGTTTTGCCGCTCCAGGAATCCCAGGATCGCGGCGTCGCCCTCAACACCGGCACGCGGCCGGGCGGGGGGAAACGCGCGGGCGACCCACGGGCTGCCGTCATTGCGGTCGATGCGGAACACGTACGTCTTGTGCACGCTGAGCTTCGTCGCCGCGACCGCGTCAATGCCATAGCGATCCCGGAGATGAGCGAGCAGCTGCCCGGGAACTGGCTCGTGGTGCATTCGCGCACCGAGACCCTCGAGATCCATCAGCGCTTCGGTGTAGCGCTGCCCAGTCTCCTCGGCGTGGCGCCGGACAGCCTTCTTGCGGCTGGCATCCTTCGTCATGGACAAGCCTCTCCGTGACACCCTCGTCCCCCAGCGGCGCGGTGTTGGAAGATGGCCTGTGACATTGACGACCGAGAGGACGAATCCCCTTCGCCAATGGAACCCCGGCTGGGGCAGATGTTCCACAGCTCGGCGACCGGTCGCCGCCGTGGACTTACTCTCCCTGAGGCGCTCGGTCTTCGTCAAGCGCTGTAGCCCGAGACCCTTGACGCCGATCCCGGGGCGGGATTAGCCTCCGTAATCAAATAGGAAACTTTCCTATTTGTTAGGTCCACCCAGGAGGCGGTGCGTTCCGCTTTGCCAGATCAGCACCTCCGTCCGCACCAGCCAAGGGATCCGCGCATGAGACGACACACCCGCCTGGTGGCTGCGCTGGCAGCCGTGACCGCCCCATTAGTTGCGCTCGGATTCGCCGTCGCACCTGCAGCCAGCGCAGGCACCTGGCCGGGCCGCAACGTCCTGCCGCGCCAGGTGTTCGCCCCCTACGTCGAGACCTACGACACCACCGGGGGCGGCCCGGCCGCCCTGTCCCAGGAATCCGGCGCCCGGTACCTCTCGCTGGCGTTCCTGCAGACCGCCCAGGCGGGCTCGTGCACTGCGTACTGGAACGGTGACACGAGCGAGCCGATCTCCTCCGCCAGTTTCGGCAGCGACATCTCGGCCATCCAGGCGGCGGGCGGCAACGTCATCCCGTCGTTTGGCGGCTACGCCGCGGACACCACCGGAACCGAGCTCGCCGACAGCTGCACGAGCGTCTCCGCGATAGCCCAGGTCTACGAGAAGGTGATCACGACCTACCACGCGCCCCGGATCGACCTGGACATCGAGGGCACGTCGCTCACCGACACGGCAGGCATCAACCGCCGCAACGAGGCGATCGCCATGGTCGAGTCCTGGGCCGCTGCCCGCGGGATCAGCATCCAGTTCTCCTACACGCTGCCGACGCCCACCACCGGGCTGGACTCCGCGGACGACGCGCTCCTCGCGAACGCGATCGCCGACCACGCGCGGATCAGCGTCGTGAACCTGCTCACGTTCGACTACTACATCGGCACCGAGCAGAACATGCTCACCGACACCGAGACCGCCGCGGCAGGCAGCTACACCGAGCTCCAGTCGCTCTACCCCAGTTATCCGCCCGCCCGGATCTGGCACATGATCGGCGTCACCGAGATGCCGGGGATCGACGACTTCGGCCCCGACGAGACGTTCACGATGGCCGACGCGATCGCAGTACTGCGCTGGGCCCAGACTAAAGGCATCAATACTTTGTCTTTCTGGGCCCTGGAACGGGATAACGGTGGCTGTCCCGGCACCAAGGGCGCGGGGACGTGCTCCGGGATCGACCAGCCCGAGTGGTATTTCAGCCACGTCTTCGAGCACTTCACCAGGTGATACTGGCCCGGTCTGGTCCCTAGTAGGGTGCTCGGCATGGGCAGCCAGGGCTGGACGGTGCTCGGCGTTCCGGTCGACAGCGTCGCCGCGCCCGCCGGGGGCCCGCCGTTCGGCACCGAGCTGAGCCCGGCGGTGCTGCGGGACCTTGGGCTGGTCGGTCGGCTGGCGGGAACGGACGCCGGGGACCTGGAGGTGCGGATAACCGGCCCGGACCGCGACGTGGGCAGCGGCATTGTCGGCTGGCCGAGCGTTGGCTCGGTCGTGGCCGCGACGCGGGCCGCCGTGACCGGCCTGCTGGCGGACGGCCGCCGGCCGCTGCTGCTTGGTGGCTGCTGCACGATCCTGATGGGGGCGGCCCCGGCCGCTCGTGACGTGCTCGGCCGGGTAGGCCTGGCCTACGTCGACGGGCACGTCGACGTGTACGACAACCGCACGTCACCGACCGGTGAGGCCGCCGACATGCCGGTGGCGGCCCTGCTCGGCCGCGGCTGGCCGGACCTGCTGGCGGCGATGGGCGCGATGCCGGTGATCGACGGCCGGGACATGGTCCTGATGGGCGCCCGCGACCAGGAGGAGGCGGCCGACATCGGCGATCTGCCGGATCAGCTCGGCCTCACCGTGTTTGGCCCGGACGCGATCAAGGCAGGCCCGGCCGACCTCGGCCGGGTGGCCCGGGACCGGTTCGCGTCGTCGGCGACGCCCTACTGGCTGCACCTCGACGTCGACGTGCTGGACGAGGCGGCGTTCCCGGCAACGGACTACCTGATGCCCGGGGGCATCGACCTGCCGCAGCTGGCCGAGCTGCTGCTGCCGCTGGGGCAGGATCCGCTCCTGATCGGTGCGTCGGTCGGCTGCTACAACCCGCAGAAGGATCCGGATCGCCTATGCGGCTCCGCCCTTTCCGACGTGCTGGCTGGCGCGCTCGGCTAGAACTCAGCGTCGCCGTCAGTCGGCGGCCAGCAGGTGCGCGGCGGGCAGGCGGCGCAGCGCGCGGGCTGGCAGGAAGGCGGCCGTTGCCGTGACGAGTACGCCGGCGCCCGCTGCTGCGGCGGCGACCAGGTACAGCGAGGCTGGCGCCTGCCCGGCGAATACGGCCGCCGCGCTCAGCCCGATCGCCGCGCCGGCCAGCGAGCCGGCCAGGCCGATGATCACGCCTTCGGTGATGACGAGCCGGCTCAGCGTGGACTCGCGCCAGCCGAACGCGCGGATCGCGGCGAGTTCGGCCGAGCGTTCGGTGATGTTCAGGAACACCACGTCCGCGACGGCCAGCACGCCGAGCACCACCGTGGCGGCGACCGCGATGTAGTCAACGCCGCGGACCTGCACCGCGACGGCGTCGCCGAGCAGCGAGCCGACGACCACGCCGCGGAACGCCAGCGACAGCGCGGCGAGCATGGTCAGCGCGGTGATCCCGACGGCGAGGCTGACGGCGCCGACCAGCGCCCGGCCGGGGGTGCGCAGCACGTTGGTGGCGGCCAGGCCGGTCACGCCGCCCGGCACGCGGCTGCGCCCGGCGGCGAGCACCGCGGGCCGGACCGACGCGATCGGATCGGCCCGCGCGGCCAGCCAGGCCGGGATCAGCCCGGCGGTGACCGCGACGACGACCGCGATCGGCACCGCCAGCGCTGCCCGCCCTGGCGAGGCACGCAGGCCGAGTGCTGCCGACAACGGCAGCGCCGCGGCCGCGCCGAGCACGCCCGCGATCAGCCCGATGGCCGCCAGCTCGCCGAGCACCGTGGCGAACAGCCGCGGCCTGGTCCAGCCCAGGCACGCCAGCACCCCCAGCTCGCGGCGGCGGCCGCGGATGGCCGCGGTGGCGGAGTTGGCCACGAACAGCACGCAGACGACCAGGATCAAGATGAACAGCACCACGCTGTTCTTGTCGACCGCGGACAGAATCGCGACCGCCACGCCCTTCTTCACCCAGAGCTCGGTCAGCGTCAGCGCTGGCTGGCCGAATTTCCCGGCCGGCAGGTCGACGGTCGTCGGGGCGGGTGAGGAGCCGGCCACGATGTCCACGTCCAGGTGCGTCCGCACCGCGATCTGCTGCGCCACTTCCCGGATCCGCTCCAGCGACACCGGGTTCGGCCCGGTCACCCCGGCGACCCGTACCCTGATCACGCTGATCGGGTCGCTGGCGTGCAGGTTCCCGTCGTACTGGATGCTGTTCTGCAGCGCGGGCAGCGCCGACAGCGAGGTGATCAGGTTGACCGGCTGGCTCACGTACCCGCCCAGGTTCTGGCTCGGCAGCAGATCGGCGCCGCCCAGCGCCCGGCGGCTGGCCGCCGTCGCCGGAGCGGCCACCACCGGCTCATAGCCACCCAGCGGAACCTCCGACAGCCGGTCAAACGACCGCATCCGCGCCGGGTCAAACGTGCCCACGAGCTTCGGGGCCGCCTCGACGCCGCCGAGGACGCTCGCGCTCTGGGGGGTGTGCGCTGAGATCTGGCGGTAGGCGCTGTCCTCATTGTCCATGGACACGCCGGAGAAGCCTGCGGCCTGCCAGACCGACAGCGGGTGGTGTACCTCAATGGGCTGGAGCGCGCCGGTCGCGATGCGCCGGTAGCGGACCGGGCCGATGCTCCAGTACCCGGTGATGGGAAGGCGGTCGCCGACCTGGGCGCTGCTGGCCAGGTAGCGCAGCATCTGCCGGTAAGCCTGCTGGGCCGTGCTGCGCTCGGTGACCAGGGTCTGGCCCGGGGCAGAGGCTTCCTTCGTCAGCCACGGCACGGTCAGGTCCGGCGGCGTCTGCGGCGCGGCAAGCCGCTGCAAGGTGGTGACCGCGTACTCGTCCATGCCGCTGGCCGAAGACGCCAGCACCGGGAACTCGGACTCACTGTCTTGCGGTGTCGTGTTGGCGCGCTCGGCCAGGTAATGACCGGAGACAACGGCGCGGTTCAGCCCGTCGAGCTTCGCCTCTGCCGCCGGGTCGATGGCCGCGATCAGCACGGGAATGACCCAGTAGGCGGGGTCTACCGGGCCGCTGGCGCTGCCGCTACCGGACGCAGACCCGTACCCGTCCACCTTGGACCAGCAGCCGATAGTGGACTGATAGGCGATGCCGAACGGACTGGCTGCCGGGGGCTCCGCCCGGTTCGGGCACACGGTGACGGCGCCGTGTCCTGGCACCAGTTCCTGCATGTCAGCCGAGGACTGATTGAACTGGAGCTGTCCGGGCGTGACGTAGGTGTAGTTGGCAGGCTGGGTGACCCGGCTCGTGCCGTTGTCGCTGACCCACGTCGTCTGGTCCCGGAACAGATGGCGGCCCGGGCCGCGGTAGTCGGCCGCCGGGATCGCGAACGGGACCGCCGCATCCACCAGCGCGTAGCCCACCATGGCGATCGGTGCCGCCACCGACACGCCGGGCAGGCTGGCGATCTGGTGGTACTGCGCCATGGCGATCCCGCCATATATGCCGGCCAGGAAGTTGGGCTGGACGGTTCCGGTCTGTTCTTCCAGCGCCGTCCTCGCCCCCTTGGGCCGGACCAGGATCTGGTAAGCCGACAGGAAGTGGGACGAGACCGTGCCGACGGTGCGCAATTGCGCGGTACGTGACGCGGCGGTCAGCACGGTGAACGCGGTCGTGGCCAGCAGCAGCCCGGCCAGCAGGGCAACGACCCGCACGGCTGCGAACCGCAGCTGCGACCACGCCAACCGTGCCATGCGAGCCGCCCTTCCCCGCCTCTTGTTACCTAGTGACAATGCAAGCGCGCTGGCGCGTCGTTAACTAGTCCCAATGCAAGATGAGGCTCATTCGTTACGACCTGCCGGCGGAGTGCAGTCGCTCACTCGCCGGTTGTGCCGTCTATCAGCTCTCGCGCGACGTCGAGGTGCCCGGCGTGACGCGAGTACTCCTGCAGCACGTATACGAGGATCCACGCCAGCGTCGGCGGCGGCCATGTGTCGTTGTCGGTGAACCGGCCGCCGACGGCGCTGACGTCGCTCAGCTCGGCAGCGGAGGCGATGGCCCGGGTCTGCTCGCCGCCGGCGTGCAGTGCCGCGATGAGGCCGGCGGCGGTGTCACCCGGTCCGGCGTGCCAGCGCCCGGCCTGGTCTTCGTCGCCGCGCGGATCGGAGACCTGCTCAGCGCAGAATCCCCACCGCAGCCAGCGCCGCTCCATGTAGACGAGGTGCTTGAGCAGTTCCAGCGGCGTCCAGCCCGACGGCAGCCGGCTCTCGCGCAGCTCGGCGTCGGTCAGGCCCTCGATCTTGCGCGCGATGACCGACCGGTAATAGTCCAGGAAGCCCAGCAGCACTTCTTTCGAGTCATCGAGCTGGCGGTCCGGCTTATGCACGACGGTGCTCACGCTGCTTCTCCCTTCCCTGGTTTTACCACCCAGACGCTAGAGAGGGACCGGCCCTCATGCGTCGAGAAACTCGCGCACGGCGCGCTTGGACCGGAGCACGTACATCGCCACATGCTTTCCGTGCTGCGACAGTATCTTCAGCTCTCTTTCGCGCTCAGAGCGGCGGACTCGCCAGATGCGCCAAACCAGGCACCATTCATCGCGGAGCCGACGCAAACGGGACTCGTCACAGCCGTTTGGCAGCTCGAAGTCAACCGGGCGCGTTCGAATCCCGCGCACGAGCGCGCGCCATGCGCAGATCCACCACCGTATGTCGAGGAACACGACCGTGTCTGCTCGCTCGAGTCGAAGATCGAGCGTGGCGTGGTAGTTGCCGTCGGCGATCCAGTCGTCGTCGGCGAGCAGTCCCTTCTGCTTCTCGCGCCACTCGGCCTCGGTCGGCTTCGCCCAACCCGGCATCCAGAAGTGGACGTCGAGAACAATGACGGGGAGGCCGGTCTTCGCCGAAAGCGCTCGCGAGAACGTGCTCTTCCCCGCCCCGGCCATGCCGGTCACCACGACGCGGCGTCCGACGGAGATCGCTCGTGGGATGTCTCTCATTCCAAGGGTCCGTGGTCACTCGCCTGCCAGCCACTGCTCGACGGCGTCGGGGGTGCGGGGGAGAGCGGCGCTCAGCAGCTCGCAGCCGTCGGGTGTGACCAGAACGTCGTCCTCGATGCGGACGCCGAGCCCGCGCAGCGCCGCGGGCGCGAGCTCGTCGTACCGCTGGAAGTACAGGCCCGGCTCGACGGTCAGCACCATCCCGGGACGCAGCACGCCGTCGATGTATGACTCCGCCGGGGCATCGCCGCAGTCGTGCACGTCAAGCCCGAGCATGTGCCCGGGTGCGCAGAGCGTCCAGCGGCGGTGCAGCCCGCTGTCCTCGCGCAGCGAGTCGGCGGCGCTGACCGGTAGCACGCCGAGCTGCTCCAGCCCGTCGGCTAGCACTTGCGCGACGACTCTGTAGTAGTCCCGGTACGCCTTGCCGGGAGCTATCTCGGCAAGTGCGGCCTGCTGCGCGGCCAGCACGATCTCGTACACCTCGCGCTGGATCGCGGTGAACGTGCCGGACACCGGCAGGGTGCGGGTGATGTCGGCCGTGTACAGCGTCTCGGTTTCCGCGCCCGCGTCGATCACGATCAGCTCACCCGGCCGCAGCGGCCCGTCGTTGCGGGTCCAGTGCAGGATCGTGGCGTGCCAGCCCGCCGCGGCGATCGTCGGGTAGCCGGGGCCCGCGCCGCCCGCCCGGGCCCGGTGCTCGAACGCCGCCTCCACCTCCCGCTCGCCGACCGGTTCCCCTTCCGCGGCCCGGCGCAGCACTTCGGCGGCGTCGGCGAACCCGGCAGCGCTGAGTTCCATGGCGGCCCGCAGCTGGCCGATCTCCCATTCGTCCTTGACCAGCCGGATCTCGGCCAGGCTGGCCCGGAGCCACTGCTCGTCGTCGGCAACTGCCACTGGCACCGCGGCGTCGATCTGCGGATCGGTGCCGCGCAGCACGAGGTACCCGTCATCCGGCCGCAGCCCGTCGAGGTCGGCGCGCGGGGCGCAGGAGACACCCAGCCGCTGGGAGATGTCGGCGAGTTCCGGGCGCGGCCCCACCCACAGCTCGCCGTGCGCCCCGCTGAGCCAGAAGCTGTCATCGCTGCGGCCCGACGGCGGCTGCAGGTACAGCGTCGCTTCATGCTCCCCGCCGGCGGGTTCCAGGACCAGCACTCCGCCGGGTGTCTGATCTCCGGTCAGCCATACGTAATTGCTTTCGGGCCTGAACGGGTAGTGCGAGTCACCCGCGCGCAGTCGCGGCTGGCCTGCCGGGACGATCAACCGGGCACCGGGCCATCGCGCGGAGACGGCGCCCCGGCGCCGTGCGATCACCCCGGCAGGGGGGGCCGACGGCATGCCAGGCCGCTCGGCGTCTGCCGACCAGCCCTGCCGCATGTATTCGGATAGCCGGGCCGATGGGGGAGTGCTGAACGAGGTCTTCCGGTAGGCCGCCACCCATGCAGTGTTACGGCGGCGCGGCGGACCTGCCAATGCCCAAGTGTCGGATGCATGCGGTTTCTCGTTCCGACGATTGTTAAAGAACCGTGCTTGACCAAATCCTTGAACCAGCCCAAACTCGGGCATTATCCCTTCGCGTAGATCGCGGATCGGTTGTGGCCCTGAACGAACTCCAGGCTCTCGTCGAGGACCTCTCGTGGCGCACCGGGGCTCCGGCGGTGCTCGAGGACCATGAGCAGCGCATGGTTGTGTACTCCGCGCAGGACGGGCCCATCGACGAAATCCGCCGGGACTCGATCCTGATGCGCGAGACCGCTCCGGAGGTCAGGAACTGGTTTCGCCAGTTTGGCATCGTGCACGCCACCTCGCCGGTGCGCATACCCAGTCATCCGGAGCTGGGCATTCTCGGGCGGCTGTGCGTCCCGGTTCGCTTCCGGGGCCGACTGCTCGGTTTCCTCTTCCTCATCGACGACGTGCGGCGGCTGGACGGCCCCGACGTCGAGCTCGTCGAGCGGGTCAGCCACCATGCCGCGCTCCTGCTGTACGAAGACGAGCTTGACCGCCGGCTCTGGTCGGGCGTGCTCTCCCACCTGCTGACGCCCGACCTGGAGATGCGCCAGGTCGCCGCGCAGCAGCTGGTGGAGCAGGGGCTGGCGGCGGCCGACGCGCCGCACGCGGTCGTGGTGGTTCGGCTGGCCAGCACCCCGGTGTCCGGCGCCGAGGATGTCATCGGGGAGGCCATGCTCGAGCTGCTGCGCAGGCGGGTGCAGCCGGGCTTACTGCAATTGGCGCGTCCCGACCACGGGGTGCTGCTGGTGCCCGTCGCTTCGCCCGACGACGACCGGCAGGCGGTTGTCACGGCTCGTGAAGCGTCGGCCGCGCTGGCCCGAGGGGCACGCAGCAAACCGCACGGCGGCGACGCGCGCGTGATCACGGGGATCGGCGATCCGCAGCCTCAGCTTGCCGACGCTCACCACTCTTACCGCGAGGCGCTGCTGGCCGCGAAGGTGGCTGCCGCCGTACCCACAGTGGGCGATCTGGCCCACTGGCGGGACCTCGGCGCGTTCCGGATCCTGGTCCAGGTCCCGCTGGGCGACGACGTGCGCTCCTCGTGTGTGGACCCTCGGCTGCTGCGGCTCATCGGGCACGACGACGACCTGGCCGGAACCGTCGAGACGTACCTCGATCTCGGCTGTGACGCCAAGCGGACCGCCGAGCAGTTGCGGCTGCACCGGGCCACGCTGTACTACCGGCTTGGCAAGGCGGCCCGCCTGACCGGCGCGGACCTGCACGACGGCAACGACCGCCTTGCCCTGCACCTCGGCTTCAAGCTGGCCCGGCTGAACGGAAGCTACCCGCCGGCCGGTTCCAGCCGCCCGGAGCCTACTTCGTGAAGTGCCAGTACTCGGGCAGGAACGTGTACAGCGGGTCGAATGTGACGCCCTTCAGGTTGCTCTTGACCGCCTGGATGAAGTAGATCTGCGGCACCCAGATGAACGGCAGCTGATCGGCGGTGAACGTCGCGTACTGGTGGAACAGCGACATGCTGCTATCGTCCTGGATCTTGCTGATCAGGCTGTCCATCATCGGGTCGGAGTAGCTGCCCGAGTTGGACGGCGCGCCGGTCTGGAACAGCGGCTCACCGGTCGGCAGGTAGCCGGGGCCGTCGTAGGCCCAGCCGGACAGATCGATCATCTGCCAGGTCGTGTTCGTCGAGACGCCCACCCCGAGCAGCGTGCTGAACGATTCGGCCTGCAACGCGATGGAGATGCCTGCCTGCGAGGCGTCCGACTTGTACGTGTCCACCTGCCCGGCCAGCGCGGTGGAGCCCGACGTGTAGTCCATCGTGAACTTGGCCTGGGTGCCTGCCTTGATCCCGGCGCCGCACTTTGCTGGCGTCTCGCAGGTCATAACGCCGCCCACCATCTTCCAGCCGTGGCTTTCCAGCACGCTCTTCGCCTTGGCGATGCTGAAGGGGTAGGCGCCCGCCCCGCCGTTGGCCTTTTCCACCGCGGGCTCGAAGGCGTTGGCGGGCTCGGGAGGAACCGGCCCGGTCGTGGGGTACGCGTAGCCGCGGTAGATCTCCTTCGAGATGCCGACCTGGTCGTTGACGTACATCAGCGCCTGGCGGAAGTACAGCTGCTTGAGCACCGGCCCGGCGGTTGGGTTCTTGAAGTTGAGCTGGGTGTAGGCGATCGCATAGGTGTAGAACGGCTGCAGCGCGTACGCGGACCCGAGCGGGTTGGACGACGGCAGCGCCTGGCTCAGCGGCTTCTCCGGGAGGTCGGCCGGCGGTACCTCGCCCACGTCCAGCGAGCCCGTCTTCAGCGCCGTGTACATGGCGGTGTCGCTGGTGTAGTCGAGGTACTTGAGCTCGGAGAGCGTCGGCTTCGGCGAACCCGAGTAGGCCTTGTTGGGAACGAAAACGTCGGGGCCGTTGGCGTTGAACGCCGTCAGCTTCCATGGGCCGTCCACAACGCCCCAGAGGGCGCTCGTCCCGTACGTGGAGGTGTCCTTGGCCTGCGCGGTCAGGAAGCTCCACACTTTCGCGCAGTCGGAGATGCTGGTGTGGCACCCGCCGCTGCCGGGCTTGGCGCCCGCTGAGGTCACGTCCCAGGCGAGCGGCATCGGCGTGATCTCGGCCAGCTGGTTGTAGGTGAACCACGTCGACGCGTAGGTCTTGGTCAGGTGCAGGACGATCGTGTCCGGGCCGGTGACCGAGATGGACGCCAGATTGTCCGGCAGGGTTCCCGGCGTGTAGCCGGCGTAGTTGGCCTTCTCCGCCTTCATCATGTTGAGCCAGAACGCCACGTCCTGCGCATCGACGGCTTCCCCGTCCGACCACTTCCAGCCCTTGAGCTGGACCGTCACCGTCTTGCCGCCGTCGCTGTAGACGGGCGCGTTGGCGGGCGACAGCGGGTAGTTGACCTGGACCGACGTGCCGTTGTTGCCGAACATGTAGAGCGGCCGGTACAGCATGTACTGGAAGTTCTGGCCGTTAGGAACGCTCTCGTCGGCGATGGGGATGAACGGCCAGATATAAGTTGGACTCTGCCCGCTGACGAACCCGTACGTCGCCACGCCGCCCTTCACCGTCGCGCCACTCGACGGGGCCTGCGAACTCGAGGAGGAGCAGGCGCTGATGACCAGCGCGGCCGCGATAACCGCACCCGTGAGTCCGAGCAGGCCGCGTCTGCGTCTGCCCGCCGTTTCCCGGCGCCCGCTTGGCGCGTGACCTGGCTTCATATCGGTGCTCCAAACGACCGGATTGCCACGGCTTACTGATCCGGAGGTTACTGCGGCGGCCCTTTAGAGGAGAACGGGCAATTGTCGAAAGCTAGCCCGGCCGTCTGCGACAAATGACCAATACGGCCCCGGTTGGCCGCCCCGCATCCTCGGCATCACGGCCAGGGCCAAGGCCACCGCCGAGCACGCCTGTCAGCGCCGGTGCCCGCGTAAAAGCCAGGGGGGCGGGTAGGCGAGCGCGTTCACACAAGCTCGCGAAAGGTAATGATCATGGCAGCAGTCAAGAACTCGAGCTCGCCAAAGTATGGGGTCCCCGGCCTGGGCAAGAAGGATGCCACGCTGGTCATCGACCTTCTGCAGGACCGGCTGAACTCACTCAACGACCTGGCCCTGACGCTCAAGCACATCCACTGGAACGTGGTGGGCCCGCAGTTCATCGGGGTGCACACGATGCTCGATCCGCAGGTCGATGGCGTCCGCCTGATGGTTGATGAGACCGCCGAGCGCATCGCGACCCTCGGCGGATCGCCGCAGGGCACGCCGGGCGCGATAGTCGCCGCCCGGTCATGGGACGACTATTCCCTTGGCCGTGACGACGCCATCGCCCATCTGGGCGCGCTCGACGTGGTCTACGCGGGCATCATCGAGGCGCACCGCAAGGCGATCGCGGCGACGGAGGAGCCCGATCCGGTCACCCAGGACATGCTCATCGGCCAGGCGAGCCAGCTCGAGCAGTACCACTGGTTCGTCCGGGCGCACTTGGAGAGCCCGGGCGGATCGCTGCGCACAGCCGGTGCCAGCACCGAACGGAAGGCTGCCGCACGCGCACGCGGGTGAGCGGCGGTCCGCAGCCGAGCACGTCCCAGGCCCGGCGCCTGGGACGTGCTCGGTTCTTAGCCGGCGCCGGGAAGGCAGACCTGAACCGTCTCCCCGACCACGCGGGCCTGGAAAGTCGGCTGCGGCGCCGTGGCCGGGCCGCGGGCCACGGATCCGTCGGCCAGCCGGAAGACGCTGCCATGCCAGGGGCAGGTCAGGCAGCCGCCGACCAGCTTGCCCTCGGACAGTGGCCCAGACATGTGGCTGCAGCGGTCGGCCAGAACCTGCACCTGATCCCCGGTGCGGACGGCAACAACAGGCACTTCGCCGACCATCTTGCGGACCGGCTTGCCCTCTGGAAGGTCGGCTGGGGCCGCCAGGTGATGCCAGCCCGGCTCTATGACGTGCGGGACGTGCTCGGCGTGATTGGCGCCCCCAGCGAGCCGGAACGAAATGTGGCCGCCGAGAACGCCGCCAAGGCCGGCGGCCGCCAGCCCGGCCAGGCGGAGGCCGCGGCCAGCCCGCGGGGTGCGGGCAAACAGCGATGCCCCGTAGAGGGCGGCGGCGAGGCTGTTTGCCAGCGCATGGACCACGCCGACGCGCATCTGCTGTTCGTGCTGCTCCGACCAGTCGACCGCGCCAGCGACGATCGCGGGCGCCGAGGCCACAAGCCCCGCGGCCACCAGGCGCCGTGCCGCCGCGTCCGCCCGCGGCACCAGCAGGTCCAGCGCGCTGGCCGACATCCAGGCGCCTACCGGCACCTGCACGAGCACGGGGTGCAGCGGGTGGCCAAGCCACACTCCGTGCAGCGCGTCCCGGATCCTGCCGGGCCGGATGGACCGGGCGGCCTTCTGGCCGACCGCGACCGCAGGGTCAAGCTGATTGGCATCCTCAAGCCGAGAGACGAGTCGCATGCGCCTGCGCTGCCCACGGCCCCATGGGGTTAAACCGCTGTTCCATGGGGTTAAACCGTGGCAACGGAGGTAGAGACCAGCATCCAATCCACGACAACGGGGGACGTCCGCACGATGAGTTCCGCAGCACGGGGACCGAGTTGATAGCCCAGCTGCCGGCCTGGGCTGAGCCGCTGGTGCAGGCCTCGCAGAAGGCAGGCGAGGACGCCGCCGCAGCGCTGCGGCTGGCTGAGGAATTCGGCCGGATGCTGCCTCAGCCGGGGGGCGGGGATACCGCGGCCCGCTGGGCGGTGCTGGCCGCCGTCAGCCGGGAGAACCTGACGGTCGGCCGGGTGCTGGAAGCGCACAGCGACGCGCTCGCGATCCTGGGCGAGGCCGGCCAGCCAGCGCCGGCCGGGACCTGGGGCGTGTTCGCGGCGGAGGCGGCGCCGCACCGGCTGGAGGCACGTGAGCGCGGCGGATCCGTCGCTTTGTACGGGGTAAAACCGTGGTGTTCGCTGGCTGCACAGCTCGATGCCGCTCTGATCACCGCCCACGTCGGCGACGATCGCCAGCTCTTCCGGGTGCCGCTGCAGCACCGGTCGGTGACCTTCGAGCCCGCCGATGGCTGGGTTGCCCGGGGCCTGCGGACCGTTACCAGCGCCGCTATCCACCTGGACGGCACGCCGGCGGTCCCGGTGGGCCCGCCCGGCTGGTACCTGGTCCGGCCGGGCTTTGCCTGGGGTGGCATGGGCGTTGCCGCGTGCTGGCACGGCGGTGCCACCGGCCTGCAGGCCGCGCTGGTCGCCAGGTCGGCGGAGCGCTCGGGCGAGCTTTCGGCGCTGCACGTGGGGCTGGTCGACGCCGCACTGCACGCGTCCGAGTCCGTGCTGGCCCGTGCGGCGGCGGAGATCGATAACGGAAAGGCCGAGGGCTCCGCGGGGGCGGAGCTGGAACTGCGGGTGCGCGCGGTGGTAGCCGACGCGGCCGAGCGGACCCTGCGCCAGGTGGGCCACGCGCTCGGCCCGGCACCGCTGGCCTTCGACGAAGAGCACGCGCGGCGGGTGGCCGATCTGGAGCTGTACCTGCGCCAGCACCACGCTGAACGCGACCTGGCCCGGCTCGGCGAGGTTACGCTGGCGGGCTACCGGCAGGAAACGGGGCGTTGATCCGCCGCCTGGCGGTCATCGTCCCGGCCGCGAACGAGGAACAGCACATCGGGTCGTGCCTGGCCAGCATCGGCACAGCGCGCGCACACCTGGCACAAAGCCGCGCCGCCGGTGTGCAGGTGCAGGTTTTCGTGGTCCTGGACGGCTGCCAGGACCAGACCGCCGCCATCGCAGCGCGCTTTCCCGGGGTGCGGCCGGTCGTGATCCGCGCAGGCCGCGTCGGCACCGCCAGGCACGCCGGGGCGATGGCGGCCATCGGCAGCTCCCCGCCTGCCCGAGAACTGTGGCTCGCCAACACCGACGCCGACTGCGCTGTGCCGCGTGACTGGCTCTCCCTCATGGTCGCCGAGTCCCGCCGCGATACCCAGGTGGTGCTGGGGACGGTCCTGCCCGGCCCCGGCCTCCCGACGGCCCTGAAGAAGGCGTGGCTGAGCAGGCATCATCTGCGGGATGGCCATCCGCACATCCACGGCGCCAACTTCGGTATCCGCGCCGACGCCTACCTGACGCTGGGCGGATGGCAGCCGCTGAGCGTGGGAGAGGACGTCGACCTGGCGGGGCGGGCCGCCGCGGCGGGCCATCTGCGGATCATCCGGACGGCGTCCGTCCCCGTGGTCACCAGCAGCCGCACCGCGGCCCGGGCGCCCGGGGGCTTCGCCAGCTACCTGACCGCGCTGGGAGCGCCCTATCAGGGCGCCGCGCAGCTCAGCGGGGCGCGGTGAACGCGATAGATGCGCCCGGGACCAGGGAGGATGCCTGGCGGGCGTGGCCGGGCCTTTTGCAGTTGCCGCCCGGCCGCCTGGGCAGCCCGGCCAGTGTGGCGGTTCTCGCGGCGCACCCAGACGACGAGGTCCTTGGCGCGGGGGGACTCCTGAGTCTGCTGGCGTCCGTCGGCATCCGGATCCGGCTGGTGGCGGTAACCGACGGCGAGGCTTCGCACGGCGGCACGGCCAATTCGGCCGAGCTGATCGCACGCCGCTGCGACGAACGCGCCGCAGCACTGCGTGAGCTTGGCGCCAGCGCGGCCGAGGTGGTCCGGCTCCGCCTGCCCGACTCCGGGCTGGACCGCCTTGAACCGGAGCTCACGGTGCTGCTGTGCCAGCTGACCGCCGGCTTCGACGCCTGCCTGGCGCCTTGGGACAACGACGTGCACGCCGACCATGAAGCGGTCGGCCGTGCGGCGCGGCGGGCGTGTCCGCGCCTGTTCTTCTATCCGATATGGATGTGGCACTGGGCGCACCCCGGCGACCCGCGGGTGCCCTGGCCACAGGGTTTCCGCGTCCCGCTGCCCGCCGTGGCCGCCGAGCGCAAGCGGGCCGCCATCGGCTGCTTCGCCAGCCAGCTGGAAAACAGGTCAGACGAGCTGGGCCCGGTGCTGGCGCCAGACTTCGTCGCCCACTTCACCCGCGACTTCGAGCTGCTGTTCACTGCGAGGTGCCCATGACCGTCCGCGCCAGCTACTTCGACGGCATGTATGCCGACTCGCCCGACCCGTGGGGTTTCACCAGCCGCTGGTATGAGGGCCGCAAGTACGCCATCACCGTGGCCATGTTGCCCAAGGCGCGTTACCGGGAAGCGTTCGAGCCCGGCTGCTCGATCGGCGTGCTGTCAGATCTCCTGGCGCTCCGCTGCGGGCACCTGCTGTGCTGCGACATCGCCCCGGCAGCGGTGAAGGCGGCCGCGGAACGCACCGCCGGCCACGGTCACGTCGAGGTCCAGCAACGCGCGCTGCCCGAGGACTGGCCGGAGGGCCGGTTCGACCTCATCGTCCTGTCGGAGATCCTCTACTACTTCGCCGGATCCGAACTGGACCAGGTGCTCGATCTCGCTGTCGCGGCATTGCGCCCCGGTGCCACGCTCCTCGCCGTGCACTGGCGGCATCCGGTGGCTGAATACCCGCGCAGCGGCGATGACGTCCACGCGGTACTGGCGGCACGGCAGGAATTGGCACGGCTGGCCCGGCACACAGAGCCGGATTTCATCGCCGAGGCCTACCTGGCCGGCCGGGATCAGGCGGTGTCGGTGGCAGCCGCCGAAGGGCTGAGCTGATGGCCCGCCGTGTTACGCCTGGCCGCTCTGGGTAGGGCGCAACCTCACGAGCATCTCAGGAGGTCAATATGACCAAGATCGTTAATGGCAGGCAGGCGCGCTGGCGGGATGTCAGAAACTGGGCCGAGGGCGCCCTGGCGCGAGCGCGCACCCCGCAATCACCGCAGGGCCTGCTCGCCATCTATCTCAACGATCACCTGGCGGGGGCGACCGGAGGGGTCGAGCTGGCGCGCCGGGTGGCGGTCTGGTACCCCGTTCCCGGTCAGCGGGCCGCGCTCGAGGGATTGGCGGCAGACATCTCCCAGGACCGGCAGACGCTGCTCGACCTGATGACCGCGCTCGGGATGCCGGTCCGCCGCTACAAGGTCGGCGTTGCCTGGGCCGCCGAGAAGGCGGGCCGGCTGAAGCTGAACGGCAGCTTGCTCAGCCGGTCGCCGCTGAGCAACCTTGAAGAGCTGGAGATGCTGCGGCTGGGTGTCGAAGGCAAGGCAGCCGGCTGGCGCACGCTGCGCGAACTGGCCGAGACCGATGGCCGACTGAGGCCTGGCACACTCGATGACCTCATAGCCCGAGCCAGGGAGCAGGCCAGCCTGCTCGAAAAACTCCGGGTCCAAGCGGCGGCCCAGCTCGTTGGTGCTCAGCCAGCTAGTGCCTGATCAGCCCCGGAACGGCGGCGACGCCCTCAATCGCCGTCGTGTGTTTCGGCCGCCTCTCGGAGCCGGTCGAACACGCCGACGATGCTGTCGCTCAGCCTGCTTCGGTCGCCGGTCTCATCGTCGGCAGGCTGCGTGGCTGCCGGCTCTTCGCTTACCTTGCGTTGCCCGCAGTCTTGATCCCCTGATGTCATTGCTGAACTGCCATGATCTTCGACCTCTCTGTCTTCCCGTGTCCTTCCCCCATCCGTGGCGATAAACGTGGTGCTAAGGGCAACTACCGGGTCATATGTTTAGCCACGTCAGGCCGGGTAGCGATCAATACTCATGTCCCCCGATGACGTAGCTGGGCCGGTGGAGCACCTGTCCGCCGCCGACCAGATGGTCCGCGACGGCTGATCCGGCGGCGCAGCCGGGTCAGCGGGGGACCGGGCCGTAGTCGGGCACGGTGATCGCGGTCGCGGTCCTGGTTGCCGCGCGGCTGATCAGGCCCTTGATGGGCAGGTAAGGAAGGATCTTGAAGAACAGGTTGCGCTGGCGGATCTTGTTCCAGGTCGCCGGGGCGAGGAAGGCCTGGCCGCCGGCCGCCTGCTTCTGACCGCCGGCGATGTATCCGCGCAGCAGCCGCTCGTAACGGCCGAACGCGGCCCGGTAATCGCCGTGAGCCGCGGCGAGTTCCCCGGCCAGGATGCAGGCGGCGACGACCGCGTTGCCGGTGCCGTTGCCGCCCGGCCCGGCCGCGTAGCCGGCGTCGCCGATCAGCGCCACGCGCCCGTTCGACCAGGTGTCCATGTGGATCTGGCTGGTGGTGTCGAAGTAGAAATCGCCCGCCGTCTCCATCTCGGCCAGCAGCCGCGGCACCTGCCAGCCCAGCCCGGCGAAGTGCGCCGCGACGATCTCCCGCTGCCCGGCGGTGTCGCGCGGGTCGTAACGCAGCGCCGGCGCGGTGAAGTACAGCTGGGCGATGGCGCGATCCACGCCGCCCGCGGCGAACAGGCCGGCGGTCCTGCCCGGGGCGCTGTACAGCAGGCCGGCCCGGTCCAGTCCCGCGAAGTTCGGCGTGGTGAAGATCGACGCGTACACGCCGAGGCCGCGGGCGAAGCCGTCCTCAGGGCCGAAGGCCAGACGGCGGATGTTCGAGTGCACCCCGTCGGCGCCGATGACCAGCGAGAAGCTGCGCGCGGCGGCATGTTCGAAGGTGACGTGCACGCCATCGTGATCCTGGTTCAGGCTGGTTACCGAGTCCCCGAAGATGTATTCGGTGTCGTCCCTCGTGGCCTGGTAGAGAATCTCGGCCAGGTCGCCGCGCAGAATCTCCACATCGCCGGCGAAGAACACTGGCGGCAGGCTGGCCACCGGCCGGCCGCGATCATCGACGTAGCTGATGCTGCGCAGGTGCGTCTGGTGAGCCCGGATCTGCTCCAGCAGGCCCATCTGCTCCAGCACGCAAAGGTGCGCCTGGCCCCGGAAGTCGACGGCGTAACCGCCGCCGCGCGGTTGCCCGGACCGCTCCACGATCACTGGGCGGAAGCCGCGCCGCGTCAGCCACCAGGCCAGCGCCGGGCCAGCGACGCTGGCCCCGGAGATGAGGACCTCGTTGTGTTCCATGCGGCTGACTATACAGATGTCTTATACATTTGTGTAGTACGAGTGTATAAATACTCGGCTATGATTTTGCGCATGGGACACCGGGAAGACCTGCTGGCCGGCGCCGTGGCCTGCCTGCGGGAAAAGGGCTACGCCCGCACCACCGCCCGCGACATCGTCGCGGCATCCGGGACCAACCTGGGCTCGATCGGTTACCACTACGGCTCCACCGAGGCGCTGCTGAACGCCGCCGTGCTCGCGTCGGTTGACGAATGGGGCACCCAGCTCGGCAGCGCGATGGCAGCCAAAATCGACCCGGACGCCCCGTTCCTGCTGCGCTTCGACCAGTACTGGGCCGCCGTCCTGGCCACCTTCGAGGATTACCGGCAGGTCTGGGCCGCCACCTTCGACCTGCTTGGGGTCGCCGAGCGCGTCCCCGACATCCGGGCTGCGGTCGCCGACGGCCTCGACGAAGGCCGGATGGCCTGGGCCTCGCTGCTGCACGGCATCGACCCTGAGGCCGAGCCGGAGAAGGCACGGGCCGTCGGCTCGCTGCACCAGGCCCTGCTGTCCGGCATCCTCGTGCAGTGGTTCATCGATCCCGGCCGCGCCCCGTCCGCCGCCGACCTCACCAGCGCGGTGCGGGCCATCGCCGAGGCCGTCGGCAGCGGCTGAGCTGGGGGAATCTCTCCATCGTCAACAAGGTTGTCATTGGCATGAATATTGAGATCTGGTCTGACGTCGTGTGCCCGTGGTGTTACATCGGCAAGCGCCGGTTCGAACGCGCGGTCGCCTCGTTCAGCCATCCTGACGAGGTCGAGGTGACCTACCGGTCCTTCGAGCTCGACCCGAGCGCGCCTGCCGAGCGCACCGGAACCCACGCGGAGCACATAGCCCGCAAGTACGGCATGACGACCGCCCAGGCCGAGCAGACCGGCGAGCAGATGACCGAGCGCGCGGCCGCCGACGGCCTGGACTTCCGGTTCGACCTCATGCACGGCGGCAACACGTTCGACGCCCACCGGCTGCTCCACCTGGCCAAGGACCACGGGCTGCAGCCGGAGATGAAGGAGCGCCTGATGCGCGCCACCTTCACCGAGGGTCTCCCGATCGCCGACAAGCCCACCCTCGTAAAGCTGGCCACCGAGGCCGGCCTGCCAGCCGCCGAGGCACAGGCCGTCGTCGACGGGGACGCTTACGCCGACGCGGTGCGAGCCGACGAGCAGCAGGCTGCGAGCTACGGCATCACCGGCGTGCCGTTCTTCGTCGCCGACGGCAAGTACGCGGTCAGCGGCGCACAGTCGCCCGAGGTGCTGCTGCAGCTTCTGCAGCGTGCTCACGACGATGCAAGCGCGCTAACGCCCGTCGGCGCCCCGAATGACGGCAACTCCGAAGCGAGCTGCGACGGGGACTCCTGCGCAGTCGGCTGACGCGGCCGACGTCCCCACGCTGGCAGTACAGTCCGGGGGATGCGGTTCGAGCAGCGGCTGCGGGACGGGATCCACACCGGTGAGATCGTCCTGGCCTTCCGGCGGTGGAAGCGCAGCCAGGTCGTGCCCGGCCACCGCTACCGCACCGGGATCGACATGGTCGAAGTCGAGGCGGTCGACGTGGTCGAGCCGTCCTCGGTGGACGCCGCTCAGGCACGCGAGGCCGGGTATGCGAGCGTCGGCGACTTGCTGGCCGGCCTGCGGGGTGACCCGGCCTTTCCGGTGTACCGCATCCGCCTGCACCGGATCGACGGGCCGGATCCCAGGGACGAACTAGCCCGCACCGCGAGCCTGACCGATTCGGACGTCGCCGCGATCACGGCCAGGCTGGCCAGGATGGACAAGTCATCAGGCCGCGGGCCGTGGACCGGCGCGGTGCTCGCGCTGATCGCCGACCGGCCCGCGGTCGTGTCCACGGTCCTGGCGGAAGCCATCGGCTGGGAGCGGCAGGACTTCAAGCTGCACGTCAGGAGGCTGAAGGTCCTTGGACTGACCCTCAGCCTCGACGTTGGTTACCGGTTGTCGCCGCGCGGCGAGTCCTACCTGAGGTCTACGCGGCCTGGAACGCGTCCAGGTCCGGCACCGGCTCCTCGTCGGATGACGAGCGCGCGGTGACGGGTGCGCCGGGGCTGGCGGCCTCGGCCAGGTTGAGCTTGACGTGCACGGTGAGCAGGTCGGCGCCGAAGACGCGCACGTAGATCGCGTTCAAGGCGCGCAGCGGGTGCCAGGCGATGATCTTCCGCTGGCGCGCGAGCGGATCGTCGTCCGGGCAGACGGTGGCGATGCCGGGCACCCAGCGGTAGCGCAGCCCGATGCGCAGCCGCACCCGGACATGCGGGTCGCGGGTGATGTTGTGCACGTAGCCGGCGCGGGTGCCATGCTCGGCGATGATCCAGAACGAATCGCCCTTGCGGCCGTTGCCGACCGGGACCCTGCGGGTCTTGCCGGTGACCCGTCCCCGGGTTTCCAGGATCGCGAGCCCGAGCGGGTTGAGGCCGACCGAGAGCAGCAGCCGCATCAGCGGGTTGAGGACGTATCGCTGCCACGTCCGGGCGACCAGCACCTTGGCGCGGCGGCTGCAGATCGTGAGCAGAAGCAGGCCCAGGAAGAGGCCGGTCTGGATCTCCGCGGACAGGATGCTTGCTCCGGGCTGAATCGCGTACAGCCCCCAGGTCAGCCCGGTAACGGCGAGCGTTCCGGCGGTCAGCCCGCGCGGCACGCTGAAACGGGACCTGGAGCGGGCCGTTGAGGTGCTGGTCTTGCTGGTGCTGCGGGCTGGCGCGGTGCGGTCAGAAGGCATGGCTGACTCCCTTTCGAGAGGTGTGGGTGGCTGGCTTGTCGACTGCAAATCTTTCTAACATGGCTATATTAATACAACTGTGCTAGTACCGCAATGCTAAATTGAGGGAATGCCGAAAGAGGTAGATCACGCCGCCCGCCGGCGCGAGCTCGCCGACGCGGCCTGCCGCGTCATCGCACGTAACGGGCTCGAGGCGACCACGCTGGCCGATGTCGCCGAGGAATCGGGCTGGTCGATCGGCTCGATCCGGCACTACTTCCCGAACAAGGACGAGCTGATCGCCGCGGCGCTGTGGCGGGTGGGCGAGCGCGTGGATGACCGGATCCGGCGCCGCACCGCGGGCGGCATGACGGTGAAGGACCTGCGGGCCGCCGCCATCGAGCTGCTCCCGCTGGACGCCGACGGCCGCCAGGACTCGGTGGTGTACCTGGCCTTCCTGGCGCAGGCTGCCGTCGTGCCCGCCCTGGCCGACTCGGCCGAGGGCGCCGCGCAACGGCTGCAGGAGCCACTCGTCGAGCGGATCGCCTATGCGACTGCGGCGGGCGAGCTGCCGGCCCACCTGGACGCCGAGCAGGAGGCGGCACGCCTTCGGGTGCTACTTGACGGGCTGCGCGTCCAGCTCATCACCACTCCCCGGCACACTACGGCCGAGTGGGCGCTGGCGGTCCTGGATGACTACCTCACCGCGCTTGCCGCCCCGCGCTGACCGGGCCGCGGCGGCCGGCCGGGGCCTGCGGGTCAGCGGGAGGGCGACGACCATCAGCAGCGCGGAAAAGGCGAACGCGATGGGATAGCCGGTGACGCCGACGAACACCCCGAAGGCAGCCGGACCGGCTCCATATCCCGCGTCGTAGGCCAGATTCCAGATCGCACTCGCGGTGCCGAACCCCGACTCCGGCATCCGGTTGATCATCAGCGTGAACGTCGCGTTCTGCAGGGCTCCGAAACCGAGGCCGAACAGGCCCATGCCCGCGATCACCGCGACCGGCGACGCCAGCCAGAAGAGGGCAGCCATGCCGGCCGCGGCGATCGCCAGGGCCGCAGGAAGCAGACGCTCGTGGCCGAGCCGGTCACCAAGCCGCCCGGCCCACCAGCGTCCCGCCATGGCGGTCAGCGCCTGTGCGAACAGGCCGGCGGCGGCGACGTTGCGCGACAGCCCGGTGGCCAGCGGCAGGAACGAGACGACCACGCCGGCCGCGACCGTGCTGGCGGCGAAGATCAGAGCCGGGCGCCGCTGGCCGGCCTGGCGCAGGCCGGCCAGCAGCCCGACGGGCCGATCCTGGTCGCTCGCGGCGCCGGGGTCGTCCGCGCCGACCCGACGCGGCAGCCAGGCCGTTGCCGCGGCCGGCACCAGAGCGGTAACCGCGGCCACGATCACCACCAAAGCGAAGCCGGCATGCCCGACCAGCCATACGCCGGCCGGCAGCGCGACGACGGCGGGAATCGTCTCGACGACGCCGGACAGCGCGAGTCCTTCGCCCCGCCGGTCGGCGGGGACCAGCAACGGGACCAGCGCGCCGAGGACCACGGCGCCCAGGCCGAAGCCGAAGCCCCGCGCCAGGCTGGCGATCATCGTGATCACGAACGTGCCGTGTGCCAGCAGCACCAGCAATGGAACACCCATCAGCAGTGCGCCAGCGGCGAGCGTGACCCGGTGGCCGCAGCGGCGCATCAGGACCGGGGACGCCAGCTCGGCCACCACGGTGCCGAGCAGCAGCACGCCGGTCACCAGGCCCGCGCCCGTGCTGGTCGCGCCGTCGGCCGCTGCGGCCATCGGCGTCACCGAGACCAGCAGGAAGAAGCTGGTCTCCATGCACAGCGCGGCCACGAGCACCAATGCGAACGGGCCGCTGACGAGCCGGCTTCGCGGCCGGGCGGCGGTGCCGGGGTGGCTGGGGCGACAGGGTGCCAAAACGCTCATGACTGCGACGCTAGGTCCGGAACTGGGTCACGGGTAAGGTCCAATTCCATGGGGATTCAGTGGTCCGGTCTGGGCCCGGAGCTGCTGCTGAGCATGGACCGGGACAGCGGTCGGCCGCTGCGCTCGCAGCTCGAGGCGGGCCTGCGCGACGCGATCAGGACCGGCAGGCTCGGCGCCGGGGAGCGCCTGCCGTCCTCCCGCGAGCTCGCCCGTGAGCTGGGGGTGTCTCGCGGCCTGATCCAGGAGTGCTACGCCCAGCTGCTGTCCGAGGGCTACCTGACCAGCCAGACGGGCTCGGCGACCAGGGTCGCGGCCGGCGCGCAGCCGACGGCTGCCCGGCCGTCCTCGGTCCTGCCGTCCGGCCCGCGGCTGATCGCGGACTTCCGGCCGGGTGTGCCAGACCTGGCGAGCTTCCCGCGTGGCGACTGGGCCCGGGCGGTGCGCGAGGCGTGCACCAGCGCGGCGAACGCCGACCTGGACTACGGCGACCCCCGCGGCAGCCTCGTGCTGCGCGAGGTGCTGGCCGGGTACCTGCGCCGGGTCCGGGCCGCCGACGCCGATGCGGCCCGGCTGATCGCCTGCACCGGGTTCGCGCAGGGCCTTGTCCTGGTACTGCAGGCGCTGGCCAGGACGGGGGCGCGGTCCGTCGCGTTCGAGGAACCGGGCTACGGCGGCCCGGAGGTGAGCGAGGTCGTGCGGGCCGTCGGCGCGAGCGGCCAGCAGGTGGCGCACGTGCCCGTCGACGACCTCGGCATTGACGTCGCGGCGCTCTATGCCAGCCGGGCGCGGGTCGTCGTGGTCATGCCGGCGCACCAGGCGCCGACCGGAGTCGTTCTCGCCGCCAGCAGGCGGCACGCGCTGGTCGACTGGGCCCGTGACACCGGCTCGTTCATCATCGAGGACGACTACGACTCCGAGTTCCGCTACGACCGGGAACCCGTCGGCGTGCTGCAGGGTCTCGCCCCCGGTCACGTCGTCACCATCGGCACCGCGAGCAAGGCGCTGGCACCGGCGGTCCGGCTCGGCTGGGTACTCGCGCCGCCGGACCTGGCCGACGCGATCGCTGCGGAAAAGCTCATCAGCGACCGCGGCTCGCCCGTGCTCGACCAGCTCGCGCTTGCGGCCCTGCTCCAGTCGGGCCGCTACGACCGGCACCTGCGCCACATGCGGTCGGTTTACGCCAACCGCCGCGGCCTGCTCATCGCCGCGCTCGGGCGGCACGCGCCGGCGGTGCGGCTGACCGGCCTGGCCGCGGGATTCCACGCGGTGGCACACCTGCCGGACGGCGCGGACGAAGCGGGCATCGTCGCAGCCGCCCGCGACCGGCGGGTGGGCCTACACGGCATGAGCACGTTCCGGGCCTCCCAGGCGACCGACCCGCCGCAGCTGGTCATCGGCTTCGGCGACGTCGGGGACCGGGCCGTCGAGCCGGGCATCGCGGCGGTCGCCGACCTGCTCACCGCCCAGGACTGACAGGCCCAGCCCAGCTCGGAACGGAAGGCTTAACCAGAGACGTCGAACGCGCCCGGGGCCACGTCGGTGTTCTCGACGTTCCACGCAGCGTCCAGGGCGCCGGTCTTGACCAGCAGCCGGCCGTCCGGGCCGTCCTCGATGTCCTGCACCCCGATCAGCGGGCCGTTGACCGGGTCGCTGCCCAGGGCCATGCCGGCCACGTTGCCGTACTCATCCTGCCAGCTGGCACTCAGGCTGCCCTCCTTGGCCAGCGCCTCGCCGGAGGCGTCGATGACCCCGATCAGCGGGCCGTTCACCGAGTCGCTGGCCACGGTGAGCTGCTCCACGCCGGCGTACTCGGCGTGCCAGCCGGCGTCCAGGCTGCCTTCCTTGACGTAGGCCTCGTTGTCGAACGGGTCCGTCACGGTGCCTTCGGTCACGATCCCGATCAGCGGGCCGTTGGCCGGATCGCTGGCCACCACGACGTACGCCGCGTTGTCGGCTGCCCATTCGTTATTCCAGCCCGCGGTCAGGTTGCCCTCCTTGGCCAGGACTTCACCGGAGTCGTTCGTGAGCGCGATCAGCGGGCCGTTGGCCGTGTCGCTGGCCACGCTCACCTCAACCGCGCTGCTGTACTCGTCGTTCCACGCCGCAGTCAGGCTGCCCTCTTTGACCATCAGCTCACCGCTCCAGAGCAGCACAGCGATCAGCGGGCCGTGAGTGGCGTCGGTGGCCACGGCGATCGCCCGCACGTTGCTGCTTACCTCGGTGTTCCAGCCCGCGCTCAAGCTGCCCTCTTTAACCAGCGCCGCCCCGCTGTCCGTCACGATCCCGATCAGCGGGCCGTTGGCCGGGTCTCCGGCCACGGCCACCTGCTCCACGTCGCTGTGCTCGTTGGTCCACGCCGAGGTCATGCCCTGCTTGACCATCGCCTCGCCGCTGCCGTTCACCATGCCGATCAGCAGCGGAGCGGCGGCCGTCCCGCCGCCGGCCGGCGCCGCAAGCGCGCCGGGAGCTACGGCACCGCCTGCAGCCAGCACCGCCGCCGCCGTAGCCAGAATGGCGATCACGCCTCTCATTGGCGTCCCCCTCACCAGAAACGTGGAAAGTCCTGCGCTGTACCTTCGCACAGCCAAGACAAGAATGCCGGTGGCACAGAACCTAAAGATTCTGGCTTAACCCAGAAAGTTGGCCATGAATAGGGTGTGGTTAGCCGCGCGTCACGCCGGTCGCGGTGACGTCGGCGAGGAACCTGCTGACCGCGTCGTTGAACAGGGACGGCGTCTCCCAGTACATCGAGTGCGGGGCACCCGGCACGATCTCAACCCGGGCGTGGCCGAGGATCTCGCCGGCCCGGCGGACGGTGGCCGGGCTGAGCACGCTGTCCCGCTCGCCGGCCAGCAGCAGCAGCGGGAACGGCGCGGCGTCGAGTTCGGTGAACGTGGGGCCGTCACTGCCCAGATTGCGCGGGTCGGCCATTTTGGCGGATCGCCCGCATCGCCGCCACGAACGCGTCGGTGAACGCGGGCAGGATCCGCCGGTCGGCCAGGAAGCGGCTGGGCGAGGTGCACGCCTGCCCGGCGTTCACCACCTTGGCCCGCACGGCCGACCTGGCGGCCGCCACCGGGTCGGTGTCCGCGCAGACGATCACCGGGGCGTGTCCGCCCAGTTCCATGATGGACGGCTTCATGCATCCGTCCGTAGGCCCGGCGGCCTTCCTCGCAGTCCCAGGCGAGCAGGGTGGCCGCGCGGTGCACCTCGCCAGTGGCCTCCGGCAGCGGCTTGCCCTCTTCGAGGGTCATCACGCGGCCGATGTCGGCGGCCCGCTGGTGGATGAGACCGGAGGCGCGCAGCAGGATGGCCGACCGGGCCTCCGGGCCTGCGTCGCGCCATCCCCGGAACGCGGCGCCAGCCGCCTCGATGGCGCGGGCCGCCCTGAGCTCCACGACCTGGCCGACCGGCGTCGCGAAGCGCGCAACCTGCGTCTCGTTGCCGTTTCCGCCGCCGTCAACGGGCTCGAGGCCGAAGTCGGCAAAGAAGCGCGTGCACTCCTCGAGGTCGGATACGCCGTACACGACCCGTTCCACGCGCATGACCGTCATGGCCGAGCGGACTCCCCGCTGTCAGCCCTGGGCACGACCCGGGCCCACCGCCTCGGTAAATGCCTCGCTGGCTGGAAGCATAGGTGTGCTAACCGTCAGGTGGCGAAGCCTTTTGTTGCAGACGGTGTCTGTCTGGGCGAATCGCCGTCCGCGCGCTGACGTGACGTGGCGGCCCGGCGCGGCGACCGGTCAGCCGTCAGCCGGATCATCGATGTACCAAAGGGCCTCTTCTTTCGAGCCCATCGGTACATCGATGCGGGGAGGAGCCGAAGCAGTCTGGCGGTGAGGGCCGATCATTTGACCGCGTCAGATACCAAATATACTGTGTACTTTACGAGTTGCGCTGACCGGCGGCTCGGCCAGGCAGAAGGGAGTGCCGCGTGCGCGTGGGGCTCGTCCAGCTGAACTCGGGGGCTGACCGGACGGCCAACCTGAGCAGGATCGCCGCGCTGGTCAAGGCGGGAGCCGCGCAGGGCGCCGAGTTCCTGCTGCTGCCGGAGGCCTGCACCTACCGCGGCCCGTTCCGCCGCGACGCGGTCGAGGATGCTGACGGGCCATCGGTCACGTCGCTGAGAGAACTGGCCGCCAGCACCGGGGTGGCCATTCTGGTCGGCGGGATCTGGCTGGAGTCGGGCGACCCCGACCGGCCGTACAACGCCAGCCTGTTCATTGACGAGGCCGGGCGCCTGGCCGCTCGTTACGAAAAGGTCCATCTCTTCCGGATCGACGAACCGTCGGTAGCCGAGGACGAGGCAAAGGTGACCACACCAGGCAGCGAGCTTGTGCTGGTGACCTGGCGTGACTGGCGGTTCGGCCTGTCGGTCTGCTACGACCTGCGGTTCCCCGAGATGTACTGCGCGCTGGCCAGGGCGGGCGCCGACGTCCTGTGCGTCCCGGCGAACTTCTCCGCGCACACTGGGCCATTCCACTGGCAGCCGCTGGCGCAGGCGCGCGCGATCGAGAACCTGTGCTACGTGCTCGCGCCCGCCCAGTGCGGCACCGGCGCCGACGGGTTCGCCGCGCACGGCCACAGCCTGGCGGTGAGCCCGTGGGGCGTCGTGCTGGCCCGCGCCGAGCCGGCTGATGCCGAGGGGCTGATGCTGGCCGAGCTGTCGGGGGACACGCTGGCCAGCCGGCGGGCGGCGCTGGGCAGCCCGCGGGAGAGCAAGCCAGAGGTGTACCGCAGGCCGGTAGTGACGAGTGCAGCCAGTGTCAGTTGACGCTCAGGTTCGGGTGCCACGCTCCGCGCATCACTACCGTTTCAGCGCTGCCGCCATCCCACCGGTGCGGATCGCGTCCGGCACCAGGCTGGTGTTCGAGACGCTGGACTGCTTCTCCAATCGGCTGACTTCCGATCAGCAGCGCTATGCCAGCGAAGCCGAGCTGATGGAGCAGATCGGCGCCTACAACCCGGTGACCGGCCCGGTGTACGTGGAGGGCGCGGAGCCAGGGGACGTGCTGGCGGTCAGCATCCTCGGCATCGAGACCGGCACCGCCGGACCCTTCGCCGTGACCAACAGCTTCGGCGCCGGGTCCAAGGTGGTGAATTATGACTGCCGCGGCATGCCCCCGGGCGGCAGCACCAGGATCTGCACGATTCGCGACGGCGTGGTCGAGTTCCCGGTTGGCGGACGGACGCTGCGCCTGCCGGCCCAGCCGATGGTGGGCACGATCGGCACCGCCCCGGCCGGCCAGGACGTGCCCTCGGTGCTGTACGCCAGGAGCATCGGCGGCAACATGGACTGCCCGCTGATCCGGGCGGGCGCGGTGGTGTACCTCCCGGTCAGCGTGCCGGGCGGCGCTGCTGTTCATCGGCGACGTGCACGCGCGGATGGGCGACGCGGAAATCACCGGAACGGCGCTCGAGACCAGCGCCGACGTGTCCGTGGAGATACGGCTGATGCGCGGGTCAGAGCACCCGCTGACCATGCCGCACGTAGACTCGGCGGGCTCAATTGGCGTGGTAGGGTGCAGCGAGGGCGCAGACCTGGAGACGAACCTGGAGACGGCCATGGTTGAGCTCCAGAACCGGCTCTGCGGCCAGTATGGCTTTGCTCCCGTTGACGCGTACGAGCTGCTGGGAGCCGTCGCCAAGGTCAACATCAACCAGTGTGTCCCGCAGTGGTGGAAGAGCGTGTACGCGGGGATAGACCGCCGTTTCCTTCCGCCGCCGCAGCAGCATGAGCACCCGCGCGGCCAGGCGGAGGGCGAGCATGCCGCTGCCTGACAAGCCCCAGCCGGCCCAGTTCGTCAACGCGCAAGGCCTGGCCTACGCCACCGTGCGGGACTGGATCCTGCACGGCCCGCTGCGCCCGGGTGAGCCGCTGCGCGACACCGACATCGCCGAGCGCCTCGGTATCAGCAGGACGCCGGTCCGCGAGGCTCTGATCAGGCTGGCCCAGGACGGGCTGGTAGAGAGCGCGCGGGGCCGCGGCACCAGGGTGACCGACCTGAAGATCGAGCAGGCGCCGCACCTGTTCGAGGTCGGCGCGGTGCTGGACGCCTATGCCGCAGAGGTCGCGGCAGCCCGCCTGACACCGGACGACCTGCGGCGGCTTCGCGAGGTGCTGAAGACGATGGAGGACACCCGCGAGCCCAGGGCGCTGGCCGAGATCGACAGGGACTTCCACCTGATCTACTACCAGCGAACCGGCAACGAGGTGCTGGTCGAGATGCTCGAGCAGGTCACCAACGACCTGATGCGCATCGAGCGGCACGCCTGGGGACACGACGACATCTGGGCCACTGCGTGTGATGAGCACCGGCAGCTGATGGCCGCGTTCGAGCGCGGCGACGGCAAGGCGGCGGCCGCGGCCGCGATGGAGAACTGGCGCCGTTCCTGGGACCGGATCGACAAGCTGCTGCGCAGCTCGGATACCTGGGACCGGGGCGCGGCCGTCCCGCAGCGCCTCGGCAGCGCATCCTCGGCGTGACGGCCAGCACCCGCCGGTGAGGGAGTTATCCAGCAGCCTCGGCCTGGCCGCGTGGGTCAAGGACGCGGGACAGGAAACGCTTGGCCGCCGGCACGACATCGGTCAGGTTGTGGCTCCCGCCGGTCACGACCTCGTGCTGCGCGCGGACCCCGGCCGACGCCAGGCTGCCCCGGAGCGCCTCGAGCCGTTGTACGCGACTGACCCCCTGGTCATTGACGCCTTCGATCCAGGCCGGGTGATCTCTGGATACCGCGATTCCGCTGGTGTCCGTGTCCATGCCACCGACCACTAGCTGCACGGGCACGCGGGCGACCTGGGAGCGGTCCGGCTGCGCGCCGAAGCGGCGGTCCATCCCGCGAATCCCGGCCGGCCAGTCGCGCCGCCCGTCCAGGAGGGTGACCGCGCCCGGCGCTGCGACGCTGACCGCCAGCAGCCGGTCCGGATGCAGGAGCAGAAAGCGGTGCGCAAAGTGGGCGCCGCCGGAAAAACCGAAGAGCAGGAAGCGGCCGGTGTCCACCCCGTATACCGCCTGCACTTCGTCGAGCATTGCCAGCAGCACGTGGTCGTAGCGAAGGGGATGGAGGGGAGCCGCCCAGGTACTTATATCCGTCGAACTCGTCCGGCGCCTCGATCCCGGCCGGGAAGAGCGGAGCCAGCGCGATGCACCGGTGTTCCTCGCAGAACGTCGCGAACTCATCGCGCAGTTGCTGGGGCCGCCGGTCGCTGCCGTGCACCAGCGTGAGCACCGGACGGCTCCGCTCGCCCTCGGCCACGTAGCCGCGAGGAACGTACAGGCAGTATGAAAAGCGCTTGTCGCATTGCAGGGCGATCGTCGTCGTCGCGCCGAGGCGGTACGGGGAGATCGGCATCAGGCAGGCTGCCGGCCGGAGAGCTGCGGCAGTTCGGACCAGCGGTGGCAGGCCACAAGGGATCCGCTGGGCGTCGCCTCGAGATCCGGGCGGAGCTCCGAGCAGATGTCGGCGGCGTAGGGACAGCGGGCCACGAAGGGGCATCCCCGGGTGTCCGGTCGCCGCGACGCTCCGCTCGACCCTGGCCCTGCGCCGGGCGGCGCGTCGCGTGCGCTGGATGCCGGGATCGGGAACGGGCTCAGCCGACAGCAGGATCTGCGTGTAGGGATGCTCGGGGCGCGCGTACACGGCGTCCGCGTTGCCGTACTCCATGATCTGCCCGCTGTACAGGACGACGATGAAGCTGGAGACGTGGTGGACAACGGACAGGTTGTGCGAGATGAACAGGTAGCTGATACCCATCTCGGTCTGCAGCCGCTGCAGCAGATTGAGCACCTGTGCCTGCACCGACAGGTCCAGGGAACTCGTCGGCTCGTCGCAGATGACAAGGCGCGGCGAGGTCAGGACGGCCCGCGCGATCGCGATTCGCTGCCGCTGCCCGCCGGAGAACTCCACCGGATACCGCCGCTCCGCATCGGCGTCGAGCCCGACGCGCTCCAGCATCGAGCGCACCTCGGCCTGTGCCTGGTTCCGGGACACGTCGCGGCCGGCCCGCAGCGTCTCGGTGAGCGTGGCGCCGACGGACAGCGTCGGGTTGAGCGAGCTGTACGGGTCCTGGAAGACCACCTGCAGATCGCGGCTCAGTCTGCGCCGGCCGCGATCGCTCATGCGGGTGATCTCCTGGCCGTCGAAGGTTATCGTCCCGGACGTGACACGGGTGAGACCCAGGACCGCCCGGCCGAGGGTCGTCTTTCCCGAGCCCGACTCTCCCACGAGCCCGACCGTCGAGCCGACCGGGATTTCCAGGCTCACCCGGGACAGCGCGCGCACCGCCGGCCGCCGCCGGTGTGGCTGATACTCGACCGTCAGATCACGGACCGCGAGCAGCGGCGATGGCGACGCGTTCGGCAGCCGTGGCCCGGTCGCGACGCTCGCCTCAGTCATGGTGCTCGCCTGCCTGGGCGTTGCTGGCCACACCGGCGGGAGCGGCGGGCGCGCGTCCGCGAGGTCGCCGGCCCGGATGCAGCGGCTCTGCCTGGCGTTCTCGATCGTCACCAGCGGGATGGGCTCCGCCCGGCAGGCGTCGGTCACGTATGAGCAGCGCGGCGCGAAATGACATCCGGCCGGCCAGCGCCCGGGGGAGGGGACGGTCCCGGGGATCGAGCGCAGGCTCTCGCCCCGCTTGCTGCGCCCGTACGGGTTGGTCGCCATCAGGGCCTGTGTGTAGGGGTGCAGCGGCTTGGCGAAGATGGCGCCGACACCGCCCTCCTCGATCACCTGGCCCGCGTACATCACAACGGCCCGGTCGCAGATGTCGGCGACGACACCCCAGTCGTGCGTCACCAGCAGGACGGCCATGCCGCGCTCCTCCCTCAGCAGGTGCAGCAGGTCGAGGATCTCTGCCTGAACGGTGACGTCGAGGGCCGTGGTCGGCTCGTCGGCGATCAGCAGCCGCGGCTCTCCGGCGAGCGCCCGCGCGATCCCCACCCGCTGGGCCATGCCACCCGACAGCTCGTGCGGGTAGCGCCGCATGACCGCGGCCGGGTTCGGCAACCTGACCTGCTCCAGCAGCGCGACGGCCGCCGCGCGGGCCTCCCGCCGGCCAACGCCACGGTGCACCCTGACGGCCTCGGCGAGCTGCGAGCCGATGCGGAATGAGGGATCCAGGCTGACCGTCGGATCCTGGGAGACGAGCCCGATCTCGCCGCCGCGGACGGCGCGCAGCGCCGATTCGGGCAGCGCCGTCAGGTCGCGGCCGGCGAACCAGACATGGCCGCTTTCGATCCGCGTGCCGGGCGGCTGAACCCGCAGGATCGACATTGCCAGCGTGGTCTTGCCGCATCCGCTCTCCCCGACGATGCCCAGGGCCTCGCCCGCCGCCAGGGACAGGTCAATCCCCTCGATGATCGCCGCCCGCCGGCCCCCCGGCCCGGCCGTCACGGTCAGGCCGGCCACCGAGAGCAGGCTCCCGCCCGGCACCGGCTGGCTCGCCCGCCGGGGACTGCGGCCGCTGCCGCGCCTGAAACAGCGCGAGCGAACCCTGCGCGGAGCCCAGGTCTCGGTCACCGAATCGTAGGCGGCGTCCGCCAGCACACCGAGCGCGAGGATGGTCAGCGAGATGACGACCCCCGGCGGAATGATCAGCCAGAAGTCGGTGGAGATGTTGTTCATCCCGTCCGCGACCATCCCGCCCCAGCTCGGCTGCGGGACGGGGTCGAGCACCCCGAGGAACGCCAGGCCGGTCTGCACCAGCAGCGCCAGCGAGCCGAGCAGCGCCGCCTGGACGATCACGACACCGACGATGCGGGGCAGGACGTGCCGGGCGATGATGTACGGCTTGGAGAGCCCGGCGACCTTCGCCGCGTCGATATACAGTTCCTCCCGCACCGAGAGGGTGGCCGACCGCACCACCCGCATCGGGCTGGGCGCCATCAGCACGCCGAGGGTGACCATGGCCGCGGGCACGTTCTGCGGGAACACGGCCAGCACCACGAGCAGGATGACCAGGCCGGGCATCGAGAACGCCAGGTCGGCGAGCCACCCCGTGGCCTCGTCGAGCCAGCCCCGCATGAAGCCGGTGGCGACGCCGAGCAGTGACGCCGATCACCAGCGCCACGATGACGGCCTCGGCGACCGCGACGAGCGTGGGCCTGGTGCCCACCAGCAGCCGCTCGAGCACGTCGCGCCCGACGCTGTCGGTTCCCAGCAGGTGCTGCGCGCTGGGTCCCTGGAACTCCGCCGCAAGGTTGCCCGCGTCCTGTGTAGCGATGCCGGGCAGCACGATCGGGGCGATGATCGCGATGCCGACGAGCAGGCCCAGGTAGCCCACGCAGACGCGGGCCGACGGCCGGCGCAGCAGCCGCTTCGCGAATCTGGGTGCGGCCTGCGGCTGCTCGGAGGTCTCGACGGCGGCGGCCGGGGCGACGGAACTCATCGCAGGCCGACCTTCGGGTTCAGCCACCGGTAGGTGATGTCCACCATGAAGTTGATGATGACGATGAAGATCATGAAGCACATGACGACGCCTTGCACGACCGGCAGGTCGTGCTCCTGGACGGCGGTAAACAGCAGCGAGCCGAGCCCCGGCAGGGAGAACACGGTCTCGACCAGAACCGTCCCGCCGAGCAGGGAAACGGCCAGCAGGCCGACCATCGTCGCAACCCGGCTGCCGGCGTTCTTCAACGCGTGCCGCAGTACGATCGACGCATGCCGATGCCGTTCGCCCGCGCCATGCGAATGTACTCGCTGCTGAGCGCGTCGAGCATCGCTTCCCTGGTCTGCTTGGCGATGCCGGCGATCCCGCCGATCGCGAGCGCGGCGACCGGCAGGACCAGGGACTGCGCCCACTGCCCGGCGCCGTTCGCCAGCGGCACGTAGCCCGACACCGGGAACAGCCGGATGTTCACGGCGAATATGACGATCAGGATGCCCGCCAGCCAGAAGGCGGGGACCGAGTACCCGAGCCACGACAGGATGCCGACCGTGCGTCCCAGGACCGGCCCCGCAACGGCGCTGAGCACGCCGAGCCCGACGCCGACGATGGTGCTGACGATCAGCGCACCGATCATCAGCGACAGCGTCACCGGCAGGCGGCTGGCGACAAGGCCCGAGACGTTTCCGCCGATGAACAGCGAGTGGCCAAGGTCGCCGTGGATGGCCCTGTCAAGCCAGTGCCAGTACTGCGTCCACAGCGGCAGGTTCAGGCCCAGTTCCTGGCGCACGTGCGCGAGCGCGCTGGGCGTCGCGTTGCTGCCGAGAATTTCTTCGGCGGCGTTGCCCGGCGTCAGCGACGTGAGCACGAACGTGAGCGCCGAAACAACGAGCAGCAGAACCGCCGACCTCAGCGCGCGCCGCACGATCGCCTGGAGGAACGGCTGCCGGAACACCCCCGCGGATCCGACGAGCCCGCACCGCGACCGGGACGTTTCCGTCACGTCCCGGTCGCGGCCCTCGTCCGTACTCACGCCCTGCCGCTGCTGCCGCTACGACCAGTACCAGTCGAGCGCATTCGGGTACTCCTTCACGTCAGTCGGGTCCACGGCCTGCAGGTGCTTGTTGACGTAGTAGATCGCGTCCGTCGTGTACATCGGGGCCATGTACGCCTGCGCCACGACGCGGGACGTTATCTGCTGCCAGGCACTCTCGCTCGGGCTGGACGCTCCCTGCGCCGCCAGCCCCTGCATAACCGGATCGCTCCAGCCCGTCGTGATGTTGTAGAACGACTGCGGGGCAAAGTACGTGAAGTAGTTCTCGTACGCGTTCCTGCTGAAATTCATCCCGGCGAGCGTGATGCCATAGCTCTTGTTCGCCTCGATCTCGCTGTCCCATTGAGTCGAGGTGGTCGGGAACGACAGGTTCAGGGTCACGTTGATGGCCTTGAGCTGCTGGGCGACGGCTTCCATCGTCGTCTGCGTACCTTCCTCGCCGAGGGCCTGCACCGTGAAGCCCTTGGCGTAGCCGGCCGCGGCCATCAGCGTCTTCGCCTTCGCCAGGTCGTACGGGTACGCGTGCTCGAGGCTGGTGACCAGCCCGTTCGAGCTCACCGGCTCAGACCACGGCCCGCCGTAGCCGAGCGTGAGGCCGGCCGTGAGGGTCTGGCGGTTGATGGCGTAGTTCAGGGCCTGGCGGACCTTGACGTTCGCGAGCGGGGAGCTGATCGTTCCCCCATTGTCCAGATTCAGGACGTAGGCCTGGGTCGGCGCGGCCTCGACCTTGACCCCGCTGACCCCGGTCGCCGCCTTCGCCGTCGTCGCGTCGCCGTAGGCGAACTGGACCTGACCGGTCCGCACGGCGTCAAGCATCGTCGACGGCGTCGTGATCACGCGCGCGACGATCTTCTTGAAGCGGATCGCGGACTTGTCGTAGTAGTACTTGTTCGGAACGAAGGTGTAGACGCTCCCGGCCGCTGACGCGGACGCGTCGAGCACATACGGGCCGGCCCCGTCGGTCTCGGTGGACATCTCTGACGGGTGCGAGACGACTTCCGGCGACTCGATGGCGGCCGTGTTGTTGGCATCCGACAGCGCCCAGACGACGCCCGGGTTGGGGAAGCTCATGTGAATGACGACCGTCCATTTCCCGCTCGTGGTAATCGAGGAGATCGGATGGGTGCCGAAGTTGACGAAGGTAAGGCCGCCGTCGACCTTGTTGTAGTACGTCAGCCACGTCTTGTAGGCCTGCGCGGTGACGAGCGTTCCGTCCGAGAACCGGGCATTGTGGCGGAGCGTGAACTGGAACGTCTTCTCACCAGATCCCACGTAGCCCCAGGACGTGGCGAGCTCGGGACTGAACGTCCCGTTCTGGTTCTCGTGGATGAGCGCGGCATTCGTCAACGGCCGCACCGTCATGTACGACTCGGTGACATCCAGCGCGGGGTTGAGGCTCACCGGCGCGTTGCTGAGCCCGATCGTCAGCGTGGCCGGCTTTGCCGCCGCGCCGGAACTTCCGCTGGACCCACCGCACGCCGCAGCCGCTGCGGCCAGTGGCAGGACAGCGAACGCCAGGATCATGCCGGTGCGCAGCCGTGAACGTCTGAGAGTCGGCCACCGCGAATTCTTTGCCATGTCACTACCTCTTTGGATCCGCAGTTAGTTGTGTTCTTGATCAGCCTTCGATTCCGTCAGCCGCTCGGCGATGCGCTCCCATGAACGGAGCCAATTCCGCTGGGCGGCGCGGGATGCCGCTTCGCCATCCCGCTTTCTCAGTGCATCGATGATCGTTCGGTGTTCTTCGTATGCCTCGTGCCGCACGGCCTGGTATCCCCAGGCATGCCGCTCGACGCGAACCAGCTCGTTGTCAATGCCATGGAGCAGTTCGACCAGTACCGGGTTTCCGGCGCGCCGGTAGTAGACGGCGTGCAGTTGCGCATCGACCGTGCTCAGTTCCTGGGGCTCGGTTGTCCGCTCCATTTCCTCGAGCAGGTCGCCGAGCGCCGAAAGGTCCTCGTCGGTCAGCAGCGCCGCCGCGGCCCTGGCGGCGTGAGCATCGAGCACCGCGCCGGTCGCGTACAGATGCGGCGCCCGTTCGAGGTTGAGGTCGGCGATCCGGGTGCCACGGCCCCGGGCGGACTCCACCAGCCCTTCCTGGGTCAGGCGGATCAGTGCTTCCCGGACCGGCGTCCGGCTGACGCCCAGGAGCTCGGCGATCTCGGCGTCCCTCAGCAGTTCGCCGGGCTGCAGCGGCCCGTGCACGATCCAGGTGCGGAGCTTCTGGTACGCGTCTTCTTGCGCGCTGAGATACGTCGTCGCGACGTGGCTCGGTGGCAAGGTCATCCGTCAGCTCCAACCCCTACTTAACGCGTCTGGAGCCCTGATGCGCCTACGGCCATCTCGCGTCTCCTGTCTAAAGTACGAAGTATACTTATCGCGCGTCGTGGATGTCAAAGTCCTGTTATGGCAGGAGATCTACGGCATGCAGGGTCAGGCGCGTGCGGCGCCCGGCCCAGCCAGCAGATCACGCCGACTTGGCCTGGCCGGATCGCCCGTCCGCGGCCTGGCGGCGGAACCAGTCGGTGACGAAGTCGAGGAACAGCCGGACCCGGGCCAGGGTCTGGCCGCCGGGGGCGTGCAGCGCATAGAGCGGCCGGTCCGGCACCTCGCAGCCGGGGACCACCTCGACCAGGCTGCCGTCCGCGAGCTCGGCCGAGATCAGCCGGACGGGCAGCAGGCCGACTCCGCGGCCGGCCAGGGCCGCCTTGCGGAGCGTGAGGTAGCTGTTGGACGAGTAGACCGGATCGCTGATCTTCAGGTGGACGTCGTGCCCGGCGTGCTTGAGGTGCCAGATGGGGTCGTTGGTGTTCATCAGGCAGTCGTGCTCGGTGAGCTCGGTCACCTGGGTGGGCCGCCCCGCCCGGTGCAGGTAGGTCGGCGAGGCGCACAGCATGAAGTTGAGATCCGCGATCTTCCTCAACAGCAGGTTGGAGTCGCGGACATGACGGGTGTGGAAGGCGACGTCGAAGCCCTGGTCGAGGAAGTCGTACGCGCGCTCCGACATCCCGCCCACCTCGAACCGGATCCGGATCTTCGGATAGCGGGTGGAGAACGCGACGATCGCGTCGCCCACGTCACTGCTGCCGATCCACTTGGGGCTGATGATCGACAGGGTGCCCTCGGGTTTGTCCCGCAGGCCGCGGAGCGACTCCTCCTCGCGGTCGATCTCGTCGATGATCCTGGCCGCGAAATCCGCGTAACGGGTGCCCGCCTCGGTCAGGCTGACGGTCCGCGCCGTGCGGTTGACGAGGCGGACGTCCAGGTCCCGCTCGAGTTCCGCGACGTGACGGGAGACGAGCGAGCCGGAGATCCCCAGGGCGCGGGCAGCCTGACTGAAGCTGCGGGACTTGGTCACGCCCACGAAGCTGCGCATGAGAGTAAGCCGGTCCATCACACCCCTCGCCGCTGAAGCCCGTCCGCATTGTGACAGCAAGGTCATTAGGCGCCAACAGTCGCCTTTGCAACCATAGCTTTCCGGATGTGCATGCGGAAGCCCTGGTGAGAGGCGTGCGCGGGCGCGCCAGCCGGACCTGCGATTACCCCCAGGCCTACCCCCCAAGAGGGGCCGGAACGGGCACGCCAAGTGCCTCGGCAAGGCCGGTCAGCTCGCGCCAGGCCTTGGGCCCCAGCGGCACGCCGGTTCGGCGGCGGTCGGCTTCGCAGCGACGGCCGCGCTCCCCGGGCACCAGCACCTCGGCCCCCTCGGCCGAGGGCGGCAGTGCCTTGATCGCGTCCACAGTCGCGTCCACGGTCGCGGTGAACTCGTCCAGCGGCAGGAAGGCCGACACGTCGATCGCGAGGATGAAGCCGTTCTGCCGGTGCCGCCTGCCCTCCTTCGAGCCCGCGTGGTAGCCGGGCACGATCGGGTTCGCGGCCAGGCCGCTGGCGAGCAACTCGAACACCAGGCTCATCCCCGACCCCTTCGCCCCGCCGACCGGCAGGGGGAGGGTGGCCAGGGCCGGGTCGGTCGTGGGCTCGCCGTCGGCGGTCACGGCGGCGCCGGGCGGCAGCTGCCTGTCGGCCGCCTTGAACTCAGCGATCCGGCCGAGCGCTATCACGGACGTCGCCATGTCCAGCAGGACGAGCTTGTGACGGCCCGCCGGCACCGCGACCGACAGCGGGCTGGTGGCGACCGCCGCGCCTCGCGCGCCCTCGTAGGCCATGTTCGGCATGCCAGCCACCACGCCGACCGCGGCCATGCCCGCCGCGGCGACGCGGCTGGTGTAGTAGCCGATCGAGCCGGTGTACACGGTGCCGCGCACCGAGGTCCAGCCGATGCCGCAGTCACGCGCGCCGGCCACGGCCTCGTCGGCGCCGCGGTTCATGGCGACCGGCCCCAGCGCAGCGTGCGCGTCGACGATCGCGACCGCGGCCCTCGGCCGCTCCACGGTGACGGTGGCGTCCGGGACGGACACCCCCTTGTCGAACAGCTCGAGGTAGCGCGGCACGCGTGAGACGCCGTGCGAATCCACGCCGCGGAGGTTGGCCCAGACCAGCGAGTCGGCCACCGCGGCCGCGTCGGCCGGGCTGACCCCCCGCGACTCGAAGATGCCGGCCGTCAGGGTCCGCAGGTCGTCGGCGCTGATCAGCACCTTCGAGCCGCGCGCTGGCACAGTTCCGGTGGTCATCGCCACTGGCCGCCTTCCGTTACGTTCGGGCAATTGATTGGCGTTTTATCGGCTGAGCAGGACATTGACCACCGCGGTCTGGCCGCCGCGGACCGTGGTTATCGCTTTTTCCAGCGCGGGTGCGAGCTGCTCGGTGGCACGGACGGTGATCCCGGCCGCCCCCGCGGCGCTGGCCACGGCCGCGGCGTCGGGCTGGGCGGACAGGTCGACGCCGCGGAAGCGGCCGCTGCGGGCGGCTGCCCCCTCCGGGTAGGAGCGCAGGTGATTGTTTTTCATCGACGCGTACGAGCCGTTGTTGAAGATCACCACGAGCACGGGCAGGCCGTGCTCGGCGGACGCCATCAGGCCCGGCAGCACCGGGTTGTACAGCCAGGACCCGTCGCCGACCGTGAGCACGGCCATCCGGGACCCGCCACCCGCCCCCCTCGCCGTTCCGTCTTCGCTTTCCCGCTGCATTGCCAGCTTCGCGCCGAGCGTGACGCCGAGGCCCTGGCCCAGGCCGCCCTGCACGTACCGGTACCGGCCGGGGACGCTGGCCATCAGGTGCCGGGCGATCGTGCGGCTGTGCGTGATGGTCTCGTCGACCACGGCGGCGTCGCCGTCGAGCAGGTCGCGCAGCACGGCGGCCACGGCGACGGGGTCGACCGGCCCTGCGCTCCCCGCGCCCCCCGGCCTCCCCGGTTCTCCTTCGCTTTCCCGCTTCACCGATCCGAGCGCGCGCTGCTCCGCATCCCGGCGCGCGGCGTCGGCAGCCGCATGAGCGGCCGCGAGCCGTTCCCGGCGTCGTTGGACCAGCCCTGCGTCAATGCTCCTGTGGTCCAGGCCGCGCAGCCGGGCAATGATCGCGCGCAGCGTGGCGGCGGCCTCGCCGCCGACGTAGCGGTCGGCGGACAGTACCTGGTACGCCATGTACGGCCGGTGCGGTACCTCGTCGATGACGAGCACCTTGGCCGCTCCCGGCCTGGCGCCGGGCGGGTACCACGGCGCCCGGCAGCCGAGCAGCACCACGAGGTCGGCGTCGGCGGCCAGCGCGGCCAGGTCGCCGCCCTGGTGCAGCGGGTGGGTGCGCGGGAAGTTCGTGCACACCGCGGACTGCGGCTCGACCACGGCGATCGCCAGCAGGTCGGCGAGTTCCACCAGGGCCGTGTAGGCGTCGGCGTCCTGCCCGGCGGACTCGACCGCGAGGACCGGCCGCTGCGCCGCGGCGAGCAGGCGGGCCGCCGAGTCGACGTCCTCATCGGCGGCTACGGTGCGCGGGGCTTGGGGAGCTGGGCGCGCGGCCGACGGGCGCTGCCAGGCGCTCAGCAGCACCTCTACCGGGGTGTTTACGTACACCGGCCCGGCCGGCGGCTGGGCGGCAAGCTCGCCGGCCCGCTTCACCATGTCGTACAGCACGCCGGCGTCGGCCGCGGCCGACGCCCACTTGGTGAACGGGGCCGCGAACGCCTGCGGACCGCCGACGATGGACAGGTTGCGGTACCACTGGGATCCCGGGTCACGCCCGGCCGCGTCGCCGTACCCGGTGGACTCGCCCGAGCACACCACGACCGGCACGCCGGTGAGCAGGGCGCCCTGCACGGCGTTGGCGCCCTGCAGCAGCCCGGCGCCGGCGTGCAGCAGCACCGCCTGCACCCGCCCGGTCACCGCGGCGTACCCGGTCGCCATGCCCACCGCGATCGTCTCGTGGGCAAGGTCCAGGTACCGAGGCGCCGCTTCGCCGGCCGCGTCCCGGCGGGCCAGGGCCTCCCATACCGGGGCCCATTCCGACCCGGCCGACGAGAAGATGTAGTCGGCACCGAGGTCGGTGCAGGCCTGCAGCAGGGCCTCGCCGCCGTCAGCGTCCGGGGCGGTCATCTCACGCCGTCACCGGGATTGGCCAGTCGAGGCATTCGCAGATCCCTCGTCCCATGATCTGATCCAGTTCGTCCTCGGAGAACGGGAAGTGCTTGGTGAACTGCTCGATCGTGTCTTTATACGTCAGGCCGTGCTCCATGAGCCTGGTCAGGTCCGTGCCCCAGAAGCATCGCTGCGGTCCCATCTTGTCCACCATCTCGCGGACGTACGGCGCGATGTTCAGGTTCGGGAACGGCTGCGTGGAGTACCCGGGGATGGCCGAGACCTTGACGTAGATGTTCGGATGGCTGGCCAGGTCGGCGGTCTCGCTCACCCAGTAGCCGATCGCGTCGTCCACGCACCTGGCCATGATTCCCATATGGTCGATGATGATCCGCAGATCGGGGTGCCGGTCCGCGATCGCGCCCAGTTCCGCCTTCCAGATCGGCGCGTGCACCATCGTGCGGATCCCGAGTTCCTCGGCCAGCGGCCAGTACCAGTCGTTGGTGCCGTCGATCATCCAGTTCCGGTCTACCGGCCGGTGGAAGGTGAGCCGGGTCCCCAGCACGTGCGGGTTCTGCGCGAAGTCCCGCATCATTGCTTCGCCTTCTAGCGGCTTGTTCTGCGGGATGCGGGCCATGATCCCGAACCGTCCCGGGAACGCCTCGCACGCCTCGAGCGCGTAGTCGATCCGGTCGCCTTCCCAGGACGGCGGGATGATCAATGCCCGGTCGACGCCGGCATCGTCCATCAGGCCGATGCACTCTTCGTAGCTGAATGCCTCTTCCCGGTGCCCGTTCAGCCGCATCCGCTCCCGGGCGCCCGGGACCCAGGGCCGGTCCGGGGTCTCCTCCCGCCAGATGTGAACCTGAGAATCAACGATGAACACGGCTGTGGCTACCTTCCTGTACCAGGCGGGGGGGTTTGCGGGGGTCGTCCCCCCGGGCTAGCAGCGGAGAGCGAAAGCCCCGCGACGATGTGCTCGGCGATGGCCAGCGACGCCGTCGCGGCGGGGGATGGTGCGTTGCGGACGGTCGTCACCGGGCCGATCCGGTTGATCCGGAAGTCGTCGACGAGCGACCCGTCCGGGTCGACGGCCTGGGCGCGCACCCCGGCCGGCGCGGGCGTCACGTCGCCGGGTTCCAGCCACGGCAGGTAGCTGCGCGCCTCGGCGAGGTACGCGCGCCGCGACAGCGACCCGTGCATCTCGTGCAGGCCCGCCCGCCAGTTGCGCCGCGCCAGCCTGTGGAACGCCGTGGACCGGGCCAGCCGGGAAAGCTGCTCCAGGGACACGTCCCGGCGCCGGTAGCCCTCCCGGTCCAGGGCGAGCACCGCGTTGGGCCCGAGGTCCGACTCGCCGCCGATGCGCGGGGTCAGGTGCACCCCGAGCCACGGGTAGCCCGGGTCGGGCACCGGATAGATGAGGTGCCGAACCCGCTCGCGGGCATGCGGCCGGAGTCGCAGGTACTCGCCGCGGAACGGGACGATCTCCGGCGCTGCCTCATCCCCAGCCGCCGCCGCGAGCAGGTCCGCCTGCAGCCCGGCGCAGACGACCAGGCGGGACAGCCGGTGCGTCCGTCCCGCGGTGTCGACCTCGACCTCATCGCCGTTGCGGCGCACCCCGGACACCGGGGTCGCGGTCAGCACCTGCCCGCCGTGGCGGTGCACGTCGTCCGCCAACGAGCGCGCGATCGCCGGGTAGTCGACGATCGCGGTGGTCGGTGAGAGCAGCGCGGCCTGGCCGGCAACGTCGGGCTCCAGTTCCCTGATCGCCGGGACGTCCAGCCAGCGCATCCCGGGGACGCCGTTGGCGGCGGCGCGGCGCTCGATCTCCCTGAGCCGTCCCACCTCGGTTTCGTCCCTGGCTATCACCAGTTTCCCGCGGGCATCCCAGGGCAGGCCACGCTCGGAGCAGTAAGCCTGCAGCAACGCGACGCCGCGCCGGCACAGCGTCGCCTTGGCCGAGCCCGGCAGGTAGTAGATCCCGGCGTGGACCACCCCGGAGTTGTGGCCCGACTGGTGCCGGGCGACCGTCGCCTCCTTCTCGAAGACGACCACAGGAATCCCGGCCTCCGCGAGCTGCCGGGCGACGGCGAGCCCAACGAGGCCCGCCCCGACGACGCCAACGGGGTACCTCAGGCCGGGGCTCGTCACCATGCGTACCGGACCGCGGCCGTCTTGAGGCGGGTGTAGAACCGGAGCCCGGGGGCGCCCTGTTCCTTGAAAGCGGATCCCGAGTCGCGGAAACCGCCGAACGGGTGGTGCACGTCCCACCCGGACGTGGGCAGGTTGACCGCGACCTGGCCGGCCTCGCCCGGTCGATGAACTCGTTGGCCAGCCGCAGGCTGGTCGTGAACACCGCGGCGGACAGGCCGTAGCGGGAGTCGTTGGCCAGCTCGACCGCCTCGTCGAACCCGCTGGCCGGGCAGGCGGCCACGACCGGCCCGAACACCTCGTCCCGCCACAGGGCGTGCCGCGGGCTCACGGAGATGATGGTCGGCTCGACGTAGCACCCGTGCTGCAGCGCGTCGGCCGTCGGCCTGGCGCCGCCGGTGATCACGTCCGCCCCGTCGGCCGTGGCCCGGCCGATGTGCGCGAGAACCCCGTCGCGGTGCCCGGGGGTGGCCAGCGGGCCCAGCGTGCTGGCCGGGTCCAGCCCTGGGCCGAGCACCGCGGCGGCGGCCCGGCTGCGCAGCAGCTCGAGCAGCGCCGGGGCAACCGCCGCGTCGGCGATCAGGCGGCTCGTCGCGGTGCACCGCTGGCCCGCCTGCCCGAACGCGGCCGCGGCCAGCGTGTCGGCGGCCAGGTCCAGGTCGGCGTCGGCCAGCACGACCGACGCGTTCTTGCCGCCGGTCTCGGTCTGCAGCCGGACGTTCCGGCCGGACAGCGCCGCGCGCAGGTAGGCGCCGGTCGCCGTGGAGCCCGTGAAGGTCAGGGCGTCCAGGTCGGGGTGGGAGAGCAGGGCTTCGGAGATGTCCTGATCGCGGCCGGTTACCAGGCCGAGCACCCCGCCGGGCAGGCCGGCGGACGTGAGCTGGTCGGCCAGCCACCGCGCGATCAGCGGTGTCTGGCGGGCGGGCTTGAGCACGACCGCGTTCCCGGCGATGAGGGCCTGCCCGAGCTTGCGGGCCGGGGTGAGCAGCGGATCGTTCCACGGGGTGATCGCGAGCACCACCCCGATGGGCTCGCAGCGCACGGTGGTCTGCGTCCCGGCGCGCGCGTCGGCGAGGATCTCGCCGAGCGGCTGCCGGGCGAACGACGCGTAGAAGTCAAGGAAGTCGGCAGTCTTGGCGACCTCAACCCGCGCCTCGGCCAGCGTCTTGCCGTTTTCCCGCACCAGGGTGACGGCGCCGTCCTCGGCCTTCGACCGGATCAGGCCGGCGGCGGCGGAGAGCACCGCGGCCCGGTCGAGCGGGTTCGCCCGGCGCCAGGCCGCAAAGCCCGCGCGCGCCCGCTGGTAGGCCGCCGCGACGTCGTCCGCGCCCATCGCGGGCACCTCGGCGACAACGCAGCGCTGGTCGGCGGGATCGCGGACCTCGAGCACGGCGGACGCGCCCGGGCCCGGCGTCGCGACACCGGTCACGCCGTCGGTTGACTTCCTCACGCAGCTCCCTGTTGGCTTCCCGCGCCGCACCGGATGACCAAAGTGCGGCGCTGGTCATCTTAGGAAGCACCGGCGCCAAGGTCAGCAAACAGAAGCGCAACCTTAGCTTTCGCTCCAGGCGCAGGAGCCTTGGAGCGGTTTCGATGCAGCCCACGCAACATAAGTATGCCGACGACGGCACTGCCCGAATGAGACGATGACTCCCGATCCGCATTGACATACCGGTCGGGACTGGTGGGTGACGATGGGCTTTGCCATCGCTAATGGGACACGGGTTTACTACGAAATCCACGGCGAGGGTCCCGCAGTGGTGCTCGCGCATGGCGCGGGCGGCCATCACGCGATCTGGTGGCAGCAGATCCCTTTCTTTCGCGACCGCTATTCGCTCGTGGCACTCGACTTCCCCGGGTTCGGCAATTCGGACTCCGGCCGCAGCGAATACGATACTCATGAATTTCCCGGGTGCATCGTCGCGGTCCTCGACGCGGCCGGCATTGAGCGGGCCGCTCTGGTGGGCCAGTCACTGGGCGGTCCGCCGTCGCTCAGCGTGGCCGTGCGCCATCCGGATCGGGTGGCAGGCGTCATCCTCGCGCACTCGCTCGGCGGCATCAACAACGACGAGATAATGGCGATGGTCCGCGCCGACCGGGCAGAGGCCGAGAAGCTGCCGGTCATAGACCGCCTGATGAGCAAGCGGATCCAGGAATCAGAGCCCGAAAAGGTCTTCCTGTTTCAGCAGATGGGCACGTTCAACGCCGCCCGGGTGCCCAATCTGCGCAACCAGTGGGTCGGCGCGACCACACTCGGGCAGGTCGAGGACGCGATCGCGGCGGGCGTCCGCGTCTGCTTCATTGCGGGCGGGGATGACGCGGTGCTCCGGCCGGCGACGTACCGGCGCGTTGCGGAGCTGCTGCCGGAGGCGCGGGTCGACATGGTCCCGGGCGCGCCGCACTCGATGTACTGGGAGGCGCCCGGCCTGTTCAACGGCGCCCTGGAGCGTGCCCTGGAGACGGTCTATCCCGGGTCAGCCGCCACCACGCCCGCACCGCCAGCCGAGCGGCCGTCACCAGCGAGGAGATGAGGACATGCCGGTTACCTTCAAGTTCCGTGGCGACCAGGTGGGGAGCCTGCTGCGGCCGCCGTCGCTGCTCGAGGCCCGCAGGCGCGCCGAGGCGAAGGAGATCAGCCCTGAGGAACTCCGGGAAGCCGAGAACGAGGCCATCGCGGCCGCGGTCAAGATGGAGAAGGAGGCCGGTGTCGACGTCTTCACCGACGGTGAGTTCCGGCGCGCCGACTTCCGGGCCGGCATCGTCGACGCCTTCGACGGCATTACGGCAAAGGAATTCCAGATGCCGTGGCACGGGCCTGACGGCATGGTGAAACTGCCCGGCACGGCGTACATAGTCACCGGCCGCCTGCAGCAGCGGCGCCGGATCACCGAGGGTGAAGTCGGATTCCTGCGCAGCGTCACCAGTCGCAACATCAAGATGACGCTGATCGCCCCGGGGTTTGTCGCCGAGCACTTCTGGCGCGATGGCGTCACCGATAAGGTCTACAACTCGCGCGAGGAACTCGGCGCGGAGATAGCAGCCTGTATGCGGGCGGAGGTCGAGGCGCTTTTCGCCGAGGGCGTCAGGTACGTCCAGTTCGACAATCCCGCCTATTCCGAGTTCCTGAGCTCGCACATATGGTCGGGAGACGGCGGTGAGCCCGGCGACGCGTTCACCCGGATGCTCGCGGCCGACGCGGCGGCCGTCGAGGGCGTGCAGCGCCCGGAAGGCGCATCGATCGGCATGCACGTCTGCCGCGGAAACAACTCGAGCCGCTGGCTCGCCGAGGGCGGCTACGACCCGATTGCCGAGCGGCTGTTCGGCTCGCTCCCCGTCGACCGGTTTCTGCTCGAGTTCGACGACGACCGGGCCGGCGGATTCGAGCCGCTGCGCTACGTGCCCCAGGGAAAGGTCGTCGTCCTCGGCCTGGTGAGCACGAAGACGCCGCAGCTCGAGGACGTCGACGAGGTCGTGGCGCGGATCGACGAGGCCGCGCAGTACGTCGACATCGACAACCTGGCGGTCAGCCCGCAGTGCGGCTTCGCGTCGGTGGCCAAGGGCGGGAACAAGCTCTCGCAGCAGGACCAGTTCCGCAAGCTCCGGATCGTGGCGGACGCGGCGATCTCCGCGTGGGGGCTCGAAGGGTAACAGGGAGGGCTGCCCCACCCGTCGGCACCAAGATCACATTCTCCTGAGTTCAGCGCAGGTTTTCGAGATCCCTCATCGCACTGGCCAACTGCCCGGCCAGGTCAGCCAGTTCCGACTCGATCTTGCGGGCGGCCTGGAGCACCGGTTCCGCGTACCGCTGGTCGAACGACGAGCGTACCGAGTCGTTCCACTGGGAGCGCGCGTCGGTCAGTGCGCGTTCCAGTGCCTGACGGCAGCCGGCCATTGCCGCTGCCCGCGCATCCAGTGACGCCCTCATCCGAACACCCGGCCCGGAAGGTCCTTGATCCCGAGCTCACGGGCGATCTGAAGCCGGTGACGACCGTTCCCGATGTTCAGGGAGCCGTCTGGCCTCCGGTCGGCGCGGATCGCATCCGGGCCGAGGAACAGGTCGTAGACGTCGGCCGTCCGCCGAAGAGGCGGCGCGCAAGGTTTCCTGTTATCGCGAGCCTCGAAGTCCTCCCTGGTCATTCCGCGGGCTATACCCGGGCCGACCGTGTCGTTCCAGGTCTGGACGGCCCAGCGGTAGTCCCCGCGCGACAGCCCACCCCGGTTGAAACCGACCTGGGCAGGCATGTCGCCCAGGTCAGCTGCGGACACGCTGACGCTCGTCATGCCCAAGCCGGCCAGCACGGCGCCAAGACCATCCGATCCCGCTCCGGCCGGCCTGCCACTTCCGCTGGCTCCTCCGCCGCGACCGCCGAGGTACTGCTCTACCGCCGTGACTCGGCCAGCCAGGTGTCGTCGCGCTGCGGCAAGGATCGGGCTGCACTGTTGCGCATATGAGCGCTGCAGAGTGCGGGCGCATCCGGAGACGTCGGCAACTCGCCGGTACGCCCGGCGGGCCTGATTCAACTGCTCGCGCGCCCGGACGAGCTCCGCCTGGACGCGCTGCCGCTCGTCCTGTTTGGCCGCGACCAGCACGGCCTCCAACGCGCAGACCTTGGTCTCGCAGCGCTGGACCGCGTCCCCGGCCTGCTGGAGCGCGCCGCTGGCAACAGCTGTCGCCTGGGTCAGGACCGCGCCGACCTGCTCATCGAACGTCGACAGCGCGCTGGCGACGAGCGCCAGCGCCTCTTCGCGGGTGCGTACCGGGGTCACGACGATCAGCGGCCCTTGTATTGCTCCAGCGCCGCCGCCTTCCTCTGCAGGCCGGGCGCGTACTGGCTCTTCAGCAGCTCGGCGATTTGAGTCAAGTTCCTCATGGAGTGCCGGAACTCCTGCTCGAACCTTTGCCGCTCGGCGTCGTCCCACCCGGACGAGTCCAGCGCCCTGGTCAGGTTGCGGGCGATCTGGTGAAGCTGGTCGGCAGAGCTATTCAGTGTCTTGGCGAGCTGCTTCAGCTTCTCGGGGTCCGCGATCACACCAGCCATGGGCTCTTCTCGCTCGCAGTCGTGGGGATGAGGAGCCGTTCGAGCCACTGACGTGACGGTCTCGCGTAGGAGATAACCCGCATGGCCACACCTCGATCGTCGTTCGCCAAGATGAGCTGGCTCTCACGCAGGTCGCCAGCCTGACCGGTGCCCAGCAGCGAGTGGGAGTCTTCGGTGCTCATCCTTCCGGCGACGCGCCAGCCAGCCTCCCGCATCATGCGCGGGGTGAGGCGGCGGGAAGCGCCGGCGACACTGTCTGCCCAGATCCACACGTGGATGCCGACCTCCGGCCCGTCGCGCATCACCCGCTCCAGCTTCTCCACGAGCTCAGCGTCAACGTCCAGGCTGCCCATGTCGGAGTCGAGTACCCGGGCGCGGTGAACGCCGAACAGGAAGAGGATCTTGGTTCTGCCGCCATAGTCGTCGTGGTCGACGCGGTCATTCACCTCGGCCGCGTAGCTGTCCAGTGTGTCCGCGAACGCGCGGCGGCGGCGAAGGGTGATCCGGCCCTGGTCCAGGAGCGGCTCTAGTGCCGTGTCGAGGCCGTCGTCGACCGGCATGAAGTCGATGACGTCGATGGCCGCAGACGTCATCGCGGCCGAAAGCACGGCTGCGCTCAGCAGCCCGTGGGCTAGGCTGCTCGCCGGCTCGGTGTCGGCTCCGTCACCTGCTGCGCCACGGACGACGGCTAGCACGTTGAAACCACCCTCGCGGCTCAGCACCAGGTCCCCGACGTCGCCGCCGGACATCGGGGATCCTGCCCGAAGGCGCACAGGCGCCCCGCCGGTTGCCGCCAGCTCCTCCCGGAACTGGTGCGGGTCCTGGGAGTCCAGCGGCACGGTGGCGTTGCCCTCGAACACCGCAGGACGACGGGCGAATCCAGCCTGGTCTGCCTTCCCCCGCATCACCCGGAGGCGGGCAACCCGCTCGTTCTCCGACAGTAGTGCGCCCTTGAATCGTTCGTTGGCCTCGACTATGCCGCTGGCGGCGTTCAGAATCCCATCGCCGTGGGTTATGAGGTAGTCGCCCTCCGTGTTGTTCTCGCGCAGCACCTTGCGGGCGTCCGCCTCAGTCGCGGGCAGCAGAATCCGGACGGGGAGAAGCGGCAGGACGTGTGACCCGAGTGCGTCCAGCCCGGCGAGACTCTGGGATCCAAGAAGAACGTGGATACCGAAGCCGCGTCCCTGGCGGATGATCTTTTCCAGTTTCTCCGCGGCCGCGATCCCGACCTTGTCGTTGCGGGCGAACAGCACCTGGAACTCATCGAAAACCAGCAGAATGCGCGCCAGCGTCTGGCCGGTGACCTCACGCAGCCCTTGCATACCAGAGTGACGGCCGCCGGTGCCACGAAGAATCTCAGCTCGGTCGGACATCTCTGCCTCGAGAGACTCGAGCACGCTGAGTCCGAACTCGCGGTCGGACTCGATGGCGATGACCTTGGCGTGCGGGAGGCCTTCCTCGGCGTACGCCTTGAACTCGACGCCCTCCTTGAAGTCGATGAGGTAGAGCTCCAGCTCCTTCGGTCCGTAAAGCGTGGTCAGCCCGGCGATGTACGTGTGGAGCAGCGTCGACTTTCCGGAGCCCTGGCGGCCGACCAGCAGCGCGCCGGAGCGGTCACGGGAGTCTAGTCCCAGGATGGCCGCATCGCGTGCCCCCTTCTGGCCGATGGGAGCGAACAGCCCTCTCGTGCTGTTGCCATTCCACCAGGTATTCGAGTCGGCCACCGTGGTCGTGATTGCAGCTTCCGGAAGCTCAGGGTTGATGCCGCGCGATGCGACGCTCCCGAACAGCTGGAAGGCCTTGTCGAATGTCACCGGCGCCTCGGTACGAGCGAGGTTGCCTCGGCCGATGAGCTCTACGACACGCTTGGCCACATCGGATTGTTCCGGCAGCGCCGCCGGCTCGAATGAGAACTCCAGTGAGTACCCGGCCACGTTTTCGGAAAAACCGGCCTCGAGGTTGAGCTGGCTCATCGAGCTGATGATCTGGGTCGGATCGACGCCGTAGGCGGGCTGGATCGACCCATCGACAGCGGCAATAGTGAAGACGCCACACCGGGGGCCATTTTCGACGATGCTCTTCAGCTTCATCAACGATTCTTCACTGATGCCCGTGAGGGAGTCGAACAGCACCAGAATCCGGTACGGTTCGGCGATCTCACCTGCGGCATCGTTGAAGTCGTCGATCGTCTTGTAGTTGGTCCTCAGGTACTTCTGGATCACCGTCTCGATGTGAGCAGAGAACTCTGTCAGACGGGCGTCCAGGTCCTTCGCAGAGGTCCAGACCTTGCCGCCAATGATGCTGGCGTCGTATTCCGCGAGGTCGAGCAGATCGCCCGCGGTCTGGCCCAGCCCCACGGGGTCGAAGATGGTGAACTGAAGCTCGCCAGGCCTCACGGAAGCCAGGTGCCGCAGCATGAGCGACCGGATGAAGCTGTGTGCGGCCGCTCGCTTGTCATGATTGTGGGTGACAGCCCAGCTGCGGTGCAGCGGGAGACTCCACGGAACACTGATGTCCGTGCCGAAGTGGGCGTTGCTGCCAAGACCGGAATCGCTCTTCGGCGTCAGGAACCCGCCGAGTGTCACCAGCAGCCCAGGGATCACGTCATCCGGAGTCCAGGTATCCCACTTGGGGCTACTCCATGGCTGCATCGACGCCGGGAGCTCTCCCATCGCCGAGCTCGCCCCGGAAACTGTCGGCGCCATAGCCCGGGCCGCTTCATCTCGTGCCTGCCTGACGGCCTGCTCGCGGGCCTGCTCGGCGGCAGTGAACTCTGCCCTGACCCGCCCGAGTGCCTCGGTGAGGAGGTTCAGGCGCTCTTTGAACCTGGTAATGGCGTCGATGGCCGCCTGCCGCAAAGAGCCAGAGAACCGCTTGCCGCGAGCGTCGACCAAAGCCTTGCGGGCGTACTGGATGTCGGCGTCAAATGCGTGAGCCTGAACGAGGGACAGTTCCCAGGACGTCGCGGCGCTCCGGGACGTCGCGCCCTGCCTGAGCTGAACCCACTCATCGGGATGTGACGTCGGTCGTGGAGCAGAGGGCAGCTGTTTCCTGTCGGGCTCCGGCACGACACCGAAGGTGCTGCAGACCTCTTCGAGCTGCTGCTGCAGGGATGCCGCAGCGGAGGCGAGAGCGCTGACTCGTGCCTCGCTCGTCTGGCACGGCACGCTGGCTGCGATCCAGCTTCTGCGCAGAGTCGAGCGCTGGTTCGCCAGTTCGGTAACCACTGCGTTGATGGTCGCGACGACCTGGTTGACGTTCGGCCGGGGACTCTCGCCTTGGCTCCGGCCATCGCGGTCCCAGGCATCCAGAGTCTGCTTCGCACCCTCGTACCCGAGCTCATCCGCCAGCTCGAACGCGGCGCGCGCACCATCCATGTCGCCATCGCCGTAGCGCAGCCGCCCCAGTTTGAAAGCGGCTTCACCGACACCAGCATCCGCACCGCGCAGGTACGCCGCCGCCGCTCCCTTCTTGTCACCCTGCGTTTCCATCACCGTCCCCACGATGGAGGACGCTTCACCGTCGCCGTTCGCCTCAGCCTTGAGCAGGTACGACTTCGCCTCATCGAGACGTCCAAACTGGGCCAGCAGCAGGCCAAGGTTGAAAGCCGCCAACTGGCTTCCGCCGGCGACGGCACGCTTGTAGGCCTTCTCCGCGCCTTCGGCGTTGCCCAGGTCGCTCAGCATGTTGCCAAGGCAGAACGGCGCCTCGATGTGACCACGCGACTCGGCCCGCGCATAGGCGGCCTCGGCCAGTTGCTGGCGCCCCAGCTTCCGGTACGTCTCACCTAGTAAGATCGCCGCTTCCGCGTCCCCGAGACCGTCAGCCTGGCGGTACGCATCCACCGCGCCGTCTAGATCACCCGAGTCCGCGCAAGACCGGCCCCGCCGGAGAAGTTCATCGACGTCCACTGATCCCCTAACAATCGAGCCTTGTCGGAGCCGTGCTCACTGCTGATTGGATTCCATTGCAGCGTTGAGCCTGTCGTTCTCTCTGAGGAACGACGCCTTCGTCAGCCCGAAGTCGCACCTCAGGAACAGCCCCTGCACCGCGATCGTGCTGACGGTGTTGCTGTCGATGCCGTGCTGTATGCACCACTGCATCGCCGTGGAGAAATCCGAGTTGGGTCCTCCGGCCAGGAACATGAAGTCGCTCCACCGGCTCTCACCATTTGCCGACAGCCCGCGGAGCTGCTGCAGCAACAGGGGCAACTCGGCCTCCAGCCTGTCGGCCATGCCGGCAAAGCTCTGCTTCGACAACGGATGCTGCTGGACGCCATTGACATAGTCGGTCTGAGACATGGCGCGCGCCTTCTCGCTTTTGTCTGCCTTGTCGATGCACTCGTCGTAGAGCCGGGAAGCTTCTTGGCACATTGCCGCCAGGGAGTAGGCCATCTCCTTCGTCATCTCCTCCTCGGAGCTGGCGGGAGTGGCCACGGCAGCGGGGGCGGCCGGAGCTGGAGGAGGCTCGGGAGCCGCAACAGGCGTCGTGGCCGACGGCGAATGCACTTCCCGGCGCTTTCCAAATAGGGGCATCGAGATTCCTTTCGGCAGTTAACGTCAGTGCTGGAATATCGCGTCAACATCGGCTGCGCTGCCCTACCCTCGTCAGAGAGGCGCCGAAAATCGAACTCCGCACGCAAAATGGGACGCCTTGGCGGTCGGTTTGGGTTACCTGGTGCCGTGCTCCAATGGCTGGAGCGGCCTGCCGGCCGGCGGTCGCGGTTGGCCGCCGTCACCTCGCCCGGCGAAGCCTGATGCCGTGCTCGGCATTCCTCCGTGCGTGGGACTCCGGCTTTTTTGCATTTTCCAGGAGGGCTCGCTAGCCCGGAGACGATTCGCGGGCAGATGACCGGTCTGCGTTATTAGTGCCTTTTGATCAGAGTCAGCAGAGCGTGGGTTGCCTGGCTCGATATAGAAATTCAATAACCGGCATAGGACGGATTGGCATCGCCGCGCAGGGGCTCCATTCTTGGGATGGGTTATCCCAGTTAGGCCTGAGTTGACAGGGTCGCGGTGGCGGCCCAGGAGGCGCCCTTCGTGAAGAGGTTCCGTCTCATAGGGCAATCATTTCTAAATTGTCATGCAATGGTGGGGGAGCTGATGATAATGGCAGCTGGGATTAGACAGCCACGACAAGATCAAATACGTGTGTTGATCAACGCAACGCCCTCAGGCCCGGTGACTGCTGGCGTGCCTTAGCAGGAAGTTACTGGCGGTCGGGGTCAATTGATCAGGCGGCGGGCGGGGTGGAGCGGGCAGGGCGGAAGGTGGCCTCGACGATGTCGTCTTGATCGAATTCGCCGGTCAGTTCGGCGACCACCCGGCCGTCGCGCAGGATCAGCACGCGATCGCATATCAGCGCCAGGTCCCCGACGTCGGTGGCGGACATCAGGATGCCGCAGCCGCGTTCCGCCTCGGTTCGGAGCACGTTGATGATGTCGCCCCTGGCACCGACGTCGACGCCCTGCGTCGGCTCGTGCAGCAGCAGCAGCCGCGGCCGGCCGGCCAGCCACTTGCCGAGCAGGACCTTCTGCTGATTGCCGCCGCTCAGCGTTGAGACGAGAGCTTCGGGGCGCGGCGGGGTGATGCCGAGCCGCAGAATCATCTCCTGCGCCTCGTCTTGCTGCCATGACGTTCCGATGAGCCAGCGCCGCCCCTTCTCGCCGACCCGGGGGAGCGTCAGGTTGTCGAGGAGGGTCATCTCGACGGCCAGGCCTTCCTCGTCCCGCTTCTCCGGGATGAGGAACACGCCCGCTCCGATGAGGCTCCCGACCGAGGTCCCGCGCCTGGTGCCCAGGTCGATCGAGCGCTCGCCGAGCGTGAGCACGCCGCCGTCGGCGGGCGACGCTCCGGCGAGCAGATGGGGCACTTCCTCGAATCCCGAGCCGGCCAGCCCGGTGATGCCCACGATCTCGCCGCGGGCGATGCGGACGCCGAAGTCCTGCACGGTGCCGCCGCGAAGGCCCGTGACCTCGGCGACGCGTTCGTCTCGTGCCTTCGCGCCCTCGCGCGCGTGGCTGCGCTGCTCGTAGCCGAGCATCAGCCGGGTCAGCTTCGACTCGTCGAGTTCTCCGGCCGGCACTGCGGGGGCGACGACCTCACCGTCGCGCAGCACGGTGATCCGGTCGCAGGCCCCGAGCACCTCTTCCAGCCGGTGGCTGACCAGCACCACCGAGGCGCCCTCGGCCATGACCGCGCGCAGCAGTTCATAGAAATGCGCCAGCGACGGCCGGGTCAGCGCGCGCGTCGCCTCGTCGAGCAGGATCACCCCGCGGCCGGGCTCGTAGTCCTGCAGCGCCCGGGCGATCGCGACCGTCGCCCTCGATTCCGCGGATAGCTGGGCGACCGGCCGGTCAAGGTCGACGCTCTGCCCGAGCCGCTCGAGCACGCTGATCGCCTGCTCTTCCTCGTGCCGCCGCTGAATGCGCCGTGACCAGCGAGCGCCTCGCCACCGGCCAGCGCGGATGTTGTCCAGCGCGCTGAACTCGCCGATCAGCCCGAGGCTCTGGTGAACCACCGCGATCCCGTGCCGCCGCAGATCCGGCACCCGCACCGGGAGTTGTACCGGAACCCCGTCGAGCTCGAGGCGGGCACCCGTGTCCGGCGCGTGATAGCCGCTGAGGATCTTCATTAGCGTCGACTTGCCCGAGCCGTTCTGCCCCACAAGCCCGTGCAGCTCGCCGGGCTGCAGGGCGAGTTCGACGTCGTTCAGCGCCCGCTGTGACTTGTACGTCTTAGAGATCGCGGTGCCGCGGAGCCGGAGCGCCGCTGGGGGCGGTGGCGCTCCGGGACTCCTCGCGGGAGGCAGGCCGGTCAGGCTCATCTCAATGAACGCCCCAGAGGTGCTCGAACTGCTGCTGGTAGCCGAAGGCCCCAAACCATTCTCCGGACGCCTGGGCGGCGTTGCTCAGCGTCACGCTGCCGATGTTCGTCGAGGTGAAGAGCCGGATAGGGATGGTGTATGTCACGGCAGCCTGGCCGGCCATCAGGCGCAGTGCCTCGTCCGCGTCGATCCAGCCGTTGTAGACCTGGTTGTCAGCGATCTCCGCCTTGACCGGCGTGCTGGACTTCACGCCCTGGAGGCCGGACAGCGCGGCGGCGGCCGCGACGATCTTTACCTTGCTGGTTGCCGATGCCTGCTGGACGCCCTGCAGAACGCCGGGGACGTACTGGTCGTACTCGGAGTAGATGTAGTTGATGTTCGGGTGCTTCAGCAGCAGCGCGCTGATCTCCGACGGCAGCAGCTGCTCGTTCGACGAGCTGAACTTCAGCGTCGTCTCGGTGCAGCCGGGGCAGTGAGCCTTCAGCGCTGGGAGCGCGTACTCCGCCGTCCCCGCCGCCGACGTCGGGGAGTCGGTGGCCTCGAGCTCCAGGACGTTGGCCTTCCCGCCCGAGTCGGCGATGATCCAGTCCTGGGCTAGGGCGTACTGCTGGTTGGAGCCGGAGATGTAGGTGATGTTCTTGGCGGTCGGGCGCGGGGAAACGATGTTCACGTCGGTCACGACCACCGGGATGGACTTCTTGCTGGCCTCGGTTATCAGGCCCTGGGTGATCTGGAACGGAACCGCGTCCGACACGATCGCCCCGGCATGCGCGCCGATCGCCTGTGCGAAGCAGGAGGAAAAGCCCGATGGGGTGAAGTTGCCGCTGCAGACGTTGAGCTTGACGCCGACGGTGGCCAGGGCGGTCTTCATGGCGGCCGCGGTGATGGCGAACGCCGGAACGTCGGCGCTGACCGGAATGTAGTAAACGGTCTTGCCCTTCAGCGCCGCGATGTTGCTGATCGCGGCCGAGGGCACCGGAGCCGCGGGCTCCTTCAGCCCGGCCGTAACCAGCCCCTGCGCGAACTTGACCCCGGTCGAAACGTCCGAACTCGACTTCGTGGGCGAGGTCGACGACGAGCTGGAGCCGCAGGCCGCCAGCGCTGTCCCCAGCGCGAGAGCGCCGGCGAGGGCCACGAGACCCTTTATGTGAGAACACCCCTTCATGCGCTTTCCTCCTGTGCGTCGCGAAGTGGTAGGTGGTTGGTTGCGCTTTGGCGCTCTCAGACGAGTTTTCGCCGCAGCAGCGTGGCCGCCGTGACGGCTATGACAAGCGCCCCGCCGTAGAACACATCGGAAATCCACCCGGCCGCGCCGAGGAGCTCGAGCCCCAGGATTCCCGTGGCGAGGAAATAGATCGCGATGAAGGTGCCGATCGGGTTGAACCGGCCCGGCTGGATTGCCGCCATCCCGAGAAAGACAGTGGCAAACGTTGGGAACAGGTAACTCTGCGTAGAGTTTGGATCGAAGCCACCGAGGCTCAGGGCGGCGATCACCCCGCCCACTGCGCAGATGAGGGCGCCGATGACGAACGCGCCAAACCGAATGCGGTTCACCCGGATACCGCTCAGGCGCGCGACCTCTGCATTCGCGCCCACAAACCGCATGCGGCGCCCGAGCGGCGTGTAGGCGAGAATGTAGGCGAAGACGAGCACCAGCACCACGCCGTAGTAGAACGAGGCCTGTACCCCGAAAATGCTGTGCAGAGCGAAACCCGCATAGGAATTGCTCATGCCGGCGACGTCGCCAAGGTGCGATATCCATAGGGCCAGCCCGAGCATGAGCGTGCCGGAGCCAAGCGTCACCACGATCACGTTGACCCCGACGAAGACGACGAGGGCGCCGTTGACTACGCCGAACGCGGTCGTCGCCACGATCGCGACCACGCACGCCAGCAGCACGTTCCAGCCATGGAAGACCACGAGGACCGGCACGATCGTCGCCGAGAGGCCGAGCAGGGACGCGACCGAGAGGTCCACGTACTCGCCGACGCACACGGTGCACAGCAGCCCGAGGGCCAGAAACACGGTCGCCTGCTGTGAGCTGAAGATCGTCTGGAAAACGCTGACCTCGAAGAACTGGCCCGGCTCGAGCAGCGTGTAGATGATGATCATCGCTACCCAGATCCAGATGATCGCCGTGCGGGTCCCGAAGTCCTTGGCGAACGCCGATGCGGTGGGGCGATGACGGGTTCCGCCGCGGCGGCCCGCAGGCGGGCCGGCCACCGCGACGTCCTTGTCCACGGCCTGGCTGTCCGGGCCGCCCGGGCTGCTGGGGTCATCGTGCTTGGCCGGAATGTTCATGTCAGTCACCCGAGGACCCGTCGCTCGCCCTGGCGCGGCTCCCCTGACTCCCCTTGCCATGGAGGTGCCGGACGAGGTAGTCCCAGGACCGAAGCAGGTACGCGTCGGACTCCGCGTGCGCGTAGCGCCTGCCCGGCTGCTGCAGGGCCGCCGTGACGCCGCCGGCCGCCGTCGCCAGGATCTGGAGGCGGCAGGCGCGCTCCAGCAGGACGGCGTTCATGACCGCGGTGGCGACGCTCGACCCGACGGTGACGATGCCGTGGCCGACGAGGAACAGCGCGCGGGAACTGCCGAGGCACTCGGCAACCGCGGTGCCGAGCTCGGCCGTGCTGATCAGGCCCACAGCGCGCTCGAAGCGCGGGACGCCGGCGGCGAACATCCCTGCGGAGTTCGAGAACGCATGCAGTGGCTGCCCGGATGCAGCGAGAGCGATTGCGCAGGGAGGGTGGCAGTGCACCACGCTGTCGACATCAGTGCGGGCCCGGAGAATTTCGGTGTGCAGCGGATACTCAAAAGGCGGGGAAAGAGAGCTAGCCAAAGGGCTGCCCTCAAAATCGATGAGGATTATGTCGTGCTCGGCAACTTCGTCAAATCCCCGCCCGCCAGCCTTTAGCCAAACGCCGCGGCCGTCTGGATCGCGCTCTGAAACATGCCCCCAGACCGGGTCGCCGTGGTCGGCGGAGCCGAGTACGCGGCAGCCGGTGACGATATCGCCGGTTGGCGACCGGGTATCTTGCGCCGTCATGCCGGTACTGCTGAGCTCATCAATAGCTACCATTCTCTGAAACCTTCAGGCGCGGTCAGATGTGCACCGGGATTACCGGAGCACCCTGGATCACGCGCTTGAACAATCGCGGCATGCACGGTTGAAGTCACGGAATCTCGCAAATACTCGGCGCTGCCAATCCGGTAACCTCATTCGTGCGGGCCAATACTCGTCCGGAGATTCTTGTTTGTGGAGGGAGGCTACCCCAATTGCTACGAACGTGGGTGCAAGCTAAGCTTGCACGCGCTAGCCCGCTGCATCCGGACTCGTGATGGTTTCAGTTCGGGGCATCGCAGGGCACGGTTGCATAACGATCTATCTTCGATAGATCGGCGACTATCAATAACGCTCTTGAGGGGCGTCGTGAGCGAGCAGATCCGTCCCGCAGTGCAGGCCGACGTCGCCGTGATGACCACCCTGGCAGCCGTGCGCCGCGAGCAGTACGCCCGCTACCAGCCGATGTTCTGGCGGCCTGCCGCGGGCGCCCAGGACAAGCAGCGTCCTTACCTGGCCAAGCTTGTCGCCAGCGACGACGTCATCACCCTGGTCAGCGAGCACGCCGGCCAGGTCACCGGGTTCCTCATCGCAGCCCTGACCCCAGCGCCGGGGGTCTACGACCCTGGCGGTCTCACTTGCCAGATCGACGACTTCGTGGTTACCCCAGCCGGGGAATGGCCGACAACCGGCGCCGAACTGCTCCGCGCCGGACTGGCCGAAGCCGGGCGCCGCGGTGCCATCCAGGCCGTCGTCGTCACGGGCCATCTCGACCAGCCCAAGCGCGAGGCGCTGCAAGCCTGCGGGCTCGAAATCGCCTCAGAATGGTGGGTGACGCCGCAGCCGCTCCCGGATTACCGGGGTCAGATCTCATTTCCCCGGTAACAACGGGACGACGTCCTTCCGCTTCAGCAGCGGCGGGGGCCGAGTCTGCCGTCTGCCCTATCTCTCCAAGCGTCGGGTCTCCCGTATCTCCGGCGGCGGGCCGGTGTAGGAAGCCGGGCGCGCGGGTAGGCGAGCAGGGTCCTGGTTACGGGAGGCCCGGCGCGGCCGCGGAGCCGGCGCCGGCCAGGGAGGGCTCGGGGGGTCCAGTGAAGGTTTTGGTGGCAGGGGCGTCCGGCTTCGTCGGTCGGCGGTTGTGCACGGCCTTGGACCGGGCCGGCCACGAGGTGGCCGCCATGACCAGGAACCCGGCCAGGTACCGCGGGGCAGGTACGCCGGTCCGCGGCGACGTCCACGACTCCGCCACACTGGAGCAGGCCATGGCCGGCTGTCAGGCCGCGTACTACCTGGTGCACTCGCTCCAGGACGCGGATTTCGAGGACAAGGACGCCGCGGGGGCCACCGCCTTCGGCGAGGCGGCCGCCAATGCTGGCCTGCAGCGCATCATCTACCTCGGCGGGCTGGGCGACGACGCGGACAACCTGTCCGCCCACCTGCGCAGCCGCCGTGAGGTCGAGAGCCTGCTTGGCGCGGGCGGCGTGCCGGTCACGGTCATCCGGGCCGGCATCATCGTCGGGCATGGCGGTGTCTCGTGGGAGCTGACCCGCCAGCTCGTCGAGCACCTTCCGGTCATGATCACCCCGCAGTGGGTCGCCACCCGCACCCAGCCAATCGCGGTCGACGACGTTGTGACCTACCTGGCCGGCGTGCTCGAGCCGGCGGAGGCGTCGGCCAGGGTGTATGAGGCCGGGGGCCCGGAGGTGCTGCAGTACTCGACAATGCTGCGCCGGGTCGCCGCCATCGAGAACCGCCCGCTGCTCCTGCTGCCCGTGCCGCTGCTCACCCCCTGGCTGTCCTCGCTGTGGCTCACGCTGGTCACCGACATCGACACGGGTACCGGCCGCGCGCTCGTCGACTCCATGATTAACGAGGTGATCGTGCGCGACCAGTCGATCAAGAGAGCTCATCCCGATCCAGCCCATGTCCTACGACGACGCCGTGCGCGCCGCGCTGCGCGAACGGCACGAGGCCCAGCAGGCCCCCTCGTGACGGGGCCGGGCCGCGCCAGGCCCGGTGACCTCGCCTGGCTCGGGGCTGCCGGGCTCGGCGCTGCGGCGCTGCTGCGGTCCTCGTTCGCCGCCAAGGCAGGCTCTGCGCGGTTCTACCTGCTGACGACCAGTCTGGCCGGTACCTGGACGTGCGGTGCGCTCGGCGGGGAGCCCATACCGTGGCGTGGCGACGGCTGGCGACCCGGCCGCGCAAGAGCGGCACGAGCCCTTATCGTCGTCCCCGTCGTCACCGGGGCCGCCACCTTCGCCGTGTTCTACGGTGCCGCGCGCGCCGCCCGCCGCCACCGCACCCTGCGCCGCGCCATCACCAGCGTGCTTCGCTACGCCGACGCCGGGTCAACCCCGCTGGTCGTGCTCATCGCGTCGGGCAGCGCGGTAGCGGAAGAACTGTTCTTCCGCGGCGCGTTGTGGTCGGGCCCGCGGCCGCTCCGCGACACCACGCTCGCCTACGCCGCTTCGACCGCCGCTACCGGCAATCCGGCGCTGGTCCTGGCCGGCCTGATTACCAGCGTGATCTTCGGCTGGCAGCGGGACGCGACCGGCGGGGTGCTCGCCCCGGCCGTCACGCACGTCACCTGGTCCCTGCTCATGCTGCGCTACCTCCCGCCGCTGTTCCGCGACGCGGACCAGACGCCGGACCCTGCCCGGGGCCGCCCGCGCGTTGCGTCGCGGACGACCCCAGATTCATCGCGGTTTATGCCGTGCGGTCAGGGCCCGATGTCCCACTGCTGGCAGGTGTTGTCGAGTTGGGCCCACTGGCGGACGATGGTCCCGTCTGCGGTTTCACAGTCCTCCGCGTCCAGCACCATGCCGTTGGCGACGTTGCTGATCGTGTAGTGGCCGCCTACCGCGGTCACGTCCCACTCCTGGCAGAGGTTGCCGAGCGAGGACCACAGGTCGGTGAGGGTGCCGTCGAATTCCCCGCAGTCTACGGAGTCGAGAACCTCGCCGCTGTTGACGTTCGTGATGACGTAGTGGCCGCTGCCCGCGCTGCTGAACGTCCACTGCGGGCAGGTGCCGCCCGAGGTCCCCAGCACGATGCCGGTGCCGTTCGTGGTGGCGCAGTTGGACGGCTCCGCCATCTTCTCGCTGTTGACGTTCGTGATCGTGTACGGGGTGCCGGTTTTCGGGAAGCCGGTGCTGACCTGCTGGTAGCCGGCCGCGACGATGTTGGCTTGGACGGCGTTGTCGGTCGCGTCGGACGGGTAGCCGGCGGTGATGACGCCTTCGAAGAAGGACCCGTCGGATCCGTTGCTGTTGTCGCCGCCCGTGCCCAGGATGACGGCGCCCTCCTGGTGCATCGGAGTGTATCCGCCGATGTCCGGGAGCGGCCCGCTGTACTCGGTGGTCAGGCCGCCCGACTGCGCGTTGGCGTCCTTGATCGCGTAGGTGGTGGTGCCGTTGTTTTTCAGCATGGCGGTCACGAACGCGGCGGAGTTGCCCTTGTTGCTGGGGTCGGAGCCGTTGCCGCCCGCGAACAGGCCGTTCTCCATATCCGCCTGGACCCAGGGCCCGGTCCCGCCGCACGGCGCGAACCAGCACTCGGTGCCGAAGTTGATCGCGTCCATGTGGCCGTTGCCGTTGTCGGTACCGGACGTTTCGGCGTTGCCGAAGTCGAAGCAGCACAGGTCGTCTACGTGCAGCCCGCTGGTCACCATGTACGCGTCCTGTGGCTGGCTGCCGACCGGGACGCCGTGGGTGACGTCGTTGCGGTACCCGACGCCGGCCTGCACGTTCACCCCGTAGACGTGATGACCATCGACGATGACCGGCAGGGCGTTGGCGATCGCCGCGGCATCCGGCCCGCCGTTCCCGCCGATCGGCCCGACGCCGAGGTCGTTATGGTACGGGCTCTGGTCGTAGATCCTCGTGATCGTGCACACCGTGTCCAGGCAGAACGAGTTCTGAGCTGCGGCGTCGGCGTAACCGCCCGGCGAGAGCACGCCGATGTTGGTCGTCGCGCCGTCCGAGGTGCGAGTGACCTGGTAGAGCGGGCCGCGGTAATTCTGGTACAGCGCGCGCACCGTGCTGTAGGCGCCCACGCACGGGGTGTGCCCCGCGGCGTAGATGTCGCAGGGCCGTGCGGCGGAGGCGGGGGAAGCGGCCTGCGCCGTTCCCGCCGCCACGTACACGCCGCTTAACGAGCTCAGGACGAGCACTGCCGCGGTCCCCACACACCACAGTGCATTTCTCAGATTCAGAAGCCTCTTCCAGGCCATGGCAAACAATCCTCCGAACGCGTGGGGTCGGCGACGCCGCGGATGGTGCACCGGGCGCCTAGCGGTCGAAGATTGTTAGCGCTAACAATCCCAGGAATCACCAATATCCGGCCGCCCGGCGCGGGTGTCAAGGCTTCGTGTTGACCACGGCGGGGCCGGGTGCGGGTCAGATTTCGTTTCCCCAGTACTAGCGGGCCGCGGTCTCGACGAGGCGGAGCTTGGCGCGCTGCTCGTCCTCGCTTATCAGCGGGCGGTCCGCCGATGCGGCGAAGCCGGAGTTCGTGGCGATCGCCACGTCGACGTCGCCGCGCTGCTCGAATATCGGGTCCAGCCGCTCGAGCAGCTCATCAACGGTCTCCGGGACGGCGGTCGAGGTATCCACGACGCCGAGGCTGAGCACCAGGCCAGGCTCCCGGCGCAGTGACGTGGAAAACTGCCAAGGTGTCAGTTCCTACCCTGCTCATCACCGGTACCACCGGTGTTGGCAAGTCCACGGTGGCCGCAGAAATCAACGACGTGCTGGCTGCCTTGAAGGTACCCAACGCTGCGGTCGATCTCGACGCGCTGGTGTGGCAATGGCCTTCGACGAGCGCATGGAACAACGACTTGATGTTCGAGAACCTGGCCTCGCTGTGGCCCAACTACCGTGCTCACGGCGCAACCCACCTGATCCTTGCCCGTGTGCTGGAAGATGGCGGCGAGCTGGCCCGCTATCGCGCCGCCGTGCCTGGTGCCCAGATCACCGTCTGCCGGCTGGTGGCGCCAGAAGCCGCCCGCGTGGAGCGGCTGCTCGAGCGGATGCCGCCAGGACCGTCGCGGGACTGGCACCTGCACCGGACAGTGGAGCTTGAGGCCATTCTCGGCCGACTCGCGCACGAGGACTTCATCGTGGAAAACGGTAACCGCTCCGTACGCGAAGTCGCCCTTGACGTGCTCGTCCGCGCTGGATGGGTGCCGATGCGGCACTAGCTCTTGACCGAACCCGCGATCGCGGCGCGGACCAGCTGGCGCTGGGTGCCGGCGAACACGATCACCAGGGGCAGGCTGGCGATCGTGACCGCGGCCGCGAAGATCACGTAGTCACTCTCGTTCAGCCCGTAGAAGTTGTAGATGCCGCGGGTGATCGGGAACAGGTTCGCGCTGGTCCCCGCCAGCAGCACCACCGGGCCGATGATGTCGTTCCACACCTGGAGCATCGCGTACAGGAAGCTGATCAGCAGGGCCGGCCGGGTGAGCGGGACGATCACCCGGAGCAGGTAGGTCAGGTACCCGGTGCCGTCGACCCACGCGGCCTCGTCCAGTTCCTTCGGGACCGCCTGGATGAACGCGTAGATCAGCACGACGCCCAGCGGCAGGTTCGGCCCGAACCCGACGTGCAGGATGATGTACCCGGGCATGTTGTTGTACAAGTGCAGCATCCGGGCCTCGATGAACAGCGGGATGTAGGCCAGCGGCAGGAACAGGCCGACCACCAGCAGCGTGTACAGCTGCCGGTGCCCGCGGACCAGCCTGCGTGCCAGCGGGAACGCAATCAGCAGGGCGAGTACCGTGGACAATATGGCGGCCGCCACCGAGTAGATCACCGTGTTGATGAGCTCCGTCGCGAGGTCGGCGCCGGTCCAGGCCTGGGAGAAGTTGCTCAGATCGGCGCTGGTGGGCGGCGTCATAGGGTGCGTCAGGAAGTGCGTGGGGGTCTCGAACGAGATCATCACCACGTACAGCACCGGAGCCAGGAACACCAACGCGATGAGCAGCCCGGTCACCAGCCGGGCCCAGAACCGCGTCCGGCGCAGCAGGGCCGTCTGCCGCCGTTGCTCCGTGGTCGTCGGCCTGCTAGCCGGCCTGAGGGATGTGGCCGTCATGACACCAGCCGCACTTCCCGGTGCCGCAGGTACATCATCAGCGGCAGCGCCACGATGAACGTCATCAGGAACAGCACGGTGCCGAGCGCGGCGCCGTAGCCCAGGTTCGAGTCGGTGAAGGCCGCGGTGAACGACAGCATGCCGAGCGTCATCGTGCCGTGCTGCCCGGCGGTCAGCACGTAGATCAGGTTGTAGGTGGTGAACGACCCTACGACGGCGAGCAGCAGGTTGACCGTCACCGCTGGCGCCAGCAGCGGGAAGGTGATCTTCGACAGCCGACGCCAGCGGCTCACCCCGTCGATCTCGGCCGCCTGGTAGATCTCCGGGCTGATCGCGTTGAGCCCGCCCAGGAACACCAGCGCGGAGAACCCGACGTTCTGCCACACCTGAACTCCGATGACCAGCGGCATCGCCAGCGAGTCCGACCCGAAGAACGCCGACTTCGCGCCGAACAGCCCCCAAAGCGAGGCGGCCGGGCCCTGGCCGGGCTCGAAGACAAGGATCCAGACCAGGCCGACGATCGTGACGCCGAGCACGATGGGCAGGAACACCAGCACCCGCAGCACGCCGTTCCACCGCGTGTCGCGGACGAGCCGGTGCGCGACCGACAGCGCGATCACGTTCTGCGCCACGGTGACGGCGGTCACGAACACCACGGTCGCCACCAGCGCCTGGATGAACCCTGGGCGCTCCGACGTGAACATGGCGGTGTAGTTCGACCACCCGGTGAAGTTCACCGGGGCGCCCGGGTACAGGGCGTAGTCGGTGAACGAGACCACCGTGTTGGCCACCGCAGGCACGAGCCCGAACAGCACGTATACCGCCAGCGCCAGCAGGATCCCGGACCACATGATGGCCCGGGATCCCCGCGACAACAGCCGCGCCGGTCGCGGCGCGCGGCGCGACCGCGTCACAGCCGGCGGCCGACGACCGTCACGACGTCGACCAGCCGCTCTGGTACAACTGCTCGACCTGGGCCGGCGTCTTCGTGCCCGAGATCACGTCCTGCTGCAGCGTCGGCCAGTTGGCCGGCTGGTCCCAGTAGCTGTCGGTGTCCGACAGCACCGGGTAGTAGCTGGTGTAGTAGTCGCCCTTGCCGAACCAGCTCCCCAGCACCTGGGACGAGAAGCTGCTGAACGTTCCGCTGTTCTGGCTGGAGGAGATGCCGGTGGTGTCCACGTACTGCTTGTAGATGTTCGACTTCGAGAAGAAGGCCAGCCACTTCATCGCCAGGGCCTTGTGCGGCGAGCCGTTGAGCACCGAGAACGTGAGGTCGTTCTGCAGCTCGCTCTTGTTGTCGGCCGCGGTGTTGCTCCCCGGCAGCGGGAAGAAGCCGACCTGGGTCGACTTGTTGGCCGCCTGGACCGAGGCCAGGTCCCACGACCCGTCCAGCAGCATCGCGGCCTTGCCGTCGGCGAACGCGCCCGGCATGCCCTGCCACGCCTCGCCCTGGTAGCCCGGCTCGAGGTACTGCGCGAGCGCCTTCTCCTCGGTCATTGCCTGGGTGAAGGCCGGGCTGGTCCACTTGACCGACCCGTTCTCCAGGTCCGTGGCCAGGTTGCCGGACACGCTCGGCTGCCACACGCTGTCGATCAGGTTGTAGTAGAGGAACTGCAGGTAGACCGGGCCAACCGCGCCGAGACCCAGCCACATCGGCGTGACGCCATGCGACTTCAGCGTCTTCAGCAGGGTCAGGAACTGGGTGTAGGTGGTCGGCGGCGAAAGATGGTACTGGGCGAAGATCTTCTTGTTGTAGAAGACGCCCTCCTGGTACTCGCCGCTGACGACGCCGTAGGTCTTGCCCTGGTACGTCTCTGCGGCGAGGGCGCCGCTCTTGTAGTCCTTCAGGAACGGCTGGCCGTTCAGCGGCGCGAACACCCCGTGCATCGTGTACGTCTGCCAGTACGTCACGTTGGTGGAGGTCACCTTCAGCGGCAGCGGCTGCAGCTGGGTCACATTGGTGACGATGTCGGCGCTGGTGGCGTCCACGGTCTGCTGGAGCATCGTCTTGTAAGGCCCGTTGACGTTCTCCGCGGTGCCGAGGTCGACCTTGACGCCCGGGTTGGCCTTCTCGAACTCGGCGTCGATCTGCTGCAGAGCCTTCACCGCGGGCGGGTTGACCCAGGTGATGATCTTCAGCGTCTGGCCGCTGCTGGAGTTCCCGGAGGAGCCGGAGGAACTGCAGGCTGCGGCGAGCGCCACCACCACGAGCAGCACCAAGGCTGCTGTGCCTGCGCGCGCGTGGCGGTTCCGCTGGAAGTTTGCTGGCAGTTTGCTGGAGTTTGGGGGATGGAACATGTCGAAATGTTACGGGTGAAACGCCAGATTCGGAAGATGTTGCCACACACCTGTCACCCAAGAGTGAGTGATCCCGGGCCTGGCCGCCGGTCAGCCGAGTTCGGCCAGCCCGCTCAGGTCCACGCAGGTCCTGCCCTGGATGGGGACGAACACCATGAGGATCGCGGTGCAGGTCGGGCAGCGGACGACGGTCCCTGGCGCCCGCAGGTAGACGGTGAACTCGGCCACCAGGCTGGCCGTACCGCAGGAGCCGCACCTGCCCGCAACGGTAGTCATCTCCGTGCCGAACACGTCGAGCAGCAAGCCGCCGATCGCGTTGCCGTCCAGAGTGTCCGAGGTCGTGCCCGGATCGTCCGGCAGCGACCGCGCGCCGGGCTCAGTCGCCGGCATAGCGCTGCTCCTTCCACGGATCGCCGTAGTTGTTGTAGCCGTAGGACTCCCAGAAGCCCGGCACATCATGATCGAGCAGTTCGAGCCGTCGCACCCACTTGGCGCTCTTCCAGAAGTACAGGTGCGGGACGAGCAGCCGCGCCGGGCCGCCGTGCTCGGCGGCCAGCGGGTTGCCGCCGTAGTTGAACGCAACCCACGCCTGACCGTTCAGGACGTCCGCGATCGGCAGGTTCGTGGTGTAGCCGCCGTCGCAGTGGGCGAGCAGGAACGTGCCGGTGTGGTCGACCTGGCCGAGCAGCGTGTCGAGGGTCACGCCCTGCCAGGTGGTATCAAGCTTCGACCAGCGCGTCACGCAGTGGATGTCGGTGGTCACCTTCTCCGACGGCAGCGCGCGGAACTCGTCCCAGGTCCAGGTCTTGGGCGTGGCGGCGCCGGTGATCGAGAAGGTCCAGTTCCGCAGCGCCGTACTGGGCGTCGGCCCGGCCGACAGCACCGGGAAGTCGGGTGTCACGTACTGCCCTGGCGGGACGCGGCTCGGATCGGCGTCCGGCGCGTGGCGACGGTGAAATCCCCGCGAGACTGGGCTCATATCCGGTCAGCTCCCTCCTGCGGCTGCACAGTCCGAGTCTCCCGCGCGGCGGTGGCAAAGGCCAGTCGGCCGTCCTGCACGTCGACGGTGACCTGCTCGCCTGCCGTGATCTTCCCGTCCAGCAGCATCCGGGAAAGCTGGTTGTCCACCTCGCGCTGGATCGTCCGCCGCATCGGCCGGGCGCCGAACTCCGGCTGGTAGCCGCGCTCGGCAATCCAGTCCACCGCGGCCGGGGCGAACTCCACGATCACGTCCTGGGCGTGCAGCCGCCGCCGCGTCTCCTCCAGCAGCAGCTCTGTGACCTGGCGCAGTTCGGCCTTGTCGAGCTGGCGGAAGACGATGATCTCGTCGATCCGGTTCAGGAACTCGGGCCGGAACGACTCGCGCAGCCGCCGCCTGAGCCGGTCCGCCACGGCGTCCTGCTGCCCGGAGGCGGAACCTGCCGTCGGCCCGGCGAAGCCGAGCGCGCTGCCGCGCCGGGTGATCAGGTCCGAGCCCAGGTTGCTGGTCATGATCAGCACCGTGTTCTTGAAGTCCACGGTCCTGCCCTGGCCATCGGTGAGCCGGCCGTCGTCGAGGATTTGCAGCAGGATGTTGAACACGTCCGGGTGGGCCTTCTCGATCTCGTCGAGCAGTACCACCGAGTACGGCCGCCGCCGCACCGCCTCGGTGAGCTGACCGGCCTCCTCGTAGCCCACGTAACCGGGCGGCGCGCCGACGAGCCGGCTCCCCGTGTGCCGTTCCGAGAACTCGCTCATGTCCAGCCGGATCATCCGGCTGTCCTCGCCGAACAGCGCCTCGGCCAGAGCCCGCGCCAGCTCGGTCTTGCCCACGCCGGTCGGGCCGAGGAACAGGAAGCTGCCCACCGGCCGCTGCGGGTCGCCGAGCCCCGCGCGAGACCGGCGGACCGCCTCGGCGACCGCGACGACGGCCTCGTCCTGGCCGACCACCCGCCCGTGCAGGTGCTGCTCCAGGCGCAGCAGCCGGTCCTTCTCCTCCTCGGTGAGCTGGTGCACCGGTATGCCGGTGGCCCGGGACACCACCTGGGCGATATCGGCCGCGCCGACCTCGGGAACCTCGGCCTGCTCGGCGGCGGGCCGGCTGCGCCGCTCCATCCGCTCTATCTGCTGCCGGATCTCGCCGATCTCATCCCGCAGCTGGGAAGCGCGTTCGTACTGTTCGCTGGCGACCGCCTGATCCTTGTCCCGCTGCAGCTCGTCGGCCCGCCGCTCCAGGTTGCGCAGGTCGGCGCCGCGGGTCCCGGTGCGCAGCCGAACCCGGGCGCCCGCCTGATCGATGAGGTCGATCGCCTTGTCCGGCAGGAATCGGCCGGTGATGTACCGGTCGGAGAGCTCGACGGCGGCGACCAGCGCTTCGTCGGAGTAGCGGACCTGGTGGTGCGCCTCGTACCGGTCCCGCAGCCCGCGCAGGATCCCGATCGCGTCGTCGACGGTCGGCTCCGACACCAGGATCGGCTGGAACCTGCGGGCCAGCGCGGCGTCCCGCTCGATGTCCTTTCGGTACTCGTCCAGCGTCGTGGCGCCGATCACGTGCAGCTCGCCGCGGGCAAGGGCCGGCTTCAGCATGTTGCCCGCGTCCATCCCGCCCTCGCTGCCCGCACCGGCACCGACGATCGTGTGCAGTTCGTCGATGAACACGATCAGCTCGCTGCCGTGGTCACGGATCTCGTCGATGATCCGCTTCACCCGCTCCTCGAAGTCGCCGCGGTACCGGGTGCCGGCCACCACGCCGGACAGCTCGAGCTGGACGACGCGGCTGCCGGCCAGGGTCTCCGGAACGTCGTCGTCCACGACGCGCTGGGCGATGCCCTCGACGATCGCGGTCTTGCCGACCCCGGCCTCGCCGATCAGCACCGGGTTGTTCTTGGTGCGCCGGGACAGCACCTCCACGGTCTGATCGATCTCCTCGTCCCGGCCGATCACCGGGTCGATCCGGCCCTCCCTGGCCAGCGCGGTCAGGTCACGGCCGAACTCATCAAGCGCGGGCGTGGCCGACCGGCCGCCGGATCCAGGCGGGCCGCCCTGCGCGGGCGGCACCCCCTGGGCGAGCAGCGCCCCCCGGAGCACATCCGGGGTGACCCGCGCGGCGGACAGTATCCGGCCGGCGCCGGATTCCGGGTTGACCGCCAGCGCGAACAGGATGTGCTCGGCTCCGATGTAGGTGGAGCCGAGCGAGCGGGATATCTGGTGTGCGTCAAGCAGCGCACGCTTCGCGCCCGGTGTCAGCTGCGGCGGTGTCAGCTGCGACGGCCCGCCTCCCGCGGCCGCGCCGTTGACGCTATGTTCGCCGGTCCCGCCCGGAGCGCCGCGTTCCTGCCCATCGGCGGCGCGAGCGAGTGCCGCGGGATCTGCCCCTGCCCGGGCCAGTAGCTGCCGCGTGGGCTCCAGATCGGCCGCCGCCCAGAGCAGATGCTTGGTGCCCAGGTCCGCGTCGCCCTGCTGGGTCGCGTGCGCCGCGGCCGCGCCCAGCAGCTCCCGGGCCGGCCCGCTCATCAGCCGCATGATGTCCACCCGGTGGACCGGGCGCGGCTGCCCGCTGCCGCCGCCGTAAAGGCGCGCCAGGAACTCGTCGAACGGGCTGGAGCCGAAGCCCTCCGGACCATAAAAGCCGCTGCTCATCGCGAATCCTCCCCCGTCTGGATGCGATGCGGAAGCGCACGCTCTGCGAAGCCCTACCCGGTATGGCGGAGTCAGCCACCAGCGAGGTTCCGGGGCGAATCGGGTATACGCCGACGAATCGGCCCCGGCGGATTCGGGTTCCGGCCGCTAACCTCGGTCTGGACGGCCACGGGCGGCCGAGGGGAGGATCGTTGGACTTCGAGATCCCGGCCGACCTGGCAGGCTACCTCGGTGAGCTTGACGAATTCATCGAGCGGGAGATCCGCCCGCTGGAGCAGCAGGACGACAACATCCGGTTCTTCGACTACCGGCGCGAGGATGCCCGCACCGACTGGGACCGCGGCGGCCTGCCGAACCGGCAGTGGGAGGAACTGCTCGCCGAGGCGCGCCGGAGGGCGGACGCTGCCGGGCACTACCGGTACGCGTTCCCGGCCTCATACGGCGGCCGGGACGGCACAAACCTGGGCATGGCCGTCATCCGGGAGCACCTGGCGAGCAAGGGCCTCGGGCTGCACTGCGACCTGCAGAACGAGCACATGATCGTCGGCAACAACGTGGGACTGCTGCTGATGATCCACTACGGATCCCCGGAGCAGCGCGCCGAATGGGCCGAGGAGCTCGCCGCCGGGCGGAGGGGGTTCGGGTTCGGCATCACCGAGCCCGCGCACGGCTCGGATGCGACGTTCATGGAGACCGCGGCCGTGCGGGACGGCTCGGACTGGGTGATCAACGGAGAGAAGACCTGGAACACCGGCGTGCACGCCGCCTCGCATGACCTGATCTTCGCGCGCACCAGCGGGCGGCCTGGCGACGCCGACGGGATCACCGCGTTCCTGACGCCGGTGACCGCGGTCGGCTTCACCATCGAGGAATACCTATGGACGTTCAACATGCCGACCGACCACGCCCGGATCAGCCTGCGTGACGTCCGGGTGCCGGACAGCGCGATCTTCGGCGGCGAGGGCCGCGGCCTGCAGGTGGTGCAGCACTTCTTCAACGAGAACCGGATCCGGCAGGCCGCCTCCAGCCTCGGTGCCGCCCAGTACTGCGTCAACGAGTCGGTGGCCTACGCGCGGCAGCGCAAGCCCTTCGGCAAGCCGCTCGCGGCCAACCAGGCGATCCAGTTCCCGCTCGTCGAGCTGCAGACCCAGTGCGAGATGCTGCGCGCGCTGATCCACAAGACCGCGTGGCAGATGGACACCTACGGCGCGTTCTCCGCCTCCGACAAGGTGTCGATGTGCAACTACTGGGCCAACCGGCTGTGCTGTGACGCCGCCGACCGGGCGATGCAGGTGCACGGCGGCCTCGGCTACTCGCGGCACAAGCCGTTCGAGCACATCTACCGGCACCATCGCAGGTACCGCATCACCGAGGGAACCGAAGAGATCCAGATGCGCCGCGTCGCCGGGTACATGTTCGGCTACATGCACCAGCGCGCGCCCAAGGGTGTGGAGGAGCGGTGATGGATGAAGCCATGCTTGCCGACGCGCTGAATGCCCGTCTCGGCCCGGTCGCCATCAAGGGGATGACCCGGCTGTCTGGCGGGGCGTCTCGCGAGACCTGGGCATTCGACGCCATCCGCTCCGACGGATCAGCCACGGAACTCGTGCTGAGGCGCGACCCGCTGGGCCGGCCCAGCGAGCCGGGGGCAATGCGGCGGGAAGCCTTGGCCATCACCGCAGCCGGCGTCGCCGGGCTGGCCGCACCCGAGGTGCTCCTGTGGACCGACGGCCCGGAGCTGTGGGAATCGGCCGGGCTGGTCATGCGGCGGGTGGCCGGCGAGACGATCGCCCGCCGCATCCTGCGCGATGACTATTACCGCCGGGCTCGGGGAGCGCTCGTCGGCCAGCTCGGGCAATTCGCCGCCGGCCTGCATGCGCTGGAAGTGACCGGTGACTTTCCGGCGCCGGCGCCGGATCCGCTCGGCGAGCTGCGCGGGCTGCTCGGCACGTTCGGGCCGGTCAGCCCCACCTTCGAGCTGGCGCTGCAAGCACTCGAGGCCGAACTGCCGCCGCCTCGTGGACCGGTGCTCGTACACGGCGACCTGCGGCTCGGCAACCTGATCGTCGGTCCGGATGGGCTGCGCGCGGTGATCGACTGGGAGCTCGTCCACACCGGCAGCCCGGCCGAGGATCTCGGCTGGCTGTGCGTCAAGGCCTGGCGGTTCGGGTCCGGGCTGCCTGCCGCGGGCCTGGGCACCCACGAGGAGCTGCTGGCCGCCTACCGGGCCGCGGGCGGCGCCGACATCGGCCTGGAGGAGCTGCGCTGGTGGGAGATCCTCGGCACGCTGCGCTGGGGCCTGATGTGCGTGTCGCAGGCGCAGGCGCACCTGTCCGGCGCGCACCGTTCCGTCGAGCTGGCCGCGATCGGGCGGCGCGTGTGCGAGCAGGAGTGGGACCTGCTGCTGCTGCTCGAGCCCGACGCCGCCGCGCGGGCCGCTGCCGGGCGGCCGCTGCTTGCGGGGGAGCCCCGGCCGGAACCGGCGCCGTTCGGGCGGCCGACGGCGAGCGAGTTGCTCGACGCCGTCCGCGAGTTCCTCACCGACCAGGTGATGCCGGCGACGTCCGGGCAGCTCGCGTTCCACGCGAGGGTCGCGGCCAATGCGCTCGCTGTCGTGGCGCGTGAGATCGAGCTGGGCGCTGTGCCGTCGGGCGCCGACCCCGGTGACCGCGCTGACCTTGCCGACCCCGCCGATCCCGCCGATCCCGCCGATCTCCGCGATCCCGCCGGCCTCGCGGCCGGCGTTGCCAGGAGGCTCGCCGTCGCCAACCCCAGGTACTTCGGGGAGCCGTGACCGGCGCGGTCAGTCCTTCAGCAGCGGTCGCAAGTCGTCGAGGCGGTCGAAGAGCTGCCAGATGTACGACGACGAGCCGCGCTCGCGGTGCGGGTGCAGGTCGGCCAGGGCCGGGTCGCTGCGGTAGGAGTCGAAGGCCGCCCTGGATTCCCACTCCACCAGAATCAGGACCTGGCGCGGAGCCACATCACCGGTGACGTTCTCGCGGAACCTGCCGAGCGCGACGACCCGCCCGCCGTGTGCGGCCACTTCACGCGCCGACCGCCGCGAGTAGGCGAGGTACTCGTCACGGCTGGCGATGTCGAAGAGGTTCAGCGCGTAGACGGGGCCATCGCTCATGGGCCGCATCGTAGCCGCCGGCGCGCCCGCAGCACGCTCGGGCGGGGGACGAGATACTCGGCACATGAGCTGTGAGGTCTCCTGGTTCGCCGCGCTCTGCGACGACGACTACGAGTTTCTCGGCGTGCCGGACCGCGCCCTGCTGTCGAGCTGGGAGCACTGCCGGGGCATCGCGCTCGCGGCCGAGGAAGCCGGCTACGACAACCTCCTGCTGCCGTCCGGCTACACGATGGGCATCGACTCGATCGCATTCGCAGCCGGGATCGCGCCGCTGCTGCGGCGGATGCGGCTGCTGGTCGCGGTGCGGATGGGCGAGATGTGGCCGCCGCAGCTCGCGCGCCAGCTCGCCACCGTCGACCAGATGCTCGGCGGCCGGCTCACCATCAACATCATCTCCTCGGACCTGCCCGGCCAGGCACTGGAGTCGGCGCCGCGGTACCGCCGCACGCTCGAGATCATGCGCGTGCTGCGCGACCTGCTGGACGGCAAGCACGTCTCGCACCACGGCGAGTTCGTGGACCTCGACCTGGACCCGCCGCGACTGCACCCGGCCGGAGGCTCCCCGCCGTTCTACTTCGGCGGGCTGTCCGACGCGGCGCGCGAGGTCGCCGCGCAGGCCGCCGACGTGTACCTGATGTGGCCGGACACCTTGGAAGGCGTCGCGGCGGTGATCGCCGACATGCGGGCGCGGGCGGCCCGGTACGGACGTGAGCTGAGGTTCGGCTACCGTTCGCACGTGATCGTCCGGGCTACCGAGGACGAAGCGCGGGCCGCGGCCCGGCGGCTGATCTCGCGGTTGGACCCCGAGACCGGGGAGCTCATCCGCCGCCGCTCGCTGGACACCACCTCCACCGGGACCCTGCGGCAGAACGAGTTGCGCGACACGGCCGACGACGAGGGATACGCCGAGCCGAACCTGTGGACCGGGATCGGCCGGGCGCGCTCCGGGGCCGGCGCCGCGATCGTCGGCGACCCGGACCAGGTGCTGGCCAAACTGCAGGCGTACGCGGCCCTGGGCATGGACGCGTTCATCCTGTCCGGCTATCCGCACGCCGCCGAAGGCGACCTGTTCGCCCGCCACGTCCTGCCCCGCCTGGACCACGCCCCGCTGCCGCTCGCCCGCGGTTAGCCACCGTCGACCTGCGCTCGGCGTCCGAGCGGCTGGTGGGCGGCAGCCGGTGCTGGTAAGGGTGCTGCTGGCAGTGTCGGCACTCGCCACGAACCCGCCAGCCTGCTTGATCACCCCGCGTCCTCACCTACCCCTCCTGCCGTGCCGACTGCTGGTGACCACTTGGCGTGGAAGAGGTATCCAGCTACATGTACCTTTACACGGTCGAGCATTGCTCGGAACTGGCGTGCGGATTCGCCCTGGTATTCCTCGAGGCGGGCATCTGGTTTGGGGTCCGAGTTGCAAACTGTTCGCATCGATTCCATCTCGAGCAGATGCTGCGCCCAGTTACGATCCAGAACCCTGAGGGTGAACTCGCGTTCCAGGTTCCGCAAGGTAGCTGCACCGATAAATTCCTCGTGCCGCCGGTACGCACGGCGGGCATCGGCCTTGACCAGAGCTTTCCGGTCGGTGACTGGCAGGCTTCCCGCTGCGCTATCGCCAGATACCGTCAGGTCAGCAAGGGTAAGCCGGGTCGGATAAAGATCCGCCAGTTCGCTGAGAAGGCGCTCTGTATCTGGATATCGCCGTACGTAGATGGCTGCGACTTGGTCGATCAAGCCCTCCACGTAGGCTGACAGGTCCCTGCCGAGCAAGACGTCGTCGCGCATGGAGTAGACCGCATTCCGCTGGTCATTCTCCACGTCCTCGAAAGCCAGTCCCGCGAGCAGCCGCTGGAAGTCAGCCGCCGCAGCGTCTCGCTGCACGCGGTCTACGAGCCGCGTGATCATCTTGCCAGCGGGCACGCGGTCGCCTCGCTGGCGTATCCGCAGCGGAATCGCCTCCCGCGCACGGCTCTGCAATCCTCTTAGCAGCGGGTCCTGCGCCGACAGGTAGAAACGGGACTCGCCAGGATAGCCGCAGCGCCCAGCCAGGCCCCTCACCCATTGATCGGCCCGCCAGGACCGGCTCCGGCCGGCCACCAGCACGGCAAGCCCCGCGGACGGCTTCGCCTCACCTTCGGGCGCGGTCCGCTCGCCGTTGACGACGACGTCATATCCGTGCGGCTGTGCCGGCGTCAGGACCGTGATCGCGCCGGCGCGCCCGGCCTGGGCGAAGACCTCGGCAGCGGCTTGATCACCAGTCGCCATCGCCGAGCCGTCCACGCCGCGCTGCGCCAGCATCCGGGTGACCAGCGGTGCATCGCCGGCGGAGGCAACCCCGATGAGCACCGGCTGGCCGGCCCGGTGCCGCTGCAGGGCATCATCGGCCAGCGCTTCGAATCTAGACTCCGCCTTCTCGAAGAGAACATCGGCATGATCTATCCGGGCCGACGGCTCCGCCGTGACGGCCGCCGTGTTCATTGGGTAGAGGCGCTCCAGTTCTGCGCTGGCATGGGCGGCCTGGCCTGAGATGCCGCACAGCCGCTCATACCTCCGGAAAAGATCGCGTACCGTTGTCCTGGCTAGCACCGCCACCTCGCCGGATGCGGGCAAGCCCTCTTTCGCCTCGATGGCCTGAATGACACCACTGCTCAGCCTGGCATTACCAGCCAGCCTGCTGCCCGGCGCATCGATGACAGCCAGTGCGCCGCCGTCCAGCCGGTAGTCGGCGCCACGCCGGTACCAGTCCGTCGCGCGCAGCGCGTCCTCGATGCGCCTCCTGGTCACCGCCGCGCCAAGGCTCTGCAGGTCGGCCCGCAGGATCTGCTTTGCCTGCCGGAAACCCTCGGCGGTCCATGAAATGCGCCCGGTTGCGTCTGCGATCTCGTAATGCGCCCCAGGCCTCAGCTTCAACGCTGCCACCGCTATCCTCTGAAACCGCTCAGGATCGGGCGGCCTCGCGGCATTGATGATCAGCGGATCGGCTGCGTGATCGATGAGGATGGCGTCGACCTGGTCGACGACCGCGAGCTGCTGCTTGCATCCGGTGAGCTCGGCGGGGCTGTGCGCCAGATGATCAGCCAGGTATTCGCAGGCCATCTGCAGGTAGCTGCCGTACGCAACATCACAGCCGAAGACTCGCTGATGGTCCTCAACGGGGGCGGTTATTTCGGGCACCAGCCCGGCTCGCATTCCGAGCAAGCCAAATATGTCTTTAGCCTTGTCGTAGCTAATCCTGGCTATCACGGCGTCGGCCGTGACGAAGTGAGCCTGCTCAGACTGAATGGCCGCAAGAAAAACAGGAAACATTCCCACGAGCGCGTTGCGCCCGTCATCGGGAACTTCCACGGCGAACCCGTGATGCAGTGCAGCGCCGACCGCGAGAAGCTGCTCTGGGCACCGGTAACCCGACGCCCGCCGAACTGCCTCCCGTACTGCGGCAAGCGCTTCCGCCATGACCGACGAGAGAGCGCTCCCGCCAGCGAGGCGCTGGCGCAGGATCGAACGCGTCTGCGCAAGCTCGGCCTCGCTCCTGGCAGCCATCACCGCATGCAGGTCGCCAGCCTGACTCGCCAGGGCCGCCCACCGGCCCAGGTCACCTTGCTGTCCTATGGGAATCTGAATTGCCCCTCTCTCGCGAGCCTCTAGCAATCATGATCCACACTCCGGTCCGTCGTGACGGGAAGGGGAACGGCCCGGCCGGGCGAGCGCCATCAGAAGCCAGCCGGGCCAGTTCGGTGATACCGAGGCCGTACGGCAGGATCTTCAGACGGGAACCAGTTCCATGTGGTTGCTCGGGCCTGCCGCCGTAGACGATCAAGTGTCAAGGTATGAGACCAGGCCGTGCTGACTGGGCTTCCTCTCTAGCATGGCCAAGAGTCCACCGCCCGGCCGATGAACCGCAGACGCTTGACCTTTCACTGGCGGCTGTTAGCTGGCGCGGCGGCGCTAGGACGCGTCGGCGGTGCCTGCAGGCCGGTAGTCGAGCATGATGATCCTCGAGTCGAGGACGCGGGTGCCGGTCAGCTCGAGGCCGGCCCGGTGGTAGCCGGCGAAGGCGGGCTCGAGGCCGGCGTCACCGAGCAGCAGCGGGAAGAGCGCGATCCGGAGCCGGTCGACCAGCCCGAGATCGAGCAGGCTGCGCACCAGGGTGAGGCTGCCGATCGAGCGGAGCGGGTGGGGGGAGTCGTGTTTCAGGGCCCGCATGCCCTCAAAGAGGTCGCCGCGGATCAAGCAGGTGTTCTGCCAAGCCAGAGGCTCGCTGAGGGTGTTCGAGAAAACCGCCTTCGGCGCCTCGTTCATCCGTGTGCTGCCCTCGTCAGTGGCCGACGACGAGATCTGGGCCATCACCTCGTAGGTGACGCGGCCCATGACCACGAGCTGCGGCCGGGTCTGGGCGTCGTGCACCCAGCTGTCGAGTTCCGGGCCGCCGTAGCCGAAGAACGGGCCGACGTCCACGCCGGCGGCGAAGCCGTCGAGGCTCAGGAACAGGTCCGCGGTGAGGTCTGCCATCGCCATATTGTGTCGCAGCACACGTTGCGGGTGGCGCACTTGCGCGTCGGCCCGCGCCGAGCCGGGCCAGCGCAGGCCTTTTGCGTTCCGCAGGGGTGCCCCCAGTATTGTTCCGTCATACGGGGAAACCACTGCGGGGGGAGTGGGGCATGCTCAGAGGGTTCCGTAATTTCCTGATGCAGGGCGAATTGATCGTGATCGCCGTCGGGCTGGTCATCGCTCTCGCGTTCAGCACCCTGATCCTGGCCTTCACCAGCAACATCATCACGCCACTCGTCAACGCGGCCGGTGGCGGCGGAGCGGCGGGGAAGGGGCTCGGCTGGACCATCAATGGTCAGCGGATCGATCTCGGCGCGTTCATCTCGGCGGTCCTCTACTTCATCATTTTCATGGCCGTGATCTATTTCCTGATCGTGGTTCCGTACCGGGCCTACATGGGGCGCAAGGGCACCACGGTGTTCGGCGAGCCGGTGCCGACGAAGACCTGCCCAGAGTGCAAGTCAGACGACGTGCCGGCCAACGCGACCAAGTGCAAGTACTGCACCAGCGAGCTCACGGTGGGGGTCTGAGCCTGGGCCAGGGTCTGTGGTGGGGGGCCTGAACCGGGCCAGGGCTACAGCTGGATCGTGTACTGAATGAATCCTCTGTTGTCTGCGACCTGGTCGTAGAGGCGGCGTGCGGTCTCGTTGCCCGACTGCGTGAGCCAGTAGACCCGCGCGCAGCCCTGTTCCCGGGCCCAGCGCACGACCTCGGCGATCAGCGCGCGGGCGACGCCCTTGCCGCGGGCCTCGGGCGCGGTGAACAGGTCCTGGAGGTAGCAGACGTCCGCGGACGTCGTGCTCGCGTGCACGAGGAAGTGCACGATCCCGACGAGGCGCCCGTCGATGCTGGCGCCCCGGGCGTGGATCTCGTCGTCCTGCTCGAAGCGGCGCCACGCCTCGTCGTACTTCTCCTGCGGCCAGTACGGTCGCCCGTAGAACGCGTGGTAGCCGGCGAACAGCTGCTCCCACGTCGCGCGGTCCGGAGTTTCGAGCCTGCCGATCGAGATTCGTGGCATCGGGACCCTCAGCGCGCGCGGTCGCGGCGCAGCCGGTCGAGGACCTCGTCCGGGTTCTCGGTCGTGACCCGGATCATCGCCCGCATGGCGTCGGCCAGCGCGACCCGGGGAACGTCGAGCGTGACCGCGGCCGAGTCCACCCACTGAGTGAGCTCCCGGTACAGTTCCGGGCTCAGGTCCAGGGTGATCCGGACCGGCTTGGACCGGATCGCGGTCCGCCCGGCCGGGCGGTGATCGGGCTCGCTGCGCCTCGCTGCAGCGGCGGCCATCTGGGCCTTCCGCTGCTCTCGCTGAGAGCTCATGGGCGAACCGCGCACAGCGGCGAGCACAGCTCGATCAAATCCTGCGCCACGTTGCGCCATATCTGGCGGCCGTTCCCCGGGATCGGCATGCCGAAGCTCTGGGCGTAGACCTCGAGCCGCGGCACCGCGGTGCCGAGCACGTCATAGCCCAGATCCTGCAGGGCCTCCCTGGCGTCGGTGGTTGAGGTCGCGCGGGTGACGCACCGGTTCAGCAGCACGGCCGAACGGGCCGGCCGGTCCCGGACCGCCCCGATGTCGTTGATCTCCTCCCGCATCGGCGACGTGCGGTTGATCTCGATCGGGCTCGGCGCGCACGGTATCAGGATCAGGTCGGCGCAGCGCAGTGCCGACCTGGCGATGCCGACGTGGTCCTCGAGTTGCGGCGCGTCGATGATTACCACGTCGTCGGCCTTGGCGATCTCGGGCACGCGGCGGTGCAGTTCCCGGGAGGGAAGAGCCACGATCCGGAACGGGAACGCCGCCTGCGGGGCGGTTCCTGGGTACATGGCCGCGAGATCTGACCACTCCAAGGCGCTGCCTGAAGGGTCCGCGTCCACGAGCAGCACACTATTTCCGGCCTCCGCGAAAACGTGCGCTAGCCAGACCGCCGATGTTGTCTTGCCCGTGCCCGGCTTGAGGTTGGCAAGGGCGAGGCGGATCCCCGTCATCAAGGCAGTATTGCAGCGCCTGAGGCATTCCGGTAGCGGGTCTTTAGCCTCCTAGCTGGGAGTACGCGCGCCGGAACTGTCGGCAACGAGCAGCCAAACGGTGCGTTAACTGTGCAGTAATGCAGTAGTTACTGCATTACTGCGTCCGCACACGGGACTGTTTTCCACAGCATGCCGGATATGACGGCGCATTTCACATGGCTCCGGGAGCGCCTTACCCACAGCCTGTGGACGGCGATGTCCGGAGCGCTGCTCAGATACGGTTGCTCTCCGCCTGCTGACGTTGTCCCATGACCGTCGGTGTTCAACAGGAAGTGGAGCCCTGCGACTTTGCCCTGGGCGTCGAACGCGGCGCAGCCTTCCATCACGCAAGCATCGAAACGCAACGGCACGCACACGTTGGTGAGACCGCTGGCCTGCGCGGCGGCCGGCTCGCCCGCCCCTTGGTACGCGCCCGCCTCCGCGGTGACGTGGGCCCAAGCCGCAGCGAGTTCCTCCTCGTCGAGGGCGCTTTTCATCCCAGCTTGCCCTTTCGGGCCCGCTCACGCCAGATCGCGAGGAACGCCAGAGTGGTCGCGCCGGCAAAAGCGGCCAGTACCGCGGGGACGGCGTGCAAGCCGGCGATTGACACCACGCCGGCCACTATGGCGGGCCCGGCGATGCCGCCGGCGAACGCCGCGGTGAGCGCCCAGGAGGTGGCCGAGCGGTAGCCGGGGAACTTCGCCACGACCCAGTCCAGGCCGATCGGCCAGATCGGCGCGGCGATGAAGCCGGCCGCGACATAGCAGGCGGGCGCTATCGTCCGCACCGCGGTCAGCGCCAGCGCCAGGGTGAGCAGCGGGCACGCGGCCAGGACGATCCGGGACGCGGCAACGGCCCGGCTCAGCGGGACGGTGACGAGCCGGCCGACGACCATCGCCGCCCAGAACCCCGATGTCACCGCCGTCGCCAGGCGCGACGGGTAGCCGAGCGCCACGAGGTGCGCAGGAATCCACCCCGCGACGCTGGCCTCGCACCCGACATACAGCAGGAAGGCGAGCGCGACCAGGACCACGACCCGGGATGGCCGGCCCGCGCGGCGCCATCTCGGCCCGTCCGCGTCGCCGTATGCACCCCCGGCACCCTCCGCGCCTCCCTCCGCGCCTCCGGCGTCGCCGTCTGCACCCCCGGCACCCTCCGCGCCTCCGTCCGCGTAGCCGGCTGCGTCGTGCGCCGCAGGGTCCGGCCTGCCGGCCGCGCCGGCTCCGGAGCCTCCGCGCGCCGGTGGCGCCGTCGTGATCCCGAGCACCCCGGCCGCCATGGCCCAGGCCCAGCAGGCGGCCAGCGCGAAGCCCACGGTCAGGGCCCGGAGGCCGAGCCAGCCGACGATCGCGGGGCCGAGCACCGCACCGGTGCCGAACGCCGCGTTGAGCAGCGTCAGCCGCACCGCCCGGCCGGCGCCGGATCTGGCCCCGCTCTGGTTGAGGCTGAAGTCGGTCGCGCCGAACCCGACACCGGTCAGGAACACGCCGATGGCCAGCGTCGGCCACGCCCGGGCCGCGGCGATCGACAGGCAGCCCAGGCCGAGCACCCCGAGCGCGAACGTGGCGATCGGGCGCCGTGGCGCGTGCGTGAAGCCGGCCAGCGCGCCCAGCGTGCCGGCCAGCCCGCCGGCGAAGTTGATGCTGATCAGGGTCCCGGCAACCGGCAGCGACACGCCGAACCGGTCGGTGACCGGCCGCAGCAGCGGCCCGTACGACGCGGAGATCGCGCCGGCCAGCGCCAGGGCGCCGAGAGCCGCGGCAAACGCCGCGCGGGTGAAGGAGGTCTCGCCCGGCTCAGTCAACGGGTGGCGCTGGGCGAAGCGGCAGGTGCTGCGAGCGCACGGCAACCTCGTAGCCCGCCCTGGCCTCGCGGGCCGAGTCCAGGGCCGAGACCTCGGCCACCGGCACGTCCCACCACGCCTCAGAGTCCGGGCTCGGCACCGAAGGGTCCGTTTCCACGTGGATGACGGTAGTGCGGTCCGCCGCGCGCGCGGCGGCCAGGGCCGCGCTGAGCTCCGCGACCGAGCCGGCGCGCAGCACGCTGGCTCCGAGGCTGGCCGCGTTCGCGGCCAGATCCACCGGCAGGAACTCCCCGTCGAGCCGGCCGGACTCCGGGTCCCGGTACCGGTACCTGGTGCCGAACCCCTGGACGCCGACCGACCGGGACAGCGAGCCGATGGACTGGAACCCGTGGTTCTGCACCAGGACCACGATGAGCTTGATGCCCTCCTGCACCGCGGTGACCAGCTCGGAGCTGAGCATGAGGTATGACCCGTCGCCGACCATGACGTACACCTCGCGGTCGGGCGCGGCCATCTTCACGCCCAGCCCGCCGGCGATCTCGTAGCCCATGCACGAGTAGCCGTACTCGACGTGGTAGCCCTTGGCGTCCCGGGTCCGCCACAGCTTGTGCAGGTCACCGGGCATGCTGCCGGCCGCGCAGACGACGACGTCCCGCGGCCCGCTCGCGTCGTTGACCGCCCCGATCACCTCCGACTGCGCGGGCAGCGGCCCGTGGCCGAGGTGGTATGCGCGCTCGACGACCGCATCCCATGCCGCCGCGCGCTCGCGCACCTCCTCGCGGTACGCCGGATCGACCTGCCAGCCCCGCAGTGCGGCGGTGAGGTCCTCGAATGCGGCCCGTGCGTCGGATATGACCGAGTGGCCGGAACGTTTCGCCGCGTCGAACCCGGCCACGTTCACGTTGATGTAGTCGGCGGCCGGCGGGAACAGGCTGTTGGAGGCCGTGGTGAAGTCACTCCAGCGGGTGCCAGCGCCGATGACGAGGTCCGCCTCGCGCGCGATGGCGTTGGCGGCCGTGGTCCCGGTGGCGCCGATCGCGCCGAGCGCCGCCGGGTGGTCGTAGGGCAGCGCGCCTTTGCCGGCCTGGGTCTCGGCGACCGGGATGCCGGTCTGCTCGGCGAGGTCGCGCAGCGCCGCGGTGGCGTCGCTGTAGTGCACGCCGCCGCCGGCCACCAGCAGCGGCCGCCGCGACCGGCGGATCGCCGCCGCCGCCTCGGCCAGGGCCTGCGGCTCGGGGCGCGGCCGCGGGATGCGCCACACCCGGTCGGCGAACAGCTCCTCCGGCCAGTCGTACGCCTCGGCGGCGGTGTCCTGGGGGAGCGCGATCGTCACCGCCCCGGTCTCGGCCGGGTCGGTCAGCACCCGCATGGCCTGCAGCAGCGCGGCGGGAAGCTGCTCGGGCCGCCAGATGCGGTCGAAGTACCGGGACACCGGGCGCAGGCAGTCGTTCACCGACACGTCCAGGGTGCGCGGGTCCTCGAGTTCCTGCAGCAGCGGGCTGGCCGCCCTGGTGGCGAACACGTCGCCGGGCAGCAACAGCACCGGGATCCGGTTCACCGTGGCCAGCGCGGCGCCGGTGACCATGTTCGTGGCACCGGGCCCGATCGACGACGTGCACGCGAACGCCTGCAGCCGGTCCTTCATCCGGGCGTAGCCGACCGCGGCGTGCACCATGGCCTGCTCGTTGCGGCCCTGGTAGTAGCGCAGCTCGTTGCTGGCCTCCAGCAGCGCCTCGCCCAGGCCGGCCACGTTGCCGTGCCCGAAGATGCCCCAGCAGCCGGCGAAGAACCGCTGCCGGACGCCGTCGCGCTCGCTGTGCTGCGCGGTGAGGAACCTGACCAGCGCCTGCCCGACGGTGAGCCTCACGGCACCTCCCCGTCTGCGCTAGACCCGGACATCGGCAGCCTCGGGTCCAGCTGCTGGCCGTCCCAGCTCTGCCGGATCCAGGCGTGCGCGGGATCGTCGCAGAACGCCATCGACCGCTGCTGCGCGGGGCCCGCGAGCACGTTCAGGTAGTACAGGTCGTAGCCGGGCGCCGCCATCGACGGGCCGTGGTAGCCGTGCGGGACCAGCACGACGTCGCCGGCCCGGACCTCGGCCAGCACGTCGATGGGCCGGGCAGGGTCGGTGGAGTAGACGCGCTGGTAGCCGACCCCGGGTGTGTCCACCCCGTCCGGCCCTCGGCCGACCTCGAAGTAGTAGATCTCCTCGAGCACGGCCTCGCCGGGTCGTGCCTGGTCGTGCTTGTGCGGCGGATAGGACGACCAGTTGCCCCCCGGGGTGAGCACCTCCACCGAGGTCAGCCGGTCGGTCTCGAACGCCTCCGGCGAGCAGAAGTTGTTGACCTGGCGGGTGGCCCGCCCGCTGCCCCTGATCTCAACGGGAACCTGCTCCGCGGGCCCGTACCGGGGCGGCAGCCGGCGCCCGGCCCGCGCGCCCGGCAGCGCGAACCGGCCGCCAGCGGCGCTGCGCACCGTGACGGCCGCGTCGATGGGCAGGTAGGCGAAGTCGGTGACCCGGCTGAACACGTCGGCCCGGCCGGCCAGCGTGAACTCCGCGCCGTCCACCGCGACCGCGGCGCCGCCGGACAGCGGCAGCACCAGCATCTCGTCCGGCCCGGTCCGGAACGCCGCCTCCCCGCCCGGCCCGAGCTCGAGCACGCGCAGCGACGAGTAAGCCCAGCCGCACGCCTGCGGGGTCAGCTCGGTCACGAACGGGCCGGCCGGCGCGGTTCCGGCTGGCAGGTACAGCCGGCGCTGCGGGGCAGCGGTCGTCGGTGTCACTCGTACCTCCGCAGGAAACCCAGGTCTTCAGGCCGGAGAGTAGTCAAAGCAGGCCCACCGCGGTGTCCACGGCGGCGGCCACGTCGTCGCCCGGCGGGTAGAGCAGGTTGCGCCCGACGACCAGGCCGCGCACGACCGGCAACTGGAGCGCCTTCTGCCACCGGGTGAACATCTCGTCCGGCCGGTCGCCCGCGTCGCCGCCGAGCAGCAGCGTCGGCAGCGTCGTCGCCTCGGCCACCCGCTCCATGTCGTCCACCACCGGGATCTTGAGCCAGCTGTAGGCCGACGTCGTGCCGAGCCCCGAGGCGATCGCGATCGAGCGGATGACCGCATCGGCCCCCAGGTCGTTGACGGCACGGCCGTCGACCCTCTTTACCATGAACGGCTCGATGATGGCCCTGATCTGGCGCGCGGCGAGCTCGCCGGCCGCCTCGGCGCACGACGCGATCGTGGCCACCGTGGAGGGATTGTCGGGGTCGATCCGCAGCAGCATCTTCCCGCCGTCAAGTCCGCCGTCGGCGATAGCCGAAGCGGTGTAGCCGGTGAACCGGTCGTCCATCTCGAACACCGAACCGGGCAGGCCGCCGCGGTTCATCGACCCGATCGCGAGCTTGCCGTCCAGCGCCCCGAGCAGAAGCAGGTCCTCGATGACGTCGGCGGTGCCGAGGACCCCGTCCACACCTGGCCTGGCCAGCGCCACCATGATCCGGTCGAGCAGCTCGAAGCGGTTGGCCATGGCCATCGGCCGTTCGCCGACGCCGAGCGCGCCGCGCGCGGGGTGATCGGCGGCTATGACCATCAACCGCCCGGAGGGCCCCAGCCAGGGCCGCCGCCGCCGCGCGGCGGCGGCGGCCGCCACCGCTGACGGCGTGTGCGCCCTGGTCTCCAGGAGCATGCGCCGCTGGTCCTCAAGCACGTGCTGTCTCCTCAAGTAGGGCGGTGACCTCTGCCGCGGTCGGCATGGCATCCGAGCAGGCGATCCGCGACGCGACGATCGCCCCGGCGGCGTTGGCAAAGCGGATCGTGGCAGCCAGGTCCCAGCCCGCGAGCAGGCCGTGGCACAGCGCGCCCCCGAACGCGTCCCCGGCTCCGAGCCCGTTCACGGCCGGTATCTGGACCGGGGGGACGCGCACCTCGGTCTGCCGGTCACGCGCCAGCACCCCGGCCGGCCCGAGCTTGATCACGGCGAGCTCCATCCCGAGATCGAGCAGTGCGTCGGCGGCCTGGCCGGGATCGCGGGTGCCGACCGCGGTCTCGCACTCGTCGAGGTTGCCGACCGCGACCGTGGCCGACGCCAGCGCTTCCCTTGCCCAGCGCCCGGCCTCCTGCCGTGACGGCCAGAACATCGGGCGGTAGTCGAGGTCGACCACGGTCGGGTGCTGCCGCGCCCGGCCGCGCAGCGCGGCGAGCGTGGCGGCCCGGCTCGGCTCCTGGCACAGCCCGGTCACGGTTACCCAGAACAGATCGGCCTCGCTGATGGCGGCCTGGTCCAGCTCCTCGGTCCTGATCTCGAGATCGGGCGCCTTGGGATAGCGGTAAAAGTACAGCGGGAAGTTGTCCGGGGGGAAGATCTCGCAGAACGTGACCGGGGTCGGCAGCTCGGCGACGGCGGTCACGTACCTGTCGTCCACGCCATAGCCGTGCAGCGCCTGATGAATGAAGGCACCGAACGGGTCGTCGCCGGTGCGCGTGATCACCGCGGCGCGGCGGCCGTAGCGGGCCGCGGCCACGGCCACGTTCGTCGGGCTGCCGCCGAGGTACTTGCCGAAGGTCTCCACGTCGGCAAGGGACCGGCCGACCTGGAGCGGGTAGAGGTCGACGCCGATGCGGCCCATGGTAAGAACCTCGAGCGTTGCCTCGCCGTCTCGAGGTTGCGCTGCAAGGCCGCGCGCCTCGCTGTGGTCTGGCGCAGCACCTGCCACTGGCCCAGCTCCTGTCCTGGGCCTGTCCCGGCCCCCGCCGCACGGCCACCTCGTCGAACATGCCGGCCTCGCCTGCGCGGGTCCGGCTGTCCCGCCGGGCGGGATCCGGCACCGCGCGACGCGGGCTACGAGCTATCTAAGGCTTTGTCATGCAAGCCAGTCAAGAGATTGTCCTAACAAACTGTCTTGGTTGTAGCCTGATGTTCCCTTAACCTGTGCATGTATCCTCGGCGCCGAGGGGAAGCGCCTACTGACAGGCCTGACGGTGACTGTGCCGAGCTTGAGCCCTACCCAAACCATCAGCGTCGACCGCAGCAGCCCGGTCCCGCTGTACTTCCAGCTTGCCCTGCACTTCGAGGCGGCCATCAGGTCCGGCGCGCTGCTGCCCGGGGCCAGGCTCGAGAACGAGGTGCAGCTCGCGCAGGATCTCGGGCTGTCCCGGCCGACCGTCCGGGCGGCGTTCCTCTACCTGGCCGACAAGGGTCTCGTCGAGCGCAAGCGCGGCTACGGCACCGTGGTGACCAAGGAGAAGATCAACCGCGACGTCGAGCTGACCAGCCTGTATGACGACCTGGCGGGCTCCGGGAAGACGCCGACCACGCGGATCATGCGCAACGAGGTCACGCACGCCGGCGAGGCCGTTGCCGAGGCACTGCAGCTTGCCGAGGGCAGCCTGGTGGTTTCGCTGGAGCGCATCAGACTCGCCGATGGCGAGCCCATTGCGCTGCTGCACAACTACCTGCCAGCCGCGCTCGTGCACCTCAGCAACGAGATGCTCGCCCAGCACGGGCTGTATGAGCTGCTGCGCGCGTCGGGCATCCGGCTCAGCTCGGCTACCCAGCGGATGAGCGCCAAGACCGCCTCGGCCGCCGAGGCGCGGGCGCTGGACGAGGCTCGCGGAACGGCCCTGCTCACGATGGAGCGGGTCGCGTTCGACAGCCGTGACCGCCCGGTCGAGTTCGGCCAGCACGTC
>CAWHZU010000027.1:0-234723 GCA_963833885.1 uncultured Actinomycetota bacterium | reverse complement strand
CCGCCCCTGACCACCCGGAGATCTTCACGTTTCACCACGGTCCATGTTCACATTTGCCTGTGACATTCTGCTGGCGGGTTGAGGGCCTGGTCTGGGGCCGGTGATGCTGGGTGTGCCGGGGCTGCGGGGCGTTTAGGGCGTGGCTGCCGGGCGCTGGTGCTGCTGGTGGGTGGCGGGCTGGTGTCGTGGCGCTGGGGTGGCCCGGTTATGGCGGTGCGTTCGCGCTGGTGCCGGCGAGGGCGCGGCGGCGTTTGCGGGTGCGGGGCGGCAGCCCGGCGGCGGCGCGGCGGTCGTTGTCTTGCTCGCGCAGGTGGTAGGCGGTGAGGGTGCGCTGGTTGCGGACGGCGGTCAGGCAGGCGAGCCAGAGCATGAGCGGGGTCAGGCCGGTGAGGCGGATCCAGCCGCGGTCGATGCTGTTGACGGCGGGGTTTTTGATGCTGGCGTTGAACCGTTCGGCGGCGGTGCGCCGGGCGTAGGAGACCCGCCATTGCGCTGACGGGTAGTCGTGCTTTTGCCGGGTCTTGCCGGCGACGGCGGGACCGGCGGTGATCGTGTGCTGGGTGCAGCAGGCTGGCGGGTGCGTCGGCGGGGTGAGGATCTCGGGCCGGCTGCGGTCCAGTTTCATTGACGCGGGCTTGAGTGGGCAGCGGATCTTCCCGGTGGCTGCGGGGCAGGCGTGGCGGCGGTAGCCGTCGGTGTCGTCGCTGGTGTGCACGCCGAGCTTGTAACGCGATAGTTCGGCGGTCTGCTGGTCGTGCGCGGCGACCTCGGCCGTGCTGGCGCCGGGCGGCAGGGCCACCAGCTGCAGCAGCGGCTGCGGGGTCTTGGGGCAGTACAAATTCCCGTTGGTGATGATGGCGCCCTGGTGGGTTCCCCTGGTGCCGCGGTCGTTCGGGTGCAGGTCCTGGACGAGCTGGGCGCCGGCGGCGCGCAGCGGGCTGGCCCAGGTGCCGGGGACGCGGTGGGAGTAGCCGGAGTCGGCGAGCACGTCGCCGAGGATGATGCCATCGGCGGTCATGGCTTGCAGGACCGGGACGATGGCGGCGGCGGGGTCGTGGGCGCTGTTGCAGACGGTGATCCGGCGCGCGAGCTCGGGCACGGCGGGGCCGTCCTCGTCGCTGACCATTACCGCCGCGCTGAGGTAGTAGCCGTAGAACATCTCTCCTTCCTCGATCGCGCGGCCGACGTTGCGGTGCCCCCAGGAGGCTTCGGGGTCGGTGCCGGGTTCGGCGCTGCGCTGCGGGACTGCCCGCGCCCAGGCCTCGGCGTCGGTCCAGTCCACGGCCAGCGACGAGCTGGCGTTCTGGAAGCTGGCGGGGATGCTGGCTTCGGCCAGCAGGTCGCAGGCCCGCTGCAGGCCCGGGGAGGGGGCGCCGTCGGGCTCGGTTTTGGCCAGCGCCCGGGTGATGAGCCGGTGGGTGTGCTCGGCCTGGCGGTAGGTGAGCTGGTGCGGCCCGGCTGCCCAGTCGGTGACCACGCCGAGGCGTTTCTGGTCGTGCTCGGGCAGGCCGGTCAGCGCGGCGTGGACACGGGTCAGGTGGGCGGGCCGGCCGTCGGCCACCGCGAGCATCATGCCGGTGAGTAAGGTGCCGGCGGTCAGCTGCCGGCCGCGGACGCCGGCTGGCAGCAGTGCTTCGATGGTGGCGGCGATGCCGCTGGCGGTGACGATGTCCTCGATGACCGCCAGCGGCACGGTCACCGCGTGCTCGCCCCCAGCAGCGCGACCGCGTCATGCTCGGTGCCGGGGTCGAGGCCGGCGATGATGTCGGACAGCCGCTGGCAGCAGGAGATCCCGGCGGCGTGCATGAACGCGGGCAGGCCGATCAGCGTTGCGGTGTCGGCCAGCCAGGTGGCCCGCAGCCGGCTGGTGTCCAGGGGCGGCAGCCCGGCCCCGCCGGCCAGCGACCGGGTCAGCGGGTTGGTGATGTTGCCCCGCTCGGGCAGCTCGCCCCCGGTCAGGAAGTTCTCGCCGGCGAACGCGGCCGCTGCCAGCAGCGGCTCGTGGTAGCGGGCCAGTACCGGCACTGCCCGCGGCGCCCGGCCGCCGCGACCTTCACGATCACGCCGCCGGAGCGGGCGCAGACGTCGGTGCCGCGCACGTTGCGCAGGTCGGAGCGGATCAGCCCCGCGCCGGCGCCGAGGCAGACCAGCGCCGTGGCGCGGGCGCGCCGGCGCGGCGTGGGCTGGGCATCCGCCAACGCCAGGAACCCGGCGATCTCGGCTGCAGAGTAAGGAGCCTTGGCCCGCTCGCGGGGCAGCGGCGGATCCGCCGGGTCCAGGTGCGGCACCACCTTGCGGGCGATGAACCGCAGGCTGGTGCGCAGCGTCCGCCGGGCGACCGGCGACAGGCCCGGCGCGTGCGCGGTGAACCGCTCGATGACCGAGGGGTGCAGCAGCACGCCCGGCACCGGCTCCAGCCCGGCCGAGATGCCGTAGCTGGCGAGCTTGACCGCCGCCCACAGCAGGTTCTTGGCCCGGTCGGGCGTCGCCAGCGGCCCGCACCCGGTCACCACGGTGCGGGCGAACGCCGCCGCCTCTGCCGGAGTCCCGGCTGCGGGTTTCCACCGCGCGGGGCAGGAGGCCGCATCAGCGTCCATACGGTAATTCATACTGAAATAAAGCGGGCAGGTGTGGGACCGCGCGCGCGATTGAGAACGGTGTCGCCTGCATCCGCGGCCCGGGCCGCGCCAGGTCGCCGCCGAGCTCGCCGCCGCCGCCGGGCCCGCCCTGCCCGGCACTTTGACCGTGCGCTCCTACGCCTGCGGCAAGCGCCACTGCCGCTGCCACGACGACCCGCCCGTCCTGCACGGCCCCTACGCCGAGTGGACCCGCAAGATCGAAGGCAAGACCGTCACCCGCCGCCTGACCCCAGCAGCTGGCCGCCTGGCAGCCCCTGTTCGACAACGCCCGCAAGATGCGCGACCTGCTTGCCAAATCCAGGACCTCACCCTGCAGGCCGTCGACGCTGACGACACCTGAACCCGGCAAACACGCGCATAACCCCGTGGACGCGGCCCGCTTAACCCGTGGAGGCCACCGTCAGGAACGCGCATCCGCGCAGGTCGCAGCCAAATGTGAGGGCCTCACCCGATCACGGAACATCCGCTGGCTCTCACCTGCGCGAACAGCAGGAAGAGAGGCAACGCCATGCCCCTGCAAGGCTTATTTTCCCGGCTCTCTGACCTGCGGAGACGCTCGAGTGTGGATATGTCCGCCTCAGCGGAACCCCAGGAAGAGAGAAAAACTATGGACGTCCCGCAACCGCGCCCCCGGCGGCGCAAGCCGCTTGACGCGGGCCCGTTCCAGCCCGAGATCGGCTCCTTCCGGCTTCACCTGGCCGCCCAGGGGAAGGCGGCCAAGACGGTGCGGACCTACACCGAGGCGGTGCAGTGGTTCGCTGCGGCCCACCTGATCCCGCGGACCGCTTGCACCAGGTGGGACCAGGTGCAGGGCCACGATGTGCGGCGCTGGATGGTGTGGCTGCTCGGTCTTTACAGCGACGCGTACGCCAGTAACCAGTACCGGGCGCTGCAGCAGTTCTTCAAGTGGCTGGCCGAGGAGGACGAACTCCCCGACCCGATGGCGCGGCTGCATCCGCCTGCGGTCACCGAGAAGCTGGTGCCGGTCTTCACCAGCGAAGAACTATCGAAGCTGGACGAAGGCCTGCCAGGGCCGCAGTTTCGCCCAGCGGCGGGATGCCGCGATCATCGCGGTGTTCCAGGCGACCGGCATCCGCGCCGCCGAGCTGGCCGGGATCCGCTATGACCCGTACGACCCGCAAGCCAGCGACGTGGACCTGTGGCAACGGGAGATCACCGTCCGCGGGAAGGGCGGCAAGGTACGGGTCGTCAAGATCACCCATGACGCCGCCCGTGCCCTGGACCGGTATATCCGGGTGCGGGCCCGGCACGCCCAGGCGTGGCGGCGCCCGCTGTGGCTGGGGGTGAACAACCGCGGGCCGCTGACCTCCAACGGCATCTACCAGATGGTTGCCCGCCGCGGCCGCGAGTGCGGGGTTGCGGTCCATCCGCACCGGTTCCGGCACCATTTCAGTCATACCTGGCTCGACCGCGGGGGAGCCGAAGCAGACCTGATGGAGCTGAACGGCTGGTCCTCCCCGCAGATGCTGCGCCGCTACGGCGCGAGCGCCCGCAGCGCCCGCGCCCGCCGCAGCTACGACCGCATCATGGACATGCCCTGAAACGCAAGCAACCATGCGACCGGGCAACTGATTCTGATATCGACGATCCGCTATACTCGTGGCCGTGGAACCCGGAACAGAAACGGCCGGAACCCTGCTGCGGCGGGCTCGTGCCGGCGCTGGGCTGTCACAGGCGGAACTGGCCGTCCGGGCGGGCGTCACGCAGAGCGTGATCAGCGCGTATGAGTCCGGGCACCGCCAGCCCGCGCTGCCCACCCTGGCCGGCTTGGTCGACGCGGCCGGCTATGAGCTGGCCATCGACGTCCGGCCGCAGCCGCGGCGGCTGAGCAGGCTGTCGGGGCCGATAGGGCAGCGGGTGCGCCGCAGGCGGAAGGCCCTTACCGCTGCGGCAGCTGCGCATGGTGTGACCAACCTGCGGGTGTTCGGCAGCGTGGCCCGGGGCCAGGACCGCCCCGACAGCGACCTGGACCTGCTCGCGGACCTACCGCCGGACATGGGGCTGTTCGGGCTGGGGCGGGTGCAAGCCGACCTGGAGGCCATCATCGGCAGCCGGGTCGACCTGGTGCCAGCCGGCGATCTCAAGCCCGGAGTCCGTGCCCGCGCCAGCCGCGACCTGGTTCCCCTGTGACATACCGGGAACGGCACAGGCTGGACGACATCCAGGCGGCGATCGACGCAATCCGCTCCCACCTGCAGCGAGGGGATCTGTCCGATGGCCTGATCTTCGACGCGGTCCGGATCCGGCTGCTGGAAATCGGCGAGGCCGTCAAGGCACTGCCCAAAGAACTACTCGATACCCAGCCCGCCATCCCATGGCGCCAGATCACCCGCATGCGCGATCACCTGGCCCACCGCTACTTCGACACCGCTCACGGGATCTTGCAGGCGACGGTCGACGACGACCTGCCCGAACTCGAACGCGCCGTCCGCGCGATGGCCGAAACCCTGCCCGAGGAGGACCAGCCCGGCCAGGACACCTCAAGCGAAGGCACACCCAGCGAAGAAGAGCTGCCAAGCTAAGAACCGCCAGCGAATCCGCCGCGTCAGCCCTGACACTGAAAAAGCACGCGTAGCCGCATTGGGGCATGTCGGGGGACCGAGCTCGAGAAGGGCGACCCGAGACGACAGCCTTGGCCTCTTCGCTTTGGTGGGTAGAGCGTGGGCTTCGCGCTCAGCATGATCGCCGAGCGTGACTGGCTCACATCGACCAGCCTGCACGCGCAGCCGCCGCTATGATCGGCCGTCCATCCGTCAGATGACCGCTTCGGCTGTGTCCCGAACTGGTGGATATGGTGCTGGGTGGCCGAGGCGCTGGGCGAGGTCCTGGCATGCCTGGCGCACCGGCACTCCTGCCCGGCTGGCGGCCGATTTTGCGCTCTGGGTGGCGAACTGCCGCGGACATCACGCGCACGGCAACCCGTCTTCCGGATGCACCTCAGTGGTGCCCTCGCAGTGCCTCGTGCCTTCGGGTGAGCGCTTGACGGTTCGGACCATCCATACGATAGTTTACTAGATGAGTAGTGAACTCCTGAAGCAGGCGATCACGTTCGAGCTGAACCAGGCCTCGGGCGTCCCGGCCTACCTGCAGATCGTCCAGCAGGTCGAGCAGGCGCTGCGCATGGGATTGCTCCGGCCCGGCGACCAGCTGCCGACGGTGAAGCAGGTGGTTGCCGAGGTGACGATCAATCCGAACACCGTGACGAAGGCGTACCGGGAGCTTGAGCACGCCGGTTTGGTCGAGGGGCGTCAGGGTGTCGGCACCTTCGTGCTGCGCCGGCCGCAGGGTCCCCCTCCCGAGGATCAGGCGCGGCTCGCTCGCGGTCTGCAGCGGTGGGTCGAGACCGCGCGACGGGCCGGCCTCGACAGCCAGGCGATGGAGGCAATGCTGCGCTCGATCTTGCGCAGCGCGTCGGATCGGGGGGTGGCATGAGCGGCGAAGCACTGGCGATACAGACCACCGGGCTGGCCAAGCGCTACGGATCGGCGTGGGGCTTGCAGGACTGTTCGATCGACGTGCCGCAGGGCAGCATCTCGGCGCTGGTCGGCCCGAACGGAGCCGGCAAGACGACGCTCCTGCGACTGCTCGTCGGGCTGCGGCGCCCGACGTCGGGGCAGGCCCGTGTGCTCGGACGCGCACCCGCGCAGGACGAGGACTTCCTCGCGAGCGTCGGCTTTCTCGCCCAGGAGACCCCCCTCTACCGCCAGCTCTCCGCGGCCGGGCACCTCCGGATCGGCGCCCATCTCAACCGCAACTGGGACGCTGCCGCTGCCGAGCAGCGGCTCACTGCGCTGCGGGTCCCCCTCGGCCGTCCCGTGCACTCGCTGTCTGGCGGGCAGCGAGCCCAGGTCGCGCTCAGCCTCGCGCTCGCCAAGCGGCCGCGCGTCCTGTTGCTGGACGAGCCGCTCGCCGCGCTCGATCCCCTCGCCCGCCGCGAGTTCCTCACCTCCCTCGCCGATGTGACCATCGACGGTGACGTCACAGTGGTGCTCTCCTCGCACCTCGTGCACGACCTCGAGCGGGTCTGCAACCACCTCATCCTGCTAACCGGCTCCCGGGTGCGGCTGTGCGCCGACATCGACGACGTGCTCGGCGGCCACCGGGTACTGGTCGGGCCGCGCCGCAGCACCGCAGAGCTCGAGCGGCTGTTCACCGTTGTGAAGGCGACGCAGACCGAACGCCAGTCCAGGGTGCTCGCCCGCCTCGACGGCCCAGTGCCCGATCCAGCCTGGGAGGTCTCCGAGGTCGGGCTCGAGGACATCATCCTGGCCTATATGTCCGAGGACCAGGCCGTTACGGCCGGGCCGCTTCGCATTGCAGGAGGCACCGCATGACGTTCCTGATCTGGCGGCTGCACCGCGCGCACGCCATCGTCGCCGCCGCCGTGATCGCGGCGGCCGCCGCCCTGATCGTGCCGAGCGGGATCGCCATCGCGAACTCCTACCACCACGCCGTGACGAACTGCTCGGCCAGCCACACCGGCTGCGGCGACATCGGGTTCACCGTGTTCGGCAGCAACGGCGCCTTCACCTCGCTCGTGCAGGACCTGGCGATGGCCTTCCCGCTCGTCCTGGGCATCCTGTGGGGCGCACCGCTTATCGCGCGCGAGTTCGAAGCGGGCACCGAGGACTTCGCGTGGACGCAAGGGGTCTCCCGCCACCGGTGGGTGGTCACGAACCTCGGCTGGGCGCTGTTCGCCGCCGCAGCGTGGGGAGGCGCGCTTGCCGCACTGTTCACGTGGTGGCGGGGACCGGACAACGCGGTCGACGGCCCCGTCAAGTTCATCTACTTCGACGTCCAGGGCGTCACCCCGATCGCCTACACCGTGTTCGCCATGGCGCTGGGCATCGCCGCCGGAGCACTGTTCCGGCGGGTCGTGCCAGCGATCATGACCACACTCGTGGTCTTCCCCGCCGTGCGGATCGCCACGGCGCTGTACTTCCGCCCGCTGTTCGCCGTGTCACAGTACGTTTCACCCCGCGCGCATGGGGGCACGCCGCCGCTTTCCTGGAGCGTCTTCGAGGACATTCTCGGCCCAAACCGCGAGCACATCATCTACCTGCCCGCGAGCCGCTTCTGGCCTGTCCAGAGCGTCGAGTCGGGGATGTTCCTGGCCCTCGCGCTCGTGCTCTCGATCTTTACGTACTGGTCGGTCACCACCCGTGAAACCTGACCGAACGCCATCTGGGTGCCCGACAGGCCTGCAGATACGCCAGAACCGAGTGATCCGGTAAGGCAGGCGGCCAAAAGGACGGCCGCATCAGCGCCCGCCGGGCCGCTGCCATCCCAAGCGCCAGGCGATGGCGGCAGCCTGCCCGGGCGCGGAGAGAAAGGAAGAGTGACCGCGATGAAACCGAAGATCCGCGGCAGGATCTCATGGGCTGCGACGCTGATCGCCGCGGCAGGGTTGACGACAGCTGGCTGCGGGCAGGCCACCGCGACCACGCCGGGGGCTGAGACGACGGCCATGCGGGTGTCCGCGCCGACGGTTCCGGTGCTCAGCTGGAAGCCATGCGATGGCGGCTTCCAGTGCGCCACCGCGCACGTCCCGCTGAACTACCGCGACCCGCGCGGCGCGCATATCAACGTCGCCGTGATCAGCCATCGGGCGATCGGTCCCGGACGCAACCTGGGCTGGTTGTTCTTCAACGGCGGTGGACCGGAACCGCAACTCAGCACCTTCTCCGGGGTATACCCGATCCTGCCGGAGGCGTGGCGGGAACGGTACAACATCATCACCTTCGACCCGCGCGGGATGGGCTACAGCGCGCAGGTCCGCTGCTATCCGACCGAGGCGGCGAGGGACAAAGCGATGGGGGAAGTGCCGGATGGGTTCCCGGTGGGCAAGGCACAGGAGGCCGACTATGAACGGGCCTACGCGAAGCTGGCTGCCCGGTGCGCCCGCGTCGCGGGGCCGCTGCTCTATCACGACAGCACCGCCGACATCGCCAGGGACATGAACCTGCTGCGCAAGGCCGTCGGCGCCCCCGTCCTGAACTACTACGGCGCGTCCTACGGCACGCTGCTCGGCGCGACATACGCCAACTTGTTCCCTTCCACCACCGGCCGCATGATCTTGGACGGCAACATCAACCCCGTCGTCTGGAGTACCGGCAACAGCCAGGTCCCGCCCTTCTCCCGGATAGGCGCTGGGCAGGCGACACAAACGGTGATGACCGCGTTCCTCGAACTGTGCGGCAAGGCCTCAACCAAGGCGTGCGCCTTCTCGGCCGGGACGTCGGCTGCGACCACCGCCAAGTGGCACACGCTGCTGCGCCTGGCCCGCCGGCACCCGATCAACCTCGGCGCCCAGCAGGGCACCTACACCTACGCGGATGTAGTCGGCGCCGCGTCCAGCCTGGGCCAGGTACACCAGTGGCAGGTCAACGCCGTCCTGCTGCAGCAGCTGTGGACCGCCGCCACCGGCGGCGCGCCCGCCCCGTCACCCACGCCCAGCCCGGCTTCCAAGCCGCCGCCGTCCTCGGGCCCGAGCTACTACACCGGGCCCGAACAGCAGCTCGCCATCCAGTGCGCGGACAGCCCGAGCCCACGCGACCTCGCCGCCTACGCCGCCGCATCAGCGGCGGGCACCTTCGCGCCGATCGCAGCATGGGACATCTTCGGCTGCGCGTACTGGCCGGCTGCCGCGGCCCAGGACCGCTACACCGGCCCGTGGAACCGGCCCACCGCCAGCACCATTCTGGTCGTCGACAACACCGGCGACCCCTGGACCCCCTACCAGGACTCGGTCGCCACCTCCCGCGACCTGGCCAGGGCCAGACTGCTGACCGTCCACGGATACGGGCACACCGTCGGCAACAACCCCAGTACCTGCGCCTTCAACTACATGATCAACTACACCATCACCGGCGCCATGCCCGCGCCAGGAACCGTCTGCCAGCAAAACATCAACCCGTTCCCATAACGCACCGCATGCCCCGCCAGCCCGGAATCTCGCTGTGAGCAGGGGCGGCCGCAGAGTCGCTCCTGCTCATCAGTCCCGGACCTAGGTGACGCGGGCAAGCTCCGCTATGCCACGATCAGCCGCCCGCCTGGCGAGCCAGAATCGAAGGTTCTGCGCGTCCAGTACGGTCCATCCAGCGCGACCGCAAGATGCGCGTATTCGGCAGGGCACCGATCCGTCAGCTATGCCGACCGCCGGCAGTCACTACCTGTGATACCTGGGCGGTCTCCTTACGGCCGCCAGCGGGCAGATTTGATGATGGCCGCGGCTTAGCAGGCTAAGCACGGTGACTCCGCCTTCGCTGGGTCGCCGGGCATGCGGCGGGTGCACCAACCTTTCCGGCATGGTGGCGCCGAAGCACGCTGCCTGCTGGCCGGGGGCAACCCGGTGGTGATCTAGCGCGGGGTGTGGTCTTGGAGGAACCGGCCGATTGCTTCGGTGGCGGCGGGAAGATGCTCGGGGTCCTTCCACGGCTCGAGCAGCTCGGCGGCCGGCGCGAGTGCGGCGATCTCGCGGCCGGTCTCGGCCGGGTGGTACTCATCGACTCCGGGCAGGACGAGCATCGGCATGCGGAAGGACCGCACCTGATCCCGGGTCACGCTGACGGCGAAGTCGGGGGCCCACATCGCAGTGGCGAACGCCTCGATCTCATCGCTGCCGAGATCGTCGCGCTCGCCCATGAGCCGCTCACCCCACTGCTTCCAGATGCTGTCAAAGAGCTCACGGTTGCTCCAGATGATCCCGACCGGCTGCTCGAGGACGGCCGCGACGACTCGTTCCGGCGCGAGTTCGCACAGCTTCAGGATGAACGGGCCGCCGATGCAGCAGCCGAACACCAGGAACCGGTCGATGCCGAGATGATCCATGACCGCCAGCTGGTCAGCCGCGTAGGCGCCCCACGGGTCGCTGGTCTCGAGCGGGCCAGTGGACTGGCCGGCGTTGCGCTGGTCCATGGCGATCATCGTGTACTGCCCGGCGTACGCGGTCAGCGGGTTGATCGCCGCCGCCTCCCACAGCGAAACACTCGAGCGCATCCCGCCTGGCGCCAGCGTCAGCATCGGAAACCCCGAGCCTTGCTCGGTGTACCAGATCCTCGCCTCGCCACTGTCGACGTACGGCACCCGGGTCTCCTCTCGCGACTCCCCTTCCGCGAAGCAGCCTATGGCCGAGCCGCCGCTACGACCGGAACCGGCCGCAGAAGGACGCACAGGACTGGGGCGTCTGCGCAGACCGACCGCACCGCTGCGCTGCTGTCGTCGGCCGATCGGCGTTCTGCGCCGAAAGTTGATCTCTTCTGCGGGGTCGGCTCGCCGCCCGTGGCCCGAAGTTCTTGGCCGACGCGTCGGGCGGCCTATCGATTGCTGGCGGCAGCCCCACAGAATCCCCACAAGTCCGGGGTGCGGCTGGTTCCCCACAGCAAACCCCCAAACGAAACGGGATTATGCGGTACTCGATGGCACGGCTGGTAAAATGAGTGAAAACCTTCTGACCAGTGCCAATGCGGGTAAGAATGGTCAGCGGTGTTTCGCCTGATCATGGTTTCGGGCTGATAGAACCCCTGAAAAGCGGAAGGTCGGCGGTTCGACCCCGCCCCTGACCACCAGATCAGAGGCCTAATCGGGCGATTGGGTCCGATCGCGGGGAGCCAAACGGGGAGCCAAACGAGTTACGCTCCTGGCTATGACGGAGAACACAACACGCCGTCGAGGGCACGGCGAGGATGCGATCTACTTAGACCCCGCGAAGAGCCGGTACGTCGGGGCGGTCTCACTTGGCTTCGGGGCCGATGGGAAGCGGCTCCGGCGCAAGGTCACCGGCCGGACCAAGCAAGAGGTCAGGGACAAGCTCAAGATGCTGCACGCCGAGCTCGACCGCGGCCTCCATACGTCTGCCACCTACTCGGTTCGGCAGGCGGTCGGCGACTGGCTGGAGGGCGGCCTGCCGGGGCGGTCAGAACGCACGCGGTCCATCTACCGGGAGGCATTGACGCCGCTCCTGGAGCGCATCGGCGCTAAGCCGCTCAGGGAGCTGACAGCCCGCGATGTTCGCAAGGGGCTCGATGCGCTCAGTGGCACGCTATCGACCAGGTATCTGCAGATCACCCGGGCCTCGCTGGCGCGGGCGATCCGGTACGCCGAGGCTCATGATCTCGTCGGCCGGAATGTGGCCACGCTCGTCGACTCGCCCGCAGGCCAGGTAGGGCGGCCGAGCCGGTCGCTTACCCTCAACCAGTCCCTTGCGCTGCTCCAGGCGGCTCAGGACTCCCGGCTCAATGCGTACGTCGTGCTAAGCCTCACGGTCGGCGTGCGCACCGAAGAGGCCAGGGAATTGCACTGGGATCACGTCGATCTGGACGGAGATCCGGGCGCGGCGCGGCCGGTGCCGCCATCGGTGGCCGTATGGCATTCGGTGCGGCAAGGCGGCGACACCAAGACTGCCAGGTCGCGGCGGACGCTGGCGCTTCCGCAGGCCGCCGTGCATGCTCTCAAAGAACACCGCAAGAGGCAGGCGGAGGACCGGCTGGCGGCGGGGGCCCTGTGGCAGGATCATGGCCTCGTCTTCGCCTCGGCCATAGGGACGCCCCTAGACGCGGCGAATGTCCGGCGCGAGTTCCGCAAGATCACCGAAGAGGCGGGTCTCGGCACCGGCTTGGCGCCGCGGGACCTGCGCCACACCTTCGTCTCCCTGATGTAAATGAGCAGAATTGCATCTGATGCAACATTCGGCGGAAAGCATGAATGGCCTCTACCTGCAGTGCAGCTGTGGCGGCCTGCGGGGAAGCTCCAGCCGCGTCGGCGAAGAATTGCCGATGACCTGCGATTTCATCATCCGGCAGTACCAGGTGCAAGGAGATTGCATCCAGTGTCATTGCATCAGATGAAAGCGTGCCGCATCCGGTGCAACCATGAAGAGCATCAACGAGGAGGAACGAATCTCTCTCGTTCTTCGAGCTGGGGGTATTCAGCAGGGTTGGAACATTGCTCTCTACCAGTTCAGCGGACGGTGTCCCTATAGAGGAGATCGCGCGCCTGGCCGGACACAACCGCACTGCCACAACGGAGCTCGTTTATCGCCATGAACTGCGGCCTGTCATAACTACCGGCGCCGAGGTGATGGATCGGATCTTGAACATTGGGGACCGTCAGTAGCCGTCCCCGGCTCGCCCAGCGAAAGGCCGGATACCCTCGCCCGGATTGCTGGCCTGCTGGCTGTGGCGAACGGTCGGCGCGAACTATCACCTAGCGTAGCGAGGATCGGACAGCGGCTGTATCGGCTTACCCGGTCCCATCCAGTGAACCAGCTCTGGACACGAGTGAACTTGCTACGGCCTGTCTCATCTGCCGACCGAGGTAGAGACATGGACACCGGGGTGAACTAACTTAGCCACGCCATATTGATCCGCGCGGAGCTTCCTGGGAAAACGGCCCCCTGCCGAGACCAGTATGCATAGCGTCTTGTCCATGATGTCGAGCGGGGGGAAGCGGGTCTCGCGCTGGTGGGAGAGCGGCGTGCTGCCACGGTTGCTGTGGGCGCTGGCACTCATCGTGCTTCTCAGTACGCTCGTCGCCGCTATCTGGTGGCTCCCATCGGTACTGACCCGTCATCCATCTGCAGGAGTGACAGCCACCGCCCGGTTGGGGGCTGAGAACGCTGCACGGGCTGCGTTGGTTGCGGCGGTAGCACTGGTGGGGGCAGCGGCGCTGACGACGAGGTACACATGGCGGGCAGCGAAGCTGACCGAGGAGGGCCAGATTACCGATCGTTATACCAAGGCGATCGAGCAACTGGGTGACGACAAGATCGACGTGCGTATCGGCGGCATCTACGCGCTGGAGCGCATTGCCCGCGACTCCGCCAGAGACCAGCCTACGGTGATCGAAGTCCTGACGACGTTTGTGCGCGAGCACTCCCGGGAGCATGCGCCGCCATCCGCCAGAGACCAGCCCACGGTGATCGAAGTCCTGACGACGTTTGTGCGCGAGCACTCCCGGGAGCATGCGCCGCCGTCTGGCCCGAACCCCGCGCCGTTGTCGACGCCCGGCGACGTGCAAGCCGCCGTAACCGTTGTTGCACGTCGAATCTCCAGACGCGGCCGTGAGAACATCATCGACCTTACTCGTGCGGACCTCAGCCGTGCGAGGCTCCGGGACGAGAACCTCATGGGATGGTCATTCATCGAGGCAGCCTTGACCGGCGCGGACCTCACGGGCGCGGAACTCAGCTACGCGAACCTCTATGGCGCCACTCTCACTGGCGCGGACCTCAGCTACGCGAGCCTTACCTTCGTGAAGCTCACCGACGCGAAACTCCTCGGCGCGAAGCTCACCCAAGTGGACCTCACCGCCGCGGACCTCACCGCCGCGGACCTCACCGCCGCGGATCTCACCGCCGCGGATCTCACCGATGCGAAACTCACCGATGCGAAACTCCTTGGCGCGCACCTCACCGAAGTGGACCTCACCGACGCGGATCTGACCCGCGCCGACCTCACCCACGCCGACCTCGCCCACGCGAAACTCACCCACGCGGATCTCACCGATGCGAAACTCCTCGGCGTGCACCTCACCGACGCGGACCTCACCCGCGCGGACCTCACCCGCGCCGACCTCACCCGCGCCGACCTCACCCACGCGGATCTCACCGATGCGAAACTCCTCGGCGCGCACCTCACCGAAGTGAACCTCACCCGCGCGGACCTCACCCGCGCGGATCTCACCGACGCGGACCTAACCCGCGCAAGGTGGCCTAGGGAATCACCCGCGCCGGAGGGATGGGTCAAAGACCCAAGCTCGACCCGACTCAGGCGCGCCGGCGTCCGCCGACGATTCCGGTAACTAGCTCCGGCATGTTTACCCGGCAATAAGCCGTGGTCCCGGCGCAGCCCTGACCAGCGCGTATTAAGCGGAGATTGTCCGCCGCGGGACCTGAGGCATATTCATGTCATCGCTCCTGGTTGTGGCGGCTCGCGGGTGGAGTGAGTTGGGCATGGTTCCTCCCCCCGGGCCAGGTTGCGCACATCCCTGATGCGAGTGTGGCGGCAAACATCGCGCCTGACTAGCTTTATCTGCTGCTGGTGCCTCCGTAAGCCGCCATGGTCGAAGACGTACACAAACGCGTCCAGCACGGCATCTCTACCTGGCTATAGACGGCACGGGTCCCTTGGCGCCCGTGCAAGGACAGCAGGACCGATTCGACTTCTAGGTTCCGAAAAGCGCATGCGCCACCGAGCAAGCACTCATGGTCATAGGCATCGTTGTCATGCCCGCCTGGGTTGGCACGCCATCCCAAGACAACACTGCCCACGAGCGCCTCTTCCTCATCTGCCGCCGTTCGGCCGGTGAACGCGGACAGCAGGTTGCGCGTCTCTAGAGTGCCGCTGGTCTTGCTGGGAGGTAGCTGTGGCTCTATACGGGCGCGACGATCTGGCCTGGGATGAGCTGGCGCGGGCGGGGCTTGAGTTCCTCCTCGAGCGAGCGCGACTCGAAAAGCTCACCTCCTACACCGAGCTCAATGCCACTCTGATGCGGCGTACAGGGCTGCCTGGTTTTGATTTCAGCCGAGCCGACGAGCGCGCAGCAATGGGTCACTTGCTCTATCTGATCGTGGAGCTGAACCGGCCAACGACTGGACTGATGATCTCAGCGTTGGTGAGCTACTTGGGCGCCAACGACGCGGGTAGCGGCTTCTACGCTTATGCGCAAGATCTGGGATTGCTTCAGCGAAACGCCTCCGCCATGCAAAAGCTAGAGTTCTGGTCCAGGCAGGTCAAGGCGCTATATGAGTTCTACGCCGCATGAGTACCACGCCGTGGTGAGGCCGCCATGACACGTTGGCTCGTCCACGCGGGCTTCTCTGCCCGTCCTCTTCTGCCGCATGGCGTGTGCGTTGCACAGAGGGCGCGGTCATTGCCGCCGACCTGGCATCATGGGCGTTGATGAGCACTTCACAGTCCCGCCGCTTCCCCGTCACCGTTACCCACTTTCCCGTCACACGCTGCCAGATCTGCCACGGCACGGTCGCCTTCGCCCCGGTACCCTCAGCGAGGTCTTGACCGAGCACTACCGCCGGGCCCATCCCCGGGCGCTTGGCATCCTGCCCCGGTAACACCCCGAAGCCGCCGCACGAGGCGAGCAAGCCCGTCGCCGCAGTTGCGAAGCGCGAAACACGAGCGGTGCAAGCTGTGCGCTGGCGTCCGGCCGGGAAGATTGGGGATAGTCCTTCAAACGCATCCCCGGATTTATAGCCCACAGGGCGGATGTTTCAGATCGCTCCAGCGTGATTCAAATCCGGCGTCTTTGGGAAGGCCGCAGCCGGGAGGCTCCTCCCGCGCACAGCGATCCAGCATGGACACGACCGGCCGCTCACTCGCAGCAGTAGATGCGTAAAAACCACGAATAACTGCGGTTGCCATGTGATATCTGCGGGAATTGGCAGAAGATGCAAAGGCTCGATGTGCAACTCGAGGACGACCTGACTGGCGGTCCAGCCGATGAAACTGTTCTGTTCGGCGTGGACGGCCGGGACTACCAAATAGATTTGAATGCCAAGCACGCGGCCACCTTCCGCAAGCAACTAGCGGCGTTCATAAAGCGTGCGAGATCGGTTCGACCGACTCGCGATCGCTCGGCTGCCAGGTCGGCAGCCAGCCGCGACCGTAGCCGTCAGATCCGTGCATGGGCCGAACAGCAGGGCTTCACGGTGGCCGCGCATGGCCGACTGCCTGCTCACCTCATCCAGGAGTATGACCGCGCGCCACGCGACGGGCAGCCGACCCCGCGCCGCAAGAGTGCCGCCCCCCGTCAGCCGAAGCGCAACCAATAAAATCTGCGGCACGACAGGCGGCCCTGAAAGCGGTCGGCTCCTTGTACTCAAGAGCCGTATGTTTATTCATCGCCAGGGCTGAGCGTGATCGCACGCTAGTACCGCAGTCCTCGGCGTGTCCGCTTTTGCCGCCGGCCGGGCCATACTTGGGCGGCTGTCCGTTGCAGTCATGCTCGACAGTGGCGGTGGCGACGCCGAGGCAGCCTCGGACCTGTCTGAACCTGCGCCCCCGGTCAGGGTGCGGGCGATACTGGAGCAGGGCATGCTTTGTCACGTGGCTGCGTGGGTAGGCGTTGATGTGGGCGGAAAGGGCAAGGGCTTCGACGTCGCGGTCATCGATGAGCGCCGGGTTCTGGCGCTCCAGAGCCACTTGTCGCGCACGCAGGTCGTTGACCTTGCCATGGAGAATCGGCCGACAGTCATCGCGATCGACAGCCCGTGCTGCTGCGCACCCGAGGGACGGACCGCCCGCGACGGCGAGCTCCAGCTCGCCAGGTCGATCTGTGGTATCCGCTGGACGCCCGACGCAAGGCATGTTTTACGCGAGTGCCTACTACGCCTGGATCCTCGAGGGACTTGCTCTGTTCGACGCGCTCGCGGCTCATGACGTTGAGGTCATTGAGGTCTTCCCGACTGCCTCATGGACTCGCTGGCATGGCAAGCGAAGCCCCCGAACCCGCGCGGCCTGGACTCGGCAGGGATTGGCAGCCCTCGGCCTTGATAGCGTGCCCGCGCGCACGAACCATGATCAACGAGACGCTTTTGCCGCCGCGATGACGGCTCGTCAGCACAGTCTGACCCTGACGGAAACGATGGGGGACATCGTCGTGCCGACCGGCCGCTGGTGACGTGAAAGTCCCCGGCTCACCCGCAGGAGACGCCCGACCTTGCGTGTTAACTGAACAATGGCGGGAGTCTCCGTAGTTCAGGGGACATGCGAGTGTGTTCGGGTTTCACTGTCGCCGGTCATGGTTGGACTGGGGGAGCCGCAGGACTGCGAATCATGCCGAGGCGGAGCACCGTGAGCGGTCAGCCTCCCGATGAGCCAGCTGAAGGCGCCTTCACCTCGGCGAGAAACTTGACGACTTCTGGGTCATCAAGGGTGAATTCGGGCTCCGCGACCGAGTAATAGGAGATCCATCGGACCGCCCCGTTCGGTTCGATGCGACTGTAGAAGTAGCAGGTGTCCTCGCCGGTTTTGGGTCCAGGCATGACCTGAAGCAGGGGGACGAGCTTCAAGGCATGAAGGCTGGTTCCATTGAGCAGGTAAAGCCTGCGGGCACTCAGCGGGTCGCGGACTTGAATATGTGCCTTGCGAAACGCCGGGTTTGCCCCTGTAAGAATTGTGGCCGTCAGATCGAAGATTTCGTCGTCATACATTGCCGGCCCCGGCCGCAGCAGAGTCCACGTCTCAAAGGCCGTACTGAGCAAGTTCTGCGTTTTGGCGAGTAATGCGGCAAGGATGCGAAGTTCTTCCTCCAATGCTTGCCGAGCCAAAATACCGCCGTGTGCTGCGGCGTTCCGGCGGTCACGCGCTTGAAGCAAGAGCCCGCTGAGCTCTCTCATCGTCATCGCGTTGACGAGTTCCCGGTCTTGCGCAGCGAACAGTGCGTAACAACGTTCAGCGCTTTCTTGCTCGGCCAGCATCGACCGTGCCGTCTGGGATAGACGCTCCGAAAGCTCCACCCACACTCCGAAGCCGGGGGCTGTCTCGAGATCCATTGGACGGGAGCCACCACCTGGCCCAAACCAAGCTGGCTTGTAGCCGTCAAGCAAAACGTGGTCGGTCATGAAACCGCTCAGCAGGAAGATGGCGCGGAACTGGGCCAGCGCCTCGAAGAAGTTGAGCAGGTGATCGACCTTCGGTCGGGGATCCGATTCAGCGTCGTATTGCCACAAGATCGAGGCCAGCGGAAACGGCAAGCTTTCTGCCCACGGGAAAAGATTCTCCGGCCGGCGCTGGGCAGAGGGCGGCTTGAGTGCCTCGAGCAACTGCTCCGCGCTGGCAGGCCTGTCCTCTGGGCGCACTGCCATGAGCTTGCCGATGATTGCGCTGAGGTCCTGGGGCGTGTCTGGCCTGATAGCCTTCGGCGCTACCACCATCTTGCGGGCTTTGCGGGGCGATTCTCCGGTGAGGGCTTCGTAGAGCACCGCTCCCAGCGAGTACAGGTCGGTTCGCTCGTCGATGAGCTCTCCGGCGATCTGCTCGGGCGCCGCATACGCCTCCGTGGTAGGCGGCAGCGCCGTCTCACCTGCGGAGCTCTTGGGGATCGCGGAGTCGAAGTCGCCGAGATGAGGCACGCCGCGCTCATCGAGCCAGATGTTGGCAGGGGCGACATCGCGGTGCAGCAGGCCACTGTTGTGCACCTGCATCAGCGCCCGCGCCAGTTGCCTGCCGAGCTTGCGTACCTCGTCGGCGGATAGCGGCTCGTGTTTCCGCTTGCGCTCAGCCAGGTAGTCCCGCAGGTCACCGCCGCTCAGGTACTCGAAGACGAGATATTCAGTCCCCTCTGCGGTCCCTTGGTCGTACAAGGTCACGATGTTGTCGTGGTTGCCTATCCGGCAGATAGCTGCGACTTCCCTCATGGTGCCATGAGGATCTGAGCCCGCCGCTTCCGGCTTGACGAGGGCCAGCGCCACCTGCCGTCCGGCCAAGAGCGTGTCCTCGGCCAAATAGGTGCGCTTGCGATCACCTTCACCCAAAAGATGGGCGAGCCGGTATCTGCCCGCGATCACAGTGCCGTCTCGTGCAGCCAAGGCTGCCGACACCGATTCATCGCCCATCGATTCATCTCCAATCGGCTGGGCCAATTATCTGCTCCATTCCATTCAAGGGGCTACCTTCTCGCACCAATCCACCACGGTGAACCTGGTGGACAGCTAGCCAGAACGCGGCTGCAGCCGTGAGCGTCGGACCCGCACTCGCCCGTATGATTGCCGGGCAGGCGGGAGCTGGCCATCGCTTGCAGGCCGGTCATGAGGAGTGCGACGGGTGTCTCGGACGCAGCGCCTGGCCGTGGTTCTTGCCCTCAACCTCGCGCTTGTGCTCGGTCTGGTCATGGTGGGCGTGACGGCCCATTCGCTTGCGGTCCTGGCTGAAGGCGGTGACTATCTTCTCGATGCCGCGGGCGTGGGCGTGGCGCTGCTGGCGATTCGGCTGTCGTCAGGCGGTGCAAGCCGCGCCGGGCAAAGGCGCCACCCGAACGCGACCAGCGTCGCCGCCCTGATCAACGGGGGGTGGCTGCTCACCCTTGAATTGCTCGTCGCCATCGCCGCAATCAGCCGGCTCCTCACCCGCAGCTCCCAGGTCAGTGGTCTCCCCGTGCTCGTGATCAGTGGTATCGCGGCCGTGGTAATGACCGCTGGTGCGCTCGTGCTGCGGGGCGACTCCGGTGACAGTCGTGGCACGGAGCGGGATCTGTCGGTCGCCGCGGTCTTGCTCGACACCGTCGCGGACGCGGCGGCGGCAGCCGGTGTGGCCGTGGCGGGCGGGGTCATCTTGGCGACCGGCGGCTGGTACTGGCTGGACCCCGCCGTGGCGCTGGCCGTGGCTGTCGTCGTCGCCTACCACGCTCTGGCACTGATCAGGAAGACTCTCGGCCGACTTCGCTCTGCTCTGGCCACCGAGGGCTGATCTGATCTTGCATCACCTGCCTGCTGCAGAACGGCGCAGACGATCCTCTGCCAACCGTCCACCCGCACCCGGCTATGAGCCTATTCATGCCGTGACCAGAGGATTCCCGGAACAGGCCACGCCAGGAACAGCAACACCGAGATCTTCGCGGCGCGGCGATGCCCCGTAAGTGACCGTCAGTGACCCCCGGTCCCCGCCCGTTCTGGCACGAAAGTGGCACGGCAGCAGAACCTTGCGAGCCGGCGCACCTACGCGTTCGTGATCTTGATTTAGCCGGGGTCGTGACAGTGGCCCGGCTGTCGGGCCGGGGTCCGGGGTTCCACGGGTCCATGGCGGGTGGTCGTCGGGACAGGGCACGTGCCCTGCTCTGTGGCAAGATCGCCTGATGCTGCAACTCTTGGGTTTCATCATCGACTGCCCGGACCCGATGAAGCTGGCGGCCTTCTACTCCGAGGTGACAGGCCGCGCCATCATGGAGGGCAGTTCCGACAACTTTGCCGGCATCACCTTCGGCGAGGTCGATCTGGCCTTTCAGCGGGTGGAGGACTACCGCCCTCCGCGCTGGCCCGATGACGAGCACCCCAAGCAGTACCACCTCGACTTCGAAGTGGGCGAAATCGAGCCCGAACAGCGTCGCGTCGTCAAGCTCGGCGCGACACTGCAGAAGGACTTCATCGGACCCGAGGGCTACGGCTGGCAGGTTTACACCGACCCGGTCGGGCATCCCTTCTGCCTGTGCCGCCACGAAGGGGTCACGTGGACCGGCAAAGGGGTGGTGTGGCCCTAAGCGTGGTTAAGTTCCGCTGGCGGGAGCTAGCAACTCTCCTGAGCTGACCACTGCTCTGCCCCGTCGCGGACACTCGGTGTTCACCGCTGCGGTTCGGCTGGTCTGGCGAGTATCCAGGCCATCACCGGTGCGAGCGTCAGGAAACCGGCAGCGATCACCAGCTCCCACCAGTTCGCGATGGGGCCTCCGCTATAGCCCTGTGGCGGGGGCGGGTAGGCCAGACTGGACGGGATCAACGCCATGAGCGCCAAGCCCGCAACCCACGCGCCTGCCCACGCCGCTGCCATGAGCCGCTTGCCCGGCCAGCCGAGAAGCCGACGCAATCCGGCGATCAGCACCGGGATTGTCAGCGCCAGCCATGCCACCGCCGCCAGCACGGCAGCGGCGAAAACGGCCTCATTCGAGCTCCCGCCGGGCCAGTCAAACATCCCACCGAAGGGGCTCGTAGGGTCCAAGACCGTCCGCGTGGATACGAAAAAGACGTAGCCGCTGGCCGCAGCTCCTATACCCACCCACAGAACCGACAGCGTCCAGGCCGCGCCCCCGACCCTGCGCGCCCTCGTCCACGACCGGCACCGCCTGATCACAGACGCAGGCTACCCGCGAATATCGGACCAAGGTCAACTTCCGGTGGAGAGCAATACTGAAGCGGAGCCGCACTCTAGTACGTGTGCTTCTTGGGCCATCGAGTTGACCGTATGGGTAGAAGGTTCCTGATGTCGCACGCGGATCGCACGGCCGGGCCTGGCGGGGGATTGACCTGCGGGGACGCGAGTCCCTGAAAAGCGGAAGGTCGGCGGTTGGAACCCGCCCCTGACCAGTCGTTCTGCAGCACTCGCGCTAGGGCATCTGACCTGCGCAAATGTGTCTGAAGCGTTCCGATGACGACGAGTGTCCGACCGTGACCCCGCTTGCAAAGATCGTTCGCGCGGCGGCCTGACGGGCCCGCTGCAGGTGGAGGGATCTAATGCCTATCTGCGAGTGGCCGCGATTGCCCGCGGATCGCCTTCCGATCGTGGACCCAACGGGCACGCCACAGGGGCATTCAAGGCCGGATCGGGGGGTTTCATTTCGTTCAGCTGTCTGTGTAGGCTTCCCATTCGGGTCTGGTTAGCGCGTATTCGACCTCGCCCTGCTCGGCGCCGTCGATGACGTCGGCATCGGGTCCCTGGTAGGGGACGATGTGTACGAGAGTCAGGCCGCATTTCTCCATCACGCGCCGGGAGGCGGCGCTGGCCGTCATCGTGTGTGCGAACACCCGCTGGACGCCGAGGTCGGTGAAGCCCATGTTGATCAGGGCCGTGGATCCCTCGGTGGCGTAGCCCTTGTTCCAGGCTGATCTGCGCAGCCGGTAGCCCAGGTGAATGTTAGTTATGTCGCCATCCTCGGCGCGGAAGTGGAACCAGCCCAGGAACTCGCCATTGCTAGCGGACTCAGCAGCCCAGGTACCCAGCCGGTCGAACCGCTGGTAGACACCGAGGTGGAACGGGATGATCTCGTCCCGCAGGACCTCGCGAGGAACTGGCCTGCCCAGGTAGCGCATGACCTCAGGGTCGCTGTTCAGGCTGAACAGGTTGTCGACGTCGTCCTCGGTGAACTGGCGGATGGCAAGTCGCGGCGTCATCAGGACGATGTGCATGTCTCGTTCGCTCATGACGACGAGTATGCAGGCAGAAAATCCGTTGCGGAACAATGGAAGGAATAGAGAAGAATCACACCCGTCAGCGGGAACAAGCCAGGATGACAAGTCGTTTTGCCGTGAGAGAGGCTATTTGAAGATTCTCTATGGCGTCAATTTCAAGGCTAGCACATCAAATTTTGACGCGATGGGTATTTGGGCTACATTTCCCCGCTGTCGCGGCTGGTCTGGTCTGGCCCAACGCACAGATGGATGGCTCCGTGGGGCACCCCGCGCCGACCACTCAAGGGAGGCCAGTAATGCGGCGGACAGCAGGAAGGCTCTGTTTCGGCTATGGCAATATTCGCATTGTGGAGCGCACCACGAGCGCGATCAACGGCTTTCTTTCGGTCGATGGCCGAGCGCCGTGATTTGACCGTACTTCACGAACCGTTCTGCAACCTGAAGAACTACGGCGAGACTGATGTTGGCGGGCGGACGTTCGATTCGGCTGCTGAGCTGCTCGCCTGGCTACGTGGCGAGGGGCACGACCGGGACGTGTTCTTCAAGGACACGATGGACCACCAGCACGATGAGGTCCTGGCCGATCGGCCGTTCCTCGCCGAAGCCCGTCATGCGTTCCTCATCCGCCGTCCCGAGGAAATTGCAGCGTCCTATTACGCCCTGTTCCCTCCGATGACCATCAACGCGATCGGGATGGAGCGGCTGTGCGAAATGCAGGCTGCTATCAGCGATGCTGGCGGGAATCCGCCTATTGTCATTGACTCGGATGACCTCGTCACCCGGCCAGCTGCGACGATGGCGGCGTACTGCGCGGCCGTGGGGCTGCCCTTTAATTCGCGAGCGCTTACCTGGGAGCCGGGTGAACAGGCCGAGTGGCAGCGGTCCGCCGATTGGCACGCGGATACTAGCAACAGTTCCGGTTTCGAGCGGCGCGAACGGACATACCAGTACACCGTCGAGAACTCCGAGAAGCTCGCACGGTACGCCGCCCATCACCGGCCCTTTTACGAGCAGCTTTATGCACAGCGGATGAACGTCGCGCCTAAGGGGTAAAGCAGCGTACGCGGCCAGCGGGCGCGCTAAGACCAGTGGTCACGGATGATCTGGGCTATCAGTTCTCTAGAGGTTTCCGGCTCCAACGAGACTGCGGCGGCTTGGTCGAAGCTGAGCCGGTGCTGGTAGGCCACGGTCTCGTCGTCGTACATATGCATGCCGCTTAGCTGTTCGACGCTCACGACGTCGCTGATGGTCGGCTGGTCGCCAGCGAATGCCTCGAACTCCAGAATCTGGAAATGGCCGAAGCCAACAGGGTGCGCGACGGCCAGCGGAAGTACTCGCAGGGTCACGCTGGGCTGGTGTGACGCCTGGATCAGGTGCTCGAGCTGGGCGCGCATGATGTCGGGGGTGCCGAACCGGCGCAACAGGACGGCCTCGTCCGCTGTCACTGCGAGCCGCACAGGCTCGCTTCCGGCCAAGCGCTCCTGGCGGCGCATGCGCACTTCGACCGCGCGCTCGAGCTGCCTGGGTGGCACTACCGTCGTGGGCAGCACCTGGAGTACGGCTCGTGCGTAGTCAGGTGTCTGCAGCAGGCCGGGAATGGCGTCCATCGCCCGTTCCATTACAGCGACGGCCTCGTCTTCCAACGCGATGAAGGTCGTGATCTCCTCAGGGAGGCTGTCCGCGTAGGCCTCCCACCAGCCCTTGCGGCGGGTCCATTGGGCGAGGGCGGCGAGCTGCTCGCGGTGGACCTCGCTGACCTGGTACAGATCAAGTAGCTGGTTAAGGTCGGCCGGCTTGACCTGAATGCGGTGCGTCTCGATGCGGCTGACCTTGGAGGCGGACCAGCCGAGCTTCTCGGCCACCTCGTCGGCGGTCAGCCCGGCGTGGCTTCGCAGTCGCCGCAGCTCGGAGGCCAGCCGCCGACGCCGGACAACGCTGTCAGTTACAGCCACGGTGCCCGTTCCTTCTCATCCCGCGGTCATACGCATCGCCCCGTAGCTTAGCAGAGGCAATCGATGCAACTTGCATCGATTGGATCGGCGATTTTCCCGCCGGGTCTTGTGAGAGCAGACCGATCACGCGCACAATGGGGCAGACCGCAGGCCCCCCGCGCTGGTCAGGCACGGCGAGGCGAGCTCACGGCCTTGACATAGGGAGCGCACATGTCTGAACGCGGGCGCCGCATGCGTGCCGTCTGGATCGCGGCCATCGCAGCGGTCGCCGTGCTGGCCGTCGGCTGCAGTTCCAGCGGCACGAGCCACGGCAACGGCAGCGGCGCGAGGATCAAGGGCGGCACGGTTACCTACGGCAACTACGCGCCTCCCCCGACGTGGATCTGGCCGTACGAGCCGCTGACCAACTATGACGACGTGCAGGACTTTCTGTGGCTGCTGTACCGGCCGCTGTACATGTACGGCGACAACGGGTCTTCGCTGAACGTCAACTACCCGCTGTCGACGGCTAACGCGCCTGTGTACACCGACGGTGACAAGACCGTCACGATCAACCTCAAGGGCTGGAAATGGTCGGACGGCGAGACGGTCGACGCCAGCGACGTCATGTTCTGGCTGAACATGATGAAGGCCGAGCCCGAGGACTATGCCGGGTACGTGCCGGGTCTGCTGCCGGACAACCTGGTCTCGTTCAAGGCCACCGGGCCGCTGCAGGTCACCCTGCAGCTGAACAAGCCTTATTCCTCTCTCTGGTTCACCTATAACCAGCTAGCGGAGATCACCCCGATGCCAGCCGCCTGGGATGTGACCAGCATGGGCGCCAAGCAAGGCAGCGGCGGCTGCGCGACCGACACCGCCGCGGACAAGTACGCCAAGTGCAAGGCGGTGTACGCGTTCCTGGCCGGCCAGGCCAAAAACACCGCCACCTACGTCTCCAGCCCGATCTGGAGCGTCGTGGACGGGCCATGGCGGTTGTCGAGCTTCTCCTCCGACGGCGACGACACCTTCGTGCCGAACTCCAGGTACTCCGGCAGCCCCAAACCGACGATCTCGGTATTCAAGGAAGTCACCTACACCTCCTCCGCCACCGAGTACGTCGCGCTGAAGACCGGGCAGCTGGACATCGGCTACATCCCGCCCGCGGACTTGCCGCAGAAGCCGGCCGGCTCGGCCGTCCCGTCCGCGGACCCGCTGGGCAGCGGCTTCACCCTGGCGCCTTTCTACGAGGACGGCATCACTTACGTGCAGCCCAACTTCAACAACCCGTTGCTGGGGTGGGTGTTCCGCCAGCTGTATGTCCGCCAGGCCCTGCAGGAGACCGTTGACCAGCCCGGCATCGACGCCACGACCTTCCGCGGCTACTCCGTGCCGACCACCGGCGGAGTGCCGACACAGCCACCCAGCCAGTGGATACCGGCATCCCAGCTGGCCAACAGCGGCCAGGGGCCATATGCGTTCAGCATCGCCAAGGCCAAGGCGGTATTTGCCAGCCACGGCTGGAAGATAGTCGGCGGCGTGCAGACCTGCGAGAAGCCGGGCACAGGCGCGGACCAGTGCGGTGCGCATATCGCCCGCGGCCAGCAGATGAAGTTCACCTTGGACTGGGGGATCGGGATCGTTAACCCGAGCGAGACCGACATCTGGAAGTCGGATGCCTCCGAAGCTGGCATCGACATCAACGCCGTGGGCCAGAGCTCCAGCACGGTCATCGGCGAAGCCACGCCGTGCAAGATGGGCCCTTCCTGCACCGCACAAGCACTGGAATACGGCGGATGGGAGTTCGACGGCCCTGGCTTCGAGCCGACCGGGGAACCGCTGTTCGCCACCGGCGCCGCTTCCAACTCCGGCAGCTACTCCAGCCCGGTCATGGACAGCCTGATCGAGCAGACCCACACCAACAGCAGCCTGGCGGTCTTCCACGAGTACGCCACCTACACCGCCCAGCAGCTCCCCTACATCTGGCAGCCGGCCCCGTACTACGTCTACGCAACGAACAGCAAGCTGCACGACGTGACGTACAACGCGATTGGGACGCTGCTCCCCGAGTACTGGTACTTCACCCGCTGATCCCGCATGAGGCAGGTACCTGGCCGCCTGATCGACGTGGGCGGCCACGCGATGCACATCATTGTCGCGGGCACCGGGACGCCCGCGGTTGTCATCATCCCCGGCCTGGGCGAGTCATCGGCGGGCTGGCAGCCGATCCAGCACGGGCTGGCTTCGGACACGACCGTGTGCACGTATGACCGGCCCGGTCTGGGGTGGAGCGACCCGGCGCCCGGTCGGCCCACGGCAGCCGGCATGGCGCACGACCTTCGCATGCTGCTGACCGGAGCAGGGATACCCCCGCCCTTCGTGCTTGTCGGCCACTCCCTCGGCGGCCTGGTAGCGCGGATGTTCATTAGCCTCTATCCCGGTGAGGTCGCCGCGCTGGCGCTGATCGACTCCAGCCACCCGCAGCAATCTTGGCGGCTGCCAAAGACCTTCCTGGAGGACTATCTCGGCGGGAAGCTGGCCACGGTGGCGCTCAGCTACGCCCAGCCGATTGCGCTCCGCGTGAGAACAAGCGTCCTGCCGTGCGGCGAGCCGACCGGCGAGCGAGCAGTCTCCGGTTTCTTCCACGGTCGCCGGGCAGGTGCCAAGGAACTCTTTGCCTTCGCCGGGATCTGCCGGGATACGGCGATGGCCGCTAAGCACCTAGGGGACCTCCCGCTCGCCGTCATCACCGCCAGCGAACGCGACCCCAGCCTGCAGGCCGGCCGCCGCGCCCAGCGCGCCCGCGCCCGTTTCTACCCGGCGTGGGCGGAGCTGCAAGCCGAACTGGCGGACCTCTCAGCGAGCAGCACACACGTGGTAGCAGCGAACGCCGGGCATCACGTTCACTGCGACGATCCCGGGCTCGTCATCCAGGTTGTCGCTGACCTGGTGCGGCATGCACGCCGACGAGGTCGGCCAGGCACCTAAGGGCGCACCCAAGTTCCACAGGCGGAGCTCAGCGGTGGCTATCGCCGGTGGCCGGATGCGGGGCCGGCGGGTTTGGCTGGGACGGCTTTCCGCCGATGAAGTTTTCCCAGTCGGTCTGGAGGGGAGTCCAGCGCTTGTCGAAGTCGGCGGCGCGGCGGGTCGCGCGTTCCAGGCGCTCGCTTCCATAGCGATGCCGAGCCCAGGTCGACGACGACCGCGCTAGCCGCAAGGCGCCGACCACCCCGACGGGCGGCAGGAAGAGCCCGAACAGCGCCGTCCGGTACTTGCCTTTCAGGACGCAGATGAGCGCGAGCACGCCGTCGACGATGAAGATCCCGCTCGCCGTCAGGCGCAGGGTCAGCTCGAAATTGCCGATGTCTGTTATCCCGAAGGGACTGAAACCAGCCAGGGCCAGCCCGAGGCAGGCGGCCGTGAGGCTTACCGCCTCGACCGACAGCTGGCCCTCGCCGCTCCAGTAGACGTCCTGCAGATGCAGGATCAGCGCGAACTCATCCAGGACGAGCGACGTGCCGATGCCGACCGCCACCGCGGAGAACGAGCGCCAGCCGAGCGAGTCAGGACCGCCGACCGCCGTGAAGGCGCCGATGATCAGCAGGATGATGCCCGGGACAGAGTGATGGATATGCGTCCCGCTGGCAGTCACATCGTTCCGGAACGGGCCGCGACCATCTCGGATCATGCGCGTGATCGTCCGGGTCACCACGAACGTGACGACGAAGGCCAGGAAGCACAGCATCAGCGGCAGCTTGCCCGGAGCGATCATCTCGCGGTGCCACCACGATGCCATGCCCGCCACCATAGAGGGCGATCCCCGGCCCGCGGCTATGCCACCAGGCCTTTCAGGCCGACTGCGAGCCCGAAACGTACGCGCAGCAGTCAGGATGGGGGCTATGGCTGGTCAGCTCACTTGGTACGACATTTTTGATGTCCCGCCGGATTCCTCGGCCGATGACGTGCAGCGCGCCTTTGCGCAGAAGGCAGGCGTTCTGCGGCCGGAACTGAGATCGGCATCCGGACGACCGGGGGAGGGCTTTGCAACCCGGAAGCGGTTTCGCCTCGCTCTGCGTGGGCGTGGAACGCCCGCACCGCCAGGACACAGGGTTCATGCTGGACACGATCGCCGACGTGGTGGCCGACTGGCTGGCACCGCGCCCTGCTCCCGCACGGCGCATCGCGGTTCCTGATGTCTGCGGGCTGTTCGCGGGCCCGTGCCGTTGGCTCATTGGCGACCGGGGCCTGCATGCCGAGGTGGTCCGGCTGGTCCAGGATCCGATGCCGGTCGAGGGACTGGTGGTGGATCAGTCTCCGCTGCCTGGCGGCTCGGTTCGCCGGGAGGGCACCGTGACGGTGCAGGTATGGCATCCGCGTCGGCAGCCGGGCTAGCGGTGCAGAGGGTCAGGTGAGACGCATGCTCGGCCCGGGCGAGCCGGTGCTCTGGCGGAAGCTCTGGAATGGTGCGGTGATGACCGCGCTGCCGACGCGGGTGGTGGCCGATTCTCCCGAGCGCACTGTGCTGTACCTGGCTCCCGACACGGCGTTCAGGGGCGGCCGGACCCCCGCCGGTACGAAGGTCCGTGACCTGGCGAGCTGGGTGTCCAAGGACCTCGTATGGGCGGGCGGAAGCCTGATCCGGCTGGCCGAGCCCGGGGCGTGGCACTGCGTCGACGTCGAGTTCGACGCGACAGGCGCGTTCATCGGGTGGTACGTCAACCTGCAGCAGCCATTCCGGCGTGCCGGATCCCGTTTTGACACCGTGGATCTCGTCTTGGACCTGGTCGTCGCCCCGGACCACAGCTGGCGGCTCAAGGATGAGGACGACTTCGAGCGGGCAGTAGCCGACGGCCACCTGACAGCCGAAGTCGCGAACAGGGTGCGGGCAGAGGCGGAGCGGATGATCGCCGTCCTGGTTGCCGGCGGGCCCCCGTTCTGTGAATCCGAATGGCTCGGGTGGCGGCCGCCCCCGGACTGGACAGTGCCCGCGCTCCCAGAGGACTGGGCTCGCTGACGCCTCACGCGGACGTGACCGAACGCGGAAGGCAGGTAGCACCTACGATCTGAGCGTGGCGACCGAGATGCCCGCCTGGCATGAGATCCGCATGCTGGTCGCCCGGGAGCTGGATGACCCGGTGCACGATGCCCGGCCGCTCACGCCACAGCGAACGTCCCGGATGACGTGGGCTGCCCGCGCGCAGCGAACGGGCCCGATCGTGGTCAAGGCGAGGCGCGGTGACAACGCCCCGGAGAAGACGCAATGGTGCGCGAGGCATCTTCCGGTACTCGGGGCGCGCGGGTATCCGGTTCCCACGATTCTGTGGCACGGCATGATCAGCGCGGAGTGGCACGTAACCGTCCAGAACCGGCTCCCTGGCCGTCCGCTCGCAGTGCTGGATGGCCCGATGCTTGACGCGGCGCTGCGCCTGGTCGAGTTGCAGACTGACGCCGGGTTCCGGGACCAGGAGCGCGACTTCACCGACTACGTGGCGAACGTGCTGTTCGACGACTGGGACGAGGTCTGGGCCGAGGCGCCCCGGGCTTCCGCGGCGGCCGGCCCGCTCTGCGCGCGGGTGCGGCGCTGGCTTCAGCCGGCCTGGGGCCTGCGGCTGCCGCCAGCCGATTACGCGAACAACGACCTTAATCTGTCGAACATCCTGGCCGACGGGGCAGCGATCACGGGCGTAGTGGACTGGGACGAGTTCGGGCTGGGGAACCGCGCGCTGGACCTGGTCGCCCTCGCCTTCGACTGCGAGCGCGGGGGCGGCAATGCCGCGGCAGACCGCCTGCTCGCGCACGCGGCCCGGGTGGCCGGTCACGACGGACTGCGCTGCCTGGTCAGCTACCGCGCGATCGCCTCTCTCGCTCATTCCTTCCGCGAGCGAGAGTCGTACGGCGACTCCCTGGCGGCTGCGGAGTGCACTGCCGTCTCGGCAATCCTCGACAGGCTAGAAGCTGAACCATAGTGAGCCAGATAATCAGGATGTTTGCTGATCTCGCCGGAGTAGATCCGTGATGGTGGCAGCAGGAGGGCGCCGTGACGAGCGACGAGACCCCCGCCAGGAGCACTGAGCCGACGGGGATCGACACCACCAAGGCCCACGGGGCGCGCATCTACAACTACCTGCTCGGCGGCCAGGCCAACTTCGAGGTCGACCGGGAGGCAGCCGAGCGCGCCTACGCGGCCTGGCCGGGCGGGATCGACGCTGTGCGTGCCGACGTGCGCGAGCACCGGGCGGCCCAGGGCCGGGTGGTCCGTTACTTAGTCGGCGGGGCGGGCATCACCCAGTTCCTCGACATCGGCAGTGGACTCCCTCAGGGAGGCAGCGTCCACGAGGTGGCGCTGCGGGAGGTGCCGGACGCCCGCGTCGTGTACGTCGACCGGGATCCGGTCGTGCTGGCCCACGCGAACGAGCTGCTGCGGGGCACGCCGGAAGGCTTGGTCAGGTACGTCTACGGGGACCTGCGCGACCCGCAGCTGATCCTGCGCGAGGCGGCCAAGACGCTGGACTTCTCCCAGCCAGCCGCGGTCTTGCTGTTCGGCATCCTGCACTTCTTCGGTGAGGCGGATGACCCGGTCGGCCTCGTGGGCCAGCTCATGGCGCCACTGGCGCCCGGCAGCTGCCTCGCGCTCACGCATCTGGCCAGCGATCTGCACTCCGAAGAGCTGTCGGAGACGTTCAACCGGCTGAATTCCGCCATGGCCGAGTCGGTCACGTTGCGCAGCCGCGCCGAGGTGGCGGCGTTCCTCGGCGGGCTGGACCTGGTCGAGCCCGGGGTGGTGCAGGCCTCGCACTGGCGGCCCGACCCTGGGACGGCCGTGCCTGAGTCGCAGATGTGGTGCGGATTGGGGCGCAAGGCCAGCTGACCCGGATAGCGCCGAACCCGGGGACGGTCACCGCTGTCGCCAGCTGGCAACGAGCTCTGCCGCCCGCTCGCGGCATTCAGGCAGGCGCTCGGCGTACACGTTGTACCAGACGGTCAGGTTCAGCAGCCGGAGCTGCCGGCAGATATCGAGCTGGCGGGCGTCGACGGGATCCCCGTAGGCGGCGAGGACGCGCGAGCCGTCGATGAACCGGCTGGCGACGGAAGGGGCCAGGTCCCAGGCAGTTGGCCCCGAGCACACGTCTTCGAAGTCGTGCCAGATCCATCCCGCGCCGGTCGCCATCAGGTTGCCGGCGCCGGCGTCGCCGTGCAGCACCTGTCCTCGATCCAGCGCCGGGTCGAGCTGCCCGGTGAGCCGCCTGAAAGCCTCAGCAAGGGCTTCGGCATCAGCGTCACTGAGCCCGGTCTGGGGCCGGGCCAGGAACGCCTCGATATCGCCGAGCGGCGCCAGCCAGGGAGCCGCACCAGGGTATGGGCGCAGAACGACATGCAGGTCACGGAGCATCGAACCGAGGGTGGCCGCGTCCGGGGGAGAGCTGCTCGTGCGCGGCAGGTACGTCCAGAAGGACATGACGTGACCGCCGGCGCGGTGGGCGGTCGCGGGCACTTCCGCGCTGGGCGGCATCACGGGGGCGCCCTTGCCGGTCAGGAACACGGCAACGTCAAGCTCGCGCTGGAGGCCAGCCGCGGGGTCCGCGCGCACGGCGGTGGTGCTGGCGGCGACCTTCGCCGCCACCGGCGACGGGGTCAGGTGGACGATCACGTTCGCGCCGTCAGCCAGGATCACGGGATCCGTGCATCCAATCCCGAAGCCAGCAGCGGCAGAGACCGCCGCGCGTGCCGCGGTAGCCGAAGTGGTGAAGGGCATCTAGACAGGATGCCGGAACAGCTGCGGGCGACGAAAATGATCCCGGCCATGTACGTGCCGCCGCCGGTCGCGGCTGGGAAGCCGTGGCTGCGCCTTTCCGGTGAATGGACACGTTAGGCAAACGTGTGTTAAACCTCGAATGAAGCTGGGACGTGCCATCTGGTGCCGTGATGATCGGTATGCCGCCTTTATGGGAGCGCGCGTCGGGAGGGGCGGGGCGCTCAGGCTCGCCGGCGTTAGGAGCATCGCGCATGCGGTCACCAGGTTGGCGACGCACGTTCAGGTCCAGGCCCCGCCGGGCGCTCGTGGTTGGAGCGGGTGCGGTCATCCTGGCGATTGCCGCAGCGGCCTGCAGCAGCGGCAACGGCGGCGGCACTTCATCGGGAGGCCAGCCGGCAACTGGCGGCACTGCCACCTACGCCGAGCAGCCGGCCACCCCGCCGAACTACATATTCCCGTACATCGCCGGCGCCTACGCCACCACCAGCAACGTCTTTTACCTTCAGGCGCTGATGTACCGGCCGCTGTACTGGTTCGGGGACAACGGCCAGCCGACGATGAACCCGTCGCTGAGCCTCGCCAAGGCGCCGGTCTTCAACGGCAGGAACGTGACCATCACGCTGAACCATTACGTGTGGTCCAACGGCACCCCGGTCACTGCTCAGAACGTGGTGTTCTGGCTGCACATGCAGGAGGCCCTGCCGCAGGATTACGGCGCTTACTCCGGCTTCCCGGCGAACGTGAGCAACATCAAGGCAGTCAGCTCGACCCAGCTGACCATGACGATGGATAAGGCGTACTCGCCGACCTGGTTCCTCTACAACGACCTGAGCCAGGTCACGCCGATGCCGACCGCCTGGGACCGGACTGCGTCCGGGCCGAGCAGCTGCACGACGACCCTCTCCGATTGCGCGAAGGTGTATGCCTACCTGAACGCTCAGGCCCTGCGCGTGAACAGCTATGTGGGCTCGCCGCTATGGAGCGTCGTGGACGGGCCGTGGAAGCTGAGCGCGTTCAACCCCGACGGGCACATCACGTTCGTGCCGAACAAGTCCTACTCCGGCCCGGTCAAGCCGAAGCTGGCTGCGTTCGAGGAGGTGCCGTTCACGACCGACACCGCCGAGTACGACGTGCTGCAGTCGGCCTCCAGCGGCAGCCAGAAGATCGACGTCGGCTACATCCCACCCGGGGACGTGCCGGCGAAACCAGCAGGCAAGGCGGCGGGCGGCAACCCGCTCGCGTCCAAGGGCTACAACCTTTCTCCGCTCTACCCGTGGGGGATCAGCTTCTACCTGATGAACCTGCAGAGCAGCACCGGCAACGGCCCGGTCATCAGGCAGCTGTACTTCCGGCAGGCCCTGTCGTACCTGATGAACCAGCAAGGCATCATCGATGGCCCGCTGCGCGGCTACGGCACGGTAACCGTTGGCCCGGTCGGCAGCACGCCCGTGACCAGGTTCCTGTCGCCGCAAGGAAGAAAGGGCGTCCCGTATCCCTACAACCCGGCCAAGGCCAAGAGCCTGCTGACCAGCCACGGCTGGACGGTAGTCCCGAACGGGGTGTCCACCTGCGCCGACCCGACCCTGTGCGGGACCGGGGTCAAGAAGGGGCAGGGCCTGAGCCTCAACTTCATCTATGCCACGGGCACCTCGTGGGTCGACTCGGAGATGACCGACCTTCAGTCCACAGCGGCGCAGGTCGGCATCAAGCTGAACCTGGTGCCGAAGACCTACAACCAGGTGATTGCCCAGGTCATCGCCAACTGTGTGGTTGCGAAGACGCCGTGCAACTGGGACATGGCCAACTACGGCACCGGTTTCACGTTCGCCCCCGACTATCTGCCAACGGGCGAGGTGCTGTTCAAGTGTGACGCGATCGGCGACTCCGGCGGGTTCTGTGACAGCACGAACGACGCGCTGATCAACAAGACGCTGACCAGCGGAAACCTGTCATACATGTACGCCTGGCAGAATTACCTGGCACCTAGGCTGCCGGTCATCTGGCAGCCGGACGGTGCCTACAGTCTTACCGAGGTTGCCGGTAACCTGCGTGGCGTCAACCCGCAGAGCCCGACGCTCAGCATCAACCCGGAGGACTGGTACTTCGTCAAGTAGGCAAGTAGGTATGCCGCGGACTCTTCATTGCAAGCACTGCTGGGGAAACTGCCGCGGTACCTGTTTGCTCCCCGGCGGTGCAGGCATGTGCATCCACACTGTTACCCCGGGCCCCCCGGTCCGTGACTGGCCCCGCCTGGTGGGTACTCGCCGTTTCTGGCGCTGGTTCTTTTTCAGGCGATGAACGGACGCCCGCGGGCCTGCCGGGCTGGTCAGGCGTTTCTGCAGGTCAGCCGCGTTTGTCAGAGGGCGGGTGGTAGCGTCGTGGGATGACCCCGCAAGAGCTCGCCAACCTGGTGCACCTGCGCCGGGCACGGGATCTCATCGACCGGGAGTACGCCCGTCCGCTCGATGTGCCGACGATGGCTCAGCACGCCTTCATGTCGCCGGCGCACTTCTCGCGGCAGTTCCGGGCGGCCTACGGCGAGACGCCGTACGGCTATCTCATGACCCGCCGGATCGAGCGCGCGATGGCGCTGCTGCGCGGCGGCATGAGCGTGACCGACTCGTGCATGACGGTCGGCTGTACCTCACTCGGCTCGTTCAGCTCGCGCTTCACCGAAATCGTCGGGGAGACGCCGAGCGCCTATCGCAGCCGGGAGCACCCCGCCGTAACCGCGATGCCCCCGTGCGTGGCGAAGGTGCGCACCCGGCCGGTGCGGAACTCGGTGAGCAGGAACGGAGAAGCGGCCCGGGGAGCCGCCGCCTAGGGTTGGCGGCATGACCATCGAACTCCAGTACTGCCACGTCACCGTCAACAACGTGGACGAATCACTCGGTTTCTACCGCGACGCGCTCGGGCTCGAGGTGCAGAACGACGTCGGTTCGGGAGGCTTCCGCTGGGTCACCCTCGGCAGCCCGGATCAGCCCGGCCTCGGGATCGTGCTGTCGGAGCCGCACGCCGGCCGGTCCCAGGCCGACGGCGACGCCCTGCAGGAACTGCTCACCAAGGGCGTCCTGCCGATGATCATGTTCCGTGTCGACGACCTCGACGGGGTCTTCGAGAAGGTGCGGGCATCCGGCGCCGAGGTGCTTCAGGAGCCCATGGACCAGCCCTGGGGCCCACGCGACTCCGCCTTCCGCGATCCCTCGGGCAACATGGTGCGGATCTCGCAGGCACCAGTCGCGTAGCCGTCGTGAGGTAGTTACTGTCCTTTGGGTGGCTGACTTCATCGATGCCGATCTGCGCGGCTCCCGGTTCGAGCACGTCGACCTCAGCGGCGCGGAGCTGCGCGCGGTCGACCTGTCGGGCGCTCGGTTCGCCGGTGTCGACCTGAGCGGCGCGGTGATGCGGGGCGTCGAGCTGGTCAACGTCTCCATCTATGGAGAGCTCCTGAACGTGACGGTGAACGGCGTCGACATCGCGCCCCTCATCGACGCCGAACTGAACCGGCGCTACCCTGACCGGGCCAAGATGCGCCCGGCAGGCCCAGCCGGGTTCCGCGAGGCGTGGGACCTCCTCGGGCGGCTGTGGGGCCAGACCACCGAACGGGCTCGTCGCCTGCCAGCGGAGCTGCTGCACGAGTCGGTCGACGGGGAGTGGTCGTTCATCGAGACGCTCCGTCACCTGGCGTTCGCCACCGACGCCTGGATCAGGCGGGCGATCCTGGGCGACCCGTCGCCGTGGGATCCCCTGGACCTGCCGTGGGACGAGATGCCCGATACGCCGGGGGTACCCCGGGACCGTGACGTGCGGCCCTCGCTGGACGTCGTGCTCGAGCTGCGCCGCGACCGGATGTCCACCGTCCGCCGGGTGATCGAGGACCTGACCGACGCGTCGCTGGACGCGCATACCGAACCGGTCGAGGGGCCCGGCTGGCCGCGGCCCCGCAGCTACCCCGTGCGTGAATGCCTGCTGGTCATCCTCAACGAAGAATGGGAGCACCGGCTCTACGCCGAGCGGGACCTGGACGCCCTGGAGGCGCGCCGGTAGCAGCGAATTAAGCCGTGCAACCAACCGCGCAGATCTGGTGGTCTGTGGTGGCAGGAGGTGGCCATGGACGCTGCGGGAGACGCTGAGTTCAGCGATTTCATGCATGGTCGCTGGGCCCAGCTGGTGCGGCTCGGCTACGGGTTAACCGGTGACCTGCAGATTGCCGAGGACCTGGCGCAGACGGCGTTCGCCCGTGCCTATGCCTCCTGGCCGCGGGTACGCAGGGCAGCTGACCCGGACGCCTACGTGCGCAAGATCGTGGTCAACGCGAACCTGAACAGGTTCCGCAAGCGCCGAGTCATCGAGGATCTGACCGCAGCGGTCCCAGAGGTCGCCCACTCAGGCGATCCGGTGGGCAGGCACGAAGACCGAGCCGCGCTGATAGGGGCTCTGCTTCAGCTGCCGTATGGGCAGCGTGTCGTCGTCGTGCTCAGGTACTGGCTAGACATGACCGAGGCCGAGGTCGCGGCCGTGATGGGCTGCTCGGTCGGCAACGTAAAGAGTCAGGCATCCCGTGCGCTGGCCAAACTGCGAGACAGCGCCGCACTTATCGACGGGGGAGCCCGGTGAGCGTCAAGGACGAGCAGGAGATCAGGGAGCAGCTCCGCCTGCTCGGCACCGTCGAGGTGAACCCGCCGCCGTACCTGACGGCCGTCCGGCGGGGCAAGTCCGTCCGGCTGCGCCGGCGAGTGTTCGCGGCCGCCGGGGTGGCCGCGGCGGTCCTGGTGGGTGTTCTCGTCCCCCGCCTTGCGCTGCATGTGGACCAGTCAGGGCCGGTCACGTACGACGTAACGTTGCACCAGCCCGGCCCCGGCTCGCCATCGGGCCAAGTCGCGTGGGGAACGATCAATGGCAAGCGCTGGCAGATCAGGGTGAAGGCTCAGCAGGGCATCTCCAACGGCTGCACGTTCTTCGGCCAGGATCTGCAATGCGTGCCGGGCGAGGCCAGCGCGTCGCCGGGCCAGGTGAGCTTCGTTTACGCCAGCAGCAGTGACACCCAGTTCCAGCTGGCCGCCGTCGGCGCCGGCGTGACCAAGGTCGCCGTCACGCTCGGCAATGGCACCGAATTGACACTGCGGCCAACGGCGATCGACGGCAAGCGCTGGGTGGGGTTCGCGGCGCCGACGCGGCTGGCGGTCAGCCGGGCTGTGTCCTTCGCTGGCACGCGCGAACTGGGCTACGCGATCCCGTACAACGGCGCGTCCGGTGCCCAGTTCATGGCCTGGCTGCGCCCCGGTCAGCGGGGTGCGGCCCGAGCGTCCTACAGAATCGGCTCGGGCACGCTCGCCGGCAAGCACTGGTCAGCGTCGGCGTATATCGGGCCGTGGGGAGTATGCGTGGAGGGCGTGGGCGCGGCGAGCTGGTGTGCGGGAAGCGCCGCTGACATCCAACCGAATGGCGCGCCGACCAGCTACTTCACCTGTAGCCCTGGCTCACAGGCCGTCTCGTTCGCCGCCGCGGCCGAGTCGTCCGTCGTAACCGTGCGGTTCGGCCTTTCGGACGGCAGATCGCTCAGCGTCCCGGCGGTGCGGGTCCGCGGTGGCGACAGGGTCTACGCCTTCGCGGTCCCCAACGGCGTCCGGTTGCTGACCTGGACCGCCTACGACGCTGCCGGGAAAAAGGTGGGCGTCGGCCCGGGCTGGAAGTGCGGTTAGGGCTGGGCATGCTGGCGGCTTGACCGGTCTGTGCGTCGGGCCACGGCCGGTGACCGCCGGTTTGCGGTTGGGCCGGGCCGGCGCGGAAAGATGTGGCCCATGCCGAAGTACGCAATTCTTGAAGCGCCGTCCGCTCTCGGCCACGTTCCCGAGCACCGAGGGGTCGAGCGTGCGCCAGATGTGCTGCTCGGGGCGGGGCTGGCCGATGGCCTCGCCGCGCGCCGCGCCGGGCGGGTAGCGGCGGAGGGCTACAGCCCGGTCCGTGATACGCGAACGAAGATCCTGAATCCGCATGCGCTCGCCGGCTACTCCAGCGTCCTGGCCGACGCGCTGGCCGCCCTCCTTGACGAGGGTGAGTTCCCCGTCGTCCTCGGCGGCGACTGCTCGATCGTGCTCGGCGCGGCGCTGGCACTGAAGCGGCGCGGGCGCTACGGATTGCTCTACATCGACGGCGATGCGGACTTCTATCAGCCAGAGGTGAATCCGATCGGTGGCGCGGCGTCAGCGAGCGACCTCGCCTTCGCCACCGGCCGCGGCCCCGACATCGTCTGCGACATCGAGGGGCAGCGGCCGCTGGTCCGCGACGGTGACGTCGTCGTGTTTGCCAGCCGCGACGCCGCCGACCGGGAACGGCGCGGCTGCCAGGCACTTCCGCCGGACATGCTCGAGCTGGACCGCGAGCAGGTCCGCGGGCTCGGTGCCGTCGCTGCCGCCAAGCAGGCCGTCACGTTCCTGACCCGCCCGGACGGCCCGCAAGGGTTCTGGATCCACATCGACGCCGATGTCTTCGACGAGAGCATCATGCGGGCCGTCGACGATCCGCGACCTAACGGCCTGGCCTGGGAGGATCTAGTGTCCGTGGTCCGGGTGGCCATCGCCTCCGGTGCGGCGGTGGGCCTGCAGATCGCGATCTACAACCCCGACTTCGACCCCGACGGGTCGAACGGCCGCGGCCTGGCCGCCACCATCCGCGACGCGCTCATCGCCGGGGTCAGCGCGGGTGGAGGTTGCGTAGCGTAGGAGCCACCTGGGTGCCGAAACGTTCCAGCGATGAGCGCGCCTCCGCATAGCTGAGCGAGCCGAAGGCGAACGCGCCGGCGAAGTGATTGCATCCCGACGCCTGCAGCATCTCGGCGAGCTGGGCCTGTACCGTGGCGGCCGAGCCCGCGATCAGCCGGCCCTCGTCGATGGCGCGGTCGAAGTCCTGCGGCTGCAGGTAGCGGTCGTCGCCGTGGCGCCGCCACAAGGCAGTGAACTGCGTGTAGAACACATCCATCGCCTCGATGACGCGTTCGCGGGCCGCACCGTCGGAGTCTCCGACGTAGATGTTGCGCATGATCCCGAAGCGCGGCGTCGGCGTCCCCGCACCGCCCATCCCGGTCCCCGGCGGCGCGTCCGCCACTCCAGCGAAGTACTCGTCGCGCCGCAGCCGGGTCACCTCGATCGTGGGGGACCTGAAACTGAACCCGAGGATCGTGTTGAAGCCCCTCTTGCCAAGGAGCGGGACGCTCTCGGGGTTGCTGCTGGGATACCAGACCGGCGGGCGGGGTGCTTGACGGGTTCGGATCGGCATCTCGGTGCGAGCCGCCTCGGTCCCGGCTGCGTCGATGACGCCACTTTCGAGAGTTCGCATCACCGAGTCGAAAACCTCGTTGTATCGCTGCTGGGCGTCGCCAGGCTCGATTCCGTAGCAAAGCAGTTCGTAGAGGTTGCCGCCCTTGCCGAACCCGATCTCGAGACGTCCTCCGCTGAGCTGATCGAGCATCGCGATCTCTTCGGCCAGCCGCGTCGGGTGATAGAGCGGCAGCACGTAAACCAGGGGACACAGCCGGATGCGCGTGGTCCGCACCGCCGCGGCGGCGAGGAACACGCTCGGCGAGGGTGCCAGGCCGAGCGGCGTGCCGTGATGCTCGGCGAGGTGATAGATGTCGAAACCGAGGGACTCGGCGTCGGCGAGCAGGTCAAGCCGTTCCCGGTACAGCTGCCCGGCGTCCCGCACCCCGTCCGCGTCGACCCAGTCGAACAGGCCAAAGGTGACTGCCGGCTCGCCGTTCTCGGCAGTGCTCACGGCCGGCCCGGCCCGGGCCCTTGAAGGCAGAGTCCCACAGCTCCTGGATGGGCGGGTAGATCAGCTCGTGGTCGCGCGGCAGCGACGCCTTGACGGACCTGGTCCGCTCGTCGGCGAGCACCTCTACCTGGCCCGCTTCGACGGCGTCGAATACCTGCACGGCGACCGATTCCGGGCTGATCTTGGGCACGTCGAGGCCGGCGACCATGTCGGTGTCGATGAAGCCGGCGTGCACGCCGACCACCAGGGTGCCGTGGTGGTGCAGTTCGGTGCGGATGCCGTTGGTCAGCGACCATTCCGCCGCCTTCGAGGCGCCGTAGCTGGCGTTGAACGGATTGGTGAAGAAGCTGGTGACCGAGAGCATGTTGACCAGTGCGCCGCCGCCGTTGGCCGCAAGAATCGGTGCGAACGCCCGGCACATGCGCAGCGTGCCGAAGTAGTTGGTCTCCATCTCGAGCCGGGCCGCGTCCAGGCTGGGCGCGTCAATGAACGTGCTGGCCTTCATCACACCGGCGTTGTTCACCAGCAGGCTGACGTCCGCGCACAGCTCCGCGGCGCGGGCGACGCGTTCTGCGTCGGTGATGTCGAGTGCGACGGGCGTGACCCCGGCGTCCGTGACGGCGGCAGGATCACGTGCGGCCCCGTAAACCTTGGCGGCTCCCCGGCTGACCAGTTCTGCGGCGAACACCCGGCCGAGCCCGCGGCCAACCCCGGTGACCAGGGCAACCGATCCGGCGATCTTCATCGCACCTCCTCGTGGCTGGATCTCCCGAGGTAACCAGAATCGCGGCGGTCGCGCCATTGCGGCACGTGATCGGCCCAGATCGCGAAATGGTGTCCAGGACCGGGGCATAGCATCGGTCGGCGTGGCAGCGATCAGGTACCAGTCACCGGATCCGGCGCTGCTGCTGCCGTTCACCTGCCGCGGCGATGCAGGCACCGTCGACGTGCACTACGGCGTCACGAGCGATCCGGCCGCGCTCGGCTTCGACCTGGCCGCCACCGGTTTCGACAACGCCCGGTTCGCCGGCTTCCCGGCGATCCGCGCCGAGGTCAGCCTGGACGGCGAGGGTTTCCGGGCGGTCGTCGGGTGGCTGCAGGTAATCAGCAGGAGCGTCGCCGCGAGCGGCGAGCTGGTTGTGGAGGTGGACCTGCCGCCGGTGCACGCCACGGCGGACTCGCCGCTGGCCGGTTTCGGCTACCTGCCCACGTTCTTTGACGCCCCGGCCAATCCCGATCACCCCGATGGCGAGTGGGTCGCCGAGACGTTCCTGGTTGCGCTGCCAGACATCGCCCGCACCAGGCGCCTCGCCGCCGTCACCGGCTTCCGCTGGGGCTACCGGCTCGCGGCCGGAATCCCGGCACCGCTGCCGGCCGCGCCGATCGGGCCGCAGCGCTGGGAGGCCCGCCGGCCGATGCTGACCAGCGCGTACCCAAGCTGGACGTTCCTCGCCAGCACCTGGTGAGGGTCAGGCCAGGACGCGCGGAATCGCGGCCTGCACAAAGGTCCGGGCCAGGTGCGCGCGCCGGAACCGCCACCGCCCCGAGATCGGCTGCGCGGCTTCGTAACGACGCCGGTAGATGTCGCGCACGACCTCGGCAGGCGCATCGAGCTGGGCCAGCACCTCGAGCGCTTCCCGCTTGCTGATGAGCCGCCCGTCTCGCAGCGTCACGCTCGCCCGCGCGAGCGTCAGCATCCCCAGGTCCACCCAGATGTCACGCAGCCACAGCGCGGGCTTGCCCGTTACCGGGTACCAGTAGTCGCTGAGATGGGCGCGAACGTAGTCCGCGAGTTCCTGATCGGTGATCGCCGGAACCATCCCGCCGGGCTCCGGGCCATGCAGGCACAGGCCGCCGTCGCGCAGTTCCCTGCGGCTGATCGGTGACACCGGCCGTTCGTACAGCTCGCCCATGGCCCAGGTGACATGGCTGCGGCCGGTGTCCGCGAGTTCGGAGCCCACCACGTACGAGCAGTGCAGCTTGTCCGCCAGCTCCTCGTCCCTGGCCAGGGCCTTATGGATGCGCTCCAGCTCGGCTCGTCGTGGGTCGCCGATGTGCTTGCTGACCAGCGCCACCAGGTCCAGGTCGCTGCGGCCGGGCTGGTAGTCCCCGAGCGCCAGCGACCCGTGCGCCCACAGCGCCACGAGCGGCACAACCCCGGCCGCGTCCGCGGTGAACCGCTCCAGCAACGGCCTGACCAGCTCGCGCCGATCATCTTCCTGGGCCTGATCGCCGCACATGGACCGAACGATAGCGCGGGGCACTGGCACGGCCCATCGATGTACAAATGGGCCGCATCTAACGAGCCCGTCGGTACATCGATGCGGGCTGGCTAGGTCCAGCCGGTCAGGGAGATTACCTCGGTAGCGATGTCGGCGACGGTCCGTCCGTCCGTGGTGACGCGGTGCACCCAGGCGGGGGCGTGCCGGTCCAGCCTGCGCGCCATCTGGGCGCTGCGCTCGACGTGCCGGTCCAGCGCCGATCCGATCTCGCGCTGGGCGAGCCGCTGCCGGGCGGTTGCGTCGCTGCAGGTCAGCAGCACGCCCGTGACCTGTGGGTCGTCGCTCATGGCCGCCGTCAGCTCGCCGATCACCTTCTCGAGCACGCTCGCGGTGTTCGTGTAGATCATCCGCCGGTAGCCGAGCGCGCGGTAGTTGGCCCACATCGCGGCGAGGTTGCGCTCCGCGAGGTGGTGCTCCCATGGCGCCGGATATGCCATGTCGAGGTTGTCGCCCTCGATCAGGCAGTGCCGGACGCCGACGGCCGACAGCTGCTCGTGAATCTCGTAACCCACGCTGCTCTTGCCGACTCCGGCCCGGCCGCCAACCAGCAGCGCCGCGGTTTGCCCGGTCACGCCTGCTGGCCGAGGTCGGGCGCGGCCGCATCCGGTGCCGCGGCGCCATCCGGCTGGCCCGCGGCGTCGCCCCGGACCCGTACTCTCCTGGTCGCCGCCACGAGCAGGGCGGCCGCAGGCGCCAGCGCGGCGGCCCCGGCCACCAGCGCGATGCGGATCGTGGCCAGGACGCCGATAACGCCCACGATGGGCCCGCCAACTATCTGGCCCCCGCTGTCGAACATGTCGGTCGCCGACAGTGCGGTCGCGCGCACGCTGGAGTCAACCCTGCCGAGGACCCAGCCGGTAACGAGCGGAGAGAAGAGCGGCCGCATGGTGACCACGGCCAGGTAGGCCACGATCGCGAACACGAACACGCGGCTGGCCGCCATGCCGACCACGCCGGCCGCGGTCGCGATCGTTAGCACCAGCAGCGTGGAGACGACGGACGTCGGCCCCAGCTTGTTCGTGCGGCGGGTGGCCCATTCCGTGGCGGCGAGGCCGAGCAGAGCGGTGGCGACCGCGAGCACGCTGAACCACGCCACGGTGCTGAGCCCGAACGGATGCGGGAACCTGATGTCTTTCAGCAGGTAGGCGCCCCACAGCCGGTCGAAGCTCTCGTTCCACATGCCGACGCAGAACAGCATGGCGAGCAGCAGCACGAGTCCCGGCACCACGACCATCGCCCGGTGCGTCTGCCTGATCTGCCCGGCGAGCGTGGCCCAGGCCTGGCGGGTCACGGTGCCCGCGGACACCGTCCGTGCGGGCGGGCGGAAGTTGCTCTCCGGCATGACGAACAGCAGCGCGATAGCCAGCACACCGGCGAGACCGCCGCCCACCAGGAACGGGACGTCCAGGCCGAGACTGGCCAGAAAGCCGGACAGGATGCTCCCGGCAATGACGCCGACCAGGCCGAGCTGGGTGGCCCGCAGGAACACCGACGTCAGCTCCGTCTCGCCGGCCTCGTCGGCGAGCCACGCCTCCTGCGCGCCGAACGTGAGGGCGGCACCGATGCCGACCGGGATCTGCGCGATCAGCTGGACCGTGAAGCCGGGGGACAGGCCCTGCATCAGGAAGCCGGCCGCGACCAGGAACCGGCCGGCGATCACACAGAGCTTGCGGCTCGCTATGTCGGCCAGAATCCCGGTCGGGAGCTGAACGACGAAATATGAGAGTTCCAGCATTGTGCCGAGCAGGATCAGCTGGAGCGGGTTCTGGTGCCCCGACGTGACCCGGTACACCACCGCCGTCGTGTACGTGATGGCGACGAAGAAGCTCTCAGCCACCTCGATCCCGATGTAGAGGTGCTTCGGATCGATTCCGGCGCGATCGCCGGGGGAGCGCGGCCGTGCTGACACTCGGCGCCTTTCGCGGCTGGGATGCCCGGCGAGTGAACCACTGCCCGATATCGGCCGGCAACCGATTTACCCAAGCCCCCACCGAGTTCGCGGGCGGCGGGCTGGGCCGGATGCTGGCGACGGCCGTCCGTCCGCCGCGAAGATAGCGTCATGATCGATCATCTTGCGATCCAGTGTGCAGACGTGACCGTGAGCGCGGCGTTCTACGATGCGGTGCTCGCCCCGGTGGGCGGGCGGCGGGCGATGGACTTCGGCGACGTCATCGGTTATGGAGTCCCGCCCATGCCGGAGTTCTGGATCGGCCCGCTGACCACCAGCGACGGCTTCCGCGAGTCACACGTCGCTTTCACCGCGCCGGACCGCGCGGCCGTGCGGGCGTTCTTCCAGGCGGCGGTGGAGGCCGGCGCGGAGGTGCTGCACGAGCCGCGCCTGTGGCCGGAGTACCACCCCAGCTACTACGGGGCGTTCGTGCGGGATCCGGACGGCAACAACGTGGAAGCCGTCTGCCACGCGGAGGAGTAGCGGGCGGGCTGCTTGCCCCTAGTGCTCCCACCATGGCCGTATCCGCCTCCCGGCCGGCACCGGCTCGCGGACGCCCGGATGGCCCGGGGCAGCCGACGGAGATCCGGCCGCGGTTCCGGCGGCCTGCCCGCTCGGCGCGGCCGGCGTGGCGTGCCGCGGGCCGGGTTGCGGCCCGCCGTCGAACAGGTGCAACGGGGGGCGGGAGCCGACCTTGGCGTAGCCGAGGAACAGGATCCCGCTGACCAGCGTCACCAGGATCCACACCGGGTGGCCGTTCACCCGGCCCCAGTCGTTGAGCCCGTGCAGGACCGCGGCGATGGCCAGGCCGATCCAGCCCACCGTGTACCACTTGTGCCGTCCGCTCGCCGCGAGCCCGATGAAGTAGCCGGTCAGCCCGGCCCAGCAGGCGTGGGTGATCGAGTCGGTCAGGAACCGCCAGACGAAGTTCAGGATGAAGTACCGCACCGGGCCGATGAGCACGGCAAACAGCGACGTGGACGTGGAGTGCCCGCTGTTGATCAGGCTCTGTATCGAAGGGAGTGCGGCCTTGACCGTCAGGTAGAACTCGACAACCCCATTGATGGTGAAGTAGTGCACGACCTCGCTGGCCCCGAAGACCAGCCCGCTGACCGCTCCCAGGAACAGGTAGTCCCTCGGCTCCAGGGACCGGCGGTGCACGTAGAAGATCGCGATGACGAGCACCGGAATGGCCTTGGCGAGCTCTTCGGGTATCCCGACGCTGTAGATGCTGTGGCCGAGGCCCGCGTTGCTGGCATGCAGCACGGTCTCCAGCGTCACGGCCAGCGGGATCTCCACCACCAGTGCGATCGCGGTCACCACCAGGAGCAGGAGCCTGGTCACGTGCTCCGGCTGGATGATGACGCCGAGCAGCAGCAGCCAGGCGAGACCGAAGTACGCGGCGAAGATCCAGGCGACGCTGTCGAACGTGCCCGAACTCGGGTTTGCGCCGAGGATGACCAGCGCGATCGTCGGCACGCAGATCAGGACCAGGAACAGCAGCACCGGCCAGCTGCGCAGGGAATGGTGCCGTATCCAGTCGCCGAGCGGCAGCAGGTCGTGGACCTGCGCGCCCTTCTGCCGAGATGGCTGCGCGGGCGGACGGGCCGCGGTCATTTGATCACTCCTCAGCGGTCGGGTCAGCTGCCAGCATCACACGTCGCCCCCGGGATATACCCATTAGCCCGCAGGACGCGGGCCGGCGCCGCGCCGCGGCCCGGGAGCGCGCGCCATCTGGCCCGGAGCCGCACCTGCCGCCCTAACGGCGAGGGTGGGCGATGGGCCGTCACCTGCCGCCCTAACGGCGAGGGTGGGCGATTTATAAGGAGAGGATGGACGCCCGCAAGGGAGGTGACCTTTATAACTGGGAGGATGGGCGATCTTCCGGTGCTCGTCGTGGTGAGTGGTCCGGCCGGATCGGGCAAGACCACGCTCGCGCATGAGATCGCGCGGGCGATCGGATGCCCGGCGATCTGCCGCGACGAGATAAAGGAAGGAATGGTGCATAACACTCCGGAATTCGTGGCCGCGCGAGGTGACGAACTGACCATGCGTGCCCTGCCGGTCTTCTTCGGCGTGCTTGACCTGCTGATCCGGGCTGGGGTGACGACCGTGGCCGAGGCTGCGTTCCAGGACCGGGTGTGGCGTCCCCGGCTGGAGCCCTTCCAGAGCCTGGCCCGCATCCGCATCGTGCACGCCGTGGTTGCCGCGGACGTGGCGTTCCAGCGGATCCTGCGGAGAACGGCGCAGAACCCGCTGCGCCGGGCGCACGCCGACCCCACCTACCGCGACGCGGCGAGCCAGGCGCAGGCCCACAGCGCGTTCGACCGGGTCAGCATCGACGCGCCCTGGCTCGAGGTCGACACCACCGACGGCTACCACCCCGTGCTCAGCGACGTCGTCGCGTTCGTCAGCGCTTAGCGCTTGGCGACGAGCACAAGAATCACCAGGAGTATGACGACCAGCAAGAGCGTCCGGAGAATATAGCGCGTTCGGTCACGGCGCATGCCGGGCAACTGGCCCTTTCTGGTCGGTATGAGGCCATGAGATATATGCGCCTTGCTGGCATGCCAACCAATAAGGCAGGCAATTACCAGCGCGATTATCGCTACCCCCATGGCTCACCCCGCCAGCCTGCGCGAGGTGGCGCGACGGTGGTCCATAACGTCATACGTGAGATAGTAAGGTTTTTGCGCGCCCGGGGCGCGCGCTTTAACGGGCGCTGAAGGCGAGCCCGGCCTGGTCGGCCAGGGTCACCGCGACCAGGCGAGCCTGCAGAGAGGGCCGCGACATCGGTTTGGGCCGCAGCATGAACCGCCCGTAATACCGGCCGTTGGCGATCGCCCGCAGTTCGATCTCCTCGCCCGGGAGCCCCCCGTCCTCGACGGCATAGCGGTGCCGCCCGACCATGACGCTGCCGTCCTGCTCCAGCCGTGGCGGGTGCCCGAGCAGGGACCCGTACTCGAACCGGCATCCAGCCAGGTCAAGCACGCTGATGAGCTGGTCCTTGACGTGGTCGACCACAACGTCGGGCGAGCTGGCCGTCTGCGCGAGCTCCGACGCCTCGTGGATCTCGGCCAGGTAGCGCGCGTCGGTGATCGCCAGCACCCGAAGCCGTCTGGCCCTGGCGGCAAGCTGGGACACGGCCACGCCAACCACCAGCAGCAGCAGGGCGGTCCTGATGTCGGCCGACCGGGAGATCACGAAGCGGTAGTAGGGCACGGTGAAAAAGAAATCGAACCAGGCGGCTGCCGAGAGCGCGGCAAGCACGCCCGCCCACCGGTTGCCGATCGCGGCCACCGCGACCACCGCGACCACCAGCACCAGGGCGACGTTCGTGTTCGACCAGCTGGACCGCAGCGGGAGCAGCAGCGCCGAAACGGCCAGCGGCAGCAGCAGCCCGGCGGCGACCGCGGCGGCGTCTCTGGTCAGGTAGCGCTTCACCCGACACCTCCTGTGCACAACCTCCGCCATCCAGCGTCCTTCGGCTAGCCGGTGCCGGCGGCGTTCCTAACGGCATCCGAACGCGCCGAGTGCGGATCCTCACGTCGTCAATGCGCCGGTGGGGTGGGGTGGGCGGGGGGCCAGAGCCACCGAGGTGGTGCCCGGACGATCTACGTAAGCTGGGGCAATGACGAGCACCGAAGCCAGCCCTGCCGCCGCCACCGCCGCCCGCGACCTGCTTACCCGCCACCCGATTCTCGACGGCCACAACGACCTGCCGTGGACCCTGCGCGTGGCCGACGATGTCGACCTCGACACCACCGATCTGGACCACCCGGTCACCACGATCCAGACCGACTGGCCCCGGATGGCCGCCGGCGGCGTCGGCGCACAGTTCTGGTCGGTGTACGTGTCGGCCGACCTCGAGGGCGAGACCGCGGTCACCACGACCCTGGAGCAGATCGACCTGGTGCACGAGCTGATCCGGCGCTATCCGGGCACCCTCGAGCTCGCGCTGACCGCCGACGACGTGGAGCGGATCATCGCGGCGGGCAAGGTGGCCTCGCTGATCGGGGCGGAGGGGGGCCACTCCATCGGCTCCTCGCTCGGCACGCTCCGGGCGCTGTACGCGCTCGGCGTCCGCTACATGACCCTCACCCACAACCGCAGCCTGCCCTGGGCCGACTCGGCGACCGACGACCCGGTCGTCGGCGGGCTGAGCCCGTTCGGCCGTGAGGTGGTCCGGGAGATGCAGCGGCTCGGCATGCTCGTGGACCTGTCCCACGTGTCCCCGGACACCATGCGCGACGCCCTGGACACCGCGGAGGGGCCGCTCATCTTCTCCCACTCGTCGGCGCTGGCGATCTGTGACCACCCGAGGAACGTCCCTGACGAGATCCTGGCGCGGCTGCCTGCCAACGGCGGCACCTGCATGGTGAACTTCGTGCCCGCGTTCGTCTCCCAGGCGTGCCGCGACTGGGAGCGTGGGTTCGCCGAGGATGCCAAGCGGCGTGGGTTCGACTTCAAGAACGTCCCAGGCCGCGGCCAGGCCAAGGAGTTGCGCCGAGAGTGGATCGCCAAGCACCCCAGGCCGGCCGTGAAACTGGCCGAGGTGGCCGACCACGCCGAGCACGTCCGGGAGGTCGCGGGCGTTGACCACGTCGGCATCGGCAGCGACTACGACGGCGTCGACTGGTTGCCCGAGGGGCTCGAGGACACCTCCTGTTACCCGGCGCTGATCGCCGAGCTGCTTCGCCGCGGCTGGAGCGAGGAGGACTGCGGGAAACTGGCCAGCGGCAACATCATTCGGACGCTGCGCGCGGCCGAAGAAACCGCCCGGGCGCTCTCGGCCAGCCGGGGACCGTCGCGTTCCAGGATCGAGGATTTGGACAAGCCGGCCGCAGTGGATTAGCTGAACGGGGTCTTGGGTTTGGCCTGCAGCTCGCCGTCCAGGTACACGTCCACCTTCTCGTCGTAGAAGCAGGCCAGGCCAGCGACCTTCTGGCTCTCCGGCAGCGGGGTCCGGTAGATCCAGACGATGTCCTGGTGCACGCTTGTGCCGGTGTCCACCGACCAGTAGCTCGCGCTGCCCTTGTACGGGCAGTGCGAGACCGTCTCGGATGGCCGCAGCATGTCCATCCGCAAGTCGGTAAGCGGGATGTAGTGCCGGGGCGGCAGGCCGGTCTCGAACAGCACCCGCGGCTGGCGCGACTCGGCGACGGTGATGCCGTCCACCTCGACCCGCACGTGCCGCGAGCTGGCCAGGATGTCCACCCGCTTGTAGGGGTCGCGCGGGTGGGTGTATACGGGTTCGTCCTCCTCCAGCCACTCGCTCATCGCGCCCCAGTCCAGCCGGACCAGGTCGCGCAGCTGCTCCAGCGGGGAGTCCGGGTAGCGCACCGCAGCGCCGTCGGCAGTGGCTGTTGCCGTTTTCACGTGCAGCACCTCGCCATTGCCGCGGCTGGGCGAGTGCTTGGTCTCTCCCGCCGGGATCAGCGTCGCGCGCATGTCGGACGCGGGCAGGTAGTAGGTGGGGTAGTACGGGGACTCCCACACCAGGTACGGCGTCCTGGTATCGGCGACCAGCTCGCCGCCCAGGTAGACGCGGACCCTCTTCGGCCCCTGCTCGACCCTCACGCTGCCTCGCGCGTTCTCGCTCATGCCCACCTCCGGCGATCCCCTAATGTTCCGAACATACAGCGGCGCACCTTCCTGGCCCGGCTGGGCCGCCGCTGTCCCTTCTGCTGTGGCAGAGGCGGTAGCGTCGTGTTATGCGCTTGGGGGTCCTGGACGTCGGGTCCAACACCGTCCATTTGCTTGTTGTTGACGCACACCAGGGCGCGCGGCCCGTTCCCGCGTTCTCGCACAAGGCCGAGCTGCGGCTCGGCGACCACCTGGACGCCGAGAACTGCCTTACCGAGGACTGCGCGGTGCAGCTGCGCGACTTCGTGGATGAGGCACTCCGGATCGCCGAGGACAAGGGCGTTCAGGAGTTTCTGGCGTTCGCGACCTCCGCCGTGCGGGACGCGGCCAATGGCCTCGAGCTGCTCAGCCAGATCCAGCAGGAAACCGACGTCGACATCAAGGTGCTGCCTGGCCCGGACGAGTCCCGGCTGACATTCCTGGCCGCCCGGCGCTGGTTCGGCTGGTCCTCGGGGCGGCTGCTCATGCTGGACATCGGCGGCGGATCGCTGGAAATCGCCTCGGGCGTGGACGAGGAGCCGAGCGTCGCGGTGTCCCTGCCGCTCGGCGCCGGCCGCCTCACCAGGGACTGGCTGGGCGGTGACCCGCCGTCGGCCGACGAGGTGCGGCAGCTGCGCAAGCACGTCAGGGCCGAGATCGCCGCGACCGCGGGTGCGGTCATGCGGGACGGTCGGCCCGACGACGCTGTCGCCACGTCCAAGACGTTCCGCCAGCTCGCCAGAATCGCCGGGGCCGCCCCGTCCAGCGAAGGGCCATACGTCCGGCGGTTCCTGCGGCACGCCGACGTGACGGCGCTGGCGGACCGGCTGTCGCGGACGTCGGCGGCGGAGCGGATGAAGCTGCCCGGCGTGTCCAGGGGCCGGGCCCCCCAGCTCGCCGCCGGGGCGATCATTGCCGACGCGGCGATGGACCTGTTCGGCCTGCCCGAGCTCGAGGTGTGCCCCTGGGCGCTGCGCGAGGGCGTGATCCTGCGCCGGCTGGACGCCCTGCCCGGCTAGGACCGCTCAGTACTGGCCCAGGGTCTCCATGAACTCCTGCGGCGTCTGCACGATGCCGCTGCAGGTCGGCTGCGCAGCGGTGTCCACGCCGCCGGAGCATTCCTGGTCCCGGCCGGCCGACCACATGGACAGCCAGGCCAGGTGCTTGGCGGCCGCAAACGCCTCGAGCTGCTGGGCGTCGGCAATCGTGAAGACCTCGTCGGCCTGGTCGTTCTGGCCGATCATCGGCGTTACCGCGACCTTCGCCCAGGCCGCTGCGTCGCTGATCCCGAGCACGCCGGCGAGCTGCGCGTCGGTGGCCGTCGCGGCGTCGATGGCGTAGGTGCCCATCATCGTGGCCGGATCCGGGGCGCTGGCGTCGCCAAAGTCCATGGCCATCACGTTGACCGCGGCGATCTTGACGCCGGCCGAGACCGCGCCGGTCAGCAGGTTGATGCCGTCCTGGGTCAGCCCGGACGGCTCCACCGGGAGGGTGAACGACACCTGCAGGCCGGGATCCTGCGCCTCAAGCTGGGCCAGGGCCTGGTCCCTGACGGCGTTGGCCGTGGTGTCGTCGATCGCGGCACCCTCGATGTCGAAATCGATCTTGTTCAGGCCGTAGCTGGAGATCACCTGCTGGTAGGCGGCGGCGAGCTGGGAGACGCTGGTGCAGGTCTGCGCCAGCTCACTGCCGTCCTCACCGCCGAACGAGACCCGGACGTCCCCGCCCATCGCGCGCAGCGCGCTGATCTCGGCGGCGACCGGGTTGTCGCCGATCGCCGTGGTGCCGCCCCATTCCGGGGTGCAGCCGCCGCCGGACACCACGAATGCCAGGTTGAACTGCTTGACGCCGGTGCTGGCGGCCACGCTGGTCAGGCTGAACGGCGGGAACAGGCTGGTGTCCACGTACGGGGCGAAGCCAGCGGTGGTCCCGGCCGTCTGGCTCGGGGAGGGCGACGGCGCCGGGGAGGACGGCGACGGAGACGGGCTGCTGCTCGGCGTGGCCGTTGGCGTCGGCGTTGGGGCCGTGGCCGACGGGCTTGGTGTCGGAGAACCGGTGCTGCCCCCGCCCGGCTGGCAGGGCGCGCCGTCGATCGTGCAGTCCGCCGGGGCGGCGGCCGAGCCCTCGACCACCAAGCCGACGTTCGCCGCGGCCCCCGGCTCGATCGTGCCGTCCCAGCCCGCGTTCGTCACGGTCACCTGGCCGCCGCTCACCTCGTCGGTGCCGTTCCACAGGCTGCTGAGCGAGGCGCCGCCGGGCAGCCGGAACCCGAGGGCCCAGCCGGCCGTGGCGGCCGCGCCGTCATTGGTGATCGTGTACAGGCCGGTGTAGCCGGTGCCCCAGCTGGAGGTGGTCTGGTAGCTGACCGTCAGGGACGGGCCTGACGAACCGCTGGCCGCGAGCGCCGCAACGGTGCCGCCAGCGGCGAGGACCGACGCCATCACGATCGCGGGCAGGAACCCCGACGCGCCGATGCGCCGCCAGCCGGCTGGCCGCTGCCGCACGCGCCGATGGCCATTGCCGTCGTTGCCGATGTTGTCGTCGCGGCGTCCGTGCGGCCTGCCCATCGCTGCGTCACCTCTCGGTCGGGTTCCAAGGTCCCGTGGGCGGGTTCCACGAGCCTGTGAACGCGAGCCACGCTAGGCGCGCGTCACGCAGCCTGACCGGGGAGCGGCTGAGCGTTAAGGCCCCCTTAATCGATGACTGAGCGCCTGCTAAGCCGCCGCCTGCCGTCGGCCCTGCGGCCGCGGGACACCGGCGGCCCACCGGTGCGCAGCCACATCTGGACCTGCGCGCCGCCCAGCGTGGACCGGTCGATCCGCAGCTCGCCGCCGGTCGACTCGGCGACCCGCCGGGCGATGTCCAGGCCGAGCCCGGTCGATCCGCGGCCGCTGCGGCCGCGCTGCAGCGCCGCGCCGGGGTCGGTGATCCCGGGCCCGGCGTCGGCGAAGAAGATGGCCACGACGCCGTCGCCGGCGTGCAGCGTCACCGCGAACTCCGTGCCCTCCCCGGTGTGCAGGAAGACGTTGCCGAGCAGGGCGTCGGCGGCCGCGATCAGGTCCTGCCTTGCCACCGGGACCGGCACCGGCTGGTCCGCGCCGACCAGGTGCCACGCCCTGAGCTGGTCGTCGGCCAGCGCGGACCAGAAGTCCATCCGCTCGGCCAGCACCTCGGCCGCATCGCAGCTCGACGGCTCGCCGAGCGCCGGGCGCCGGGCGGCGCGGATGATCTTGTCGACCTCCTGCTCCATCTGGGTGACGGCCAGCCTGGTCTCGTCCTCGGCCCGGCCCGGCCCGAGCGCGCCCGCGTTCATCCGCAGCGCGGTCAGCGGGGTGCGCAGCCGGTGCGGCAGGTCGGCGGCCATCACCCGCTCCGCTGTGATCATGCGGCTGAGCCGCTCGGCCATGGCGTTGAACGCGGCCGCCGCCGCGGTCAGCTCCGGCGGCCCCGACACCTCGCTGCGCGCGGTCAGGTCGCCGCCGCCGAGCGATGCCGCGGCCGTGGCGAGCCGCCGCGCCGCACCGGTGACCTGGGCGGCCAGCCGGTCGGCGAGCAGCACCGAGACCGCGACGAGCGCCACCGCGACCGCAGCCATCACCGCCCAGGACAGCGCCACGCCCCGGGTCAGGTCCGCGCCGGGAACGAACGCCTCGATCACCGCGAGCCTGCCGCCGCCGAGCGCCACCGGCTGGAACACCACGTACCCGCCCGGCCGTGGCACCGTGAACGACCGGGCGGATGCGACGGCCCGGGCCAGATCGGCCGGGTCGGCCTGACCGCTTCCGGCGGCCAGCACGCCACGCCCTCCGGCTGGTCCGGTGAGGTAGACGGCCAGCCTGCCGTCCCCGCCCGCCTGCGCGGCGTCGATCGCCTTGGACAGGCCGGCCCGGCTGGTGGTGACCGCGAGCACCGGCTCGATCGAGGCAGCCTGGAACTGGGCGCTGCGCAGCGCGTTGTCCTGCGCGATCTGCCGGACGAGCAGGGCCAGCGGGATCAGGAACGCGAGCGCGACCATCGAGGTCACCGCGGCACAGACCAGGGCCAGCGTGCGCCTCACCGGGGGCTGGCCAGCTTCACGCCGACCCCGCGGACGGTGTGCAGGTAGCGCGGGGCCGCCGCGCTCTCGCCGAGCTTGCGGCGCAGCCAGGACACGTGCACGTCGATGGTCTGGTCGTCCCCGTAGGACTGGTGCCACACGTCGGAGAGCAGCTCACGCCGGGCCACCACCTGGTCCGGGCGCGCGGCGAGGTACCCGAGCAGGTCGAACTCGCGCCGGCTCAGCTGCAGCGGCCTGCCATCGAGGCTCGCCTCCCGGGCGGCCAGATCTACCCGGAGACCGCCGACCGTCAGCACCTGATGGCCGCCATCGGCCGCCCCGTTCCGGCGCAGCACCGCGGCGATCCGCGCCGCCAGATGCTCACAGGAGAACGGCTTGACCAGATAGTCGTCGGCGCCGGCGTTGAGCAGGCGGACGATCTCGGACTCCTCGTCGCAGGCGGTCGCGACGATCACCGGAACCGCCGACACCGCCCGCATCATCCGCAGCGCCTGGCGGCCGTCGAGGTCGGGCAGGCCCAGGTCGAGCACGATCACCTCGGGCGGATGGTGGCTCAGCTCGCGCAGCCCGTCCAGCGCCGTGCCCGCGCTGCGCACCGCGTGCTCGCGGTTCGCCAGGTCGCCGATGACCGCGGATCTCACCAGCGGGTCGTCCTCGATGACGAGCACCCGGGCCATGACAGGAACCGTACGCCTTTCGCGGTTGATTGCTGCAATATTGGCGATGTGCGGCGGTTAATGACGGGACGGCCTGGCCGGTCGGGTCGGCCGGGCGAGCCGGGGCGGCCGAGCCGCCTGGGTCGGCCAGGGCGGCTGATCAGCGGTACCGCCGTGTGGGCCGCGGGCACCGCCGTCGCCGTGGCGCTGGCCTGGCTCGGTGCGCAGGTTGTGCTGCGGGACGCGGTGAGCGGCGGGCAGCCAGCCCCGGTCCTCGGCGCCGCAACGCCCGCGCCACGGCCCGGGGACCCGCCATCGCCAAGCCCCAGCGATTCCTCTTCGCCGTCCGGCAGCCCGTCACCCGGCGTCGCTGCACCGGCCCCCGCGCCGTCCCGGCCTGCCCGGAGAACGGGTTCCGGGGTCGTGCGCAGCTACGCGCTCACCGGCGGCCGGGTAACGCTGCTGGTCGCAGCGACATCGGTGCAACTGGTCGCCGCGACCCCGGCGGCCGGGTTCTCGGTCCAGACGTGGTCGGCGGCGGGCTGGCTGCGCGTGGACTTCAGCGCGGGCTCCGGCGTCTCCTCGCTGATCGCTACCTGGAACTCTGGCGCCCCGACCGTGCAGACCTTTAACGACTGACCGCAGACAGGAGCCGACGCTGAGCGCAAACAGGGGCCCGGCCCCGGATCGATGTACCTTTGGGCTCCTTAGATTGAGCCGTTTGGTACATCCACGGGACCTGGCCCCTGGCTGCGTCCGGTCTTAGAGGCCGGCGATCAGATCATTCTGGAACAATGCGGACGTTGTCCGCGGTGTCCTCGCCCGTCTCCGGCCTGTCGCCACCTGCGGCGTGCCGTGCGCCCTCGGCGGGGCCGGCCGGGCGGGCGGCTGCTGCGTGAGTCTCCGCGGCGCCGTTCGGCACCCGAGCGCCCTGGCCGTTGCCCGCGCCGGAGACCTCGGCTGGCTTGGCGGCCGCCGGCTGGGTCCTCGGGCCCGGCTGGACGCGTCCGGGCACCTGCTGGCCGATGACGGGGGCAGCGGGGGCCTGGGCCGGCGCCGCGCCAGGAGCCGGCCCGCCGGCCGGACCGGCCGGACCGGCAGGACCGGCCTGGACCGCTGGCCCGGCGGGAGCGTGCCTGCCCTCGGCAGGACCGCCAGGACCGCCAGGACCGCCAGGACCGCCAGGACCGCCAGGACCGGCCGGGCGGCCAGCCGCCGCCTTGTTGTCGCCGATCGCGCTGGCGACCGCCTTCTCGACCTCTTCCTCGAGCGAGCCGCGGGCGACCTCGCCGGCGACCAGGGTGGTGACCACGTCGCGGATCTCCGTCAGCCGCCTGATGGCCTCGGTGTGCCGGGACATGAGCAGGTTGAGGCGGCGCTCCGCACCATCGTGAATCGCGGTCGCGCGCGCGGTCGCCTCGTCGAGCACCTGCTTGGCCTGGGCCTTGGCGGTGCCCACGGCGGTCTCCGACTGCTTGTGTGCGTCGGTGATCGAGCGCTCGGCCTCGGCACGGGCCGCGTTCCGCGTCTTCTCCGCCTCGGCCCTGGCGCTGGCAACCGAGTTCTCCGCCTGCTCCTGGGCTGCGCGCAGCATGCGCTCGGCCTGGCTCTGCGCCTCGGCCCGGAACTTGTCGGTCTCCTGCTTGGCCTCGGCGCGCAGCCGGTCGGTCTCCGCCTTGGCGTCCGACCGCTGCTTCGCGATGTCCTCGCTGGTGCGGTCGCGCTGGGACTTGGCCTCTTCGTCGGCCAGCTTCAGGATCTGGCCGACGCGCTCGCTGATCTCCTCGTGTGCTGGCCGGCCGCCGGCCGCCTGCCGCGCAGCGGAGAGCTCAAGCCTGATCCGCTCGTTTTCGTCAAGGGCGTGCGACAGCCTGTTCTCAAGGTCACGGGAGTGGTTGCGGGTCTTCGCCGCGAACTCATCTACCTGCCGACGGCTGTAGCCGCGCCTCTCAAGCTCGAACTCTTCCTGTCCCAGGTCGGTGGCGTGGTCGGTGTGCTCGGTCATGATTTCACCCGTCAGATGGGTCAGGCAGATCTGGCCGTGCGGCTGGTGGCCGCTCGGGGGGCTGGCCAGATCTGCGGATGTGGTCTACTGTTGGCGACCCGTCCGACAGCTGGGGTCCTGCCGGGTTGCGGGCCGGGCGCGGCTTTTATGGAATGACGCCACGACTCTTGTCTCGAAGGGCCGTCCGCGCAACCGAAACGACTGAGTATCCGGTTATGTCTGGATTGGTCAAGGCCAACGGGGCAGTATCCTCCGCCCGGGCGAGAGTGCGGCGTGAGTACCGCGCGGAGCGGCGGGCAGCCGCGGGGAGGAGCATCCATGGGCTTGCTGGGCTCGTTGGGCGACTTTGTGCCTTCGGTGGACCCGGAGGCCTGGATCGCTCCCACCGCCGTGGTCGTTGGCCGGGTCACCATCGGCCGCGCCGCCAACATCTGGTACGGGGCCGTGCTGCGGGCCGATGACGACGAGATCGTGGTGGGCCCGGAGTGCAACATCCAGGACCTCTGCTGCATGCACGTGGACGCAGGGGAGCCGGCCGTGCTCGAGGAGCGGGTCAGCCTCGGCCATCACGCCACGGTGCACGGTGCACACGTCGGGGCGGGCGCCCTGATCGGGATGGGCGCGATCGTGCTCGGCGGCGCCCGGGTCGGGGCCGGCACCCTGGTCGCGGCCGGCTCAGTGGTCCGGCCCGGCGCGAGCATCCCGGCCGGGGTTCTGTTCGCCGGGGTACCGGGCCGGGTGGTCCGCGAGCTCACCGACGCCGATCGCGCGTCGTTCGCCGACTCGGCCGTCAACTACGTCGCCAGGGCCGGTCGCCATCGGGATGTTGCCTGGTCAGAGCGGGACGGCTGAATCCGCTGAATGAGGAGCCCAGGATCTGGGTAAGCGTTACTAGAAGATGGTTCTGGAAATGATCCCGATGAGTCATGCGCGGCAATGGGGTGGCGCCGTAACCTGATCTCAGGCTTCCGCGGATCCGCTCGGCAATGGAGGTGGGCGCGTTGCGAGAGCATCTGGACCTGCGCGTCCATGATCGCGTAGCGCTCGAAGAGATCGACTTGTACGCCGAGGTGCTCAGCGCCGTGGCGGCTAGCGACCGGCCGCTGACGGCCGAGGAGCTCGACCAGGTTCTCGGCGTGCGCCCGGTGGCCGGCGCGACGGCCTCCAACTAGTCCAGCGTAGCTACTCGCCCGCTGGCCCCCGGCTCGATCAGGTCAGACCCGCCTACGTGTCATGGCTGCTCACCGGGCCGTTGGCGAACATGACGTCGGTATCGGTGTGGGTGAAGCCCAGTGATTCGTACAGCCTGATCGCGGGCGTGTTGGATTCGTCCACGTACAGCATCACCCAGGACAGGCCCCTGCCGCGCAGGTAGCGGAGCCCGATCAGGGTGAGCGCACGGCCGAGGCCGGTGCCGCGCTCGTTGGGGTCGACGCCGACGACGTACACCTCGCCGATCGGCTCGTGGTCACCGGATTCCGCATCCCCGGTGCCGTGGATCTTCGTCCAGTGGAATCCGACGAGCTTGGAGCCCCGCTCAGCCAGGAAGAACCCCTCCGGGTCGAACCACGGTTCCCGTTCTCGCAGGTCCAGATCCTCGCGCGTCCAGGCACCCTGCTCGGGATGGCGGGCGAACGCCCGGGCGTTGAGATCCGTCCACGCTTCCTCGTCCCGGCCGACCACGAACGTCCGGACCGTGACGCCGTCGGCGACCTGCGGCCGGTCGGGCTCGGACAGCAGGGAGCGCCGCATCTTCCACAGGGCGCGCACCCGCTCGAACCCCGCCGCGGCAGCAAGCCGGGCGGCGGCGGGCAGATCGCCGTGCGCCCACAGCCGCAACGGCCGTTCCCCGGCCTCGGCGACCAGCGCGCGGGTCAGCAGCAGGCCCAGGCCGTCGCCGCGGTGCGCGGGGTGGATGACCAGCTCACCGCTCGGGCCCTCCACCGGATCCGTCGGGTCCAGGTGGGCGTAACCGGCCACCTCGCCGTTGCTGGTGAGCAGCAGGTTGCGGGCCCGCGGGTCGCCGCCGTACCTCAGGTGCAGCATGACGTGCTCGGACAGCGGGCCGACGCCATCCTGTTCCGTGGCGGCCCTGACCAGCCCGAGCACGTCCTGCGCCTCGGCCTGGGTGAGCTTCCCCCGGACTGTGATCGCCGGCGCGCCCGCCCCGGGCGCCCCCTGGCCGTCAGACCTCGGCATGAGCCGGGCGCGCCTGGACGCCGGGGGTGCCGTCGTTGCGGGCTTCGGGATGGTTGCCGTCATCGCCCTTAACCGGGACGAAGCGGTACCCGACGTTGCGGACGGTGCCGATCAGGGCCTCATGCTCGGCGCCGAGCTTTGCCCGCAGCCTGCGCACGTGCACGTCGACGGTCCGGGTGCCGCCGAAGTAGTCGTATCCCCAGACCTCCTGCAGCAGCTGGGACCGGGTAAAAACCCGTCCGGGGTGCTGGGCCAGGAACTTCAGCAATTCGAATTCCTTGAACGTTAGGTCGAGGGCGTGACCGCGCAACCGTACCGAATACGTGGGTTCGTCGATGACCAGATCGCCCGAGCGGATCTCGCTGGACGCCGCCGGCGCCATGCGGCCGATCGCGAGGCGCAGCCTGGCGTCGACCTCACCGGGCCCGGCGGTGTACAGGATCACGTCGTCCGCCCCCCAGTCGGCGGTGACCGCGGCCCAGCCGCCCTCGGTGACGATGGCCAGCACCGGCACGGCCATCTCCGCGCCGTGCAGCAGCCGGAGCAGCCGCCTGACCTGAACCAGGTCTCGCCGGGCGTCGACCAGGATCGCGTCGGTGCCGGAGCCGCCATTGGCGGCGGTTGCCGACGCGGGCGCGGTCCTGACGTCGTGAGACAGCAGGCTCAGTGAGGGAAGAATCTCGGCGGCAGGCTCTGGTGCGTCCGTGAGCAGCAGCACGATACTCAACCTGCCGCCACCTCCATCCCGCGGAGTTATCCGCGGGAGGCTGCCCTGACTCCCGCTGTGCTATAGGCCCGGGACCTTCCGGGTCCGATAATGAGCAAGGATAGCTGACATGGGTATCGTGACCCTCCGCTACTGGGCGGCGGCAAAGGAGGCGGCGGGGATCGCCGAGGAGGCGGTCAGCGCCGGGACGCTCGCCGAGGCGCTGGCTGCGGCGCTCGCGGCCGCGACCGGCGACGCCGGCGGCGGCGGGCCAGACGGGCCGGGCCGGCGGGACGAGCGGGAGGCACGGAACGCACGGCTACGGGCGATCCTGGTCCGGTCGTCGTTCCTGGTCGACGGGAACCCGGTGGGAACCCGCGCGCCGGAAGCCGTGGTGCTCGCTGACGGGTCCGTGATCGAGGTGCTGCCCCCGTTCGCCGGAGGCTGACCGTTTACTGCACAAATTCACAAAGAATTTCGCCGCGGCGTTGAACCAACGGGACCGCGGGAGCCGTGGAGAGGGCGTGGCAGGGCTACAAGGAGCTGGCGGCAAGAGCACGCGCGGTCCGGCCTCCGACGAGATGCTGGTGCGCACGCTCTATGCGGAGCATGCGGGGCCGCTGCTGCGGTATGCGCTGCACCTGACGAGCGGGGACCGGCAGCGGGCGGAGGACATTGTGCAGGAAACCCTGCTGCGGGCGTGGATGCACCCGGATGCGATCGCCGAACGGCCCGCCCGGCCGTGGCTGTTCGCGGTCGCGCGGAACCTCGCGGTCGACTCCTACCGGGCCCGGCGGGCCCGGCCGCGCGAGGTCGGCGAGGCAGCGCTCGAGCTGATCCCCGCTCCGGACGAGGCGGAGCGAGCGCTCGAGTCCTGGGCTGTGGCCGATGCGGTGAAGGCGCTGCGGCCTGACCATCGCCGGGTGCTGCTGGAGACCTACTACAAGGGCAAGTCGGTCGCTGAGGCGGCGGCCACGCTGGGCGTGCCGCCGGGCACCGTCAAGTCACGAACGTTCTACGCGCTCCGCGCACTCAAGCTGGCACTAGAGGAACGGGGGCTCGCGCCATGACCGGGCTCTCAGAGTGCAATGAGGTCCGCCAGGCCCTCGGCGTATACGTCCTGGGCGCGATCGACCCTGCCGAGCGCTCGATCGTGGACGCCCACCTGCCCCACTGCCTCGACTGCCGGGAAGAGCTGGCCGGCCTTGCCGGGCTGCCCGCGCTGCTGGGCAGGGTGCCGTATGCGGACGCGGAGCGGCTGGCCCTCGGCGACGAAGAGCTGGAGGAAGCGCCAGCCGAACTGCTGGACGCGCTGCTGGCCCAGGTTTCCTCGCGGCGGCGGGCGCGCAGGTGGCGCGGCATCGCTGTGGCGGCCGCCGCGGCGATCATCGCGGTGGGCGGCGGCGGGCTGGCCGGCGGAATCCTGATGTCGCACCACGCCGCCCCGCAGGCAACCGCGCAGGACAACTCGGATCTGGTCCGCGGCAGCAACCCGGCCACGCACGTGTCCGCGGCCGTGTACTACTCGTCGGCACGGTCGGGGACCAGCATGCAGGTGCAGGTCGCGGGCATCCCGAACGGCACGCACTGCCAGTTCTGGGTGACGACCGCGAGCGGCCAGCACCTGTGGGCGGGCGGCTGGACGGTCGGCGGGTCTCACGACGGCAACTGGTACAACGCTTCGACCACGGTGGCCGTGAGCCAGCTGCGCAGCTTCGACATCAGCGGCGCCAACGGAAAGATCCTCGTCAGGGTCGCGGCGAATTCATAGCGCTCTGACCGGAATGACGGCGGCACCGGGAATGCGAGGGCTCGGTCCCGCGCTTAGCTGAACGTGGCCCCCGGACTGATCGCTCTCGTGGCGGCGCTCGCCGTCGCGGTGGTGACCGGGCTTGCCTGGCAGCGGACCAACGGCCGGATCCGCGGTATCGGCGGCAGCCCGAGGGCTGGCGCTGCGGCCGCTCAGGCGGCCGACGGCGCGGCAGCGGACGCCGGCCCCATGCTTACCTCCGTGGAACTAGGGCTGCCGCTCGGCCAGCGGGCCACCCTGGTCCAGTTCTCCACCGCCTTCTGCGCGCCGTGCCGCGCCACCCGGCGGATCCTGGCCGAGGTGGCCGGGATGGTCGACGGGGTGGCACACGTGGAGATCGACGCCGAATCCCATCTCGATCTGGTCCGCCGCCTGGACATCCGCCGGACTCCGACGGTCCTGGTGGTTGGCCCCGACGGCCGCGTCGCCAAGCGCGCGAGTGGTCAGCCTCGCAAGGCCGACGTTATCGCCGCCGTCGGGGAGTTGTCGTAGGGTTATTCCTAGTGATTAGATCGATAGAGGGGGATAGTGACAGGTGAGCCCGGCTACGCATAGCATCGGGACCGTGCCTGTCCGGATATCAGCGTCGCCTGTGACAGCGGCCGCACGGCTGCCGGAGTCGATGCTGACCCGGCGGCGCGCCGTGGATTACTGCCGCGTCGCGACCGCGCTCTGTTAGGCCACCGAGCCTGCCGGGCCCCCGCCCGGCCGGGCCGCCCGATCCTCTCCCTGGCCCGCGGCCGCGTGGGCCGCGTCAACGGGCGAGGTGGAGGGCACCGGGAAGCAGAGCGTGCCGGGCGGGGCCGGGTCTACGGGCGACCCCCCGCCAGCATCCCGAAGGGACATCGCAAATGGACATCGATCCGAGGGGACCACGCTTCGGAGCGCTGATCACCATGGTGGTCTTCGCCGTTGTCCTGATCACCGGAAGCGCCTGGCTGCTGGGCGCGCAGGCGGTGATCTTCGCAATCGCCACCCTCTTCGGCATGCGGTACGCCCCGTACGGCCTGATCTACCGCTGGCTGGTGCGGCCGCGTCTCGGGCCGCCCAAAGAACTCGAGCCAGAGGCGCCGCCGAGGTTCGCCCAGGGCACTGGCCTCCTGATCAGCGTGATAGGGGTCATCGGTTACGCAGCGGGTATCACGCCGCTTGGCATGGCGGCCGCATCGGCTGGCCTGCTCGCCGCGTTCCTGAACGGTGTCTTCGGGCTCTGCCTGGGCTGCGAGATGTATCTGATGATCCGACGTATCTGGCCGGGCCGCCAGACTCTGGCCACGGCTGAAACCGACAAGGAGGTTCCCATATGAGCCGATCCGACGTCCTCACCGGCGCCGACTGGGTCGAGGCGCACGGTAGCGACCCCGGCGTGGTGCTCGTCGAGGTGGACGAGGACACCAGCGCCTACGACAAGGGCCACATCCGCAACGCCGTGAAGATCGACTGGAAGGCCGACCTGCAGGACCCGGTGCGCCGCGACTTCGTGGACAGGGCCGGCTTCGAGGCGCTGCTCTCCGAGCGGGGCATTTCCAACGACGACACGGTCATCCTCTACGGCGGCAACAACAACTGGTTCGCCGCGTACGCGTACTGGTACTTCAAGCTGTACGGGCACAACAACGTCAAGCTGCTCGACGGCGGCCGGAAGAAGTGGGAGCTCGAGTCCCGCGAACTGGTGACCGACGTCCCGCAGCGCGCCAAGACCGAGTACCACGCGCAGGAGCAGGACAAGGCGATCCGCGCGTTCCGCGACGAGGTGGTCGCCGCCATCGGCCGGGACAACCTGGTCGACGTCCGCTCGCCGGACGAGTTCGCCGGGCGCCTGCTCGCCCCGGCTCACCTGCCGCAGGAGCAGGCTCAGCGCGGCGGGCACATCCCGACAGCCAAGAATGTCCCGTGGTCGAAGGCAGCGGAGGAAGACGGCACGTTCAAGTCCGACGACGCGCTGCGCGCGCTCTACGGCGACGAGGCGGGCGTGGACTTCGGCAGGGAGACGATCGCGTACTGCAGGATCGGCGAGCGCTCGGCGCACACCTGGTTCGTGCTGCATGAGCTGCTCGGCCAGCCGAACGTGAAGAACTACGACGGATCCTGGACCGAGTACGGCTCCCTGGTCGGGGTTCCGATCGAGGTAGGAGATGGCAAGTGAGCGCTGACGGCTGCGGCGCCCCCGCGGGCGGGGCACCGGTGAGCACGGCCAAGGATGCCGGCACCCAGGCGGTCGTGCAGGGGCGGGTGACCCAGAACGGGTCCGCTGTGCCCGTCGGCTACGCGCGGCTGCTCAACTCAGGCGGCGAATTTGTCGCCGAGGTGCCGCTCGGCGACGACGGCGGCTTCCGGTTCTTCGCTGCCCCGGGTTCGTGGACGCTGCGCGTGCTTGCTCCCGGCAATGTCAGGGCCGAGCGCGTCGTGTCCGCCGACATCGGCAAGATCACCGAGCTCGAGGTGGCTGTCTAGCCTCGTGCTTTTTGCCTCGTGGCCCGCTGGGGAGACCTCGGCGGGCCACAAGCATGTCGGGGCATCGTTCTCCTTCTTGCCATTTGTTCGTCGCCTGTTTCATCACCTGTTGTTCAACTGCTCGTTACCTTGGCCCCCTAGAAATGGTGCGGGCCACCAAACACGGCAGGGCTCATCACGAGGCTTGGGGGCAAGGCGACATCATGTCGATTGAGGCTGATCCGGCCGGGGCTGGCGGCGCAACCGTCCCGGTGACCGCGACCGGCACCTCCGGCGCTCCGGCCAGCATGCAGGCCCCGCCCGCAGCGAGCGCGGAAACCGCGATCGCGCCGGTGGACCTTACGCTGGGCTTCGGGCAGCGGACGGTCCTTTCCAACATCACGACGAACGTCCAGAAGGGCGCGATCACCGCGCTGATCGGCCCAACCGGCTCCGGCAAGTCCACGTTGCTGCGGACCTTCAACCGGATGAACGACAAGGTGACCGGCTACCGGCACGACGGTGACGTGCTCCTGGACGGGCGCAGCATCTGGCACCCGCACGTGGAGCTGATGACGCTGCGGCGCCGGGTGGGGATGCTCTTCCAGCGGCCGAACCCGTTCCCTATGTCGATCATGGATAACGTGGTCTCCGGGGTGCGGGCGCACAAGATGGCCAGCCGCTCCGGGATGCGGGAGATCACGGAACGGCGGCTCACCGAGGTCGGGCTGTGGGACGCGGTCTCCAGCCGTCTCAAGGACTCGCCGTTCCGGCTGTCCGGCGGGCAGCAGCAGCTCCTCTGCCTGGCCCGGGCGCTGGCCGTCGACCCCGAGGTACTGCTGCTCGACGAGCCGACATCCTCGCTCGACCCGCTGGCCACGGAGTCGATCGAGGCGCTGCTCAAGACGCTCACCCCGAAGATCACGGTGGTGATCGTGACCCACAACCTGGCCCAGGCCCGCCGGGTCGCCGACAGCACGATCTTCCTCTACCAGGGGCACATGGTCGAGCACGGCGACACCGAGCAGGTCTTCGAGAACCCCGCACACGAGGAGACCGCCCACTACGTGGGTGGCCGCTTCGGCTAGACAAGACCCTCCCGGGCGAGAGGACCGTAATTCCCCCCGCCCGGGGGCAAGAACCGCGCGCGAGCGCGGACCTCATCGCACGCGCCGCGTGCGAGTCGTGTAGCGCACGCGTCAGCGTGCATATGTAAAGGAGTATTCCCCGGTGGCCAAACGAATCCGCTTGGCGTGCACAGCGGCCGCCCTGGTCCCGCTCGCCCTGCTGGCGGCTGCCTGCAGTAGCAGTTCATCAACTCCTGCGGCATCAAAGACCACTCCCGCGGCGGCAGCAGCCAACGCATCAGGCAAGTCGATCTCCGAGACCGGCAGCACCCTGCTGTTCCCGCTCTTCGGCACCTGGCAGACGGCCTACAGCACCGCGAACACGGCAGTGACGATCACCTCGGGCGCGACGGGCTCCGGCACCGGCATTGCCGACGCCAGCGAGGGCCTGGTGAACATCGGCGCGTCCGATGCTTACCTGTCCGCCTCGGACCTCGAGAAGTACCCGGGACTGCTTAACATCCCGCTCGCGGTGGCGTCGATCCAGGTGTTTTACAACCTGCCTAACATAAAGTCGGTCAACCTCAACGGCACCGTGCTGGCGCAGATCTACACCGGCAAGATCACCACCTGGAACGACCCGGCGATCGCCAAGCTCAACCCCGGCGTCTCGCTGCCGTCCATGAAGATTGTGACCGTGCACCGCGCGGACAGCTCAGGCAGCACCTTCCTGTTCACCTCCTACCTCAGCGCACAGGACCCGAGCGCGTGGCCATCGTCCAACGTCGGCACGACGATCACCTGGCCGTCGGCGCCCGGCGCGCTGGCCGAGACCGGCAGCGGCGGCATGGTGACCGGGTGCGGCAGCACCAAGGGCTGCATCGCCTACATCGGGGTTAGCTACGATGCCAAGACGGCAGCGGCCGGCCTCGGGTCGGCGGCGCTCGCGAACAAGGCGGGCAAGTTCGTCCAGGACACGCCCGCTTCGGTCGGTGCGGCCCTGGCCAGCTTCCCGGCAGCGCCGTCCAGCGGGGCCGAGGCGCTGATCAATACCTCGGCGGCCACGGGATACCCGATCATCAACTACGAGTACGCGATCGTGAAGAAGACCCAGCCCAGCGCCGCCGAGGCCAAGGCCGTCACGGCGTTCCTGTCCTGGATCCTCACCACCGGCGACTCCGCGAAGAACCTGGGCACAGTGGGCTTCGTGGCGCTGCCTTCGGCCACGCAGTCCACAGCTCAGAGCCTCGTCAGCTCCATCGGCAGCTGATCTGATGGCAGCCACTGCACCGACCGTGCCGGGCGGAGGGGCGGGCAACCCGCCCCTCCGCCGGCCGGGTGCCTCGGTCCGCAACTTCGTCCGCAACGGCGGCCTGGTCATGTGGCTCGGCCGCGGCGGTGCCGTGGTGCCCCTGCTCATGCTGTTCTTCGTGCTGATCACGCTGATCCTCCAGGCCATCCCAGCGATCAGGTTCAGCGGATGGCACATCTTCACCGGAAAGGTCTGGAACTTCGGCGCCCAGTACGCCGCGCCGGTGAAGTCCGACGGCGTCACCCACCTGGCAGGCGAGGAATTCGGCGCGCTGCCGGAGATCCTGGGCACGCTGGCGACCTCCGCGATCGCCCTGATCATCGCCGTCCCGGTGTCGATCGGAGCCGCCCTGGCGATCGTGGAGCGCCTGCCGAGACGGGCGGCGAGCATCATAGGCGCGTTCATCGAGCTGCTGGCCGGCATCCCAAGCGTGATCATCGGCCTGTGGGGCGCGCTCACCTTCGGGCCTTTCATCGCCCACCACATCTCCCCGGCGATCATCAAGATCATCCCCAACTGGCCCGGGCTCGGCTTCTTCCACGGCGACCCAGGGAACGGCCAGGGCCTGCTGACGTCGGGCCTGATTCTCGCGCTGATGGTGATCCCGATCGTCGCCGCCACGTCCCGTGACCTGATCCGCGGCGTGCCTCTGCTGCCCAGGGAGGGCGCGATCGCGCTGGGTATGTCCGACGCGCAGGCCGCCCGTAGGGTGACCCTGCCGTGGGTCGGCGCGGGCCTGATTGGCGCGGCTGTGCTCGGCCTGGGCCGGGCGCTGGGCGAGACGATCGCCGTGGCCATGGTCTGCGGGGTCGCGCTCGGCGCGCTGCCCAACAACCTGTACGCCGCGATGATCACCATCGCCGCCAACATCGTACAGAACCTCGACACCGCGATCACCGACCGGATGGACGTCAGCGCGTTCGCCGAACTGGCCCTGATTTTGATGGTGATCACCCTGGCCACGAACGTGATCGCACGGCTGATGGTGCGGCGGGTGTCCGGCACCGCGCTGCCCGTCGGAAGGGGGCTCTAGCGATGGCGAGCCGCAGCAGGTCGGCCGTGCGCGGCGAGACCGCCGACTGGGCCCGCGTGCCGGCGCGCCGCAAGATCGGCAACGCGGTGTTCTGGATTCTCTGCGGGATCGCCCTGCTGATCATCGTCGGCCCCGCCATCTGGCTGGCCGGCGGGGTCATCGTGCGCGCGATCCCGAACTTCCAGTGGAGCGTGCTGACCACGAACACCACGTCGGGTGACGCGGGCGGGCTCAAGCAGGCGATCCTCGGCACGCTGCTGATCACACTTGGCGTGCTGATCGTCGGTGGCACGATCAGCGTCCTCACCGGCCTCTACCTGGCCGAGTACGCCGTCGGCCGGCACCGGGCCATACTCCGCGGCGGCTACGAGGTGCTGTCCGGGATCCCGTCGATCGTCCTCGGCCTGGTCGGCTACCTCACTCTCGTGATCGGCCTGCACTGGGGGTTCGGCCTGCTGCCCGCCGTGCTCGTGCTGTCGGTGATCACGATTCCGTACATCACCAAGGCGACCGAGACGTCGCTGCTGGGTGTGCCCTCTTCCTACCGCGAAGGCGCGGAGGCGCTCGGCATCTCGCCCGGCTGGACGCTGCGGAAGATCGTGCTCAAGTCCGCGCTGCCAGGGATGATCACCGGCATGCTGGTGGCGATCGCGATCTCGGTGGGCGAGACCGCGCCGCTGCTGTACACCGCGGGCTGGACCGACCTGAACCCGACGATGCAGCTGACCCACGCGCCGGTGGCGTTCCTCACCTACGCGATCTTCAACTTCTGGGACGCCGGGACGACCTCGGGCCTGATCCTGTCCTACGACGCCGCGCTGATCCTGCTGGTGTTTGTCGTGATAATCATCATTCTGGGACGGGTGATCGTCGCGATCTCCCGGCGTTATGCGGAGTGACAGCCGTGCCGGGGGCCAGCGAGGAACCGGTTATGGAGGGGGAAAGCAGGTCAGCATTCGCGCAGGCCCGCATGCCCTCGAGTAGCGGCGGCCAGGACCGGGCGGGCCGGGAGGGCGGCGCGGGTGCGGGCGCCGCTGCCAGTGGCCTGCGTGCGCGCGGCTCGTCGCGCCCTGCCGTCGGCGTGCTCGCGGACCGGATCGCCGCCTCGCTCGTGCATCACGAGCCGGGCTGGCGGCTGCCGAGGCACACCGCGCTGGCGCGGCGTTACAACGTCAGCACCGCCGAGATCGACGCCGCCGTGGACGAGTTGTCGACCCGGCATCTCGTCCGCCGGTTGCCGGACGGGCAGCTGTACCGGGTCAGCCCGGCCGAATACCTCATCCCGATCGAGGGCGTGCCCGGGCTCGGCTCCTACGCCGACCCGATGGGCGGCCAGATCGACTGCCGGAGCCGGCAGGCCTCGTGGCGCCAGGTTCCGGAGGACATCGGGTGGGCGCTGCGGATTCCGCCCGCCGACCCGGTCGGCGTGATCAGGGTGCAGTGGACGGCCGGTGGTGAGCCGGCCGCGTTCTGCACGACCTATCTGCTCAAGGAGATAGCCGGCCCGTTCATCAATGCTCAGGGCGGTGCAGGCGTGGGCGGCCTCAGCCTGCTGCCGATCACCGCACCGGTCCTGCCGGACCCCGATCACGGCGAGCTCGTGGCGGTCGGCGAGCCGCGCGCTGTGCACGTGGAGCTGCAGCCCCCGCCGCCCTCGGTGGCCAGGAGCCTGCGGCTGTCGGCCGGGCAGCCGGCCGCGCTGGTGACGGTGCGGTTCGACGATCCCGAGGAGGACAGGCCGGTGGCGCTGACCATCGCGGTGTTCCGCCCCGACCTGTTCCGGATCGTGGTCGAGTCCGGCGGTCAGCTGGTAGCTGATGGCGGGGTTAGCCGGGCCAGCGAGCCCAACGGGCCCAGCGGGGAGGGCACTTTCTCCGCAGCCTGGACACACGCGGTGGAGGAGTGGGAACCGTGACCCGATATTCCTTACTCCGCAGCGGGTCAGGCCGGTCGCGCGCCGCACCGGCCGCCGCACGTTCACCCTGAAGATCACCGTGGTGATCGTGACCCACAACCTGGCCCAGGCCCGCTGGGTCGCCGGTAGCGCCATCGTCCTGTACTAGGGGCACATGGTGGAGCACGGGGACGCCGAGCAGGTCCTCGAGCATCCCGCACACGAAGAGACCGCGCGCTAACTGGGCGGCCCTTCTCATATCCGAGACCCTCCCCGGGCACAACCTAAAAACCTACTATACATATATGAAATATCGAAAATATCAACAAAACTCCCCGCCGCCCGGGGGCAGGAACCGCGCGCGAGCGCGGACCCTCATCGCACGCGCCGCGTGCGAGTCGTGTAACGCACGCGTCAGTGTGCAGAAGTAAAGGAGTACCTTCCGGTGGTCAAGAGATTTCGCTTGGTGTGCACAGCGGCCGCCCTGGTCCCGCTCACCCTGCTGGCGGCTGCCTGCAGCAGCAGTTCATCAACCCCTGCGGCATCGAAGTCCGCTCCGGCGGCAGCAGCAGCGGCCAACGCCAGCGGCACGTCGATTACTGAGACCGGCAGCACGATCCTGTTCCCGCTGTTCGGCGCCTGGCAGACGGCCTACAGCACCGCGAACCCGAAGGTGACGATCACGTCGGGCGCCACGGGGTCGGGCACCGGAATCACGGACGCGGGCGAGGACCTGGTGAACATCGGCGCGTCCGATGCCCCCCTGTCCGCCTCGGACCTCGCGAAATACCCCGGGCTGCTCAACATCCCGCTCACGGTGGCCGCGATCATGGTCAACTACAACCTCCCCGGGGTGAAGTCGCTGAACCTGAGTGGCAAGGTGCTCGCGGAGATCTACACCGGCAAGATCACTACGTGGAACGACCCGGCGATCGCCGCGCTCAACCCGGGAGCGACGCTGCCGCCGGCGAAGATTGTTACGCTGCACCGCGCCGACAGCTCGGGCGCCACGTTCCAGTTCGGCTCTTACCTGAACGCCCAGGACCCGAGCCTGTGGCCGGCGGCCGACATCGGCACCACCATCACCTGGCCGTCCGTGCCCGGTGCGGTGGCCGAGACCGGCAATGGCGGCATGGTGACCGGGTGCGCCGGCATCAAGGACTGCATCGCCTACATCGGGAACAGCTACGAGGCCAAGACCACTGCCGCGGGCCTCGGTCAGGCATCCGTCGCCAACAAGGCGGGCAAGTACACCACGGCGACCCCCGCCGCGATCAGCGCCGCACTGGCCAGCTTCCCCGCCGTTCCCGCCGCCGGCGCCGAGCAGTTGATCAACACCTCAGCGCCCACCGGATACCCGATCATCAACTACGAGTACGCCGTCGTGAAGAAGACCCAGCCGAGCGCCGTCGAGGCGAGTGCCATCAAGGCGTTCCTGTCCTGGATTCTCACCACCGGTGACACCTCGAAGTACCTGTCGGCGACCTATGGCACGGCGGTGCCGTCGGCAACACTGTCGGTGTCTCGGAAACTGGTCAGCTCGCTCAGCGGCTGATCCGCTGGCAGCCTCCCCGCCGTGCCGGGAACGGCACAGCGGGGGAGGGCACTTTCTCCGCAGCCTGGACACACGCGGTGGAGGACTGGGAACCTTGACCCGTTATGCGTTACTCCGCACCAGGTCAGGCCGGTCGTCCACCGGAGGTCGCCCCCAGGGACGCCCCGCACCACGGCGAGTTAATAGCTGTCATCGCGCTGGTGCTGCTGCTGGCGCACCTGCTGCTGGCCCAGCTGACACTGTTGCTCGCCGCGGTCATGTACGTGATCGACCGGGTCACCCGCTGGCGACCGGAGTGGCTGGCTGCCCCGGCCGGGCCGGCTTGGTGTGGGTGCTCGCCATCGGCCCGTCCCGGGCTGTGAGCGACTTCACGGCCGGGCCCCGGCACGTGCTCGGCTACCTGGGCGGGATCGGCGGGCATCCCGGTCACCTGCTGCACTTGTCCGATGCCTACGCGGGCCTGGCGCACTGGCTGCCCGAGCAGTTCCCGCTCGCGCTGATCCTGGCCGCTGCCGAGGTCCTGGGCCTGAGCTGGCTGCAGCGGCGGCTCGGCGGCGGGCGTCCCTGGCGGGCGGGCCTCATCGTGACGGCGCGCCGGCGGGCGACCGCGGCCGCGCTCCGGTCCGGTGCGGGCGTCGTCACCAGGGACGGCTGCTGCGTGGGCGTCGACGTGACAACCGGCCGTCCCGCCGCCATCTCCTGGCGAGAAGCCGAAGGCGGGGTGCTCTGCGCGGGGACCGCCGTGGGCCAGAGCGGGTTCGCTCTCGCCCATGCGGCGATCAGGCGGCGCAAGCCGGTGATCGTCATTGACCTGACCGGATCCCCGCGGCTGGCCGAGTCGCTGGCCGCCGCGTGCACGGAGCCTGGCGCGCCGTTCTCGTGCTTCGGCCCCGCCGGGCCCTGCTGCTACGAGCCGCTGCGCGGCGGCGATCCGGCCCGCGCCGCTGCGCTGGTCATGGCCACGATCGACTGGACCGACGTCGGTGATCAGCAGCGGCGGTCCTGCGCCGCTTACCTGACCGACGCGCTAGCGGTCCAGGCCGCCGCTCCCGGCGACCGCCGGCTGCCGGTGCTCGACGATCTGGTCGGCCTGCTCACCCCGGACGGGCTGCGCGAGCGGGCAGCACAGATCCCGCCGTATCGCTCGCGCCGCGACGTGCTGGCGGACCGGGTGGCCGTCTCGGCCAGGTTGCTCCAGGCCGATCCGTCCATGGTGGCCGGGCCCGCTGCGCAGCTGCCGAGGCTGCGCGCGTCGGCGCTCGGGCGCTGGCTGGGACCCGGGCCGGAGGGGACGCCGCGGGTCAGCCTGGGCCAGACGGTCAGGGACCGGGGGGTGACCCTGTTCTCCCTCGATCGCGGCGCCGATGACAACGCCGCCGCGATGATCGCCGGCCTCGTGGTTGCCGACCTGACGGCCGTCTGTGGCGAACTGGCCGGAATGTCGGTCCCCGGGGATAGCCTGGCCTGGATCAACGGCTGCGAGGTCGCGGGCCAGCGGGCCCTGGCTGACCTCGTCAGGATCGGCCACGGCGCCGGGATGGCCGTAGTGCTCGGCACCGGGCCCGGCGACACCGCGGATCGCCTGGCCGCGGAGGTGAACGTGCTGGTCGCGGGCGGCCCTGTCGATCAGGCGCTGATAGGTGCCTTCACCGGCGGGACCAGGACTGGTGATGGCGGGGCGAGCGGTAGCTGGGCCGGCGCGAGCGGGGCCAGCGGAAACAGGGCTGGTGGGAACGGGGCCGGTGGGAATGGGGTGGGCGGAAACGGGCTCAGCGGGAACGGCCGGAACGGGGCTCTGGTTGCGCACGGCATCGGCGGCATGCCCGATCTGGTCACGGACCCCTGGCTAGGCTCGGCCCCGGCCGCCGTCGGCGGGTTTGCACTGCTGGCCAGGGAGCCGCGGCCGCGGATGCTGCCCCGGTGCCGGCATGTGCCCGCCCGGGGTGTCGGCGTGGGACCGGACGGTGGTGTGCGGCCCGGGGATCGTGGGCGGCCGGGATGAGCGCGGCCGCCGGGTTCCGCCCGCCTGTCCCTCCGCCGCAGCGCGCCGCGGTCCGGGCGGACCGGGTCTATCTCGGCTGGCAGTACGTGCCGCTGCATCCCGATCCGGGCCCGCTGCCGCGCCGCCCGGTGCCGCCAGCGACGGAACAGGTCAACCCGGGCTGGGTGGTGGCGCAGCGCCGTGAGGAACGGCGGCTGAGCCGGCCGCTGAAAGTGACCTGCGCGGCCTCGGCCGCGCTGGCCGGCCTGCTGCTCGCTCTCGGGCTGACCGGGCTGCTGAACTATTCGCTCACCGGCCTGGGCGTGGCGGTCTTCCTGGCAGCCGCAGCTGTCAGCGGGCGCGCTATCCGGCGAAGCAGGCAGGACCTGCGCGAGCAGCTCGCCGCCGAGGAGCAGCGGGTGGAGAAGATCCGCGAGGTGCAGCGCAACCGGCTTGCGGCACGCCAGGAACAGCACGCCAGGCAGGTCCGCGCGTGGGAGGAACGGCGTGAGGCATTCGACCGGCAGCTGCAGTGGTACGCGGTGTCCCTGCCCGGCGACGTCGACCGGGTGGACCTGGCCGGCGGCACGCTGCCGGGCTGGTCGGCGCTGCTCACCATGATCGCTGCGCCGCGCCTGTCGGCCGGCGGCGATGTCACCGTGCTCGACCTGACCGAGGGCGCGGTTGCCGGTGACCTGCTCGCGGTGGCGCGCCGGTCCGGGATCGACCCGCTGGTCTGGGTCCTGCCCGGCGACCTGCCCCGGCTCGACCTTGGCACCGGCCTCGACGCCGACGCGCTGGCGGACGTGCTGGCCGCGACCGTCGCCGCCGCCGAGCAGGGTGGGAGTGTGAGCGGCCCGGCCGGGGCCGCCCCGGTCGACAACACGATCCTGCACCGGATCCTCGGTGTACTCGGCCCTGAGGCGAGCATCGCCCAGGTCACGGCCGCGCTGCGGGTGCTGGCCCAGGTCGGCGACCCGCGCGAGCACCTGCAGGCCGGGCTGCTGACCGCGGAACAGATGGACCGGGTTACGGCCCTGTTCGGCCGCGCCGCGGCCGACCGGGTGGTGATCGAGCGGGCCTGGGCGATCGAATCCCGGCTGCGCAGGCTGGACCAGCTCGGGTCGGCGCCGGTGCCACTGCCGCCGAGCAGGTTGCGGGTCGCGTGCCTGGACCGGCGGGTGGGCGCGCTGGGCAACAAGGTCCTGGGCACCTACCTGACGGTGGCCCTCACCCACGTGCTGCGGCAGGCATCGGCCGGCCCGCGCTGGCAGCACACCGTCTGCCTGCTTGGCGCGGAGAAGCTCGGTGCCGATGTGCTGGACCGGCTGCTCGAGGCGTGCGAGATCTCCGGCACCGGGCTGGTCGTCGGCTACCGCTCGATCCCAGGACACGTCAAGGAGCGGCTCGGCCGCGGCAACGCCGCCATCGCGTTCATGCGGCTCGGCAATGCCGACGACGCCCGGGTGGCCAGCGAGCAGATCGGCACCGAGCACCGGTTCCTGGTCAGCCAGCTGACCGACACCGTCGGGACCTCCGTTACCGATACCGCCGGCGACTCCTACACCAGCACGGTGGGAACGGCCGACTCCGTGGCCGACTCGGCGTCGGTCAGTGAGAGCTACGGCTCGCAGCGCGGCCGCGGCCGCACCCGGCAGGACGCCTTCGCGCCGTTCGGGCATGTCACCGGGTCGCAGAGCAAGGACGCCAGCGAGTCGCGCGGCACGTCGGACTCGCGGTCGATCACCGCCGGCATCAGCTCGGGCACCACGTGGGGGATCAGTACCTCGACGGCGGTCGGCACCAGCTCGTCGATTGCCCGCACGTCGCAGCGGTCACGCGAGTTCCTTGTGGAGCAGCATGAGCTGCAGCGGCTGCCGCCGAGCGCGGTCATCGTCACCTACGCGTCGCCAACCGGGCGCCACGTGGTATTCGCCGACGCCAACCCCGGCATCATCGCGTTGCCGACGGCCACGCTGCTCAGCGTCGAGGAGGCGGTGAGCGCCGACGCCGCGGCCGCCGGGTCCATGACGCCAGCCGAGGCGGGGCTGCAGGTTGCCGAGCCGGCCGGCGACGAGCCGCCGCCCAACCTCGGCCCCCCGCCGGAGCGCCTCGACTGGCGCCGTCCGCGCTGAAGCCGCCCAGCCGGGCCCGCTGAAGCCGCCCAGCCGGCCCGCTGGCGCAGCACCCCGGTCTCTGCCACCCGCGCTGGAGGCGCCCGCCGGGGCCTTGGGCTGTTCGGGCCCAGCGTGGTCAGGTACGCTGCGGACAGCGAAGGGGAGTAGCTCGCCACCGGCAGCATCGTCAGGACGGCCCGCAAGGGCCCGGTGCCCGGGGCGCGGCGCTGTTGCGCCGCGCTGAGCAAGACCTTCGGCCGCAGTTAACCGACTGCCGTGCCGGAGGTGTGCGCACTCCCGGGCGCGGCCGGGCCTGATAAGGGGTCGCGTCGATGAGCCTCGCCGTCTGTGCCGTCGCATTCACGCTGGTATTACCTGCCGAGCTTCCGGACAAGACCGCGTTCGCGAGCCTGGTGCTGGGCACGCGGCACCGGCCGCTGCCCGTTTTCGCCGGGGTGGCCGCCGCGTTCGCGGTGCATACCTGTCTCGCGGTCGTGGCCGGCGGCCTGCTGTCCCTGCTGCCGCACCGCACGCTGGACGTGGTCGTCGCGGCGCTGTTCCTGTTCAGCGCCTGGTTGCTGTGGCGCCGGCGAGGCCAGGACGAGGATGCAGCCCCGGAACGCGCCGTCGCGAAGGGATTCCTGCCGGTGGCGGCTGCCAGCTTCGCCATCGTCATCGTGGCCGAATTCGGCGACCTGACGCAGATCGTCATCGCGAACCTGGCCGCCCGCTACCACGACCCGCTGTCCGTCGGCCTCGGCAGCGTGCTGGCGCTCTGGGTAGTGGCCGCGCTGGCCATCACCGGCGGCCGCGGCCTGCTCCGGGTCATTCCGGCCCGCCTGATCAGCATGTTTGCGGCGGCCGCGATGGCCGTCATGGCCGCACTCAGCGTGGTCGCCGCCATCGCGGGCTGACACCCGGCAGCGCGCGGCGATATAGTTCTGTTACGAAAGTATCTGCTGACGGAAGTCGGCCAGTGCCCTGACCCCCGCAGGGAGCGTCCCTTGGATCGGAACAGCGAGCCCATGGCCGCTGGCGACCGTCGGCGCGTGCCGGCCGGTCTCGCCCTGAACGCGGCGGCCGGGCTGTGGTGGGCCGATCCGCTGGCCGCGCTGGTCATCGTGTTCTACGCGTTCAGGGAAGCCAGGGAGATCTTCCTGCCTGGCCCGCTTGCCTCGCGCTCCGTGGCCAAGGAGGCGTCGTGACGCAGCCGCGCCAGCAGCACCCAAAGCGCCAGGAGCACCCGGGGCGGGCACGGGTCCCGCCGCCGCTGATCGCCCACAGGCTGCCGTCGGGCCGGGGGGCCACCGAGCAGCCCAACGCGACCGGTGACGGCGACGCGGCGCTGACGCTGAAGTTCTGGCTGATGGTTGCAGCCACCGGCGTCGCCGCCGGGCTCTTTGGCGACCTGATGATGCTGATCTTGTTCAGCGTCCAGCATCTCGCCTTCGGCTACCACACCGGGTCGCTGGAGGCCGCGGTCGAGCGAGCCTCCGACGTCCGGCGGCTAGTCGTGCTGCTGTCCGCCGGGGTGCTCGGCGGGATTGCCTGGTTCCTCCTGCGCCACTACACCTCGGGCAAGAAGTCGGAGCTTGACGACGTGGTGTGGGGCGACGGCGCCAAGCTGTCGTTCCGGCGCTCGCTGGGCACCTCGGTGATATCGGAGATCGTGATCGGGATGGGCGCCTCGATCGGCAGGGAGAACGCGCCCAAGCTCATGGGCGGCGTGTCCGCCAGCGTCCTGGCTGGCTGGGCCAGGCTGACCCCGGCGCAGCGCCGGCTGCTGATGGCGTGCGGTGGGGGGGCGGGCCTCGCCGCGGTCTACAACGTCCCGCTCGGCGGGGCGCTGTTCACGGCAGAGGTCATGCTGGGAACGATCAGCGTGCCCGTGGTCCTGCCGGCGCTGGCCTGCTCGTGGATCGCCACGGCCACCGCGTGGCTGTACCTGCCCGACCGGCCAACGTACATCGACATCCCCGGCTACCGGTTCACGATGACGCTGCTGGTCTGGGCGCTGCTGGCCGGCCCGCTGATCGGGGTGATCTCCTCCGGCTACATCCGCCTGATCGGCTGGGTGTCCCACCACCAGGCCCGCGGCCGGGTCGCGATATTCGCCCCTGCCGTCGCGTTCACGATCCTCGGCGTGATCGCGTTCGCCTACCCGCAGCTGCTCGGCAACGGCAAGGACATGGCGCATGACGCGTTTGTCGGCGCCGACGGGTTCGTCCTGCTGCTGGCGCTGTTCGCGCTCAAGCCGCTGGTCACCGCGCTATGCCTGGGCAGCGGCGCGTCCGGCGGCCTGTTTACCCCCACGCTGAGCACCGGCGCCGTGCTCGGCGGCGCCGCCGGGATCGCCTGGAGCCTGGCCTGGCCCGGCTCACCCGCCGGCGCCTACGCGCTGGTCGGGGCCGCGGCGATGCTCGGCGCGGCCATGCAGGCGCCGCTCGCCGGTCTGGTGCTCATCCTCGAGCTCACCGGAGGGGAGTTCGCGATCGCGATCCCGATGATCGCCGCCACAGTGACCGCCACGGCTGTCGCCCGTTACATCGATGGCTACTCCATCTACACCGCTCGGCTGCGCGCCCGCCCTCGCGACCCGGACGCAGAAGCCGACGGCGGGCCGGCGGCGGACTCCGGGCCCGCAGTGGCGGTGCCGACGCAGCGGCGCCAAGTCTCGTAACGGGCACCCGGCGGCCGCGGCCGGGCTGGGGTGTCACGTCTGTTCGGGGTCGTCGGCGAGACGGAGGGCGTGTCGCAGGTAGTCGCGCATCCGCGGCTGGTCCTCTTCGCCACCGAGCGCCTCGAGCAGGGCAAAGAGGCTCTCGAATGCCTCGCTGCCGACCTGTTCGGCCAGTTCCTGCTCGATCCGGCGCGCGGCGGCCCGCTGCGCGGCTAGGTAGTCGCGAGCACGGGGGGTGAGCGTGATCACTTTCTGCCGGGCGTCGCCCGGTGACGACCCGAGCGCCACATACCCGCGATCATGCAGGTCGGCCACGATCTTCCCCGCGCCCTGGCGGGTGATGCCGAGCTCCCGGCCGATCTGGGAGGCGGTGACGTCGTCAGAGCGGGCGCACAGGCGCAGCACCCGGCCATCGGGAAAGCCACGGTCGGGGAAGCCGGCCGCGGCCATCTCTTGGTCCAGCCGGCGCTGGTAGCCAACCCAGGCCCGGCGCAGCGCGGGGCCCAGCGCGGGACGCCTGCGGCCGGGCCGGTCCGCGCCAGCGTGCCGGCCTTCGTCGGGCGGCGACCCACGACCGTGTTCGCTCACGACCGCTCCCGGCCTAGAATGACAACCATGGTTTACATTCTAGCAAGTATGGCCCGGGGCCTAGGCGTGGTTCGGGGCTCGGGTACGGCGCGGGGTCGCGCTGGCAGCACACGGCAGGCGCTCGTGGCCGTTGCGGCGGCGCTCGTGACCGCGCTGGCCGTCGCGGCCTGTGACAGCGGCGCAGCGACCTCCGCACCCACCTCCGCACCCGCGCCGAGGACAACCAGCGACGTCTACCGGTGGGGCGTCGTCGGCAACGAGGGCAAGATCGCGCAGCTCGAGCTGGGGGCGCCGACGGCCATCTCAGGGATCACCGGGAAGGTGGTGCAGATCGCCACCTCGAACTCCGACGGGTACGCGCTCACGTCGGCCGGCGAGGTGTTTGCCTGGGGCGTGAACAGCTTCGCCGAGCTCGGCGACGGCCACGAGACGCCGTATCAGACCAAGGCGGTCAAGGTCAGCTTCCCGGCCGGGGTCAAGATCGCGTCGCTGGCCAACCCGATGCCCTTCGACGGTGGGCTGGCGATCGACTCGGAAGGCCGTGCGTGGGGCTGGGGCCTCAACGCCGACGATGACCTCTGCCTGTCCGGCCTCATCGAGGCCACGCCGCAGAAGCTGCCGCTGAGTGACGTGACGCTGGCCACGGGCGCGCGGACCCATGCGCTGCTCTACGCACGCGGCACCGTTTACGCCTGTGGCAGCGGCGAAGCCGGGGAGCTGGGTGACGGGTCGACGGCTTCGAGTGCCCGGCCGGCCCGCGTCGGGTTGCCGGCCGGCGTTAAGGTCACCGCGCTCACCTCCTCGTGGGAGGGCTCCGGAGCGCTGCTGGCCAACGGCGACTACTACAACTGGGGATACAACGCGGCGGGCCAGCTCGGCGACGGCGGCACGCGGGACAGCGCCGTGCCGGTCAGGGTCGATCTACCCGGGCCGGTGACCCAGGTGTTCCAGGGCGGGAGCGGCGCGACCAACGGCCAGACGGTGGCCGTTCTCGCCAGCGGCTCGGTCTGGGCCTGGGGCAACAACCAGCGAGGCCAGCTCGGCGACGGCACCCTGACCAGCTCTGACGTGCCGGTGCGGGTGCACGTGCCGCACGGGGTGATGTTCGCGAAGGTGAACTCCGGCGGGTACACCAGCTTCGCCATCGACTCGGCCGGGCGGCTGTGGGCGTGGGGCGGTAACGAGAACGGGCAGCTCGGCATCGGTTCCCTGGCCTCGGGCGGCCTCGAGGAACACCCGGTCAGCGTTGGCATCCACCTCACCGAGGTGTCGTCGACGGCGAGCAACGTTGCCGGTCTCGGCCCGCGCGGCTGAACCGGCGGCCCCAGTCGCGGACGTGGTCGGCGAGCTCGGGCGGGGAGATCACCTCGAAGTCGGCGCCGACCGCGCCCAGCGCCATCGTGGGCCAGTCCAGCGAGTCGGCGGTCATCCGAATCCGGCAGCGGCCTGGGCCCGCGTTCTCGACCGTGGCCCACCGGCCGATCCGCTCGCGCACGGCCGCGGCCGGGGCGTCGATCAAGACCTCGACGTCATAGACGGCGGACACGCTGCCGATGCCGGCCCGGACGAAGGCGGCGGCGTCGGCGGCGGGCAGCTCGCGCGGCCGGAACCGGGCGCCGGTGCCCTCCGGCCCGCTGAGGCGGTCGATGCGGTAGCTGCGCCAGTCATGCCGGTCGAGGTCGTAGCCGACCAGGTACCAGCGGCGGCTGAGCGAGACCAGCCGGTGCGGTTCCACGTGCCTGGCGGTCTGCTGGCCGTTCGCCGCTGTGTAGCTGAAGCGGAGCCGCTCGGTGTCCCGGCAGGCAACCGCGACCCCGGTGAGAACACCCGGGTCCACGCTCACCCGGGCGCCGCCGCCCCAGCTCGCCGGCACGGTCATCGTGCGCAGCGCCTCGACCCGGCGGCGCAGCCGGGCCGGCATTACCTGGACCACCTTCGCCAGCGCCCGCACCGAGGATTCGGCGATCCCCTCGACGGGGCTCTCCGCAGCCGCCTGCAGCCCGACCGCCAGCGCCACCGCCTCCTCATCGTCAACCAGCAGGGGCGGCAGCGCCGCTCCGGCCGCTAGCTGGTAGCCGCCCGTTACGCCGCGCTGCGCCTGGACTGGGTAGCCGAGCTCGCGGAGCCGGTCGATGTCCCGCCGCAGCGTGCGCTGGGAAACCTGCAGCCGGTCTGCCAGCTCGGCGCCCGGCCAGTACCGGTGCGTCTGCAGCAGCGACAGCAGCCGCAGCATGCGGGTGCTGGTGTTGGCCATATTTAAGTGTCGCGCAATTCAGGTCAGAAAGTGGCCGCTATTAAGCCTAGCGTGGTCTTAGAGCAGCGACGATGAGAGGCAGGAACCATGAGCACGAGCACACCGGATCAGGCCACCAGCACCCAGGTCGCCAGCGGCGAGCGCGCGGACCTGCTGGCGGTGCTGGCCAGCCACCGGCGCTTCCTGCGCTTTACCGCCCGCGACCTCACCGACGAGCAGGCCCGGCAGCGCACCACCGTGAGCGAGCTGTGCCTCGGCGGCCTGATCAAGCACGTCACGTCCGCCGAACGCGGCTGGGTGAACTTCATCCTGGAGGGACCTTCGGCCCTCGGCGGCGTGTCGGACATGACCGAGGCCGACTGGGCCCGGCGGGCCGCCGGGTTCCGGCTGCTGCCAGACGAAACGCTGGAAGGCGTGCTGGCCGACTACGCCGACGCGGCCAGCCGCACCGACGAGCTGGTCGCGAGCCTGCCAGACCTGGACCTTGCGCATCCGCTGCCGGAGGCCCCGTGGTTCCCGCCCGGCGCGAAGTGGTCGGCCCGGCACGCGCTGCTGCACATCATCGCCGAGACCGCGCAGCACGCCGGGCACGCGGACATCATCCGCGAGTCACTGGACGGCGCGAAGACCATGGGCTGACCGGGTCTGACCGGTTCAGCCCGCCGCCGGGCTGGGCGGCGGCCGCCGGGCGGTGCTCGGCTGGCCGGTGCCCGGCCCGGTCGGCTCGCCCGCCTCGGTGGTATGGGCCGCGGTGGCGGGGGGTGCGGAGGCTGGCGGGGGGCCGTGCTGCGCGCCGCCGCGGCGCTGGGCGATGACGAACCAGACCAGGCCGGCGGCGGTCAGCACGATCGCCACGAAAAAGTTCAGCCGCAGCCCGAGAAAGTGGGCCGAAGAGTCGACCCGGATCGTCTCCTCGAAGATCCGGTACGCCGAGTACCCGGCCACGTACAGCGCGAACAGGCCCTGCGGCTGGATCTTCCGGTGGTGGCCGAGCCAGACCAGCGCGGCGGCCAGCGCCAGGTCGAAGATCATCTCGTACAGGAACGACGGCTGGAACGTGGTGTACTTCAGGTCGGCAGCCGGGATTCCCGAGTTCACCCGCGCCGCATAGCTGATCTGCACCGCCCACGGCAGGCTGCTGGGCTTGCCGAACAGCTCCTGGTTGAAGTAGTTGCCGATGCGGCCCACCGCCTGGGCGACCAGCAGGGCCGGGGCGACGGCGTTCATGAACACGCCGACGCTCGCGCCGGCCCGGTGCACCCGCCACGACCCCACGATCGCGGCCAGCGCAATGCCGCCCCAGATGCCGAGCCCGCCGTCCCACACCGCGAACGGCCCCCACCAGTGATGCGGCATGTCGAACGGGGTGGTGAGGTCGAAGTAGATCCGGCCGCCGACGATCCCGGCCGGCACCGCCCACAGCGCCACGTCGGAGACGAGCGACCGGTCACCGCCCGCCGCGGCCCACCGCCGCCCGGTGATGTATATGGCCAGGCTGATCCCGACCACGTACATCAGCCCGTAGACATGGATGAACAACGGGCCGACGTGGATGCCGTTGGTCGGCGGACTGGGAATCGAGGCCAGTGCCGCTGGCAGGGAGGCCATCCCCCAACCCTAGGCGATCGCCTCCGGGGGTTCTCCCAGCCCGGATGGGCTTCGGTGCCGGGGCGATGGGGAAGGGGCCGGGCGGTCAGCGGTGCGGGCTGTTTACCGCGTGGTCGGGGCGCTGGCCGGCCAGGACCTGCCGGACCTGGCGGGCCGCCTGCAGCGACATCTCCCGCCGCACTCCGTCAACCGCCGAGCCGAGATGGGGCGTGAACAGCGTCCGGGGATGGGCCAGCAGCCGGGCCGGGATCGACGCCGGGTGGCCGGGCAGCGCCCAGTCCTCCATCGCGAAGACGTCTGCGGCGTAGCCGCCGAGCCTGCCGCTGTCCAGCGCCTCGGCCACCGCCTCCTCGTCGATGACCGAGCCGCGGCCCACGTTCACCAGGAACGCCCCCGGCCGCATCAGCCGCAGCGCGGACCGGCCGACCATGCGGCGCGTTCCGGATGTCAAAGGGAGCAACGCGATGACCACATCGCTGCCCGCGAGCAGGTCGGGCAGGCTCAGGCGGGCTGCCTGCAGCCGCTGCTCGGCCGCTGCGGGCAGGCGGCGGGCGTCGTGGTAGACGATCCGGGTGCCGAACGGCGCCAGCAGCGCGGCCAGCGCCTGCCCGACCTCGCCCATGCCCACGATCCCGGTGGTGGCGCCGCGCAGCGTCGTGCCGTAGAAGCGCGGGCGCCAGCCGGCGAACCCGTCCTCGCGGACGTGCCGGTCGGCCTCGGCCACCCGGCGCATTATCCCGATGATCAGGCCGGCCGCGAGCTCGGCGGTCGGCGCGGTCAGCAGGTCCGGCAGGATGGTCAGCCAGATCCCGCGCCGGGCGCACGCGTCAGCGTCGAAGTTGTCGTAGCCCTTGAGCGTCGCGCTGACGACGCGCAGCCGCGGGCAGCGACTCAGGAACGCGTCGTCGACGCTGTCGGCCATGGACACGATCAGGCCGCTCGCGTCGGCCGCGAGCTCGGCCACCCGGTCGATGGGCCAGACGCCACGGTCTCCCTGGCCCGCGCCTGGCAGCACCGGGTCGCAGAAGCTGGCCAGGTAGTTGGCGACCTCCGGGTGCACCCAGTGGGTGACGACGACGCGGGGCCTGCCTTCGTCCATTTGATGGAGTCTGTCACGCCCGCCTCGAAGCCCCCGCCGCCCTGGCGCGATCCCGGCCTGGCGCCAGAATGGTCTCATGAGCTCCCCGGATGCCCCGCAGGTCACGGTGACGTTCGCCGGCTCGGGCGACGCGTTCGGCAGCGGCGGCCGGTACCAGGCCTGCATACACCTGCGCGGCCCGGGCGGTACGGCGCCGGTGCTGCTCGACTGCGGCGCGACCTCGCTGAGCGCGCTGCGGCGGTGCGGGCTCGACCCCGGCGAGGTGGCCGCCGTGTTCGTGTCTCACCTGCACGGGGATCACTTCGGGGGGCTCCCGTTCCTGATCCTGGACGCTCAGTTCTCCCGGCGGTCCGAGCCGCTGACCGTGATCGGTCCGCCCGGGATCGCCCGGCGGCTGCCGGAGCTCATGGAGTGCATGTTCCCTGGTTCCACAGCAGTGACGCAGCGCTTCCGGCTCGACGTCGTCGAGCTGACGCCGGATGGCGCTTCCGCGGCCAACGCTGCGGGCGTGCGGGCCGTCGGCTTCGCTGCCGACCACCCAAGCGGCCCGGAAGGGCCCGCGCTCTCGCTACGGCTCACCATCGCCGGGAAGGTGATCGGCTACACCGGCGACACCGCGTGGACCGAAGCGCTCATCGACGTCGCGGCCGGGGCGGACCTGCTGATCGCCGAGGCCTACTACCTCGACAAGAACGTCCCGCACCACCTCCGGCACGCGGACCTCGCCGCGCACCGCGACCGGCTGGGGTGCCGCCGGATGGTGCTCACGCACATGTCAGCCGACATGCTCGCCCGCCGTGACCAGGTCCGGTTCGAGATCGCCTCGGACGGACTGGTGCTGCGGATCTGAGCGGCAGCCGGGCCCAGTACGCGAGCGGGGGTGATCAGTGCGGTACCGCGGCCCAGGCTGGGCGCCGGCGGGTCAGCCACTGCCAGAATGTGCGTCGCGGCGGGCGGGCCAGGAGCTGGCCGCTGCCGATCTTGCCGTTCACCACGATGCGCAGGCTGACCGGCGCGTCGTGGCCCCACGGCTGTGTGACCTTGACCCGGCCACTGCGGATCTCGACCTCGTCGGCATCCACCGCGATGCCGGGCTTCGTGATCAGGATCAGCTGCCCGCTGCGCACCTCGGTGTCGATCTCCAGCGACGGCTGCGAGATGAGCGCCTCGGTGAAGTCCAGCTTGACGGCGCCGCTGGTCACCCGGACCTCCATCCGGCGCGGCACCACCCAGCGCCCGTCTCGCTTGGTGCTGCCGCTGCCGCACTCGATGCGGCCCACGTCTTTGGGCTCGGAAACGGCCACGCCAGCCGCCGGGGCCGGCGTGCTGGCCGCTGGCAGGTCGGTGGTCAGCACGGCCAAGTCGGCGTACGTGCGCGCGGTCAGCGCCGCCTCCAGCCGCTGGTCGAGTTCGTCAGCGGTCAGCCGACCGTCTCCCGCGGCCACCCGCAGTACCTCAACGACCCGGTCCCGGTCCTGGTGAGACGCCCGGAGCTGGCCAATCGTCCCGAGCTGATCGGCCGTCGGCGGCGCGTCGTCCCGGCGCTTCAGATCGCCGGGCGCGTTCGCGTCATCGCCATGCCCAGTCGAGGACATCCCGCCCACCATGCGACTTACTGTACGGCTACCGTCGCTTTGGCGACAGGCATGTACCGCTGATAACGCTACGTAATCGCGAGCGGCCCGGAAGCCCGGCCGTCGGCCCTGGCAGCGGCCGCAACGTCGGCCCAGGACGCTGCAGCACGCCCGGTAGTCGCGATTGCGTATCCGGTGCAACCGGTGGCAGCCGGGCTCGGCGACTGATATGCACGCGATATGGGGGCAACGTCTGGCATCGGCAGTGGCGCGGCAGGACCGTGGTACCGGGTTCAGGCGATCCTGGCCGACGGCCGCCAGGGAGCTAGCGCAGAGCGGGACTACGCCTCGGTCCTTCCCGCCGTGCTGAACGCTGCCATGCACCGCCGCCCGTTCATCGCCGGCTGGCTGTCCCGTGGCGGCGGGGCGCCACTCGAGCTGATCACGAACGCCGGCCCGCTCCCGGAGCCGGGCGCGCCGGACCGGCAGGCGGCGAGGCTGCAGGGGCGGCCACAGGGCCGGCGGGAGTTCGGCGAGTCGAGCCGGGCCATCGACCATGATGCGCTTGGGGGTGCGCTGTTTGACGAGCGGGACGATCTTGACTCGTCCGTGGTCATCGAGTCGAGCCGGATCATCGGCCCGGGCGGGGTCATCGAACCCAGCCGGGTTATCGATCCCGGCCGGCCGCTGGGCTCGGGCCCGGCAGGCGGCGCGAGCGTGATCGTCGAGCCGAGCAGGTCCGGCAGAGGCGCGCTCGAGACGGTGGACGCCATCGAGCCGAGCAGCCTGTTCGAGCCGAAGGAACTGCTGTTCCCGTGGGGAGCCCGCGGCGTGCCGATGCCGGGCAGCCTGCTGACCGACCTTGACCGCCTGCTTTGGGCGCCCTGCCCGGGACGCCAGGCCCCGCCGCTCGGCTGGGACACGCCGCAGCTCACCGTGGAGGCGGCCGTCGGCTATCTGGGCGCTCGCGACGGGCGCCGGGGGGGCAACGACGCGGGGGGCCGGCGCCAGACGCTGTTCGAGTCGGCGCTGGTGACGCTCATGGCCAGGCCGTTCGGCTGGCTGGTGGTCGCGGAGCCGTCTGAGCTCATCGATACCGAGATCGCCGAGCTGCGTACCCAGCTGAACGTGCTGCGGCGCTACGACGAGGAGCATTCCCGGTTCGACGCCAGCCGGGCCGAGCGCCGTCTCGCCGAGCTCGACGCGTTCCGGGAGGCCGGGCTCTGGAACGTGCGGGTCCTGGCTGGCGCGGCGACCGAGCAGGAACTGCGATTGATCGCACCGGTGCTGGTCGGCTCCGTCGACCTCGCTGCGCATCCGTACCGGCTGCGCAGCGCCGAGGAACCCCGCGACCTTGCCGACGCGCTGGCGAGCAAGCTCGCCGACCCGGTTGACGGCGCGCAGGTGCCGTTCGCCGCCACGGCCGGCGCCCTCGCCGCGCTCACCGGCCTGCCGCGTGGTGAGGTGCCCGGCGTGCGAGTGCTGGACCCCACCAGCTTCGACGTGACCAGCGAGACCATGAACGAGGCCGTCGGCGCGCTGAGCGCCGAGATGTCGGCGGACGGTGATCCCAGGGGCGACGCAGCCATCGATCTCGGCGCGATCCTGGACGGCCAGGACCGGCGGGTCGGCAGGTTCCGGGTTCCGCTCGCCACGCTGAACCGGCACGCGTTCGTCACCGGCGCCACCGGTTCCGGCAAGTCGCAGACGGTCCGGCACATGCTCGAGCAGCTGACCGGGGTCGGCATCCCCTGGCTCGCGATCGAGCCGGTCAAGTCCGAGTACGCGGCCATGGCAGGCCGGATCGCCGAAAACGGCCACATCACGGTCATCAACCCGTCCGACCCGGCCGCGGTGCCGCTGTCGGTGAACCCGCTGGAACCAGAGCCGGGTTACCCGGTGCAGGCGCACATCGACATGGTGCGGGCGCTGTTCCTGGCCGCGTTCGACGCCAGGGAGCCGTTCCCGCAGATCATCTCGCAGGCGCTGCAGCGGGCCTACGAGGACTGCGGCTGGGACCCGGTGACCGGGGCAGGGCGGCCGGGAGCACGGGCCGCACCCGCCGTCCCGACCCTCGCCCAGCTGCAGCGCGCGGCGCTCGGCGTCATCGGCGACGTCGGCTACGGCCGGGAACTGCAGGCCGACGTCCGGGGCTTTGTCGACGTGCGGCTGCGCTCGCTGCGGACCGGCTCTGCGGGCCGGTTCTTCGAGGGCGGGCACCCGGCCGACATCGCCGAGCTGCTGCGGCGCAACGTGGTGCTGGCGATCGAGGACGTCGCCAACGACGAGGACAAGGCGTTCCTGATCGGCACGCTGATCATCCGGCTGGTCGAGCACCTGCGGATGCGCGCCCGCACCGCCCCGGCGGACGGCCTCACACACGTGATCGTCATCGAGGAGGCGCACCGGCTGCTGCGCGCCAGCAGAGAGGGCGCGAGCGGGCACGCCGTCGAGCTGTTCGCTAGCCTGCTCGCGGAGATACGCGCCTACGGCGAGGGGATCATGGTCGTGGAGCAGATCCCGGCCAAGCTCCTCCCTGACGTGATCAAGAACACCGCGCTGAAGGTTCTGCACCGGCTGCCGGCGAACGACGACCGCGAGGTCGTCGGCGCGGCCATGAACCTGGACCCGGACCAGTCGCGGCAGGTGGTCTCGCTGCGGCCGGGGGTGGCGGCGGTCTTCGCCGACGGCATGGACCGGCCGGTGCGAATCCGGGTCCCGTTCGGCGGCAGCAAGGAGCGGCTGGAGCAGGCGCACGACCGCTCGGTCCCGGTGCGCGGCAGGCGCTCTTCGGCCTGCGGTCCGGTGTGCGTGACCGGCCGCGCCTGCAACCTGCTCGAGCTGCGCGCCGCCGACCTGCTCGCGGCATCGCCCGAGGACGCCTGGCTGCGGATCTGGGCCGAGGCCCTGGTGCTGGCGTTCCTGACCAACCGGCCGCTGCCGGTGGTGCCCGCATCGCTGCGTGCCCGCTGGGCCGAGCTGGACCAGCGGCTGCGCGAGTGCCTGCTGGCCACGGCCGTAGACAGGTCGCTGCTCGGCCGGGCGATAGCGGTCCGTGCCTATTACGACCCGGTGCGCCTGACGTCGGCCGCCGCCGAGACCGCGCTGAGGCTCCTGGATGGGGGGAAGGGAGCGGGTGCCCCGCCCGGGCCGGACTGGGTGATCCCGCAGCTGAAGTGGCTGCACGAGGTCGAGCGGGTGTGCCCGTTCGGCGCCGACCAGCCGGACCCGTTCGCCCCGGCGCCTGCGCTCGAGTACCGGCTGGACGGCCTGGCCGACGGCCCGGGTCTGCGGGTCGGCCAGCGGGTCACCGGGCTGCGCAGGCACACGCTGTCGATGGAGCTCAGCCGAAACCGGCGGCCCGCCTGGACCGTGCTGCTCGGCGACGACGAGCAGCGTGGCTTCGCGGACGACCTGGCCGCCGTCGTGATCGGCGTGAGCCATCGCGGGCAGTTGCGCCAGGCGGCGGGCGAGATGGGGATCGTCGGCTGGCTGGAGGCCGTGCTGAGCTGGCCCCGCCGGTTCATTGTCGGGGGCGAGGACCAGGCCGCGGCGACGGCGCCGTCGTCGGCCGCCGCCTCCAACGGCACCGTTGCCGGATAGCATCGGCGGCCATGGGAAAGCTTCCGCTGCGCGCGCGCCTGGCGACGACCGTCGGCGGTGCCGCGGGACGGATGTCGCGCATGGCCGGGCGCGGCGACGGGTCGGTGATCGGCGGCGTCGTCGGCCTGCGCATGGAACCCGACTTGCTCCGGCTGCTCGCCACGGGCCGCCAGATCGTGCTGGTGACCGGCACCAACGGCAAGACGACCACCACCAGGCTGATCACGGCGGCGCTCGGTGCGCTGGGTCAGGAAGTCGCCTCCAACGCCTTCGGAGCGAACATGGAGGCCGGGCTGGCTTCCGCGCTCGGGCAGGCCCGCACCGCGCCGTTCGGGGTGCTGGAGGTCGACGAGCGGTACCTGCCCGCCATGATCGACATGACCGCGCCCAAGGTGGTCACGCTGCTGAACCTGAGCCGGGACCAGATGGACCGGGCAGCCGAGATCTGGCTGGTGGCCCGGCGCTGGCGGGAGGCGCTGGCCGACGCCTGCGACACCGAGGTCGTCGCCAACGCCGACGACCCGCTCATCGCCTGGGCGGCGAGCGGGGCGAAGCGGATTACCTGGGTTGCGGCCGGGCAGCGCTGGCGGGAGGACTCCTGGTGCTGCCCGCAGTGCGGCTCGCACCTGCTGCGGGACGAGATCGACTGGCGCTGCGGTGAGTGCGGCTTCGCCAGGCCGGCCACCAGGTGGGTGCTTGACGCGGACTCCGTGATCGACCCCCGCGGCCGGGTCCACGAGCTGTCGCTGGCGCTGCCTGGCCGGGCCAACCGGGCGAACGCGGTGGTGGCGCTCGCGGTGGCGGAGTTCTTCGGCGCAGGCGTGGAGCAGGCGCTGCCCCGGCTCCGCGAGGTGACCTCGGTGGCCGGCCGGTACACCCAGCTGGAGCGGGCCGGGCGGGTGCTGCGGCTGCTGCTGGCCAAGAACCCGGCCGGCTGGCTCGAGGCGTTCGACGTGCTTGCCCCGCCGCCGACTCCGGTGCTGCTGGCCGTCAACGCCAGGGTGCCGGACGGCAAGGACACGTCCTGGCTGTGGGACGTGGACTACCGGGTGCTGCGCGGCCGCCCCGTGCTGGTCACCGGCGAGCGCAAGATCGATCTCGCGGTCAGGCTCGAGGCGGACCAGGTCGAGTTCAGGCTGGCCGACGGCGTGGACGATGCGGTGCAGCAGGTGCCCCCCGGGCCCCTGGATGTGATAGCCAACTACACCGCGTTCCAGCAGATCCGGACCGCGCTTGGCAGGGCCGAATGAACGGGAATGGGAGGCCGATGACCCCGCGCCACCGGGCGCCCGAGCCGGATCAGCCCGCACTAGAGCGGCCTTCCCGGCCGGGCAGGCGTCGCCGCGGGCCGAGCAGCATGCGGCTGATTTGGGTTTATCCGGACCTGCTCAGCACGTACGGTGACCGCGGCAACCTGCTCGTGCTCGAGCGCCGGGCCAGGCTACGCGGCATCGACACCGAGGCCCTGGCGGTGAACGCGGATCAGCCGGTGCCCCGCACCGGTGACATCTACCTGATGGGCGGCGGCGAGGACTTGCCGCAGGTCCTCGCGGCGCGGCGGCTGCGCGCGGACGGCGGCCTCGTCGCCGCCGCCAGCGGCGGCGCCGTGCTGCTGGCCGTGTGCGCCGGCTACCAGGTGCTGGGCACTGAGTTCGGCGGTGCCGAGGGCGAGCCGGTGCCCGGGCTGGGCATCCTGGACATCCGGAGCGGACGCGGCGAGCGGCGCGGTGTTGGCGAGATCGTCGCCGACGTCGATCCCCAGCTCGGTGTGCCCAGGCTCACCGGGTTCGAGAACCATCAGGGGGTCACCACTCTCGGCCCCGGGGCCCGGCCACTGGCGCGGGTCACCACGGGGGTGGGCAACGGCGACGGCACCGAGGGCGCGTACGCGGGCCGGGTGGTCGGGACCTACCTGCACGGCCCGGTGCTGGTGCGCAACCCTGGCTTGGCCGACCTGCTGCTGTCCTGGGTGGCCGGACCGCTGGCCGCGCTTCCGGGGGCCGACGAGGAATGGGCCCGCCGGCTGCGGGACGAGCGCCTGACTGCCGTGGCGGGATAGCCGCGGCCAACCTTTGGCTGGGCGCGGACCCGGTCATCGACCGCGGCGACGAAGCCAAGCTCATCAAGCGCCGTCACGCGCGGCGCACCACCGCGGTACGGCTCAGTACACGATTGCCTGCGTGCCGTCGGCCATGATCTCGGCCAGGAACGTCGAAGCACCCGCGATGCGGACTCCCTTGATGATGTCCTCGGCGGTGATGTCCCGCCGCGACGCGCACTGGGAGCAGACAGTCACGGTCCCTTCCGCGAGCACGCGTGCCAGCAGCTGGGTAAGCGGCGCCGCGTGCGGAAGCGCCACGTCGTCGGCGCGGTCGGGCAAGGCGAACCAGGCAGCTTCGCCGGTCAGCCACAGCGACACCTGAAGACCGCTGGCGACGCCCGTCGCGGCGACGGTGAAGGCCTGGTTGCAGCGTTCCTGGTCGTCCTTGCCCGCGGTGACCTTGACGACGAGTGAGCGGGAAGTCATAGCCGCAGCCTAATCCGGATCGCGTGAGTCCGCGCATCCGCATGAGCTGGCGGCGGACCAGGGAAGTCAGATAGGGAAGTTAGGTAACAGAATGGTAGCGGGCCACATTGGCGCTCCGGGGCCTCCGCCCCTCATACTCGAGATAAGTACCTTTCGTGAACCAGCAGGAGGGCCAGCCCGTTTTCCGATGAGTGGCCAAGCTCCTACCTGGGGAGGGCGCCCGTGAGACTGCGGCATCTGTACCGTGTCGCGGCGCTGGTAATCGTGGGATTGTCAGCAGCTGGATGCAGTCTGACCCCGCAGTACAACTACGTGTCGGATTCTGCCGACAGCGCCTACTTCAAGGTCCCGCCGAGCTGGCACCAGGTGCCCGAGTCGAGCCTGCAGTCGGCCGAGGGCTCATCCTCCCAGGAGGGCAGCTACCTCTGGTCGCGGGCATTTGACGCGAACTCGAAGCCATCGGTCGACCACGTCTTCGCGGCGACGTCGCAGCCGGTCGCCTACGCGAGCGTGATCAGCCTGTCGTCGAACGAGCAGGGCGAGATCTCGTTCAACAGCATGCGCGACCTGCTGCTGCCGGTGACCGCGTCGGCGCGCAAGGCCGCCTCCGCTGACCACGAGGAACTCGAGGGTTTTCAGTCACTCAGCGACCAGGTGATTACGGATAGCGACCACAACAGGGGTATCCGCGAGATATTCGACTACGACCTTGGCACCGCACCGGAGACGTTCGACCTGACCGTGATGACCAATTCGGACACCACCAAGCTCTACTTCCTGCTCGTGCAGTGCACAGAGACCTGCTTCGCGTCCAACTACAAGCAGATCTCTGACGTCGTCGATTCGTTCACGGTAGGAGGAGGGTCCTGATGCCCGCCCGGTCCTGGCAACCTGGCGCAACAGGCCCGAGCCCTGACGCGCACATGCAATCCTTCTCGGTCAGGAGCCCACGATGACCATGGCCCCGCCAAGCGCCCCGGACGAAATGCGCAGTTACGCAGGCCGGCCGCGGGACGACGAGAGGCCGACCCGCAAGCCGCTCCCGATCTGGGACCGGGTGAAGTTCCTGCTTCTGCTGGTGCTCCTGTGGTTCGTCCTCGTGTGGTCCGTCATGGCGTCCAACCCGCTGGTCGGCTTCGTCGACGCGATGCGGATCGAGGTCACATCCGGCGGGTGGGTCTTCGCCCTGATCGCCCTGGAGCTCATCCGCCAGGTGCACTTCCTGATCAGCGAGCACTGGGCCGGCTACCACCGGTTCTGGACGAAGAAGTTCTTCGGCCGCCTGGACGGGACGACCCACCGCAGGCTGTCGCCGTGGACCAGGTACCGCATGTGGCGCGTGGTCGTCTGGGTTTTCTGGATCGCGGTCATCGCGGTCATCGCGGGCAAGGTGACGCACACCAACCCCGCGGTGGCGCTGGCGCACATGCCGAGCTACATCTGGCACGCGCTGCCGTTCGTGCTCCAGTTGCTGGTCATCCTGCTCTTCGTGGTGCTCCAGTTCGGCGCGATCTTCTGGTTCCTGTCCCGCGGCGGCGTGGACGTCTACTTCCCGGACGACATCAAGACCCGGTTCTCCGACGTCTGGGGCCAGGACCACGTCCTGGCGCGGGTCAAGGAGAACATCCTCTACCTCGAGGACCCGGAGCAGATCGAGTCCCGGGGCGGGTACGTGCCCGGCGGGATCCTGCTCTGGGGGCCGCCCGGCACCGGCAAGACGCTGATGGCCGAGGCGGTGGCGGGGGAGACAGGCCGGCCGTACGTGTTCGTGGACCCGGGCGCCTTCATCAACATGTTCATGGGCGTCGGCATCCTGAAGGTCAAGTCGCTGTTCCGCAAGCTGCGCAAGCTGGCGCTGCGTTACGGCGGCGTCATTGTCTTCTTCGACGAGGCCGACTCGCTGGGCAGCCGCGGCGCCATGGCCCAGGGCGGCCCGGGCTTCCCCCGCGACACGCCTGCGGCCTGGCAGGCCGGCGGCTGCCACGGCTTCTCCTACCTGTCACAGGACGTGCAGTGGCGGCTCGCGCAGCGCGCCCTGTCCTCGTCGGTCGGCGAGGAGCCGGACACCCGGCGCAACAAGCAGATGATGGGCATGGGCATGAACGGCGGCGGCGGCATGGGCACGCTGCAGGCCCTGCTGACCGAGCTGTCCGGGCTGAAGAAGCCGCGCGGCTTCATCAACCGCGTCGTCCGGCGGACGCTCGGCATGCGGCCCAAGCCGCCGCCGAAGTACCGGATGCTGGTCATGATGGCGTCCAACATGCCGGAGTCGCTGGACGAGGCGCTGCTGCGCCCCGGCCGTATCGACCGGATCTACAAGGTGGGCTACCCGTCGAAGGCAGGCCGGGTGCGCACCTACGAGGGCTACTTCGCCAAGGTCCGGCACGAGCTCACCCCGGAGGACATGGACAAGCTCGCCGTCATCACCCCGTACGCGACCGGTGCCACGATCAAGGACCTGGTCAACGAGTCGCTGATCCACGCCATCCGGGACGGCCGCGACGTCATCACCTGGCGGGACGTGATCAAGGCCAAGCAGCTCAAGGAGCTCGGCCCGCCCCAGGACGTGGAGTACATCGAGCGGGAGCGGCACGCGGTCGCCGTCCACGAGGCGTGCCACGCGCTCGTAGCGTACCGGACCCGCCAGCACATGGAGATCGACATCGCAACCATCGAGAAGGGCAGCGACTACCTCGGGATGGTGGCGAGCATCCCCCCGGAGGACCAGTTCACCCGCTGGCGCAGTGAGTACGAGACCGACATCCTGGTCTCGCTGGCGTCGCTGGCCGGGGAGCGGATGTTCTTCAACAACGACAGCTCGTCCGGGGTTTCCGGTGACCTGGAGTCGGCGACCACCGTGGCCTCGTTCATGGAGGGCTTCTGGGGCATGGGGTCGACGGTCTCCTCGTACTCCACCGCCAAGCGGCTGGAGGTGGGCTCGCCGGGCGGCGGGGTCGGCGGCCGGAAGAAGAAGGGTCAGGACCCCGAGGCCGATGTGCGCCGGGCGCTGGCGGACCGGATCGAGGACACCCTGAACGGGCTGCTCGGACGGGTGCAGGACATCATTACCGAGAACCGGCATCAGGTGCTCGCGCTGGCCCACGCGCTGGAGACCCACAAGACGCTGACCGGCGATGATGTGATCGCGGTGATCGAGCAGACGCAGGGCCCGTTCGTCGACGGCCGCGCGTACGCGGACCCAGGCCTGATGCAGGAGCTGGAGGCCTACCACCTGAACGCGGCCGTGGCGCACCGCGACCACAGCAGGATCGCGCTGAACATGCCCGAGATCCCCCAGCCGGTGCTCGCCGCATCCGGGGCCAAGGGCTGGATGGTGGCGCCGGACCCGGATCCGCTGGCCATCCGGGATCAAGGGAACGGGACCGGAGCGGCGGAGCGGCTGGGGCCACCCAGCGCTACCGGCCAGGGCAGCGAGCCCGGCGCTAACGGCCAGGGCAGCGAGCCTGGCGCTAACGGGTCCGATCCAGCGAGGGGCGATGACGAGACCGGCGGGGGATCCTGACCGGACAGCGCGGCCGTCGCGGGTGAGGTACCGGGGGTGAGGTACCACCGCCTCAAGGTGCTGCGCCGGTTGCCGCATCCCGACCGGGGCTTCACCCAGGGCCTGATCGCCGAGGGCGGGACGGTTTGGGAGAGCACCGGCCTGTACGGCCAGTCCGCGATCCGGCGCTACCAGCTCGGCAGGGACCGGGTGGAGGCCGCCGTGGCGGTGCCCCCGGAGGTGTTCGGCGAAGGCATCTGCCGGGCGGGGGCTCACCTTTGGCAGCTCACCTGGCGCGAGCGGGTCGCCCTGCGCTGGGACCCGCTCAGCCTGACCTTGCTGGAAACGGTCCGCTACAACCGTGACGGCTGGGGCATCTGCACGGCCGGCCCGTACGTGCTGACCAGCGACGGAAGCAGCGAGCTCGTCAGGCGCGATCCGCGGACGCTCGCGCCGCTCGACGTCGTCGTGGTGCGCTGCGGCGGGCAGCGCGTCGGCGGGCTCAACGACCTCGCGTGGGCCGATGGGCGAGTATGGGCGAACATCTTGCCGCGCTCCTATCTGGCCGGGATCGACGTGGCCAGCGGCGAGGTCGTGGACATCGTCGACGCGCGCTCGGCCACAGAGCGGCACCGGGGTGATCCCGAAGCGCTCCTGAACGGCATCACCCCCCTTGCCGGAGTGCCCGGCGCCGAAGGGGGTGGTGGGGGCGAGGGTGGTGGGGGCGGGGGAAATATTGCGGCCGAGTTCCTGCTGACCGGGAAGCGCTGGCGATTCCTCTACCATGTCCGGCTGGTCGAGGGCAGCAGCCGCAAGGACCCGGTCAGGCTGCTGACCGGCTAGCCCGCGGACTGCCAGGACCGGGTAAATGGGCCGGGCGGACTAATCCTTTTGCCGGTATCCGGGCGTGCGCGCGGTGGTTACCGTGTGTTGTCGCGCGAAATGTGAGGACCGGGTTGGGGGTGGTCCGGCTATCCGGGCTAAGGGCTATTGGATTCTGCTCGCGCTGCCGTTCGTGATGATGGCAGCGGCCGGTGCTGCGCGGGCTATCGTCGGCCCCAACTGGGGCACGCTGCCGCTGGTGATCGTCGGCCCGGCGGTGGCGGCGGCCGTCGGCGGGCTCTACTACACGCTGGCAGCGGGCGTGGTGGCGCTGGCCGAATGCGTGCTGCTTGCGCTGGACATGTACCCAGATATGCGGCCCGCCCACGTGGCCTTCATTGCCACGATCGGCGTCACGGTCGTCGGCGCGATAGCCTGCGTGGCCCGCGGGCGCCGCGACCGTGAGCTGACGCGGGTGCGACTGATCGCCGAGGCCGCGCAGCAGGTGCTGCTGCGGCCGGTGCCGGGTCAGGTCGGGTCGGTCACCATGGCGGTCCGCTACCTGTCGGCATCCACTGGAGCCCGGGTAGGCGGCGACCTGTACGAGGTCGTGGTGACACCCGAGCGGGTCCGGCTGATCGTGGGCGACGTGGAGGGCAAGGGGCTGCCCGCGGTGAAGTCGGCGGCGGTGGTGCTCGGCGTGTTCCGCGAGGCCGCGTACGAAGAAATCGACCTGGCCGGAATCGTCGACCGGATCGAGGCCAGCCTGGCTCGCGAGTTCGGCGACGAGCAGTTCGTGACCGCTGTCCTTGCCGACCTTCCCGCCGGCGGGGCCAAAATGGACCTGCTGAGCTGCGGTCATCCCGCGCCCCTGCTCATCGGCGACTCCTCGCCTCGGTTCATCGGCCCGGACGAGGGCGGCCTGCCGCTTGGCCTCGGTTACCTCACTGGCGAGCCGCGAGTCCTGGTCACGGTTCCATTCGTGCCGGGCGAGCAGGTTCTCTTCTACACCGACGGGGCCAGCGAGGCCAGGAACAAGGCAGGGGAGTTCTTTCCGCTCGAAGAATGCCGTTTTCTGGGGTGCGTGCACGACCCCTCCGCGCTGGTCGACCGGCTCAGCGACGAGATCGTCCGGCACGTGGGCCACGCACCCGACGACGACATAGCGCTGCTGGCCTGCCGTCTCGCCACGCCGACCGGGTAACCAGGCCGCGGCATCCCGGGCAAGTACACTCCGGGATATGCAGGGCGAGTTCAGCTGGGTCGTGCTCGTTGCGGCCTTTGCGGCGGTAACGGTGCTTTGCGCGCTCCTGGCGGTCAGGCTCCTTCGGATCGGCGCACCGGGCAGAAAGCGATGAACGATCCGCTGAACCAGCCACCTCCGGAGCACGAGGCGCTGGCCCCGCTGCATTTCCTGCTCGGCCGCTGGGAGGGAGCCGGCGTGGTCGGCTACCCGACGATCGAGAGCGCCAATTTCGGGCAGGAGATCACCTTCAGCCACAATGGCAAGCCGTTCCTGATCTACACGAGCCGCACCTGGCTGCTCGATGAGGAGGGGCAGATCGGCCGGCCGCTCGCCACGGAAACCGGGTACTGGCGGCCGCAGCCGGAGAACCAGCTGGAAGTGCTGCTGGTGCACCCGACCGGGATCAGCGAGATCTACCTGGGCGAAGTGACCGGCACCAAGATCGAGATGGCGACCGACGTCGTGATACGCACGGCGACCGCGAAGGAGGTCACCGCCGGCCGTCGGCTCTACGGCCTGGTCGGGACCGACCTCGGCTGGGCGTACGACATGGCCGCGGTCGGCCAGCCCCTCCAGCCGCACGCCTCCGCGCAGCTCAAGCGCGTCGACTAGTCCTCGAGCCGCGGGATCGGCCTGCCGGGCTGTACGAACGCGACGCGGAACGCATCGCCCGACCCGAGTTCCATCGCCGGGCCGGGAAAGCTCCGCCGGAAGCACCGGCAGCCACAAGCGGCCGGGCAAGCGGGTTTTTCCATGAAAATCGAATACCTGAACGGAGACCTTGGCTGGGGCGTCTTTGGGCCGGCAGAGCTTCTAGGGCCGAGGCAGGACTCTGGGGGCGGGCGGGGCTGCTGCGGCCGACGGGGCCGTTGGGCCCGGCGGGGCTGCTGGAACAGCCGAGCTGGGCGGGACTGTGGGCCCGGAAAAGAAAGCCCCCGGGCGCCTCCCGCAAGGTCACACCAGGATCCAGCCTGAATCACGTCACGACAACAAGCCCCGGAGCGCGCTGTCGCGCGCCACGAATCTCGCTGCGTTCTGCGAGGCCGGAGGTGCTACCCGATGCGGGGACCGGCTGGACAAGGCCGGTCAGCCCGGGGGTCCGGTGTCTGCCGTGTATTAGCCGACCGCCGCCTTGCGGCACCTGAGAACCGGCACCCGCTCGTCACCCTGCGGTCACTTGCGGACCGGCCTGCGGCCGGTGTGCCCCCTGCTGGTAACAGGAGAGCTACACGGGACGGCGGCTAGCTGACAGCCACCTCACGAGTCCGACATCTATGCATACTGTTGGACCACCTCCTTTCCCGCGTATGTCTGAACGCTATGTCAGAGCGCCGCGTGGAGGCAAGCGTGTTATCGGCGGGCTCACCCGGCACAGCGCGGCGCGGAGGCAGGCACGCTATCGGCGAGGCCCCTCTGGCAGAGCGGCATCGAGGCGAGCGCGTTATCGGTGCGCTCACCTAGACTCGGTTCATGTCGCAGACGTGGGACGCCGCGCTGCGGGCCAGCGGCTACCGGGTGACCCCGCAGCGTCAGCTCGTTCTCGAGGCCGTTACGAGACTGAACCACGCATCTCCGGAGGAGATCTTCGCCGAGGTGCACCAGCGGGCCAGCGGGGTCAACGTCTCCACGATCTACCGGACCCTGGAACTGCTCGAGCAGCTCGGCCTCGTCAGCCACACCCACCTGGGCCACGGAGCGCCCCGCTACCACCTCGCGGCCGAGGCCCAGCACGTCCACCTGGTCTGCCGCGACTGCGGCCGGATTACCGAGCTGGCGCCCGAGGCCGCGTCACCGCTGGTGAAAGCGCTCGACGAAGAGCACGGGTTCGAGACCGACGTGGGGCACCTCACCGTGTTCGGCACCTGCCGCTACTGCCGCGGGCTGCCGGAGGCGAGCGCGGCGCACACCGCATAGCCTGACGGTATGCAGAGCCCGCACGAAAACAGCCCGCTGCTTGCCGCCCCCGGTGCGGTGCCGGCCGACGGGCCGGACGCCGGGGTCGCCGCGCACTACGGGGACCCGTTTGCCGAGCAGCGCGCGCTGTCCAGCGCGCTCGGCCTGGTCGATCGCTCGCACCGGGGAGTGATCCGGATCACCGGCGCGGACCGGCTGTCCTGGCTGCACAGCCTGAGCACCCAGGCGCTGGAGAAGCTCGAGCCGGGCGGCACGGCCGAGACGCTGATCCTGAGCCCGAACGGGCACGTCGAGCACCACCTGATCCTCACCGACGACGGCAGCGCGCTGTGGGCGCACGTCGAGCCGCACACGGCGGCGCCGCTGCTCGAGTTCCTCGAGTCGATGCGGTTCATGCTGCGCGTCGAGCCCGCCGACGTCACGGCCGAGTTCGCCGTGCTGACCGTCATGGGGCCGGCCGTCGGCCCGGGCTGGGCTGGCGACGCCGCGGTGGCCGCGACCTACTCGTTCGGGGCGGATCTGATCGTCAGCAGGGACCGGCTCGAGCAGGCCGCCGCCGGGCTGCAGGAGCGCGGCGCCGTGCTCGCGGGCATCTGGGCCTATGAGGCGCTGCGGATCGCCGCGCACCGGCCGCGGTTCGGGCTCGACACCGATCACCGGACGATCCCGCACGAGGTGGGCTGGATCGACGAGGCCGTGCACCTCAACAAGGGCTGCTACCGCGGCCAGGAGACCGTCGCGCGGGTGCACAACCTCGGCCATCCGCCGCGGCGCCTGGTCTTCCTGCACCTGGACGGCAGCGAGGACCGGCTGCCCGCGCACGGCGACCCGGTCGTGGCCGGCGGCGCCGACGTGGGCCTCGTCGGATCGGCCGCGCGGCACTATGAGCTCGGCCCGATCGCGCTCGCCCTGGTCAAGCGGACGGTCCCGGTTGATGCCACGCTGCTGGCCGACGGCATCCCGGCCGCCCAGGAGGTGATCGTGCCGCCGGACGCCGGGGCGAACGTGACCGTGACCCTGCGGCGCGGGCCGGGCAAGCTGATCCGGTCACGCGAGTAGCCTGGGCTCGCAGGAACAACGCCGTTCCCGCCGTGCCCGGGAGGTTATCCGCCGTGCTGCGCCGAGCGCTGCTGGCCGCGTCCGCCAGCGAACAGATTCGCCGGATCGTCACCACGGCCCCGCTGACCCGTGGCGTCGTGGCCAGGTTCGTGGCCGGGGATAGCGCCGATGACGCGCTCGCCGTCACCCGCCGGCTGCTGGATGACGGCCTGCTGGTCAGCCTGGACTACCTCGGCGAGGACACCGTCGACCCGGAGCAGGCCGCCGCCGTCACCGACGAGTACGTGCGGCTGCTCGGCCAGCTCGACGCGGGCGGCATGTCCGGCCGCGGCGCGGCCGAGGTCTCGGTCAAGCCGACCGCCGTCGGACTCGACCTGGCAGAGCACGGCGAGAAGACCGCGCGCGAGAACATCACCAGGATCTGCGCGGCGGCCAGCGCGGCCGGCACGACGGTCACGCTCGACGCCGAAGACCACACCAGGATCGAGGCGACGCTGCGCATCGCGGCTCAGGTCCGGCCCGACTTCCCCGACCTAGGCTGCGTGATCCAGTCGTACCTGCAGCGCAGCCCGGACGACTGCCGGGCGCTCGCGGTGGCCGGGTCGCGGGTCCGGCTGTGCAAGGGCGCGTACAGCGCGGCCGGAGACGTCGCGTTCCAGGCGCGCGCCGAGGTCGACCGGTGTTACGCCCGCTGCCTGCGGGTGCTCATGGACGGGCCGGGATACCCGATGATCGCCACCCACGATCCGCGGCTGATCCGCATCGCCGGGCAGCGGGCCAGGGCGGCCGCCCGGCGCCCGGGCAGCTTCGAGTACCAGATGCTGTACGGCATCCGCCCGGCCGAGCAGCTCCGGCTGGCCCGCGACGGCGCGCAGGTGCGGGTCTACGTGCCCTACGGCAGCGACTGGTACGGCTACCTGGTCCGGCGGCTCGCGGAGCGGCCGGCGAACCTCGCGTTCTTCCTGCGCTCGCTCGCGTCGCGCCGGTGAAGGGGATGGGGAGGCGTGAAGGGGGAATGGGGAGGTGGGTGGGGATCCCGGTAGGCTCCGTTGGATGATCGCTGTCCTTGGCGCCGGCCAGATGGGCGAGGCGCTGCTATCTGGCCTGCTGCGGTCCGGCGTGGTGGCTCCGGCCGGAGTCGTCGCCGCGGCGCGCCGCAGCGACCGCGCCGCGCAACTGCGCGACTCCTACGGGATCGAGGTGCTGACCGCCGCCGAGGCGGCAGCGCGCGCGGAGACCCTCGTGATCAGCGTCAAGCCGCAGGACATGGCGGCGCTGCTGGCCGAGATCTCCGCTTCGGTGAGCGAAGACAAGCTGGTGATCTCGATCGCGGCAGGCATCCCCACGTCGTTCATCGAGCGCCGCCTGACCGGCGACGTGCCCGTGGTCCGGGTGATGTCGAACACCCCGGCGCTGGTCGATGAAGCGATGAGCGTGATCTCACCGGGCTCGCACGCCACCCAGGCACACCTGAAGCGTGCCGAGGAACTCCTCCGCCCGGTCGGCAAGGTGCTGCGGATCCCCGAGTCTCAGCAGGACGCGGCGACCGCGCTGTCTGGCAGCGGGCCGGCCTACGTGTACTTCCTCGTGGAGGCGATGGTCGACGCCGGGATCCTGCTCGGCATGCCGCGCGCGACCGCGCTGGAGATGGTCAAGCAGGCCGTGTACGGCGCGGCGACCATGCTGCGCGACTCCGGCGAGCACCCGGTGCTGCTGCGGGAGGCGGTGACCTCCCCGGGCGGGACGACGATCAACGCGATCAGGGAACTCGAGAAGCACGGCGTCCGGGCCGCGTTCCTGGCGGCGATCGAGTCGGCGAGGGACCGGGGCCGCGAGCTCGCCAGCGGCTGACGCCGCCCTGAGCCAGCCGCTGACGCCGCCCTGAGCCAGCGGCTGACGCCGCCCCTGAAATGGCCTTGGTGACATAGTGGAATTGACCCCCCACGGTGGGGTTGCCCTTTTCCGTACAGGACTTACGCTGGAGACGGGCGTGACTGGTGCGCTGAATATCGCTAGGCGCACGCAGCGGGCCGGAAGAGGGCTATCAATGGCAGCAGACGCAACATCGCTCAGCGACGTAAGGTTCCTGACCGTGGCCGAAGTGGCCACGATCATGCGCGTGTCCAAGATGACCGTCTACCGCCTTGTTCACTCTGGTGAGCTGGAGGCGATCCGTGTCGGCCGCTCGTTCCGGGTTCCGGAGCAGGCGGTCAACCAGTACCTGCGAGACGCTTTCGTCGCAGCGAGCTAAGGACGGGGACGACATCATCCGGCGCCCCTGGCGGGCGGCCGGATGCTTGCGGGGGCCGCAACCGAGGTACCCTGTGGCGTTGGCGTGTGCTCGGCCCGCGCAGTGGCGGGTGTGCGCGTGTGCATGCCCGTAAGCCAGGACATAGAACAAGGGTGGTCTCGTGGGCTCAGTCATCAAGAAGCGTCGCAAGCGCATGGCCAAGAAGAAGCACCGCAAGCTGCTGCGCAAGACGCGCGTCCAGCGCAGGAACAAGAAGTAGCGACACCCGCCGAAGGGGGCCTGCGCCGACCCGGCGGCGAAAGGGGACAAAGACACATGGGCCAGCCTGGGCCTGTTGACGGCTGGCAGAAGTGGATCACCGGCGCCGGGGAGTTCGTCCAGCATCGGCTGGCGGGCGACCACGAGGGCAGTGAGGCCGGGTTCGACCCGGAATTCCACGCCAGCGTGTTCATGCCGTTGTTCCGGCCGCTGTACCGGAAGTGGTTCCGGGTCCAGATGCGCGGCCTCGAGAACGTGCCGGGAACGGGCGCCGCCTTGGTCGTGGCCAATCACTCCGGTGTGCTCCCGTTCGACGCGCTGATGCTGCAGACCGGCCTGTTCGACGAGCATCCGCGGCACCGGAATCTGCGCGTCCTCAGCGCCGACCTGGTGTACGACGTGCCGGTGCTGTCCGACCTGGCCCGCCGCAGCGGGCACATCAGGGCGGATCCGCACGAGGCCGACGAAGCGCTGGCCCATGGCGAGCTCGTCGGCGTGTTTCCGGAGGGCTTCAAGGGGACCGGCAAGCCGTTCTCCGAGCGGTACCGGCTGCAGCGGTTCGGCCGCGGCGGCTTCGCGGCGACCGCCCGGCGGGCCGGCGTGCCGATCATCCCGTGCGCGATCGTGGGCGCCGAGGAGATCTACCCGATGATCGGGAACTCGCGGTCCATGGCACGGCTATTCCGGCTGCCTTACTTCCCGGTCACACCGCTGTTCCCGTGGCTCGGGCCGATCGGCGCGGTCCCGCTGCCGTCGAACTGGATCATCGAGTTCTGCCCGCCGGTGCCGACGGACGGCAGCGGCACCAACGGCGCCGGCCCGGACCAGGACGTCTCCGGCCTGGCCGAGCATGTGCGGGACGTCATCCAGTGCAAGCTCGATGAGCTCGTGGCCGAGCGCGGCCCCGCTTTCAGCTAAGGGCCCTCGGGCGGTCCCAGCGTGGCCGCGGCCGGGCCGAACCGCCCGACGTAGCCGGGGTGCACCTCGCTCCACCGCTCGCCGGTCGTCCACGGTGCCGCGGTCCCGGTCAGGTGATGCACGAGGAAGTCGAGGCAGGTATGCCAGCCGGCCGCGTCCCGCGCTGCCTTGCCGAGCTCACCGAACACGTCGGAGAGCCGGAACGTGCAGCCGGTTGCGGGTTCGGCCTGCTGCACGATCTCGAAGCGGATCACGTCGGTGCCCCACCGGAACTCCAGCAGCGATGGCGGCTCGCAGGCCAGGACCTCGCCATCGAACGCGGGAAACTCGCCGCCCCGTGACTCGAACTTCAGCGGCGCGCCGACCCGCCACTCGCCGACGATCCGCTGCGGGAACCAGGCGTCCAGGTGCGCGGGCTCGGTGACCGCCCGCCACACCTTCGCGGCCGGGTGCGCCAGCTCCCTGGTGAACCGCAGTTTCCATCGGTCGCCGCAGGGCTCGAGCTCGCCGTTCATGTCATGTCCTCCAGATGGCTTTCCAGCGCGTCGAGGCGTGACTCCCACGTCGCCCGGTACGGGGCGAGCCAGTCGTCGAGCCGCTGCAGGGGCTCGGCCCGCAGCCGGTACAGCCGCCGCTGCGCGTCCACCCGCGACGTGACCAGGCCTGCCTCCCGGAGCACCCGCAGGTGCTTGGACACGGCGGGCTGGCTGACCCGCAGGACGCCGACCAGATCATGCACGGGGCGTTCACGTTCCAGGAGGAGATCCAGAATCCGCCGCCGGTTGCCGTCGGCGAGTGCCTCGAAGACCATGAGGTTAGTATTCTGATTCGGTTATATATCTGTCAAGACATATAACCTGGTCATCCGCTGGAACGCCGACGGTGCACCGCAACCCCAGCGGCCATCCCGCCGGCCACGGCCCCCGCGCCCGCGGCGATCGGCAGGGCGATCATGGTGGCCTTGCGGCCGGAGCGGAAGTCGTAGATCGGCCAGTCGCGGCTCCGCGCCTCGGCGCGCAAGCCCAGGTCCGGGTTGACCGCGTTGGGGTGGCCGACGAGCGTCAGCATCGGCATGTCGTTCAGCGAGTCGCTGTAGGCGGAGCACCTGGCCAGGTCCAGGCCCTCGCGGTCGGCGAGCGCCTGGATCGCGGCGGCCTTGGCCTCGCCGTGCAGCAGCCCGCCGACCAGGCGGCCGGTGTACACCCCGTCCCTGGTCTCCGCGACGGTGCCGAGCGCGCCGGTCAGCCCGAGCCTGCGGGCCAGGATGCTGGCGAGCTCCACCGGCGTGGCGGTGACCAGCCACACCCGCTGGCCGGCCTGCAGGTGTTGCTGGGTCAGCTCCCTGGTGCCCGCCCAGATCCGCTCGGCCATGGACTCGTCGTAGATCTCCTCGCCGAGCCGGACGATGTCCGCCACCTTGTGCCCGGCGACGAAGGCCAGTGCGGCTTCCCTGGCCGCGTCGATGTGGTCGGAGTTCTCGGCGCCGCGCAGCCGGAAGAAGAGCTGCCCCCAGGTCATCCGGGCCAGGTCACGCGCGCCGAACATCTTGCGGGCGGCGAGGCCGCGGGCGAAGTGATAGATCGATGCGCCCCGCATCAGGGTGTTGTCCACGTCGAAGAACGCCCCGGCCAGCGGGTCGGGCACCGGCGCCGGCCGCTCGACCTCGGCGGCTGCGGCGGAGGCCTGCCCGGCCAGCGCCGCCCAGCTGCGCGGGAGCCGTGTCGACAGCCTCCTCATGCCTGCGAGCCTACCGGTGCCGCCAGCGGGCGAGCGGGAACACGGCCGGGTGCGCATCATCCGGAACGGCGCTGACCAGCAGTCCGGTCGCATCATCTCGCCGCGTCGGGCACCATAGTCAACAATGTCTCTTCACTTCCTGGCTGCGATCGTGGGGGCGCTCATCGGCGCCGCTGGCACTGGCCTGCTGATAGCCAAGTGCCTGCGCGCCCCGAACGCCGCCCTCGTGGCCTGGACGGTCGCGCTGTTCGGCCTCACCGTGGCGCTCGGCGCGCAGGCGCTCGGGTTCGAGATCGGCTTCGGGCCGATCGCGTTCCGGGCCATGGAGATCGGCGCCCAGGTTCTCGCCCCGCTCGCGCTCGCTTTCGGGCTGGCCGAGCTCGCGGGCAAGAGCGTCATCACCAGGTTCGCCGCGCGGTTGCTGCTGACTGCCATGGGGATCGTGTCGCTCGTCATCTTCGGCAGCGACCCGCTGAGCGACGCGACGTTCAGCAAGGCCTGGCCGGCGACCGGGGTGTACTACCAGATCGTCCCCAACAAGCTCCTGGAGTACGTACTGGCCCCGGCCACGGTCATCGTGGCGCTGTTCGCGATCGGGTTCGCCGCCGCGCGGCCGGGCCGCGACCCGGCCTGGCGGGACGCCCTGCCGGCCACCGGCGTGGCCGGGGCCGCGGCGCTGTTGCTCGCCCTGCCCAGCATCGTGACGCTGAGCGGGGTGAACGCGCCAGTATCGTCGCTGTTCGTGCCGATCTGCGTGCTGGCCGCGGTGGGCACGTGGTTCGCCGGCTGGCAGGTCGCGGGCCTGTCACTCGAGGTTCTGCATCAGGACGCCGGCGGCGGCGACGCCGCCGACGACTGGGGGGCGGAGCCGTCCTGGGCCGGCGGCCCGGCGACCGGCGATTTCGGCCCGGCTGCCGACGACGAGTTCGGCATATACCGCAGCAACGGCTCGCGCCAGCAGCGCGACGACCTCGATTACCGCGGCGCCGCCGGCTACGACGCGCAGCAACCCTCCCACCCCGGCGGCCCGGCCGACACGGGGTTCCGGGACAGCTACCCGAACGAGGCCGGGCACCTGGACGACGGGCCGCTGTACCGGGACGAAGCGCCGTATGCGGACGAATCTCCGTACACCGGCGACCTGGAGTACCCGGACGAGCACGCGAACCTGGATGACGGACCGCGGTACCGGGATGGGTCCGGCTACCCCGACGGGGCCGGATACCCGGGTGAGCACGACTATGCCGGGACGGCCCGCCCGGCTGGCGCCGATCGTCATGCGCAGGCGGAGCTCTACGGCCAGATCGCGATCTACACGCTGCTCGAGGACCGGGTGGAGGACTTCGACCGGCTGACCAGACGGGTAGTCAGGCAGGTGCGGACTCAGGAGCCCGACACGCTCGTCTTCATCGTGCACGCGGTGCCGTCGGCGCCGATGCAGCGGATCCTGTACGAGGTCTACCGCGACCGCTCCGCGCACGAGGAGCACAAGCGGCAGCCATACGTGATGGCCTTCGAGGCGGACCGCCGCCCGCTCGTGCTCGCGACCAACATCATCGAGCTTGGCCTGCAGCAGGCCAAGGTGTCGCCGCTGCCCTCGGTCTCCGACCTGCTCAGCGACACCGGCTACGACCTGCTCAATGACTCGGGGTTCGGCCAGCCTGGTTACGGCCCGCGGCCCGGCGGCAGCGTCGGCCGTCATGGGTAGCTCCGGCGAGACCCGCCAGGCCCACCGGATCACGCTGCTGACCCGGCCCGGCTGTCACCTCTGCGACGACGCCCGGGCGGTTATCGCACGCGTGGCCGCCGAACTCGGGGTTTCCTGGCAGGAGCGCGACATCACCCGCTCAGAAAGCGACCTGCGGGACTACGGCGAGATGATTCCGGTCACCCTGATCGACGGCGTACAGCACGACTTCTGGCGGGTCAGCGAGCAGCGGCTGCGCGCCGCCCTGAGCGCCTAGCGCCGGCCGGGCCGGCCACGGGGCACTAGGGGAAATGCCGCTCTGGGATGGCAAAGTCCTGGCAAACAGCCGGTCAGGGCGCTGAGCCGGGGAACTTCACGACTTTGTGCATGCGTTCACAAGGGCGTAGCGTGGCTGTTATGCCAAGCACGCGGGCACCGCAAGCCTGCGAGCCCGCCGGCGTCGATCCCCCCAGGAGTGCCGACGCATGACCCGCAGTTCCATGACCGAGAACGGCCAGCACGGCATACCCGAGGCGACGGTCAACCGGCTCCCTGTCTACCTGCGGGCGCTGTACGCACTCGCCGACCGCGGCATCTCCACCGTGTCCAGCGAGGAGCTGGCAGCGGCGGCGGGAGTGAACTCGGCGAAGCTGCGCAAGGACCTCTCGCACCTCGGCTCGTACGGAACCCGTGGCGTCGGCTACGACGTCGAGTACCTCGTGTACCAGGTCTCGAGGGAACTAGGGCTTACCCAGAACTGGCCCGTGATCATCGTCGGCGCCGGTAATCTCGGCCACGCGCTCGCCAACTACGGCGGCTTCGCGTCGCGCGGGTTCCGCGTGGCGGCGATCTTCGACTCCGATCCGCTCACCGTGGGGACCAGGATCGGATCCCAGGCCGTCAGGAACGCCGACGAGATCGAGTCGGTGATCGCCGGGCAGGGCGTCTCGATCGGCGTGATCGCGACGCCGGCCGCCGCCGCCCAGGCGGTCTGCGAGCGCCTTGTCGCCGCGGGAATCACCAGCATCCTCAACTTCGCGCCCGTGGTGCTGAGCGTGCCGCCCGGCGTCGACGTCCGCAAGGTCGACCTGTCCATCGAGCTGCAGATCCTCGCGTTCCACGCGCAGCGGCGGGCGGTGGTGCGCGTCAACGGGAGCGGGCCAGCGGGTGGCGCGCCGCCGGTGGTCACGCCGGCGCCAGCGGTCAGGTCGGCCTCCGCGGTCACGTCTGCGGCGTCGGCTGCGTCCACGGCGTCGGCGGTCCACGGCGTCGGCTGCGTCCGCGCGGGCGGTGACGACGTGAGCCTGCTCGTGGTTGGCCTCAGCCACAAGGGCGCGCCGGTGGCCACGCTCGAGCGGGCCGCGCTGAGCGGCGACGCGGTCGGCAAGCTACTGCGCGACGTGTCCCACGCGGATGACGTCACCGGATCGCTGGTGGTCAGCACCTGCAACCGCGTCGAGGTCTACGCCGAGGTTGCCAAGTTCCACTCCGGCGTGTCCTGGATCTGCGAGCTGCTGGCGCGGCATGCCGCGCTCCCGCTGGCGGAGCTCACCCCGCACCTGTACGTGCACTACGAGGACCGGGCCGTTCAGCACCTGCTGTCGGTGGCCTGCGGGCTCGACTCGATGGTGATCGGCGAGAGCCAGATTCTCGGCCAGGTGCGGCAGGCTCTGCGCAAGGCGGGCGAACAGGGCACGCTCTGCCGCTCCCTTTCCGACCTTGGTTCGCTCGCGCTGCGCGCGGGCAAGCGGGCGCACAGCGAGACCGGAATCGACCGGGCGGGCGCGAGCATGGTGAGCGTCGGGCTCACCGCCGCGGCGCAGCGCCGGTACGACCCGGGAAGCGGCCAGGCCGCGCCATCCGCGCCGGAGGGCGGTTCCTCCGGCGCAAGCGGCCAGGCCACACCGCCAGTGCGGGAAGACGGTTCCCCCGGCGCAAGCGGCCAGGCCACACCGCCAGTGCCGGAGGGCGGTTCCGCTGGCGCGCTCGACGGCCTTTCGGTGCTCGTGGTTGGCGCCGGTTCGATGAGCTCGCTGGCGGTCGCCACCGCGTCCAGGATGGGCGCCGCCCGGCTTGTCGTGGCCAACCGGACCAGCGCCCGCGCCGGGCGGCTGGCGGCAACGGTTTCGGCCACCGCGGTCGATCTGTCCCGGCTGGCCGACGAGATCGCTGCCGCCGACCTGGTCATCTCCTGCACCGGGGCACCCGGCCACGTGATCACCAGGGACACCGTCGCGGCGGCGCTCGCGTCGCGCGCGCCGTCCGTCCGGCCGCTGGTCCTGCTCGACCTCGCGCTGCCGCGCGACGTCGATCCCGGCGCCGAGCAGCTTCCGGGCGTGAGCGTGATCGGCCTGGAAACGATCGGCGGGGCGGGCGGCGTCGGTGGCCCCGGCGGCGCGGGTGAAGAGGACGTCGCCTCGGTCCGGCGCATCGTGGCCGAGGAACTGGCCGCGCACATGTCTGCCGGTCGCGCCGCCAAGGTCGCCCCGACCGTGGTCGCACTGCGGGCCAAGGCCGCCGAGGTAGTCGACGCGGAGCTGGCGCGGCTGACCGGCCGCGTGTCGGGCCTCGACGCGCGCGCCCGTCGAGAAATTGCCCAGTCCATGCGCCGAATCGCAGATAAGCTGCTGCACGCGCCCACCGTCCGCGTCAAAGAGCTGGCAGGCTCGCCGGGCGGCGACTCCTACGAGGCGGTACTGCGAGTGCTCTTCGACCTGGATCCGGATGCCGTGCAAGCTGTGACCAGGGCGGATGCTGTCGCACCCGACTGGCCGGAGCGGCCACAGCGCCCTGAGCGCCCGGAGCGGGAGGTGCCCAAGTGACCGCGCCATCAGGCGAGGCCCGGCCGCTGCGGCTCGGCACCCGCAAGAGCCCGATGGCCATGGTGCAGTCGCAGCAGGTCGCGCGCCTGATCACGGAGCGGACCGGCCGCGAGGTCGAGCTGGTCGGGATCACCACGTTCGGTGACGTGAGCCGCGCCCAGGTGGCCCAGATCGGCGGGACCGGCGTGTTTGTCAGCGGCCTGCGGACCAGCCTGCTGCACGGCGACATCGACATCGCCGTGCACTCCCTGAAGGACCTGCCCACCGCGCAGCCGGAGGGCATAGTGCTGGCCGCGGTACCGCCCAGGGACGATCCAAGAGACGCGCTCGCCGCGCGCGATGGCGCCAAACTGGCCGACCTGCCGCCGGGCGCGACGATCGGCACGGGGTCGCCGCGCCGCGCCGCCCAGCTGCTGCTGCTGCGCCCGGATCTGCGCCCGGTGCCGGTCCGCGGCAACGCCGGCACCCGGCTGGGGCGTATCACGTCCGGCGAGGTCGACGCCGTGGTGCTGGCCTACGCGGGCCTGGCCAGGATCGGCCGGCTCGACGCGGTGACCCAGATCTTCGATCCCGATGAAATGCTTCCAGCGCCGGGCCAGGGGGCCCTGGCGGTGGAGTGCCGGTCCGACCGGCCGGACCTGGCAGACCTGCTGGCGTGCGCGGATGATTCCGCCACCCACGCCGCCACCACGGCCGAGCGCACGCTGCTCGCCGCGCTCGAGGCAGGTTGCAGCGCCCCGGTAGGCGGGTATGCCGCTGGGACGGATGGATTGCGGCTGCGGGCGATAGTCGTCGCGGCCGACGGGGAGACAGCACTGCGAGCAAGCGCCAGCGGGCCATCGGACGAAGCCGAGTACCTCGGCCGCTCGGTGGCCGCCGAGCTGCTACGGCGTGGTGCCGCAAGATATACGGCCGTGTCCGCTGAGATAGCGGGACAGATCAGCAACGGGGATGACTAGTGAACCCACCCGTGACAGACAATGCCGCAAGCCGGACGACAGCGAAGTCAGCCGTGAAGCCGACTGGGGCCAACGCGGCAGAGAGGCAGGCCGCCGGCCGCGTCGCGTTCGTTGGCGCAGGGCCAGGTGATGAGGGGCTGCTGACCGTGCGCGCCGCGGAGCTGCTGGCCAAGGCGGACCTGGTGGTGGCAGACCCGGAGCTGATGGCTCAGCTCGGCAAGCTGGCCAGCCCAGAGGCGGAGATCGCTGACGCTGACGCGCTGGTCCAGGACCCGCGGCTGCTGATCAAGGCCGCCAAGGCGGGCCAGCACGTGGTACGGCTGGTGCGCGGCGACCCGCTCCTGTTCGGCCACGCCGCTGCCGAGGCGGCGGCGTGCGCGAAGGCGCGGGTGCCGTTCGAGGTTGTGCCCGGCGTGCCGGTGGCGACCGCGGTCCCGGCCTACGCGGGCATCCCGCTCACGTCCGACGCCAGCGGTGACGTCAGGATCATCCATGCCTCCGAGGTCAGCCGGGTGCAGGTCGGCCCGGGCAGCCTGGTGATCCTGGGTGCGGAGACTGGTCCGGCCGACATCGCGAAGATGCTGATCGCAGCGGGCTGGGCCGACACCACACCGTTCGCCATTACCTGGGACGGCGCCACAACCGACCAGCACACCGTGGTCTGCACCCTCGGGACGGTCAACGCCGACCTCAAGGCCGCCGGGGTGAGCCTGCTCACCGCGCATGGACCCGCGGTCGCCGTGGTCGGCGACGGCGTCACCGCTCAGCCATCACTGTCCTGGTACGAGACCAAGCCGCTGTTCGGCTGGCGGGTGCTGGTGCCGCGAACCAAGGAGCAGGCGGGCGAAGTGATGAGCCGGCTGCAGGCCTGGGGCGCGGTACCCGAGCAGGTGCCGACGATCGCCGTCGAGCCGCCCAGGACGCCGCAGCAGATGGAACGCGCCGTGAAGGGCCTGGTGACTGGCAGGTACCAGTGGATCGCGTTCACGTCGGTGAACGCCGTCCGCGCGGTGCGGGAGAAGTTTGAGGAGTACGGCCTCGACGCCCGGGCGTTTGCCGGGATCAAGGTGGCCGCCGTCGGCGAGCAGACGGCGGCGTCGCTGCGCGAGTTCGGCATCATGCCCGACCTGGTGCCGGACAAGAAGCAGTCGGCCGAGGGACTGGCGGACGTCTGGCCCGCCTACGACGACGTGCTCGACCCGATCAACCGGGTGCTGCTGCCGCGCGCGGACATCGCGACCGAGACCCTCCTGGCCAGGCTCACCAGCCTGGGCTGGGAGGCCGAGGACGTTACCGCCTACCGGACGGTGCGGGCAGCGCCGCCACCCGCGCCGATCCGCGAGGCCATCAAGGGCGGCGGGTTCGACGCCGTGCTGTTCACCTCATCGTCGACGGTCCGGAACCTGATCGGAATCGCGGGCAAGCCGCACGCGGTGACGGCGATCGCGGTGATCGGGCCGGAGACGGCGAAGACCGCCGCCGAGTTCGGGCTCAGGGTCGACGTGATGGCGCCCCGCCCGTCGGTAACCGCCCTCGTGGACGCGCTGGCTGACCACGGAGCGGCGATCCGCGACGCTGCGATCGAGGCCGGTGAGCCGGTGCGCAGGCCGAGCGAGCGCCGCCGCGGCGCCCGCCGCAGGATCCGATAGGGATCGCGCGGGAGATAAACGCAGCAGCGCAGCGTGAACCGAGCGGCGGCGCCCAACGTAGGATCGGTATGGGCCCAGGTGAGGAGAAAACCGATGGCCGCCGGATTCCCCGCTGTCCGACCCCGCAGGCTTCGCCGGACCGCCGCCCTGCGGCGCCTGGTGGCACAGACCAGCCTCCGCCCGGCCGACTTGGTGCTGCCGCTGTTCGTCAAGGAGGGGATCGACGAGCCGCAGCCGGTTGCCTCGATGCCCGGCGTCATGCAGCACACCAGGGACAGCCTGCGCAAGGCGGCCGTCGAGGCGGTCGGTTCCGGGGTCGGCGGGCTCATCCTGTTCGGCGTTCCCGCCGTCAAGGACGCACGCGGCTCGGCCGCTGACGACCCGGCCGGCATCGTCCAGCTTGCGCTCGGTGACCTGGTCAGCGAAGTGGGCGAGGACACCGTGCTGATGGCCGACCTCTGCATGGACGAGTACACCGACCACGGTCACTGCGGCATGCTCACGCTGGCAGGCCAGGTGGACAACGACGCGACGCTGGAGCGGTACGGCTCGATCGCGGTCGCCCAGGCGGCGGCCGGCGCGGGTGTGGTGGCGCCCAGCGGGATGATGGACGGCCAGGTGGCCGCCATCAGGTCGGCGCTCGACACGGCCGGCTATGACGAGGTCGCGATCTGCGCCTACTCGGCCAAGTACGCCTCGGCGTTCTACGGGCCGTTCCGCGAAGCGGCCGAGTGCGCGCCGCAGTTCGGCGACCGGGCCTCCTACCAGCAGGATCCCGCCGGCGGCGACGAGGCGCTGCGGGAGGTGCTGCTCGACGTGGACGAGGGCGCGGACATCGTCATGGTGAAGCCGGCCCTCGCTTACCTCGACGTGATCAGCCAGGTGGCCGCGGCCGTGCACGTGCCGGTCGCCGCCTTCCAGGTCAGCGGCGAGTACACGATGGTGGAGGCGGCGGCGGCGAACGGCTGGCTGGACCGCGACCGGATAATCATGGAGACGCTCACCGGGATCCGCAGGGCGGGCGCCGGCATCATCCTGACCTACTGGGCCGCCGAGGTCGCCCGCCGCCTGCGCTGACCCCCGCCACCTGCGCTACCCCCGACGGCCTGCGCTGACCCCGCCGCCCAGTGAACCAGACACTCTGCGCTGACCTCCGCCGCCCAGTGCCTGCATCAGTATGGCGGGTCCCGCGGATGACGCGAGGCGCAGAAATTCCGATCTGTACCACCAGCCCTGCCAGCCTCATCCGCCCCAAGCCAAGGCCTACTCAGATTTTCGATTTTCATGATCTGGAAGGATAAAGAGCAAATACGGTACATTTTCCGCCCAGATCATGGTCTGGCCCTCAGGCTTCTGTCGGCCGACGCGACCGACCGGGCAGCGGTTGACCGTACATTGGTCACTTTGCAATCTCTGTTACGCAACACCTGTATCTCGTCCTGGGGGCGCCGGGCGAGCCCGGGAATGGTCCAGGCATTATCAGGTGCATACAGATTGCGGGCCGGGCCAGGAGTGGAGCCGATGGTGGAGACGGTACTGCGCCGGAACCAACGCAGGGCCGTCGTGCGCATGGCGGCTGCCGCGGCTGATTATGCCGCAATGGGCTGGCCGGTGTGCATCGGTGCCTTTTCGCCGAGCCGATCGGGACGCTCCGGCCTTCCCGGCCGCTCGGGCCTTCCGGGCCGGACCGGACGCCCAGGCCGAACCGCCCGACCCGGCCTGGCCAGTCGGCCGGAAGGCCACGACGAAATGCTGCGGGCGTGTTCCTGCGACCGCGTGGGCTGCCCAGCACCGGGGGCGCATCCGGTATCACCGACTTGGCAGAGCCAGGCGACAGCAGATCCAGTGGTGGTGGGGAACTGGTGGATGGCGCAACCCGAGGCGAACGTCATCCTGGTCACCGGCCGGGTATTCGATGTCCTTGACGTCCCGGCCAACGCGGGAGCCGCGGCACTCGCCCTAATGGAGCGGTCAGCGGCCCGGCCCGGTCCCGTCGCAATCAGCGCGGGTAACCGGGCCTTGTTCTTTGTGGCGACCCGGGGCACGCCAGCGGACGAGGACGAATGGTGGTCCTGCAACCTGGACTGCGAGCCCGAGATGAACCCGGAAGTGGCCGGGCTACGCTGGCATTGCCGCAACAGCTACGTGCTCGCGCCGCCGTCCCGGGACGGGAACCTGATCAAGGCGCACTGGCTACGGCCGCCGGATGACGGGCCGCTGCCGGACGGGCTCAGGCTGCTGGGGTTCCTGGCCGACGCCTGCGAGGGAACTAGCTAATGACACACGACAGGTCCGGCGAGTTGTTCGCCCGGGCGCGTACCGTCACGCCCGGAGGGGTGAATTCGCCGGTGCGCGCCTTCGGCTCGGTGGGCGGCACACCGGTGTTCATGGAGTCCGGCAGCGGCGCTTACCTGACCGACGTGGACGGGCGCGACTACGTCGACCTGGTCGGCTCCTGGGGGCCGATGATCCTCGGTCACGCGCATCCTGACGTCATCGACGCCGTTGCCAGGGCGCTGGCCAAGGGAACCTCGTTCGGAACCGCCACCCCCGGCGAGGTGGAGCTGGCCGAGGAACTGGTCGCGCGCGCCCCCGTGGAGAAGGTGCGCCTGGTCAGTTCCGGCACCGAGGCGACCATGACCGCGCTCCGGCTCGCCAGGGGCTTTACCGGCCGCCGGATGGTGGTCAAGTTCGCCGGCTGCTACCACGGCCACGTGGACGCGCTGCTCGCCGCGGCCGGCTCCGGTGTCGCGACGTTCGGCCTGCCCGACTCGCCCGGGGTGACCGGCGCGGCGGCGGCCGACACGATCGTGCTGCCGTATAACGATCCCGAGGCCGTGCGCCAGGTGTTCGCCACCCGGCCGGACGACATCGCCTGCGTGATCACGGAGGCCTGCCCGGCCAACATGGGAGTGGTGCCGCCGGCCGCGGGCTTCAACGAGCAGCTCGCCGCGCTCTGCCGGGAGCACGGCGCGCTGCTCATCATGGACGAAGTGCTCACCGGATTCCGGGTCACGAGCTCTGGCTGGTACGGCCGCGAGGGCGTGGCCGGCGACCTGACGACGTTCGGCAAGGTGATGGGCGGCGGCCTGCCCGCCGCGGCGTTCGGCGGGCGCGCCGAGATCATGGAGAGGCTGGCCCCGGCCGGCCCGGTCTACCAGGCGGGCACGCTGTCCGGTAACCCTCTGGCCACCGCCGCCGGCCTGGCCACGCTCAGGGCCTGCACGCCGGATGTCTACTCCCGGGTGGACAAGGCCGCCGCGACGGTCGCTGGACTGGCCGCCGAGGCGCTGAAGGCCGAGGGGGTGCCGTTCCAGCTGCAGGAGGCGGGCAGCCTGTTCTCGGTGTTCCTCGGCGCCGACGGCCCGGTCCGCGATTTCGCCGAGGCCAAGGGCCAGTCCGCCGCGGCCTACGCGGCGTTCTTCCACGCGATGCTCGACCGCGGCGTCTACCTTCCGCCGTCAGGCTACGAGGCATGGTTCCTGTCCGCGGCGCATGATGACGCGGCCATCGACAGGATCGCCGGCGCGCTGCCCGCCGCGGCCCGCGCGGCCGCCGAAGCGCTGGCCTGAATCGCGTCGCGCCCACCCCGCCACCACGGCGTAGCACCCCGCCGCCCGCCGCCCTGACTGCGCGTTATGCGAATGTCGCTGTGCGGTGTCAGGATGCTGATATATCCGCTCCGCGCGGTGGGCGAAGGACGGGAGCCGGACATGGCTTTACGCAACGTCATCAGCACGCTGAACCACGACGGCACCGAGGTCATGGGCCCCGGCGTCCTGATGTATCACTATCCGGGCAACGACATCATGAACGGCAGCCTGCTGACCGTCGAGAGCAACCACTTCTGCGTGCTGAAGTCGCGCGGCGCCGTGCTCGACGTGTACGAGACCGGCCAGTACCCGGTGTCCACGCCGCAGCGGCCGCTGCTCGGCAGCATCCAGCAGAGCTTCTACGGCGGCCAGTCGCCGTGGCAGTACGAGGCGCTGTTCGTCTCCCGGGCCAAGAGCGTGGCCAAGTCACGGGGTCTCGCGCTGTCCCGGGAGCTAGCCGAGCTCGACTACGACGTGGACTACTACGTCCACGTGGACACCAGGGACGACGCGGTCAAGCTGGTGACGCACATGCCGTATCACGGGCACCTGCTGACCACGGAAGCGGTCAACGCCTACGCGGGTCCGGTCGTCGAGCAGTCGATCAACCAGATCGTCCAGGTCACACCGCTGGAGCGGGTGAACGAGAGGATCCACGAGATCACCGAGCTGGTCCGTGGCCACCTGCAGGATTTCCTGTCCATCTACGGGATCATGCTCAACGACGTGAAGGTGCTCATGCGGCCCAAGGACGAGCGGATGCGCGAGCTGATCTCGCTGCGCGCGTTCGGCCTTACCGAGCACGAGGCCGTCCGCTACTACGTGGCGATGAAGATGGCCGAGAGGGGCCTGCTGTCCGCGCCGAACATGGCAATCGGCGAGCCGTTCAACATCGGGATTACCACAGCCCAGGCCGGCCCGCTCCTGCCCGTGCCGGGCGACGGCAGCCTCGGCCCGCACGTGACCGAGCTTCCCGGGGCCTGAGGTGGCCGATGGCGTAGCCGACAGGCTGCGCAGCCTGCTCGCGTCCGACGTCTACACCGCGAAGGGGCGGCTGCGCGCCGATGACCTGCTGGTCCGGGAACGGGTCGGCCGCGGCCTCGGCGAGGCGACCGCGCGGATCCGGGACCTTGCCAGCCGCTGGCGGGCGGATCGGGTGCCGCCGTCAACCCGGGAGCAGCCGTTCCCACCGGGCGAGGTGATGGAGCCGATCCGCCGCGCGGAGCGGCTGGTCCGCTCCATCGACGAGCTGTCGGCGGCCGTGCGCGGGCTGCCCGTGCTCAACCAGGACCGGGTCTGGGACCGGGTGCGGCGGGTGGGCCTCGACGAGTTGCTGCAGTTCGACTGGACCCTGGTCGGCGAGTCTGACGCGCTGTCCCGGGAGCTGGGGTCGGTGGCCGTCCTCGACGAGATCGACGTGCCCGCCGCCGAGGCGCGGCTGCGGTCGATCCGTGAAGTGATCGCGGACCGCAGACGGTACGCGGAAATCCTGGCCTGACAGCCGCCTGTTACGCGACGCTTCCCCCCAGTCACGCTTCGCACGCCGACTCTGGGCCCGGGCTGCGGGCGCCGGTGGTGCCGGGGATCGCCGCTGGCCGGGCGGATAGGCTGAGCGCGCGATGAGCGACAACCCGGCTGACACGACTGTCGTGCACCTCGTGCGCCATGGCGAGGTGGAGAACCCTCGCGGCGTGCTCTACGGCACGATCCCCGGGTTCCACCTTTCGGCCGACGGCCGGGTGATGGCCAAGGCGGCCGCGGACTTCCTGGCGGGCCGGGACGTAACCGTCCTGCGGTCCTCGCCCCTGGAGCGCGCGCTCGAGACCGCCGAGCCGATCGCCGCCCAGTTCGGCCTCGACGTGGTGATGGACGACCGGCTGATCGAGCCGTGGAACCACTTCCAGGGCATGACGTTCGGCGTGGGCGACGGTGCGTTGCGGCGCCCAGCGCACTGGCGGCACATGTGGAATCCGATCCGGCCGTCCTGGGGCGAGCCCTACCGGGAGATCGCCGCGCGGATGCGGGCCGCCATGTCCGACGCGGCCGCCGCGACGCGCGGGCACGAGGCGGTGCTGGTCAGCCACCAGCTGCCGATCTGGGTTGCCCGCCGCGACATCGAAGGCCGCAGGCTCTGGCACGACCCGCGCAAACGCGAGTGCGCCCTGGCCAGCGTCACTAGCTTCACCTATCTGGGTGACCAGGTGACCGGGGTGAGCTACGCCGATCCCGCTGGGGCTGGCCGCCGCCGCCGGGTAGCCGGTGCCTGACCCGCCCGCTGCCCGTCGCGGCTAGGCTCGAACTCCGCCCGCTGCCCGCCGCCGCTACCCTCGAATTCCCACCCGCTGCTCGGCCGTCCAGAGCGATCCGGCACAATGGGCCGCGGTACTACTGTGTGTAGGAGATAATCCAGTGCTCCGGCTGCCGTACTTTGCTAGCCGCGTGGTCGGCGCTGCGGTGCGGTCGCCGCGCCGCGCCGCCGTCGGCGCGCTGGTTGCGGCTGCCGTCGTGCTCGGCGCCGCGGCCTGCGACGCGGGCGCCACCGCGCAGGACACCGCGATCGGTAACGGCAGCAGCTTCGTGACCGGTAACTACGGCACGACGGTGTTCCGGTCGGGTGCTCGCCCCAAGGCACCCGATGTCGAAGGCACGACGCTGACCGGGAGCAAGTTCAAGCTTTCCACCGACCGTGGCTCCGTGGTCGTCATGAACTTCTGGGGATCGTGGTGCACGCCGTGCCGCGAGGAGGCCCCGGCGCTCGGCACCCTCGCACGGAACTTTGCCGGGACCGATGTGCGGTTCGTCGGCGTCGACATCAGGGACGACCCGGCGAGCGCGGAGGCCTTCATGCGCACGTTCCGGATCGGCTACCCGAGCGTGAACGACCCGAACGACCTGGTCGCCCTTGACTTCAGCGGGACCGTGCCGCCGGCCAGCATCCCCACCACCCTGGTGATTGACCGCAGCGGGCGGATCGCGGCCCGCATCGTGGGCCAGGCGTCGTACTCCGGCCTCAAGGCGCTGATCAAGCAGGTTAAGGCGGAGCAGGGATGACCTGGCTGCGGACCCCGCCAGAAGCCAAGCCCGACGCTCAGGCCGCCGAGGCCGCCGAGGGCCTGCGCGACGCGGCCGCCGACATCCATGACGCGACCCCCGAGGGCCACCGCGACGCGGCCGCCGCCCCTCACCCCGCGGGCCTCTCGCTGGGCGTGGTGGGCTGGCTGCGCTGGGGCTGGCGGCAGCTGACGTCGATGCGGACGGCGCTGGTCCTGCTGTTCCTGCTCGCGGCCGGAAGCGTGCCCGGGTCGCTGCTGCCGCAGGAGGGCACCAACCCGGCTTCGGTTGCGGGGTACTACTCCTCGCATCCGGTGCTCGCCCGCATCCTCGGCGACCTGGGGCTGTTCAACGTGTTCGGCGCCCCGTGGTTCGCCGCGATCTACATTCTGCTGTTCACGTCGCTGGTGGGCTGCGTGCTGCCCAGGACACTGCGCCTGGTCGGTTCGGCGCGGCAGCCGCCGCCACGAGCGCCGGGCAATCTGTCCAGGCTGCCGTTCGCGGTCAGCTACGCCACACCGCTCACCCCCGAGGCAGCGCTGGGGTCGGCGGCGAAGGCGCTGTCGGGGAAGCGGTTCCGGCTGCGGACCGGGCCGGGCTGGGTCTCCGCGGAGAAGGGTTACCTGCGGGAGGTAGGCAACCTGCTCTTCCACATGGCCCTGCTCGGCTTGCTGGTGTCGATCGGCCTTGGCGGGCTCTTCGGCTACAAGGCCGACCGGCTGCTGGTCACCGGGACCTCGTTCGCCAACACGGTGACGGCGCTGGACGAGTTCCATCCTGGCCGTCTGGTCGGCCCGGACAACCTGCAGCCGTTCACGGTCGCCCTGGACCACTTCAGCGCGTCGTACGTGACCTCGGGCACGCTCGTCGGCCAGCCGGCCGCGTTCAACGCGGAGATCCGCTACTCGGCCTCGCCCGGGGACTCCATGCACAGCTACGACCTGGCGGTCAACCACCCGCTGATCGTGGACGGCGCCCGGGTCTTCCTCATCGGTCATGGCTACGCCCCGGAATTCCGTATCACCGACGGCACCGGGCGCGTGGTCTTCGACGGAGCCGTTCCGTTCGTCCCTGTCGAGACCACCGGGCTGGTTTCCGAGGGCGCGATCAAGGTTCCTGACGCCAACCCCAAGGGGCTTGGCTTCGTCGGCGTGTTCCTGCCCAGCGCCATCGACGTGGGCGGCAAGCTGGAGTCGTACTTCCCCGCGCCGAACAACCCGATGGTGAGCCTGGTGTCCTATGCGGGCAATCTCGGCATGAACTCGGGCCCCTCGCAGTCGGTGTACTCGCTGGACACCGCCGGGCTGCATGAGTTGGCGGTCTCGCCGAGGCCGCTCGCCATCGGCCAGTCGATCAAGCTCCCCAACGGCCTGGGCACGCTCACCTACACCGGGTACCGGCAGTGGATCAGCCTCGCGATCACCTACGACCCGGGGCAGACTGCGGCCCTGTGGTCGGGCATCGCGGTCCTCGCCGGGTTGCTGCTGTCGTTCATGGTGCGGCGGCGCAGGGTGTTCGTGCGCGCGAGCACGGACGACACAGGTAACACCATCGTCGATCTCGGCGGGCTGACCCGGTCCGACGCGGCGGGCGGCTTCGAGGACGAGTTCGCCGGCCTGGCAACCGAGATCAGCGGCTTGCATCAGGCCAGCATCGACGCCAGCCCATCGCCCGATCCAGGCCCCGAAGCAGCCGACCGAACCGAACAATCCGATCCACCCGACCCCGAACAATCCGCCGGGGAGTGAAGCTCACATGCCCGTCAACACCGGACTCGCTGACATCAGCAACGATTTCCTGCTGACTGCGGTCGTCATCTACGCGCTCGCGATGCTCGCGTACGCCTGCGACTTCGCGTACGGGAGGAAGAAGCTCCCGGCCCTGCGCACCGTCAAGGCGTCCGCGGCGGTCGCCGTGGAGCCGGCGCCCGAGGAAGCGGCGCTGGTCGGTGCGAAGCCAGCGGCGACCGCCGGCGGCACCCCGCCCGTGGTCGGCACCCCGTCCACGGGCGGCGGCGCGGCTGTGGCGTCCGGGGACTCGCCGTCCGGCGACGCCACCGGCGTCGGCCTGCGCGGAGTCATCAAGGGCGTGCCCGACCGGGAGAGCCTTGGGCGATGGGTGACGATCGCCGTGGTGCTGACCAGCCTCGGCCTTGCCGCTCACCTCAGCGGTGTGGTGCTGCGCGGCCTGTCCGTGCACCGGCTGCCCTGGGGCGACATGTACGAGTTCGTCACGGCGCTCACGTGTGTGGCTGTGGCGTTCTTCCTCGGCGTCATGATCCGGTACCGCGCGTACTACCTGGGCCTGTTCGTCATGGCCGCCGTGGTGCTGGTGCTGGGGCTGGCCGAGACCGTCATCTACACCCCGGCCGGGCCGCTGGTCCCGGCGCTGCAGTCGTACTGGCTGGCCATTCACGTGACAGCGATGACGCTGGCCACCGGGGTGTTCTTCGTGGCCGCCGTGATCGGCATCGCTTACCTGTTCGTCGACCGGCATGCCCGTCGGGTGGCTGCGGGCCGCCCGGCCGGGTCGGACGGGATACTCCGCAGGCTGCCGGGTCCCGAGGTGCTGGACCGGCTCGCGTACCGCACCGTTGTGTTCGGCTTCCCGATCTGGACCTTCGGCGTCATGGCCGGCGCGATCTGGGCGGACCGGGCCTGGGGCAGCTACTGGAGCTGGGACCCCACCGAGACCTGGGCCTTCATCACCTGGGTGGTGTACGCGTGCTTCCTGCACGCGAGAGCCACCGCCGGCTGGCGCGGGCGCCGGGCTGCCTACATTCAGCTGACCGGCTTCGCCTGCCTTCTGTTCAACGTCCTCGTGATCAGCCTGCTCGTCCCCGGCCTGCACTCCTATGCCGGCCTGACCTGACGCGTTCGGGGGTCACGCCACGCACATTTCACGTGTTCGGTTCGGTAACCGCAAAACGGATCAAAGCGGGTTGGCTGGTGACTGGAACGCGTGAAGAGACGAGCTGCGACGCGGGAGACCGGGTTTCGGCGCGGGCGATGAGAGTATGGGGCGCGTCCGGAAATGGGACGGTCCGCTGACCGAAATAGCGGCGGCCCGCTGGGGCGGCTGGGGCGCGGCGGTTAGTCGTTGTCTGAGTCGCGGATCCGGCGGCTCAGCTCCTGCAGGAACTCCAGATCGTCGTCGGGACCCACGGGCCGCAGGATCTCGCTCGCCCGGATGGGCGGGTTGCCGAGCCGGGCGTCGATCGTGGGGTCCCAGGCCCGGCCGGCCGGGTGGCGCCGCAAGGCCTCTTGCTGGCCGATGGATGGCGCGCCCTCGAGGTAACGGGGCAACATGCTGCGTCTACGCCAGTCCGGGCGTCCGGCAATGAGCCAGGCGGTTGCGCCAAATACCGACAAGAACACGATGATGAGCACCCAGGCGGGCTTCGTGAGGCTGCGCAAATCGCTAGTGGCGGTGACCGCAACATCGATCAGGCAGGGCACGACGAAACCCACTGTGACCAGCCCAAAGAGTACGCCAGCGAGCAACATGCCGGCAGCCTAGCGGCTGCGGCGCCCGGCTCGTGGCTAAATTGGCGGAGTATTCCGGACTCATACGGGCAGGCCGTAATAGGTAACATTGAGTGACGTGAGTGAGGATCGCGCGGATCCGTCGTAATCTGGCGGCCTGTCGATCCAGGGAGACAAGCTATGCGGTTGCGCTTACTCGATCGCATCCGCCGCTCACGTCGGCGTCAGCAGCCTGACAAGGTCAGGGCGCGTGACCGGGGCGACGGGGGCGACGCGGCTGCCGGGCCGGCCACGCCCGGGGTTGTCGGCACGCACCGCAGGGTGAGTGGCGGGCGGCCTGCGCCGCCTCGGCCCAGCACCGGGCCGCCGGCCAACAGCGCCCGGCCGGGCGGCCAGGCACCGCAGGCGCCGCAGGCGGCGTCGGCGGCGTCGGCCGTCGGCGCACCCCGCCAGGTGGCCGGGCACGGTGGCCCGGCCGGTCATGCCCTGCCGCGGCGGTGGGGGATCGCCCGGGTGGCGACGCGCGCGGCGCCCAAGGCGGACACGGCCGCCGGTCCCGCGACACGGACACAGCCGGCCCAGGCCATTCAAACCGCCGAGGCCAGGCCTCCCTGGTACGAGATCGCGCAGAGTAACCGGACCGCGGTCGGCCGACGGCACTGCGGACACATCGAGAAGCTGGTCCATCGGGAGTGGGCCGACGACGTGACGCCGCCGCCCGAGGTGGTGCGCGCCATCGACCGCCTCGCCGAACTGCCGCAGCTCATCAAGGCCAGGCTGGCGGCAGGCCTGGACGCGATCTACGTCGGCATCGGCGGCGTCCCCAACCTGGACGACATGGGACGGCTCAAAGGTATTCCGCTGCCATCCGGCCGGGCAACCTGGGACGCGTGCGCCGGTGCGTACGGCGAGCGCAAGATCATTGTCGGGTCCAGGCCGTCGCCGTCACCGGACGTCATGTGCCACGAGATCGGGCACGCCCTTGACGACATCGACGGGTCTGGTGAGCAATGGCAATCCGACTCCGAAGCGTTCCATTCCCTGTACGACCAGTGCTTGCCGCACATGGTGAGCGCTTTTCACGGGCAGCCAGGGCTGCTGGGCCGCAGGGAGTTCTTCGCCGACGCGTTCGCGGCGATCGCATCCCGGCAGCGGCCGGCCCTGGTGGAAATGCTCGGCGGCGACACGAGGTCGGCGCTGAACGTAATGCTTTACTTCAACGTTCGCTACGGCATCTAGGGTTGGAGGGGAGATGTATGTAATAAAGCTGCCCAACGGCAATCTCTTGGTGCCCGAGTCCGCGACCGTGACAGTGAGCGGGGAAGCCGACGCGGGCGGAGGCAGGTACATCAGCGACGTCTACGTGGAGATCGGCCCCGACGACGCCGACTATGAGCGGTTCGCCCAGCAGGCTGTGACGCAGGAAGAGTTCGACGAGCGGCGGAGGCGCTGGCAAGAGGGGGACGAGCCGCTGCGCAGGCAGTTCCTTGACTTCCTGGCCCGTCACGGGAACCCAGGGCGGATACCGGACGGCGACGATCACTAGGGTCCCGCCTGGCGGGTGCTAGCGGACCCGTGAGAGGTGATGTCGGAGTGGTTGCCCGCGCGGCTGAGCGTTGCCGGGCCGTTGGGCTGCTGGTCCGGCCCGCCGAGCGGGCGTTGTCGGGCCTCGGGCTGCGAGATGTTCCGGCGAGGGGCCGAGATGTTCCGGCAGGGGGCGTTGGTCGGTTCGGTCTCTAGACGGCCGGCTCTGGGGTGGCAGGGGAGTCGCCGCCGAGCAGGGCCCTGACCTCTGACTCCCGGAACCGCCGGTGGCCGCCTGGAGTGCGGATGCTACTGATGCGGCCAGACGCCGCCCAGCGGGTCACAGTCTTCGGATCCACCCGGAACAAGGCTGCGACTTCACCCGGCGTGAGCAGTCGCTCACTATTTCCGTCCATTCTGGCTACCCCTCCCGATCTCCAAAGGAGCCTGTCCTAAGTGTCGCGACAAGAACGGTTTTTCTCCCTAGTTTCCGTAAAATCTGGTCTGAGAAATCGCTGACCGTGACCTCCAGCCCCCGGCGCCCTGTGGCAGATTTGCCCGGCGCGCAGACGGCGCCGGGCAGCCAATAAGCTGGCCTTACTATGCGTGCGACGGTTGCCTACACCACCGCGAGGATCTTGCTCTTCGTGGTGGTGCTCGGGGTGCTCTACCTGGTGGGCGTCACCGGGCTGCCGCTCCTGGCTCTGGCGGTGCTGATCAGCGGCCTGCTCAGCTTCGTCGTGCTGTCCCGGTACCGGGATGCGATGGCGGGGTCGATCAACTCCAGGATCAGCAACTTCCGCCGGCGGCTGGACGAGGGCACCCGGGCTGAAGACGACGACTGACCCCGGGCCGCCCGGAGCGGGTTACTGGGCGGGCGACAGCCATCCGCCGGAGGTCAGCAGCCTGAGCACGGCCTCCGTCGCCTGCTCGCGGGTCATCGCCCCGGTGTCGATGACGAGGTCGGCGTCCTGGGGCTCCTCGTACGGGTCGGAGATCCCGGTGAACTGGCCGATCACGCCCGCCCTGGCCTTGGCGTAGAGGCCCTTCCGGTCGCGGGCCTCGCATACCTCGAGCGGCGTGGCGACGTGGATCAGCAGGAAGTCACCGACCTCCGACACCATCCTCCTGGCCCGGGCCCTGGCCTCCGCGAATGGCGCGACTGGTGAGCAGATCGCGATGCCGCCGTGCCGGGCGACCTCGGCCGCCACGAAGCCGATCCGCGCGATGTTCAGGTCCCGGTCCGCGCGCGAGAACGTGAGGCCAGCGGACAGCAGCTGCCTGACCAGGTCGCCGTCGAGCAGCGTGACCTTGCGGTCGCCGCGCTCGGCCAGGGCGTCGGCGAGGTTTCGCGCGATCGTGGACTTGCCGGAACCGGACAGCCCGGTCAGGAACAGCACGAAGCCTCGTTCGGAGCGCGGCGGGCGGGCGCGCCGGAGCTCCCGCGCCACGGCCGGCGGGGTGAACCACGCCGGTATCTCCGCCCCGGCGTCGAGCAGGTCACCGAGCTCGCCAACGGACAAGTCGGCGCGTTCCGTGCCCGCCTCGATGAGCGCGAGCGGCCGCCATACCTCCGCGAGCGGGTCGTAGGCCCAGTCGCCGGCGCGGACCACAGGGATGGCCATGCCAGGGCCATCAGCGGGGCCGGCCCGAGCGCGGCCTGGGCCTCGTCGATCATCAGGTGCGATGCCCCGAACGCGGCAGCGACCAGCCCATACGCGGACAGTTCCCGCTCTGGTCCGGTTCTCGCCAGCGGGCCTCGCGCGGCCAGCGGCACCGGGATCACCATCGTTCCCGGTGGCAGGTTCGCGGCAGCCGCGAGCACGGCGCGAATCAGTGCCTCGGGTCGCGTGACGACCTCGGCCGGCCCGGTGATCAGCGGCAGCAGCAGCAGGCGCGCCTTGAGCTGGCCTGCCACGTGCCGAAGCTGGCCGATCTGCCGGCCGTGCACCGGGCCCCGGCTGACGTAGGCAAGCACCGGCCCGTCGCCGAGAGCGGCGCGGGCGTCGCCGGGCCGCAGCATCAGCCGCCGGAACGGCCCGTGCTCGGGCTCGCGCAGGCCGGTGATGGGGCCGGCCAGCCGGATCAGCCCGGTGCCCGGCCCGGCGGCCGCGGGTTCGCTGCGTTCCGCGATGTCCAGCATTGCGAGCGGAGTGCCCTCGGGGTCGGTGAGCACGACCTGGTCGGCATCGGCGGGCACCGCGTCCACGGCGGCGTCAAGGGTCACCGGGATCGGCCAGGGCGTGCCGTCCGCGAGGGTGCCCTGCTCGACGACCGCGGTCGCGTCTGCCGCGGTCATGAATCCGGTCAGCGGCGCGAACACGCCAGACAGCAAGAGTTCCAGGTCGCCAAGCTGGGCGTCGTCCAGTGCCAGGGACGGCGCCTCCATGAGATCAGCGGGCACGCCTGTTTGCGCCTCAGCAGTCACGTCAACCCTCCGTCCGGGACGGCGCCCGGTCCACCCGCCCCGGTTACTGCAGCAACGATCGGAACTGCCAGGCAAGCCCGAGGCTACACGGGCCGCAGCGCCGGGTCAGTCAGACAGCGCCCGGACAGCTAGAGCACCCGGGCGAATTGGTCCTCCGGCTTGCGGATGATGTACCGCAGCTCGTCGTGGTCCGAGGTCAGCCGTCCCCGAGACAGGCCTGCCACCAGCCCACTGACGGCCCGCAGCCAGAGCGGCCTGCGGCGGCCGGGCAGCAGGCTCAGCGTCTGCCGCTGCGCGATCACCAGGCCGCGCCGCAGCACGTAGGACTGGATACCGCGCTCGGACACCAGGCGCTCGTATACGGCCGGGTAAGGGCCGGATCCGCCCGGCCGCAGGCTGCGCCAGATCAGCGCGCGCAGCGGCCGGGGCAGCACCCGGTCGAGAAAGCCGACGGCGCAGTCCCGGTCAATGGTCTGCAGCAACAGCAGCCCCCCGGGCCTGAGCGTTTCGACGAGGCGGTCGAGCACGAGCTCGGCGTGGCTGATCCGCTCGAGCAGCAGCGCGCAGTGCACGATGTCGACCGAGCGCGGCACCAGAGGTGCCATCCGCGGGTCGCACAGGGTGCACGCGCCGAGGTCCGGGCGCCCGGCGGCGGCGGCCCTGGCCGCCGCCGTGTCGTCGTCGATCAGGGTGACGGCGACGTCGCAGCCGGCCATGTGCAGCCGTGCGGCGTCCAGCTCGTCGCCCGCGGTGGTGGCGCCGACCTGCAGCAGCACGACGGTCTGCCCCGGCCGCTCCGCGGCGCAGTCGAGTGCGGCCTGGGTAAACGGCTCGGCGGCCCGCTCGCGCAGGGCGGTGCCGCCAGCCCCATGCCTGTCGTCATCCCGGTCAATCAGACCAGTGGGCCGCAACGCCGTCATGGTCGCGACATTCATGTCTGCCCGCTGCCGCCCGGGCCTGATTGCGGTGACCGCGGCAGAATTGCGCATACCGCCCATGTCGTTCACGATTCCATAGCGTAACCCTCCGAGTACATTTAGTTGCGAAGGCGCGCTTGCCGGCCGTGTCTGACTGTCTGGCCGGGCCGGCCCAGGCGGTCGGGTGGGACCGGGCGGGTAGAATTAGGGAGTCCCGTATCCCGGACGGGCCGCTCCTCCTCTTACCAGGAGGGGTGGTATGCCGGGCGCGGGCCTTTCGTGCTGCCCGCCCCGTGTCTTCTAGCTGTTAGGACCGATGAGCCTCTCCGGACTTCTGCGGGTCATCACCGATGATCCAGAGCTCAGGCGCGCGCTCGATGAGGCTGACTCCCCGGCCTCGCCGGGCGGCGACCTTATCGCGCCGCCCGCATTGCGGCCGTTGCTCGTCGCCGCGCTGGCCGGCGCCGGGAGAGCGCGCCAGCGCGAGGCGCACAGATTCGTGCTGGCCGTGACCGCGACCGCTCGCGAGGCCGAGGACCTGACGGCGGCGCTCGGCTCGCTGCTGCCCGAGGGCGCCGCGGCCTACTTCCCGCCGTGGGAGACGCTCCCGCATGAGCGGCTGTCGCCGCGCTCCGACACCTCGGGCCAGCGGCTCGCGGTGCTGCGCAGGCTCGCTCACCCGGACCCGGCCGACCCCAGGTCCGGCCCGCTCACGGTCGTCGCCACCCCGGTGCGCTGCCTGCTCCAGCCCATGGTCGGCGGGCTCGGTGAGCTCGAGCCGGTCCGGCTGCGCCAGGACGACTCCGCCGACCTCGACGACGTTGTGACCCATCTGGTGGAGATCGGGTACGCGCGGACCGAGCTGGTCGAGAAGCGCGGCGACCTCGCCGTGCGCGGCGGCATCCTCGACGTGTTCCCGCCGACCGAAGAGCACCCGGTGCGGATCGAGTTCTTCGGCGACACCATCGAGGAGATCCGGTTCTTCCGCGTGGCCGACCAGCGCAGCCTCGGCCCGGCAGCGTCCGGCCTGTGGGCGCCGCCGTGCCGCGAGCTGCTGCTGACGCCGGACGTGCGGAGCCGCGCCAGGCAGCTCGCCGACGAGTGGCCGGGCCTGTCGGACGTGCTCGGCAAGGTCGCCGACGGCATCACGGTCGAAGGCATGGAGGCGTTCGCGCCGGTGCTCGTCGACCGGATGGAACTGCTGTCCGACCACGTTCCAGCGGGCGGGTGCGTGGTGGCCTGCGACCCGGAGCGGATCCGGGCGCGCGCCACCGAGCTGGTCCGGACCAGCCAGGAGTTCCTCGAGGCGTCCTGGGTCAACGCGGCCGCCGGCGGCGAGGTCCCGATCGACCTTGGCGCGGCGGCATTCCGGCCGATAACCGAGGTCAGGGACGCGGCGGGGTCGGCCGGGCTGCCCTGGTGGACCGTCACGCCGTTTGTTGCCGCCCCGGCCGGGGAGGCGGGCGGGGCCACAACTGGCCCGGCGATGATCCCGGGTACCGCGATACCTCTGCACCCCGCTGCAGCCGTGCGGGGCGAAGGGGCGGTGGGCGAGGGCGCCGGGGCTGGCGCGGCCGCCGAGACCGACCTTGAGCCCGCCGACCAGGCGGGACGCGAAACGTTCCAGGTGGATGCCGGTCCGGCGCAGGCATACCGGGGCGATACCACCCGGGTGATCTCCGACATACGGCAATGGGTCACGGACCGGTGGCGCGTGGTGCTGGTCACCGAGGGCCACGGCCCGGCGCAGCGCCTCGTCGAGCTGCTGCGCGGCGAGAACCTCGGCGCCCGGCTCGACGACGTGGGCGATCCCGCCGTGGCGCCCGAGGCCGACCTCGTGCACGTGGCGCGGGGGATGATCGCCAACGGCTTCATCTGGCCGTCGGTGCGGCTCGCGGTGCTGTCCGAGGCCGACATGGCCGGCCAGCGCACCGGCGCCGGCGGGCACGAGCGGATGCCGAGCAGGCGGCGCGGCGGCATCGACCCGCTGCAGCTCGTTACGGGCGACTACGTCGTGCACGAGCAGCACGGCGTCGGCCGGTACCTGGAGATGACCAGCCGGACCGTGGCCGGGGCCACCAGGGAGTACCTGGTCATCGAGTACGCGCCGAGCAAGCGCGGCCAGCCGCCGGACCGGCTTTACCTGCCCACCGACCAGCTGGACGAGGTGACCAGGTACTCCGGCGGCGAGGCGCCGAGCCTGCACCGGCTCGGCGGCGCCGACTGGGCCAAGACCAAGGGCCGCGCCCGGAAGGCTGTCCGGGAGATCGCCGCCGAGCTGATCCGGCTGTACTCGGCGCGGACCGCGTCGCCCGGCCACGCGTTCGGGATGGACACGCCGTGGCAGCGCGAGCTCGAGGACGCCTTCCCGTACGCGGAGACACCGGACCAGCTTGCCGCGATCGACGAGGTCAAGCGCGACATGGAACGGCCGGTGCCGATGGACCGGCTGATCTGCGGCGACGTCGGCTACGGCAAGACCGAAATCGCGGTGCGGGCCGCGTTCAAGGCGGTGCAGGACGGCATGCAGGTGGCGGTGCTGGTGCCGACCACGCTGCTGTCCCAGCAGCACCTGGCCACGTTCGGCGAGCGGTACGCGCCGTTCCCGGTGGAGGTCAGGCCGATGTCGCGGTTCCAGAGCGACGCCGAGGTCGCCGACACGCTGGCCGGGCTGGCCGAGGGCAAGGTGGACGTCGTGATCGGCACCCACCGGCTGCTGTCGCCCGAGGTCAGGTTCGCCAGGCTCGGCCTGGTGATCATCGACGAGGAGCAGCGGTTCGGGGTCGAGCACAAGGAGTACTTCAAGCGGCTGCGCACCGAGGTGGACGTGCTCGCGATGTCGGCCACGCCGATCCCGCGCACGCTGGAGATGGGCGTCGCCGGCATCCGGGAGATGTCCACGATCCAGACCCCGCCCGAGGAACGGCACCCGGTGCTGACCTTCGTCGGCCCGTACGACGAGAAGCAGATCGCCGCGGCGATCAGGCGCGAGCTGCTGCGCGACGGCCAGACGTTCTTCGTGCACAACCGGGTGTCCTCGATCAGCAGGGTCGCCGCTCGCATCGCCGAGCTGGTGCCCGAGGCCAGGGTGGCGGTCGCGCACGGGCAGATGAACGAGCACGTCCTCGAGAAGGTGATGGGCGACTTCGTCGACCGCAACTTCGACGTGCTGGTGTCGACCACGATCGTGGAGTCCGGGCTCGACATCCCGAACGCGAACACGCTGATCGTGGACCGTGCCGACGCCTACGGCCTGCCCCAGCTGCACCAGCTGCGCGGCCGGGTCGGCCGGGCTCGCGAGCGCGGCTACTGCTACTTCACGTTCCCCCCGGAGAAGCCGCTCACCGAGACCGCGCACGAGCGGCTGGCCACGATCCAGCAGCACAGCGGCATGGGCGCCGGCATGTACGTGGCGCTCAAGGACCTGGAGATCCGCGGGGCGGGCAACCTGCTCGGCGGCGAGCAGTCCGGCCACATCGCCGGCGTCGGGTTCGACCTGTACGTGCGCATGATCGGCGAGGCCGTGAGTGAGCTGCGCGGCCAGGGGCCGGCCGAGCGCCCCGAGGTCAGGATCGAGCTGCCGGTCGACGCGCACATCCCGCACGACTACGTGCCCGGCGAGCGGCTGCGGCTCGAGTCCTACACGCGGATCGCCGCGATCGACTCGGCTGACGACATCCGCGAAGTCCGCGATGAGCTGACCGACCGGTACGGCCCGCCGCCGCAGCCGGTGATCAACCTGCTCGCGGTGGCCCGGCTGCGGGCCATGGCCCGGCGCGCCGGGCTCACCGACATCGGCCAGCAGGGCAACCACATCCGGTTCTCGCCGGTGGAACTGCCCGAGTCGCGCGAGGTGCGGGTGCAGCGGCTGTACCCAAGGACGGTGCTCAAGCCGACGGTGCGTACCATGCTCGTACCGGCGCCGAAGGCGGACGGCGCCCGGGCTCAGCCCGGGCGGTCGGCCCCGGCGCGGTCGGTCGTGTCGCTTGGCGCTCCGCCACTGCGTGATCAGGAACTGCTCGCCTGGTGCGAGGAGCTGATCGAGGCGGTGCTCGGCGGCGTCAGCCCGGCCGGACAGGAAGCGTAAGGAGGGATCGTCAGCGTGCTCCGCACCTGGATAAAGGCGGTCGCTGCCGCGGGAGTGTGCGGCCTGGCGGTCGCCGCGTGCGGGACGGTGCACATGGGCGCCGCCGCGATCGTCGGCAATCAGCGGGTCTCGTCGAGCACCCTGTCTGCCGAGGTCTCCAACCTCAAGGCCGGATACCAGAAGTACCGCGGCAAGGTCCAGCTGCAGTACTCCGCATCGCAGGCGCCGCAGCAGGTCCTCGGCTGGATCGTCAGGTTCAAGGTCCGCGACCGGCTGGCGCAGCGGGAGGGCATCACGGTGACGCCGACCGAGGTTTCGCAGGCGCTGTCCTCCATCGAGGCCTCGATCAAGCAGAGCGGTGAGAGCGCGCCGCTGCCCGCGGTAGCCGTGGCCAACGGCCTGCCGCCGGACATGCTCAGCGAACTTGGCCAGTATCAGGCGATCGAGACCAAGCTGCTGAACCGCCTCGACGGCGGGAAGCTGCCGAGCGCGTCGTCGGCCCAGACGGCGCTGGAAGACAAGTTCAACAAGTCGCAGTGCCTCGCGGCCAAGAGCCTGGACATCCTGATCAACCCGCAGTTCGGCGAGCTGAACTACAGCGACTTCTCCGTGGTGGCGGCTCCCTCGAAGCTGTCGGCGACCCAGACGTCCAAATCCGCTGCCAAGGTGACGCGCAACCCGCCCTGTTAGGGGCCCGGCGGCGGGTCCAGGCGGTACTGCTGGGTGACCCACCCGCGGCGGCGGTGATACCACGGGATGAGCCGGCCGTGCAGGACCGGATGCTTGTCGGCCAGCAAGCGGGCGGCGTGCTGCGATGCCTCGCGGTCGAGGAGGTGGGCCTCGGCCCGGATCGCGGGCCCGAGCGCCTGTCCCCGGAACGTTGAAGGCGCCACCAGGACCGCCGGCGTGTGCCGAAGCCGCTTGGCCTTGCCGGTCGTGTCCCAAGTGCGGAAGTACGCAACGTCTCCGTCGTCTGGCTCGGCGGCGATGTGCACCGGCGTGGCCACCGGGGTGCCGTCCCGCCGGAACGTCGTCAGCTGGATGTACTTCGTCGTGGAGATGGGCGCGAAATAGCCTGCCTCCTCGTCTCGCGTCATCTGTGCGTCCTCCTTCCGTGCTCCAGTGTGGTCTGAGACGAGACAGCAAGGGCTTGTGTGACACGGCCCTATTAGCCTTAGCCGCATGGACGGGGTCAGGAGATGCCGGTGATGCGGGACGGGCACGAGCCGGGCACAGCAGAGGCGGCGGAGACGGCGGCGGACGGCGGGCCCGGCGCGGGCTTGCTGGCGCTGATGGCCGTCATGGCGCGGCTTCGGCGGGAGTGCCCGTGGGATGCCCAGCAGACGCACGAGTCGCTCGCCCCGCACCTGCTCGAGGAGAGCTACGAGGCGATCGACGCGCTGGAGAGCGGTGATCCCGACGCCGTGCGCGAGGAACTCGGCGACGTCCTGCTGCAGGTGTACTTCCACGCCGAGGTGGCGTCCGAGCGGACCGACGGCACCGGGTACACGATCGATGACGTCGCCGAGGGGATCGCGGCCAAGCTGACCCGCAGGCACCCGCACGTGTTCAGCGACGTCAGCGTGTCCGGCGCGGACGAGGTGAAGCTGAACTGGGACGCGATCAAGGCGGCGGAGCGCGAGGCCAAGTCGGGCGGCCCCGGCTCGGTGCTGGACGGCGTCCCGTTCGGGCAGCCGGCGCTCGCCCTCGCCGCCCAGCTGCAGCGGCGGGCCGAGCGGGCCGGCGTTCCCGCCGACCTGGCCGTGTTCGACGTCCCCGGCGAGACGGCGGGCGCTGATGGCGTGGCCGGTGCTGGCGGCGCTGATGGCGCGGCCAGTGCTGGCGGCGCATCCGGTGCGGGCGCGCCCAGCGAGCTCGGCGCGGAACTCTTCGCGCTCGTGGCGCGGGCCCGGGCGGCCGGCCTCGATCCCGAGCTCGAGCTGCGTGCCGCCGCCCGCGCCTACCGCGACCGCGTGCTGGCCTGGGAGGAGCAGGCCCGAAGCCGCTGAGGCCGGCGTGGTCAGTGCGCCAGCCCGCTGCCGCTCCACTAGGCTCCAATGCGGACATGTCATCAGCATCGCCGGGAGTCTTGTTGTCCTCCATCGAAGCAATCCACGCCATGCAGATTCTGGACTCGCGTGGCAACCCCACGCTCGAGGTCGAGGTCGTGCTCGACGACGGCACCCTGGGCCGCGCTGCGGTGCCCAGCGGCGCCTCAACCGGCGCGTTTGAGGCGGTTGAGCTCAGGGACGGCGGCGCCGAATACGGCGGCAAGGCGGTCACCAAGGCCGTCCAGGGCGTGATCGATGAGATCCAGCCGGTGCTGCTCGGCTACGACGCCGGCGATCAGCGGCTGATCGACCAGGCCCTGATCGACCTCGACCGGACGCCGGACAAGTCCCGCCTCGGCGCGAACGCGCTTGTCGGCGTCAGCATGGCAGTGGCCAGGGCGGCGGCCGAGTCGGCCGGGCTGCCGCTGTTCCGCTACCTAGGCGGCCCGAACGCGCACGTTCTGCCGGTTCCGCAGATGAACATCCTCAACGGCGGGGCGCACGCGGACAACAACGTCGACGTCCAGGAGTTCATGGTGCTGCCGGTCGGCGCCGGGACGTTCGCCGATGCGCTGCGCATGGGGGCGGAGACCTACCATTCGCTGAAGTCCGTGCTCAAGCAGCACGGTCTTTCCACCGGCGTCGGCGACGAGGGCGGTTTCGCCCCCGACCTCAGGAACAACCGGGCGGCTCTCGACCTGATCGTCGAGGCCATCGGCAAGGCGGGCCTCGAGCCGGGCCAGGACGTCGCGCTCGGCCTCGACGCCGCCGCTTCCGAGTTCTACTCCGAGGGCGCGTACCGGTTCGAGGGCAGCCAGCGGACCGCCTCCGAGATGACCGCGATCTTCGCGGAGTGGCTCGACGCGTACCCGATCGTTTCGATCGAGGACCCGCTGAACGAGGAGGACTGGCAGGGCTGGAGCGAGCTCACCGCCCGGCTCGGCGGCCGGGTGCAGATCGTGGGCGACGACATCTTTGTCACCAACCCGGAGCGGCTGCGCCGCGGCATCGCCGAGCGCACGGCGAACTCGCTGCTGGTCAAGCTCAACCAGATCGGGACCGTGACCGAGACCCTGAACGCGATCGCGCTCGCTCAGCGAAGCCAGTTCAGCTGTGTGATCAGCCACCGGTCCGGCGAGACCGAGGACACCACGATCGCCGACCTAGCGGTCGCTACGAACGCGGGGCAGATCAAGACCGGCGCGCCCGCCAGGTCTGAGCGTGTCGCCAAGTACAACCAGCTGCTCCGGATTGAGGAGCTGCTCGGCGACGCTGCATCCTACGCCGGGAGAGCAGCCTTCCCGCGCTCGGCGGCAAGTGGGCGATGACCCAGCCTGCGGGCCAGCCAGGTCAGGTCGGCGCCGGCCCGCGTCCGCCGCAGCCGGAACGATCCCGGCTGACCACCCGGGCGGCGGTGCTGGCGGTCGTGCTCTGCGCGATCGCGCTGAGCCTCGCCTACCCGGTGCGTGAGTACATCGCCCAGCGCCGGCAGATTGACCAGCTCGAGGTACAGCGGGAGGCGATCGCGGCCAAGCTCGGCGCGCTGCAGCAGCAGAAGAGGGAACTGAGCAGCAACGCCTACGTGGAACAGCAGGCGGAAGGCAAGCTGCACATGTGCTTCCCGAGCCAGACCTGCTACGTGCTCATCAACCCGAAGCCGCCCCGGCCAAAGACCACCGCGGCCCGGGTTCCCGGCCGGCCATGGTACGAGCGGCTGTGGACCTCGGTGCAGCAGGCGGACAAGGCCCCAGCCAAGTGACCAGGCGTTCGGCGGTGCCGTCCGCGGCGGATACCGCGGCCGTCGCGCTGCAGCTCGGCCGGGAGCCCCGGGGACTGCTGGCGGTCGCGCACCGCTGCCCGTGCGGCCTGCCTGACGTCGTGGAGACCGCCCCGCGGCTGCCCGACGGCACCCCGTTCCCCACGCTCTACTACCTCACCTGCCAGCGCGCGGTCGCTGCGGTGAGCCGGCTCGAGGCCAGCGGGCTGATGCGGGAGATGGCGCAGCGGCTGGCTGCGGAGCCCGGGCTGCGAGATGCCTACCTCGCGGCGCACCGCGACTACCTGGCCAGGCGGGACGACGCGGCTAGGGTCGCTGGCGTGGTGCCGCTTCCGCCCGGCACGCCCAGCGCCGGCGGCATGCCGGAGCGGGTCAAGTGCCTGCACGCGCTCGTCGCGCACGAGCTCGCCGTGCCAGGGGCGAACCCGCTGGGGCGGGAGGCCGTGGCGGCTGCCGGAGACTGGTGGGCCGCGGGCCCGTGCGTCACCCCGTGAGCCGGCCCGGCGCCGTCCGCGTCGCGGCCATCGATTGCGGCACCAACTCGCTGCGGCTGCTCATCGCCGACGTGGATCCGCGGGCAGGCCGGCTCGACGATGTGGAACGCCGCATGGAGATCGTCCGGCTGGGCCAGGGGGTGGACGCCACCGGCCGGCTGGCGCCCGAGGCGCTCACCCGCACGTTCCGGGTGCTCGAGGACTATGCGGGCACGATCCAGCGGGCCTCGGCCGGACTCGCCCGGATGGTGGCAACGAGCGCGACCAGGGACGCCGCGAACGCCGCTGAGTTCGTCGCCGGGGTCACCAAAATCCTGGGCGTGGCTCCCGAAGTGCTCAGCGGCGACGAGGAGGCCCGCCTCTCGTTCACCGGGGCAACCGCCGAGCTCGCCCCGCCCCGTCCCGGTGCGGCCGATGAGCCCTGGCCAGACGTCGCTCAGCGGCTGCCTGAGCCCGCGCCGCCCTATCTGGTGGTGGACATAGGCGGCGGGTCCACGGAGTTCGCGGTCGGGGCTGGGGAGCCGGACGCAGCCCATCCCGTCGCGGCGCTGTCGGTGGACATCGGCTGCGTCCGGCTGACCGAGCGGCACCTGCACGACGACCCGCCGCAAGCCGGCCAGATCGCGGCGGCAACTGCCGACGTCGACGCGGCGCTCGATCTGGTGGCGGCGAAGGTCCCGGTGGCCGGCGCCCGCACGCTGATCGGCCTGGCCGGCTCCGTCACCACGGTTGCCGGGATCGCGCTCGGGCTGCCCGGCTATGACCCCGTCAAGATCCACCACGCGGTGATCCCCGCCGCCCAGGTACACGAGGTGACCACCGGCCTGCTCGGCCAGACCCGCGAGCAGCGCGCCGCGATCCCGGTGATGCACCCGGGCCGGGTCGACGTGATCGGCGGCGGCGCGCTGGTGCTCGACCGCGTCATGGCCAGGTTCGGCTTCGCCCAGGTCGTGGTCAGCGAGCACGACATCCTGGACGGCATCGCCTGGTCGCTGGCGACGGGGCCATGACGGCCGCCGCGGGAGAGCAGCTCGGTAGCCCGGTACCGCCGGGAACCGGCTGGCCGGATGACCCGGCGACGGCGGCCACGCCGGTGGCCGAGGACCCCGCGGCGGTCCGCAGGCTCGCCGCAACCGCCGGAACCCTGGCCGAGCTCACCGCGCGGCAGTCGGTCTGCCGGGCCTGCCCCAGGCTGGTCGAGTGGCGGGAGCAGGTCGCACGCGAGAAGCGGCGCTCGTTTGCGGCCGAGCGTTACTGGGGGCGCCCGATTCCCGGCTGGGGGGCGGAGCGGCCGCGCATTCTGATCGTGGGTCTGGCGCCGGCGGCGCACGGCGGCAACAGGACGGGACGGGTCTTCACCGGCGACCGCAGCGGCGACGTGCTGTACGCGTCGCTGTGGCGCACGGGGCTGGCCGCCCAGGAGACGAGTATCACGGCCGGGGACGGACAGCGCCTGCTCGGGGCGCGCATGGTCGCGGCAGTGCGATGCGCCCCGCCGCAGAACAAGCCGTCGGTAGCCGAGCGGGACGCCTGCGCGCCCTGGTTGACGGCCGAGTTCGGGCTGGTCGCCGGCGACCTGCGGGCGATCGTCTGTCTCGGCCACTTCGCCTGGCAGGCGACGTGGTCGCTGCTAGCCGCGGCGGGGCTTGGGGTACCGCGGCCCAGGCCGGCGTTCGGCCACGGCGCTGAGGCTCTGGTGCCGCGCAACGATGGCGAAACGCTGCTAGTTATCGGCTGCTATCACCCGAGCCAGCAGAACACCTTTACCGGCCGCGTAACCGGCGTCATGCTAGATGACGTGTTCCGGCGCGCTCGGCTTCACGCGGGGATGTAACGATCCCCATCGCCAAGCCGATCTGCTTACGGAGTGTATATGTTGCCGTAGGGCAGTTACACGGCGTATCTGCTCTAGATCGCATTAATTGGATAGGTGCCTTTGGCCGAGAAACGGACTCACCGTAAATCCATTATCCGTGAATTATCTGAACGGCGCGAGGTATCATCTCTGAGCCCCCGTAGCCCAAGGGAAGAGGCCGGCCCCCTAAAAGGGTCCCCAGTGTCGGTTCGACTCCGACCGGGGGTACAAGCTGATCAGTGCCGTTGTCGCAGCTCATGGCGCTCCGTGGCTGATCGTTCAGTCAATGATAGAGTGACCTGTAAGACGCCCTTACTAGCTGGGCGCACCCGCCTTTGCCGTAAGCGGAGATAAAGCTACGTTATCCCGTTGCGCAGCTTTTGCGTGACTCCATACTGTGCCACCTACACTTGCTTTTGCACGAGCTTTTGCACCTGCCAATGCATTTGCTTTTGCAAACGGGCTTTCGTCTTGGCGCTTCAAGTGGTCAGAAGTGTCGGGTGCGCGGTCGCCGGTGTCGGGTCCTCAGTCGCGAGTGTCGGGTGCGCTGCCAAGCGTGTCAGTTGCGCGCTCGCGGGCGCAGTTTGCGCACTCATCGGGCACCTGAGCGCGCGCAGCTGGTGGGAGCCTTGTGCGCAGCCAGCGGGTGCCGCGTGCGTGGTCACGGGTGCCGCATGCGTGCACGTCGGGTCCCGGGCACGGGGCGTTCACGCTGAGCGTGCCGAACTCTCCGGCAGCTCAGCCGCTCGCGTCGGGCCCGGCGCGGGTGATCGTGATCCTTACGACGACCCGGCGGTCGCGGCGCATGGCCGCCCGGTAGTCATCCCAGTCGGGGTGCTCGCCGGAGATCCGCCGGTAGTAGTCAACGAGAAGATCCATCGCCTCCGGCAGGTGAACGATCTCGGCTGTGCCCTCTGCCTGGACCCACTCACCGAAGAAGCCGTCGTTGAGCAGGCAGAGTGAGACGCGCGGATCACGCGCCAGATTCTTGGTCTTCATCGCGGTTTCCCTGGTGCTGACCAGGATCCGCCCCTCGTCGTCCACTCCAGCGGTCACCGGCGACAGTTGCGGGCGCCCGTCTTTCCGGATGGTGGCGAGCACTGCGTGGTGATGGACGCGCAGGAACTCCCTGACGCGCTGTGGGTCCACGTCAGGCGCTGTTCAGCCTGCTTCGGCGCTGCACCTCGTACTCGTGCACGATCGCGCTGGCATAGCCATGCGTCAGCCCGTGCTCGTCGGCCAGCCAATGAGCACGTTCAGCGCAGCGAAGGAACGCTGGGCCAGACTCGAGCCTGGAGAACCACTCTCGGAGGTCACGGCCGGTGACCGTGGGGATGCGGGCGATCAGGTTCTTGTGCATCTCCGGAGAGTGGGTCAGAGACAAGTGACACCTCCAGGCATCAGGGCCGGGTCAACCCCTTTCAGTTGAGACTGCACCACGCCAGCGCGCCTGACAACCCCCAGATGTCACCCTTCCGTAATACAACGTTTGGGTCGGCAGACGAACCCGGCAATCAGGACAGCCGCTCGAAGATCATGGCCATCCCCTGGCCGCCGCCGACGCACATGGTCTCCAGCCCGAACGTCTTGTCGTGGAACTGGAGGCTGTTGAGGATCGTCGAGGTGATCCTGGCGCCGGTCATGCCGAACGGGTGGCCGACCGCGATCGCGCCGCCGTTGACGTTGAGCTTGTCCAGGTCGATGCCGAGGTCGCGGTAGGAGGGGATCACCTGGGCAGCGAAGGCCTCGTTGATCTCCACGAGGTCGATGTCGTCGATCGTCATCCCGGCCCTGCCCAGGGCCTGCCGCGACGCCTCGACCGGGCCGAGGCCCATGATCTCGGGAGAGAGCGCGGTGACCCCGGTGGAGACGATCCGCGCCAGGGGCGCGATGCCGAGCTCGGCGGCCTTCGTGTCGCTCATCACGATCACCGCGGCGGCGCCGTCGTTCAGCGGGCAGCAGTTACCGGCGGTCACCGTTCCGTCCGGCCGGAACACCGGCTTGAGCGCGGCCACCTTCTCTATCGTGGTTCCCGGGCGTGGCCCGTCGTCCGCGGACACGACAGTGCCGTCCGGCAGCGTCGCCGGCGTGATGTCCCGCTGCCAGAACCCGTTGGCCAGCGCCTTCTCGGCCATGTTCTGGGACCGGACGCCGAACTCGTCCTGCTCCTCCCGCGAGATGCCGCGCAGCGCTGCTACGTTCTCGGCGGTCTGGCCCATCGCGATGAAGATGTCGGGGATCTCGCCGTCTTCGCGCGGGTCGTGCCACACCGCGGCGCCGCCCTCGGCTAGCTTGCCCGAACGCTCCTCGGCGGCTGCGAACACCGGGTTCTTGGTGTCCGGCCAGCTGTCGCTGCTGCCCTTGCTGAACCGGCTCACGCACTCGACGCCCGCCGAGATGAACGCGTCGCCCTCGCCCGCCTTGATGGCGTGGAATGCCATCCGGGTGCTCTGCAGCGAGGAGGAGCAGTACCGGGTGATGGTGGTTCCCGGCAGGTGGTCGTGGCCGAGCATGACCGCAATCTCCCGGGCCATGTTGTAGCCCTGCTCGCCGCCCGGCAGCCCGCAGCCGACCATCAGGTCGCCGATGTCGGCCGGAGCCAGCTGCGGCACCTTGCCCAGGGCCGCGGTGATCATCTGCGCGGTCAGGTCGTCGGCACGGATGCTGGTGAGCGTTCCCTTGAACGCGCGGCCTATCGGTGAGCGGGCGGTGGCGACGATGACTGCCTCGGGCATGGCGTACTCCCAAACTCGTTTGTTTACTCGACAGTAGCTTATGTCGTGTCTACATCTATTTCACCTGGTGCTCTGTGCGCATGGCTAGTTGGGATACCTTCGGTGGCCTAGGAGCAAGGTGGATGAGATGCAGGTATACGACTCGCTTATCGAGATGTTCGGCAACACTCCGCTCGTAAGGCTCCGGCGGGTAGCCCTTCCAAGCCAGGCCGACGTGCTGGCCAAGGTGGAGTACTTCAACCCCGGCGGCTCGGTGAAGGACCGGATCGCGCTGCGGATGGTCGAGGCGGCCGAGGCGTCGGGAGCGCTGCAGCCCGGCGGCACGATCGTCGAGCCGACGTCCGGCAATACCGGGATCGGCCTGGCGATCGTGGCGCAGGAGAAGGGCTACAAGTGCCTGTTCGTGTGCCCGGACAAGGTCAGCCAGGACAAGATCAGCGTCCTGCGCGCGTACGGCGCTGACGTCGTCGTATGCCCAAGCAGCGTGCCCCCTGACCATCCTGACTCGTATTACTCGGTGTCGGACCGGCTGGCCGCGCAGACCGAGGGCGGCTGGAAGCCGAACCAGTACACGAACCCCGACAACCCGTCCTCGCACTACCAGACGACCGGCCCAGAGATCTGGGAGCAGACGCAGGGGAAGGCCACCCACTTCGTGGCCGGGATCGGGACCGGCGGCACGATCTCGGGCACCGGCCGGTACCTGAAGGAGGTCTCCGGCGGCCGGGTGCGGATCGTGGGCGCCGATCCCGAAGGTTCGGTGTACTCCGGCGGCGGCGGACGTCCCTACCTGGTCGAGGGTGTGGGCGAGGACATCTGGCCGGAGACCTACGACAAGAACATCTGTGACCAGATCGTCGCGGTCAGCGACGCCGAGTCGTTCCGGATGACGCGCCGGCTGGCTCGTGAGGAAGCGCTGCTGGTCGGCGGCTCGAGCGGGCTCGCCGCGGTGGCCGCGGTACGCGTCGCCGCGTCCGCGGCGCCCGGCGACGTCATCGTGGTGCTGCTTCCCGACGGTGGCCGCGGCTACCTGGCGAAGATCTTCAGCGACGAGTGGATGGCCGATTACGGCTTCCTCTCCTCGGAGACGACCGAGCCCCAGATCGCGGACGTGCTCAGGGGCAAGCAGGGCGGCCTGCCGCCGTTCGTGCACGCCCACCCCGACGAGACCGTGGCCGCGGCCATCGAGAGCCTGCGCGAGTACGACGTGTCGCAGCTACCGGTGCTGAGCGCGGAGCCGCCGGTGATGGCGGCCGAGGTCATCGGCTCGATCGTGGAGCGCGACCTGCTCGACGCGCTGCTCTCCGGCAGGGCCCGGCCACAGGACGCGGTGAGCGGCCACATGTCGGCGCCGCTGCCGATGGTCGGCTCAGGGGAGCCGGTCAGCAGCGCGGTGCACGCCATGGAAAAGGCTGGGGCTGCTGTTGTTCTTGTGGAAGGCAAGCCGGCTGGAATGATCACGCGGCAAGATGTGCTGACGTACCTGGCGGCCGGCCCGGGCTGATGACCACGATGGGGGCGGGACAAAGCATGAGCATTGACGGATTCGAGACCCTGGCGATCCACGCGGGCCAGGAGCCCGATCCGGCGACCGGCGCCGTGGTCCCGCCGATCTACCAGGTCTCCACGTACAAGCAGGACGCGGTCGGAGCTCCGCGGGGCGGCGGCGGCACGGGGGCAGGGCGCTGGATCGAGGGCTACGAGTACTCCCGGACCGCCAACCCGACCCGGGGCGCGCTCGAGGAGTGCCTGGCTGCGCTCGAGGGAGGCACCCGCTCGCTCGCTTTCGCCTCGGGGATGGCCGCCGAGGACTGCCTGCTGCGCACCGTGTGCCGGCCGGGCGACCACGTGCTGATCCCCGGCGACGCGTACGGCGGCACCTACCGGCTGATCGACAAGGTCTTCCAGGCCTGGGGCGTGACCTACCGCCCAGTCCCGGTGTCAGACCCGGCGGCCGTCCGCAACGCGCTGCAGGACCGGCCCGCTCGGGTGGTCTGGGTAGAGACCCCGACGAACCCGCTGCTCTCGATCGCCGACATCACCGCGCTCGCGGACATCGCACACGAGGCCGGCGCGCTCCTAGTAGTGGACAACACGTTCGCATCCCCGTACCTGCAGCAGCCGCTGGCGCTCGGCGCCGACGCGGTCGTGCACTCCACCACGAAGTACCTTGGCGGCCATTCTGATGTGGTGGGCGGTGCGCTGGTGCTCGCCGACGCCGACCTCGCCGAAAACATCGCTTTCAGCCAGAACGCGACGGGAGCCGCTGGCGGCCCGTTCGATGCCTGGCTCACGCTGCGGGGGATCCGGACCCTCGGCGTGCGGATGGACCGTCACTGCGAGAACGCGCAGCGGGTGGCCGACATGCTCGCCGCGCACCCGAAGGTCGCCGAGGTGTTCTACCCCGGGCTCGCCTCGCATCCCGGCCACGAGGTGGCGGCCAAGCAGATGCGCGGGTTCGGCGGGATCGTGTCGTTCCGCTCGGCGGGCGGCGAGGCCGAGGCGGTGGCGCTGTGCAGCCGGACCCGCCTGTTCACGCTCGGCGAGTCACTCGGCGGGGTGGAGTCGCTGATCGAGCACCCGGGCCGGATGACCCACGCGTCGGCCGCTGGCTCGGCGCTCGAGGTCCCGCCCGACCTCGTCCGGCTGTCGGTGGGCATCGAGACCTGCGAAGACCTGCTCGAGGACCTCCGCTCCGCCCTCGGCTAAGGTCGGCGGACCCTGAACCGGAAGATCTAGGAGCCTCGGGTGCAGATGCTGCACCCGATCCTCCTAGATCTTTGGCGCGGTGGGCGGGCGTGCCTCTAGGGGGTGCCGCCGTAGACGCCGATCAGGCTGTCCTGGGTCTGGTTGGTAGGTGACCTGCCGACCGATCCGACGCCCCAGATGCTCGACGAGCCCGGGATCGTGGCGACGGCATTAAACCCGAAGCCATCAGTGCCGGGCATGGATGCGACCTGATAGGCATTGATCCACTTCGTGCCGTTCCATTGCGCGTACGGTCCGGCCCAGAACCCGTCGTGACCGTCGTATGTGAGCGCGAACACCACGCTCAGGGGCTCCGAGGAGACCGTCCCCGGAACCTTCGCATGGGTCCACTTCCGGCCGGTCCAGTGGTACAGCAGCGCCACGTTCCTGTTGTAGCCGGGTGATGCCAGCATCCATAGCTGGCCGCCCGGCGACGCGGCTAGCGAGGCGAACTCCCACAGCCGCTGGGGCGGCGCGCTGATCCGGGTCAGCGTGCCGTCGGCGGCACGGTAGATGACCGGCGCTCCGGTTGGGTCGCCGCTGCTGAACCGGCGCAGGTTGGTCAGGAGTACCAGCCAGGCGTGGCTGCCCGCGCCGGCGAAGCTCTGGAACAGCCCGTCGACCTGACTGGAGGTCCACGCCGCGCCGTTCCAGTGCCACACGGTCGTGGTGCAGGTGGCGTCGTTTCCGCCGGTGCAGGTGCTGCCGGTGGTTCCCCACACATTCGAGGCGCCCAGCACCGCGCCGGGCGCGAGATCGTCCGGCACCGTGGTGGTGTGCCAGGAACGACCGTTGAACACCATGGCCTCGCCGCCGCTCGCCTCGAAGACCCACACGTTGTGCGTGGACGACGACATCACGGCGGCGGGCAGGAATCCGGCCGGCATGGCCTTCCTGCTCCAGGCCGAACCGTTCCAGTGCAGGACGAGCGGCCTGGCATTGGCACCCGAGCCGGTGATGCCGGCCGCCCAGGCATCCTTCTTGCCTGGCGCGGTGACGCTCTGCAGCGGGGCGGCGGTGGCCGCGTGGGACCGGTAGCTCACCTGCCAGTGCGGCGACGCCGCCGCCTGCGCCGCGGTTCCGGCGATGATCAGCCCGAGGCTTGCCGTGGCTGCCACGATCGTGGCGCGCATCATTAAGTTCCGCACGTAGGTCCCTGCTCCCCGCGACGCCCGGAAAAACTGCGCAAACTATAACGGGTTAGTGCGGAGCAGGTAAAGCGGTGTGATTTGGGTCAGTGGTTCCAGACCATGAAGACCAGGATCACCAGCCAGATCAGGGCGACCACCCCGCCCATCGAGGCGATCCGGCCGCGTTCGACGTGGCCGAGGTGCGTGCCGGCGGTCACCGGCGCGTCGGCGAGCACCGGAGCGGGCTGAGCAGCGTCGTCCGCCCCGCCGGCCGCGGCCTCGGGACTGGGCCCGGCTGCCTCCGGGTTCTGTGCGGCCGTTTCGGCCGCCGTCGCCTTGGCGTCCTCGAGGATGCCGATCGCGCGGTGCTGATCACGCATGATCAGCATCAGCAGGACCAGGGCGACCACGAAGAGGGTGAGCGAGACGGTCAGCCACGGCTTGGCGAAATCGTGCTTCATCTGCGCCAGAATCAAGCCAAAGATCAGCACGCCCAGGGACATGATCACGAAGATTGTGGTGGTCCGGTACAGGTACCTGATGATGACCAGATTGCGCTTCCTGATGTAGCGGGGCGTCGACATAATCGCCACCGTCACCGGACCGATCGTGAAAATCGCAAAGCCGATGTGCAGCCAGAGCACCAGCTTGTCGGTGAAAGACATGTGCCGATCTTAGAGCCGGAGGTTCAGGGGCCGGCCCCGCCCTGCTGTGAAAGGGGCCGTGAGCAGGGCGTGCAGAGGAGAAAGGGGCCGTGAGGAGGGCATGCCAAGGAAAGGGGAGGTGCGCGGGGGCGGGAGACCGGGCGCGGGCGGGCCGTGCCTACGTTCCGCTCGCGCTGGTGCTGCTGCTCGCGTTACCCGTGCTCGCGGCTGGCGGCCTGGACTTCGCGATGTACGCCCCGATCAGGAACGCTATGCCTACCACGAACGAGACGATGGCCCGGATCGCGTGGTGGCCATGATGGACGGCGCCGCTCATGAAATGCAAAGAGTTCGCCGCCCCGGATACGTACAAAATCCCTGCGATGATCGCCAGGATTCCGATAACAGCCAGAATGATCACCAGCGGACCGCGGTTCGCAGATCCAGCTGGCGCGCTTGCAGAACTCACGTGCTCCTCCTAGATATGGGCTGAGCCCACTTGACCAGGTTGAGCTTACTGAAGCCACGGGACGCTGATGCGGCCACCATCGGGCCGGTCCTGCGCCCCCGGGACCCGGGTCCCGGAAATTCCGGGACCCGGAGCCGTGCAGAAGGCGGAGAGCACCCCGCCGGAGCTGACTAGCTGGACTTCGACTTCGTTGCGAACCACGAGCCGATCAGGGCCGCAATGCCGACAACGAGCGCGACACCGCCGCGGGCCAGGTGGTGGCCCTTGCTGCCCTTAACGTGGCTGCCCGCGACCAGGAAGTGCGGGACGGCGCTCCCGCCAACCAGGTACAGGATCCCGAGGATGATGGCCACAATGCCGATCACCGCCAGAATGATGACCAGCGGCTTCCGGCTGGTCGACGCGCCACTGGACACGCTTGCAGAACTCACTGTTTCCTCCTAAGAAGGCCTCGGCGTCACGCGCCCCCGGCCATCTTTCATGCCGTCATCGATGACTACCTGCGGCACGGTACTACGGGTTGCCCCGGCGCGGAGGGGTTCCCAAAAGGGACCAAAGTAAAATCTATCCCCTGCCATTCTTGCGAGATCGCAAGAAGTCCCGGACCACATACTCGCCCAGGTTCTCCGGCACCGCCCGGAGCACCCGGCCCCCGTTGCGCCGCGCCACCTCCTCGACGAAGGCGGTCAGCCGCTCGTCCTCGGCGAGCATGAACACGTTCATCGTGGCCCGGCGCCTGGTCATCTTGTCCACCTCGGCCAGGGTCAGCTCGAGCGTCTCGGGCGAGGGTGGCCAGTCGAACCAGAATTGGCCGTCGCGGCGCAGGTGAGCCGTTGGCTCGCCGTCGGTCACCACGATCACAACCGGGTTATGTTCGGGCCTGCGATCGAGGAACCGCCCGGCCAGAATCAGCGCGTGGTGCAGGTTGGTGCCCTGGACCATGTCCCAGCCGAGCCCGGCGAGATCAGTCTCGCGCAATTCGCGCGCATAGTTCGAGAAGCCGATCACCTGGATAGCGTCCTGCGGGTACCTGGTGCGGATCAGCGCGTGCAGAGCCAGCGCGGTCTGCTTGGCCACCCCCCAGGTGCCGCGCAGCGCCATCGAGTAGGACAGGTCCACGAGCAGGCAGACAGCTGCCGTCGTGCGCCGCTCGGTCTCGCCCACTTCGAAGTCACTGACCGAGAGCCGGACCCGGGCCCGTGCCTCGGTGCCGGATCGGGCCTCGGGCTCACGCGGGGCGGGCAACCCGGCCCGCAGCAGCGCGTTGCGGACGGTCGTCGGGGCGTCGATCGCCTGCTCGTCGCCGAAGCTCCACGGCCGGGTGCTGCCGGTGTACTCACCGGCCTGCCCGGCGTCGTGCTGGTCGTGGTCTCCGGTGCCGCCCTCGGGCAGCTCGGCGAACACCCGGCGCAGCGCCGTGTCACCAAGCCTGCGCACGGCCTTCGGGGTGAGCTCCAGCTTGCCCTCGGTCCGCTGCAGGTACCCCTGACGCTCCAGTTCCCGCTCGATCTGGCGTAGCGCCTCCATGTCGTCGACGGCCTGGCGGCCGAGCGCGCGCCTGATCGCCTCCTCGTCTATGTCGTCGAGCCTGGCGCCCGGGTAGTCCTGGCGCAGCGCATCCTCGAGCTCGGTCAGGTCGGCGAGTTCGGAGAGCGCGGTGGTCGCCTCGCTGAGGCCGAGCGGCGTGTCGCCGGTCATCCGCTCGCCCGGCCACCCGTCGAAGTCGATGTCCGGGCGGCGGGACCGCAGCGAGTCGGACAGCCTGCTCATCTCGGCGGCCAGCCCGGCATCCTCGAGCGCCTGCGCCATCAGCGCGGCCAGCTCGTCGCGCTGGGCGTCGGTGAGCGAGCTGAGCAGCCGCTGCGCAGCCGCCATCCGGCGGACCAGTGAGTCAACGAGCTCCTCGAGGTCGCTTGGCGAATCGGGGAACAGGTCCCCATACTGCGCCATGAAATCCTCGAAGTCCTGCTGCGTGTGCGCGCCGCGGGCGTCGGCGTCGAGCATCTCATTCAGCGCGGCCATCATGTCCTTGACCCGCTGCATGGCCCCGGGATCCGGCTGCTGCAGGCTCTGCTTCATGCCGCGAAACTGGCTGTCGAGCACCTCCCGGCGCAGCAGGTCCTTGAGCTTCTCGAAGGTCTCCCTGGCCGCATTGCTGCGCCAGTCGTAGTTGTCGAGCCGCCTGACCGCCCGTGCGGTGTCGCGCGGCAGCTCATCGAGCTCGGCCTCGCGCAGCCGGGCCTCGTCGGCGGGGTCCGGGAACAGCTCGGCGCGTTCCTGCCCGACCGCGGTGTCCAGCAGCGCGCGCGCCTGCTCCAGGATGCCGTCAAGCCGACCCCGGTCGCGCAGCTCGCGCTGCCGCTCGCGGACCCGGCGGAGCAGGTCGTCCAGGCCTTTGTGGCTGGACATGCCCCGGCGCAGCAGATCCCGTAGTGCGCTGGCCGGATCGGATCCGTCGAGCACCGAGTCGCCGAGCTCATCCACGGCGCCGCGCACGTCGTAAGGCGGCTCTAGCGGGTCGGGCCCGTCGTGGTAAGGGCCGTACCGGTAACCATTCATTCCTGCCGCCACGCTCGCCTCCTCGTCCATCTCCGCTGGGCCGCTAGGGGCCAGCGGTGAGCGTTGCGTTAAGGCCCGTCTGCTAAGTCCGGTAGACGGTGCCGCCGTCGACCACGTCCTTGGACAGCCTGCGCATCAGGTAGAGACCCTCCATCGCGAACTCGAGCGCCGCCGCTGCCTGGCCGAACGACTCGCTGCCGTCCATGGACAGCCGGTCCATGATCTTGGCGAGTCCGGGAACGTCCCCGATCCTGCGGAGCAGGTCGTCGGCCGGGACCAGCTCACCGGATTCCACGCTGCCGCCCTCGGTGAACTTCGCCAGCAGGCCGGTCATGTCGGCGCTGCCGAGCGAGGCGCGGAAGGTCTCGGCGATCGCGCGCCGCAGCAGGTGATCGAGTACCTCCTGCTCCCTGCCCTCCTCGCTGACCTCGAACTCGACCTTGCCGCGGAGCGTGCTCACCACGGCGGGCAGGTCGCAGACCCTGGCCACCGGCTGCTGCTCGCCCGTGATCGCCGCGCGCCGGACCGCCGACGCCGCCACGGCCTCCGCGGCCGCGATCGCGAACCGCGCCGACACTCCCGAACGCGCGTCCACGGTGGGCGAGGCCCGCACCAGTCGGGTGAACCTGGCGATCACCTCCACGAGGTGGTCGGGCAGCACCGCGCCGGGCTCCTGGCCGTCCCAGGCGATCTCCGCCTCCTGGCGGACCAGCTCGAGTTCGGCTTCCAGCGACACCGGGTAGTGGGTGCGGATCTCGGCGCCGAACCTGTCCTTGAGCGGGGTGATGATCCGGCCGCGGTTGGTGTAGTCCTCCGGGTTCGCGCTGGCCACCAGGACCAGGTCGAGCGGCAGCCGCAGCGCGTACCCGCGGACGCCGATGTCGCGTTCCTCGAGAACGTTGAGCAGGGACACCTGGATCCGCTCGGCCAGGTCGGGCAGCTCGTTCAGGCAGAACACGCCCCGGTTCGTCCGCGGCAGCAGGCCGAAGTGGATGGTCTCGGGGTCGCCGAGCGTCCGGCCCTCGGCGACCTTGACCGGGTCGATGTCGCCGATCAGGTCACCAACGCTGGTGTCCGGGGTCGCGAGCTTCTCGCCATACCTCTCGTCCCGGTGCTGCCAGGTGATCGTCAGGTCGTCGCCCTGCTCGGCAGCCAGCCGACGGCACCGAGCGCAGACCGGGGCGTACGGGTGGTCGTTGATCTCGCAGCCTTCGACCGCCGGCGTCCACTCGTCGAGCAGGCCGGTGAGCGTCCGGATCAGCCGGGTCTTGCCCTGGCCGCGCTCCCCGAGCAGGATCACGTCGTGCCCGGCGATGATGGCCCGCTCCAGGTGCGGCAGGACGGTCTGGCCGAAGCCGACGATCCCGGGGAAGGGATCCTCGCCGGTGCGCAACCGGGCTAGCAGGTTCCGCCGAATTTCCTCTTTGACCGTGGTGAACTCGTGACCACTCGCGCGGAGTTCGCCTAGTGTCGTGGCCGCGGGGAACGCTGACTGAGTTGTTGCCGATGTGGGCTGGCTCTTTGGCTGCACCCTTCGACACTATGTGCATGTCGGCGTGATGCGCATCTTGGGAGACTGGGCGTGGACGAGTCGAGCCCGGCACTTGCCATCGACATCGGTGGCACCAAACTGGCCGCCGCCGTGGTCGAGGTCGGCGGCCGGGTGGTCACCTGGGCGCAGGTTCCGACCCCTCGCGAACTGGACGGCGAGCAGGTGTGGCGCACCCTGGAATCTCTGGCCGGCCGGGTACTCGACGAAGCCGGGCGCCCAGCTTCCGCCTCGCTGGCCGGCGTCGGCGTCGGGTGCGGCGGCCCGATGGACTGGCCGGCCGGGATCGTATCGCCGCTCAACATGCCCGCCTGGCGCGCGTTCCCGTTGCGCTCCCGGCTGCAGGAACAGTTCAGCGGCGTCCCGGTCCGGGTGCACAACGACGCAATCTGCCTGGTGGCCGCCGAGCACTGGCGCGGGGCCGGCCGGGGCAAGGACAACGTGATGGGCATGGTCGTGGCGACCGGCGTGGGCAGCGGGCTGATCCTGGACGGCAGGGTTATCGAGGGTGCCTCCGGCAACGCCGGCCACATCGGGCACGTCGTTGTCGACCCGGACGACGCGCAGGTGTGCGGCTGCGGCGCGCGCGGATGCCTCGAGGGGATCGCGCGCGGCCCGGCGCTCGCAGCGTGGGCGCAGGGCCAGGGCTGGCGGCCAGACCAGCCGGGCGCCACGGCCAAGGAACTGGCCGGCGACGCCGCGCAGGGCCATCCAATCGCCCGCGCCGCGATGCGCCGGGCCGGGCGGGCCCTTGGCATCGCGATCGCGTCGGCCACCTACCTGTGCGACCTCGAGGTGGTGTCGATCGGCGGCGGCCTCTCCCAGGCGGGCGCGATGCTGTTCGACCCGCTGCAGGAGTCGTTGCGAGAGCACACCAGGCTGCCGTTCGCGCGCCGGGTCAGTGTGGTGCCCGCTGCGCTCGGGCAGAGCGCCGGGCTCGTGGGCGCGGCCGCGCTCATCCTGGCCGGAGACCGCTATTGGACCGGCGACTGAGCGCTGGGTGCGAGACTTCACAACATGACAACGACGTCGGCCCGGCCCCGAGTAGAGGACGTCATCGCGGCGCGGGAAGTCCTCAGCGGGATCCTGCTGGAGACACCGCTGCTGCACTCGCGGGTGCTCTCCGAGCGGATCGGCGGCCCGGTGTACCTGAAGTGCGAGAATCTGCAGCGCACCGGTTCGTTCAAGGCACGCGGCGCTTACCTGCGCATCGCGAGGCTGCCGGACGCGGAGCGGGGCCGCGGGGTGATCGCCGCCAGCGCCGGCAACCACAGCCAGGGTGTGGCGTTCGCGGCCACGCTGCTCGGCGCCAAGGCGACGGTTGTCATGCCCGAGGGCGCGCCGCTGCCGAAGATCGAGGCCACCAAGGGGTACGGGGCCGAGGTGGTGCTGCACGGCAGCAACGTGGAGCAGGCCCTGGCCCGGGCCAATGAACTGGCGGCCGAGCGCGGGTCGACCTTCATCCATCCGTTCGAGCACCCGGACATCCTGATCGGCCAGGGCACCGTCGGGCTGGAGATCATCGAGCAGTGCCCGGACGTGCGCACGATCGTGGTCCCGGTCGGCGGCGGCGGCTTGGCGTCGGGCGTCGCGGTTGCGGCGCAGGGTGCCAGCCACCCGATCAAGGTCGTCGGCGTGCAGGCCGACGCCGTCGCCCCGTTCCCGGCGTCCTTCGCCGCGGGGCACCCGGTCGCGGTTGCTTCCGGGCCCACGATGGCCGACGGCATCGCGGTGGCCAGGCCCGGTGAGCTGGCGTTCGAGGTGCTGTCGACCCTGGCGGACCGGATCGTGACCGTGTCCGAGGAGAGCCTGTCCCGCGCCCTGCTCCTCTGCCTGGAGCGGGCCAAGCAGGTCGTGGAGCCCGCCGGGGCCGCGGCCGTGGCCGCGCTGCTCGAGCATCCTCGCGCCGTCGAGCCGCCGGTCGTCGCCGTGCTTTCCGGCGGCAACATCGACCCGCTGCTGCTCTCGAAGGTGCTGCGGCACGGCCTGGCAGCGGCCGGCCGCTACCTGACGTTCCGGTGCCGCCTGCCCGACCGTCCCGGTGCGCTGGCCACCCTGCTTGCGGAGGCCGCCGGGCTCGGCGCCAACGTGCTCGACGTGGTGCACGAGCGCGTCACTCCCGGCCTGCACGTCGACGAGGTCGAGGTGCTGCTGCAGGTGGAGACCAGGGGCCCGGCGCACTGCGACAGCCTGATCGCGGCGCTTCGCGCATCCGGGTACAAGCTGCTGTTCAGCTGAGCCCGGCTGCGATCAGGTCGGGTAGCTGCCTGCCGGGTTGCCGCCGGGCTGCGTGTACGCCGCCGCGTTCGGACCTCGTACCTTGACGACCACAGTCTTGGCGGCCTTGTCGTGCAGGCACTGCCGCTGCCGGTCCCACAGCAACCACAGCTCGTTGAGCAGGGCGAAGAGGCCGCCGACGAGCGGAACGATGGGCGGCAGCGCGAACACGGCGGCGCGACCACCCGCGGCCCCGCCGGTGATCTTCGACCGGTCGCTGGCGCTGACGACCTTCGTGCCGAGCGCACGCTTGCCGAGGGTCTGGCCCCACAGCCCGTGCTGCACCCAGTCGTAGGCGAACAAGAGCAAGGCGGCGGCGAGCCCGGCCAGGAACAGTTTGCCGAACAGGTGGCCGCCGGCGTGGTCGATCGCCGTCTGCGCCGCCGGGGTGTTGAGGTTGCCGCCGTACTGGTTGCTGATGGACCGCAGCTTGTTGACGTACGTGGTGAAAGCGGGAATCCAGAGCGGGCTGGAGATCACGCCAACGATGACCCAGTCGATCATCCGCGCCAGCAGCCGCTGCCACCATTCGGCCAGGGTCGGGTCTTTACCGGGCCCGTATTGATAGCCGGTTCCCGGATACGGCTGGTAGGCGGAGCCGTACGGCTGGGCATATCCGGGCTGCCCGTACCCGGGCTGGCCGTAGCCCTGCTGCCCGTACCCCGGCTGGGCGTACCCGGGCTGGCCGTAGCCCGGCTGGGGCTGGCTCCCGTACCCCGGTGGTTGGGGCGGGGTGCCATACCCAGGCTGGGGCTGGCTCCCGTAGCCCGGCTGAGGCTGGCTCCCGTACCCGGGCTGGGGCTGGGTGCCCTGGGGTTGGGTGCCGTAGCTGGGCTGGGGCGGGCTCCCGTACCCCGGCTGGGAGTGTCCGGGTTCGTCCCCGGTCTGGGGCTGACTGCCTGACCCCGGCTCGGGCTGTGGGCCCGTGGTGCCCTGATACCAGGGACGCGCGGACTCCTCGTCGGGCGGCGGCTGCGCTGCGCCGGACGAGTCGCCGGGTCCCTGCCCGGGCTCGTCCTGGGACTGCGTCATGCGGGCTATGATGCCTTACTTTCAGGGCGGGGCCCACTCGACTTTTAGGGCGAGGCCTGCTCGCGGACGCGGGCCCCCAGCCAACAGGCGTGTCCACGTTCACGCGCGCCGAGCGCTCCCGTGACGGCTGCCTTCCGCGTTGCCGCTCCGGACGGCACCGGGCCGCGGGTGCCGGGCCGCCTCAGAGGTTTCCGCGCCGCGACTGCTCGCGCTCTATGGCCTCGAACAGGGCCTTGAAGTTGCCCTTGCCGAATCCCTGCGACCCGTGCCGTTCGATCATCTCGAAGAACACCGTCGGCCGGTCCTGAACCGGCTTGCTGAAGATCTGCAGCAGGTAGCCGTCCTCGTCGCGGTCGGCAAGGATCTTGAGTTCGCGCAACTCGTCGAGTGGGATCCGGGTGTCGCCAACCCACTCCCCGAGGGTGTCGTAATAGCTGTCTGGCGTGTCGAGGAAGTCAACACCAGCGGAGCGCATGTCGCGGACCGTGGCGACGATGTCATCACACGCCAGCGCGATGTGCTGGACGCCGGGGCTGCCGTAGAACTCCAGGTACTCGTCGATCTGTGACTTCTTCTTGCCGATGGCAGGCTCGTTGATCGGGAACTTGACCTTGCGGGATCCGTCGGCAACCACTTTGCTCATCAGCGCCGAGTACTCGGTGGCGATGTCATCGCCGACGAACTCCTTCATGTTGCTGAAGCCCATGACCTGCCGGTAGAAGCTCACCCAGTCGTCCATCTTGCCGAGTTCCACGTTGCCGACACAGTGATCGATCTCGGTGAAGAACGGGCTGGCGGGCGGGCTGACGAGCGGGCTGGCGGCCGCATAGCCCGGCAGGTAAGGACCGCTGTAGTTGGCGCGCTCGACCAGCGTGTGCCTGGTGTCGCCGAAGGCGGCGATCGCGGCGAGCACGACCTTGCCGTGCGAGTCCTCGAAGACCTCGGGTTCGGCCAGACCCGTGGCGCCGTGTGCGGTCGCGTATGCATAGGCAGCTTCGGCCGACGGCACGCCGATGGCCAGGTCGATCACGCCGTCGCCATGCGCCGCGACGTGCTCGCCCAGCGCGGTACCGGCCTGCACCGGCCCGCGGAATACGAAACGCGCGGTCCCGGACTCGAGCACGTAGGCGACCTCGTCGCGGCAGCCGGTCTCCGGGCCGCGGTAGGCGACGCATCGCATGCCGAAGGCCGTCGAGTAAAAGTGCGCGGCCTGCCTCGCGTTCCCGACCGCGAAAACCACGGCGTCCATGCCGGTGACGGGGAACTCGTCCAACGAGGTAACCGCTTCCTGCTGCACCTGCGCTGCCATTGCGCCTCCCGCCGTCGTGCGTCTGCCACATCCCATGGAGTTACAGGCAGGATCGGCCTTGGCGGTCAAGATGCGCAACTGTCGCTTGAATCTATAGGCAACTTGTATAGTCGTTGCAGGATGAAGCCCGGTTCACTGAGCACCATGCGCCCCGACGGGAATACGTGATGATCGACGAGCTCGATGCGCAGCTCATCGACCTGCTCGCGGCTGAGCCGAGAGTCGGAGTGCTCGAGGCCTCCAGGCGGCTCGGCGTGGCCAGGGGGACCGTGCAGGCCCGCCTGGACAGGCTGCGGGACCGCAGCGTCATTACCGGATACGGGCCCGACGTCGATCCTGCGGCGATTGGCTTCCGGGTTACCGCATTCGTGACTCTCGAGATTCGCCAGGCGGGCGGGCACGACCCGGTCACGGCGAAGCTCGCGCTGATCGCTGAGGTGCTGGAGGCTCACACGATTACCGGTCAGGGTGACATGCTCTGCCGGGTTGTCGCCCGCGACAACGCCGACCTGCAAAGGGTCATCGACGCCATAGTGGACGTGCCGGGAGTCGTACGCACCTCCACGGTCATCGCCCTCGCCGCCCCCATCGGCTACCGCATCCTGCCCCTAGTGCGCGCCGCCGCCACCCCCGTCTAGCGACCCACCGTCGGCATCGCGGAGTCCAGCGGAAAGAATTGACATTCTCCACTGACCGGAAAATAGACCTCCTCAGCTGGGCGCGCGGCAGCGCCGGCGGAGCCGGTGGGTCCGGGTTTCCGCCGGTGATGGGGTGGGCTGGGTCAGGCGGCCTGGGCGATGGTGACGGTGTAGCCGAGTGCTTCGAGCTGGCGGATGTGGCTGCGGGCTTTGCGGTTTTTGTCGATCTTGGTTTGGTAGTGGTCGGGGCCGAGGTCGGTGTAGCGGGTGCCAGATGATGACCAGGATGGAGCGGGCGATGGCGACCTGGGCTTTGGCGCCGCCGCGGCGGCGGGCGACGCGGGCGTGCCGTTCGCCGAGGAAGGTGGCGGTGCCGGCGGCGCCGTTGGCGGCCTGGCCGAGGTAGCCGCGCAGGTAGGTGTTGCCCTGGCCTTTGGCGTGGCGGGTGCGGGGGCCCGATTGCAGGGTGCGGGGGCATAGCCCGGCCCAGGCCACCAGGTGGCCGGCGGTGGGGAACCGGGACATGTCCAGGCCGGTCTCGGCGATGATGGAGCAGGCCAGCTCGGCGCTGATGCCGGGGATCTCTTCCAGCCGCATGATGGCGGGCAGCGCGGCGGCGTGCGGGCCGGCGCCCGCGCCGGTGCCGGTGACGCCGTCAGGGTCGGCGCCCCAGGCGGCCGGGATCGCGTCGATGGCGTCTTCGATCCGGGTGGTCAGCGTGGCGATCCGGGTGTCGATGAAGCTGATCTGGTCCAGCAGGATCTGCGCGAGCTCGGCGTGGTGGTCATCGAAGACGCCGGTCAGCGCCTCGACCAGGGCGGCGTGCTTGGCTTTCATCCGGCCGCGGGCCAGGCCGGCCAGCGCGCGCGGGTCACGTTCGCCCCCGATCATCGCCTTGATCATGTCCTGGACCGAGACGGTGGTCATCTTGCTGGCCACCGCCGAGACCTTGATCAGCGCGTCTTCCAGCAGCTTCTCCAGCCGCTGCCAGCACCGGGTCCGGTCCTGGACCAGGTGGGTGCGCGCCCGGGCGTAGTGCCGCAGCGCCCGGATCTCGGCTGGCGGCACGAACGACGGGCGCGGCAGGCCCTTCTCAGTCAGCCGCGCCAGCCACATCGCGTCCAGCTTGCCGGTCTTGGGCCGCCCGGTCAGCTGCTTCACCTGGGTGGCGGAGACCAGCTGCACATCCAGCCCGGCCGCTTCCAGCAGGTAATACCAGATCCGCCAGTCGGAGGTGGACTCCAGCGTCACCTTCTGCACGCCCACGCCAGCCAGATCGTCAGCCAGCGCGCTGACCGCGTTCATCGTGGCCGGCACCTCCCAGACAGCGGCCTGCCGGGCACCGGGCCGGGACGGGTGCGGCCCCCGGGTGCACACCATCCCGGACGCCTTGGCCACGTCGACCGCGGCCACCCGCTCGAAAACCCGCTCATACTCCTGATCATCGATCAGCTGCGGCTCGCTCACCGCTGCCTCCTATCCTGGGAACGGATTACCAGCGGGCTGCCCGGGGGCCTCGGTCAGGCAGAAGCCGAAATACTGACCGGCGTGCTCGAGGCAACATGAAGCGACCCTCAGGTCAAGGCCCCGGCGCCAGGCTTTTCAACGGGCTCACATCCCAGAGTGGACCGGCGTCACGGGCAGCCCGCCCCCATCCTGGCCGCCACGCCAGCCCGGCACAGCCACATCAGCCACCGCGCGGCAGCGACCCCGGCCACACGCCTGCCGCACTGGCCAAGCATTTTCACGCCCCGCGACCATCCCCCCGGGTGAGACGGCTTTTCACGCGAACGGTAACCACAATTCGGGCATATCGACCCACAAAATGCCTGGAACGCGTGAAATGTTGAGGTTGCTGATCTTGATTTGATGCGGATGAGGCTGGAGAGACAGATCGGACTCAGCCGAGAGGATTGGCGGCAGTGCGTGGCGGGGCTGGGGACGGAGAGGCGGTCGGCAGAGGGGCGTGCGCGGGCGGGCGAGGGGCGACGTGGCCGCGGGATGGCTGGCCGGGAGCGGGGCTAGCTGGGGTCGGCGGGGTTTGCCTCGGGGGCGGCCTTGGCCAGGTCGCGGGCGATGTCGAGGACGGCGGCGCAGAGCTCGCTGCGGTCCTTCACCTGGTCGGAGAAGAACATCCAGCCGATGCTCACGCTGCCGAGCGCCATGGTGGCCCGCAGTCGCTCCGGCAGGTCGGCTTCGGGCTCGGTGATCGCCTCGACCAGCCCGGTCATCCGCTCCCGGAACACGCTGCCGCGCTCTTTGGCCCCGGCCAGGCTGTTCACCGCGGCCTGGTTGTGGTGCAGCATCCGGAACACGTCGCTGCCGTCCGCCACGATCTGCACGTACCTGCTGAGGATTTCGCCGCGCGTCTGCGGCGTCCTTGGCTGCGCCTTCGCCCAGGCGATCAGCGCGTCAACCTGGCCCATGTAGTCCTCGACCAGGCTGCGGACGATGTCTTCCTTGGACTTGAAGTGGTAGTACAGGGCGGCCTTGGTGACGTCGAGCCGCTCGGCGATCTCGCGCAGGGAGGTCTTGTCGTACCCCTGCTCGGCGAACAGTTCCACGGCCACCCGCTGGATTCGCGCCCTGGTGTCGTGGCGTCGCGCCTCGTGGTGCGCGTCATGCCCGGGCCTGGGCGCGCCTTGCCCTGCGCCGGGCGCGCCATCGGCGGGCGCGGCCATCTCGGCCACCGCCGCCGTCCCACCACGCAGTTGCTCGTTCATGGTTGATCGCGTCCAGCCCTAGGAACGGCCATAACTTACTTGACGACCGGTTAGCTGACAGCTTACGCTTACGTGTCAATGCTAGCCGGTCGGCAAGTAAGTTGAGAAGTGCCAGACCGGGCACGAACCTGGAAGGGGCCGGGCACCATGTCGGAGACGCAGTCGGGGGCGGCGGCGGTGCCCAGCGGGCGCAAGCGTGAGGTCATGATCGTGCTGCCCGGGCTGCTGCTCGCCCTGATCGTGGCCATGCTCGACCAGACCGTGGTCTCCACGGCTCTGCCGCGCATCGTCGGCCAGCTTGGCGGCGTCACCCACCTGTCCTGGGTGGTCACCTCCTACATCCTCGCCTCCACGATTACCACGCCGCTGTACGGCAAGCTCGGTGACCAATACGGCCGCAAGCGCTGGCTGATGACCGCGATCGTGATCTTCCTGATCGGATCGGCGCTGTCCGGCCTCTCGCAGACGATGGATCAGCTGATCTTGTTCCGGGCGCTGCAGGGCCTCGGCGCGGGCGGCCTGATGGTCGGCGTGATCGCCACCATCGGCGACATGGTGTCGCCGCGCGAGCGGGGCCAGTACATGGGCTACATGATGGCCTCGATGATGCTGGCCATGATCGCCGGCCCGCTAGTCGGCGGCTACATCACCGACAGCCTGTCCTGGCGCTGGATCTTCTACATCAACATGCCGGTCGGCGGCGCGGCGCTGATCTACCTCTGGCTCACGCTGCACCTGCCGTACAAGAAGGTCCCGCACAAGATCGACTATCTCGGCGCGGGCACGCTCGCCATCGCAGCCACGTCGCTCGTCCTGCTCACCACCTGGGGCGGCACCCAGTACGCCTGGGGGTCCCCGATGATCGTCGGCCTCGGCGTGCTGGCCATCGCCGCTACCGCCGCGTTCCTGTTCATCCAGACCCGGGCGGCCGAGCCGGTACTGCCGCTGCACGTGTTCCGCAACCGCAATTTCTCTCTCGCCACCGGGATGAGCTTCCTGCTCGGCTTCGCGATGCTCGGCGCGCTCACCTTCCTGCCGCTCTACCAGCAGACGGTGCAGCACCTGTCCGCGGTGGGCAGCGGTCTGCTGCTGATCCCGATGATGCTGGGCGTGACCGTCACGTCGCTGATCGGGGGCTTCGTGATGACGCGCACCGGCCGGTACAAGGCCCTGCCGATCATCGGCGGCGCGATCATGTCGGTCGCCATGATCCTGCTGACCGGCCTCGGGGTAGGCACCAGCCTGCTCCAGTCGGGCATCCGCTACGCGGTCCTCGGCATCGGCATGGGCTTCCTGATGCAGATCACCTCGGTCATCGTGCAGAACAGCGTGCATCCCCGTGACATCGGCGTCGCCAGCAGCTCGCGCACGTTCTTCCAGCAGATCGGCGGGTCCATCGGGGTGGCCATGTTCGGCGCGATCTTCGCCCGGCGGCTGACCGAGAGCATGACCAAGAGCCTGCCGGGTGTGCACCTGAACGCGGCGGGCGGGCAGCTCGACCCGGTCACGGTCAACCACCTGCCCGGGCCGGTCAAGCACGACGTGTTCTTGGCGATCGCGCACGCGATCGACGGCGTCTTCATCTGGGCGGTGCCAGCGGCCATCCTGGTGTTCGTCCTGGCCTGGTTCATCAAGGAGGTGCCGCTGCGCAGCAGCGCAACGCCACCACCGTCCGAGACTCCGGCGACCGAGCCAGAGTTCGCCGCCTGACCCGTTCCGGAAAGCAAACCGCGGCGGCTTCCGGTCTGCTTAAAACCGGAAGCCGCCGCGAAAGCTTGGGTTACATCCCCGCGTAGGGGACGGCCTCGAGGATCTCGACCGTGTTGCTGCGCCCGTTCGGCAGCGTGTAGCTCGCGCTCTCCCCGACCTTCTTCCCGGTGATCGCGGCGCCCAGCGGCGACTTCGGCGAATACACGTCGATCGGCGAGCCACTCTCCTCGCGTGAGGCAAGGAGGAACGTTACTTCCTCCTCGTCTTTCGCGAACCGGACAGTTACGGTCATGCCGGGGCCTACCACGCCATCGGTGCGCGGGGGGTCGCCGACCCGGGAGTTGTCCAGGATGTGCATGAGCTGGAGGATCCGGCCCTCGCGCTTGCCCTGCTCCTCCTTGGCGGCGTGGTAGCCGCCGTTTTCGCGGAGGTCGCCTTCGTCGCGGGCGGCCTCGATCTTCTTGGCGATCTCCGTGCGGCCAACCCCGGTGAGGTAGTCCAGCTCCGTCTTGAGCCGGTCATACGCCTCCTGGGTGAGCCAGGTGACGGTGTCATCACGGGTTTCGGTCACGAGAACTCCTAGGGTGGAAGCGGAACACGCGTCCGCCGGGCCCTGGCTGGGCCCTGGGGGTAATCCTTCGAGATTAACAAGGCTCCGCAAGTACGTCGCGCGTGTCAATGTCCGCAGATGATCCCCGAACGGTCTCTGGGCCGTCCCAGCCCTGCTGCCGGGCGGGCCTGGACGGGCCTGGCACGGCAAACGGTGCCAGCGCTGCGGCGCGGGAATGCCTCCCCGCCGCGGGCTTGTTGTGTAGCACAATGATCTGTCGGCGTCGCTTCAATGCAGACGCGTTAGCCCGGCGGGGGCGGCGGCGTCGTGCCGGGCTTGCCGGTCAGTCATCCATGAAGGGAACGTTCTTGTCTGCCGTGACCACCGATCCCGCTGGGGCGACCGCCGGGCCGAAGACCGAGGCCGGGGAGGCCGACGGCGCCGCACTCCGGCCCACCGCGCCGCTGCGGCTGATGGCCGTGCACGCGCACCCCGACGACGAGTCGAGCAAGGGCGCCGCGACCATGGCGCGCTACGCGCGGGAGGGCGTGGACGTGCTCGTCACCACCATGACCGGCGGCGAGCGTGGCGACATCCTGAACAAAGCGATGGAGCGGCCCGAGATCCGCGCCGACCTCCCCGCGGTGCGCCGCGCCGAGATGGCGCGGGCGCGCGAGATCCTCGGCGTCCGGCAGCAGTTCCTTGGGTTCACCGACTCCGGGCTGCCCGAGGGCGACCCGCTGCCGCCGCTGCCCGAGGACTGCTTCGCGCTGCAGCCGCTGGAGGTGGCGGCGCGGCCGCTGGTGCGCGCGGTCAGGGAGTTCCGCCCGCAGGTCATCCTGGCCTACGACGAGAACGGCGGCTACCCGCACCCGGACCACGTCAAGGCCCACCAGGTGGCGATCGAGGCGTTCGAGGCCGCCGGGGACCCGGACCGCTACCCGGACTGCGGTGAGCCGTGGCAGCCGGCCAAGCTCTACTACTTCGCCACGTTCCACAAGGCCCGGCTGACGGCCCTGCACGAGGAGTTGCTGCAGCGTGGCCTGGAGTCGCCGTACGGCGAGCGACTGGACGAGTGGGTGGACAACCCCGACCACCCGCCGCTGGAGATAACCACGCGGGTTGACTGCGCCGACTTCTTCGAGGTCCGGGACCAGGCGCTGCTCGCGCACGCCACCCAGATCGACCCGGACGGCGGCTGGTTTGCGTGCCCCCGTGAGGTGCAGCGGGCGGCCTGGCCGACGGAGGATTTCCACCTGGCGAGGTCGATGGTGGATACTGAAAAGCCGGAAGACGACCTTTTCGCCGGCGTGCGCGACAGCGTGACAGCCGGGCGACGACGAGCGAGGTGAACCGATGACGACGCTGGCGGCCTCGGCCAGCAGCTCCGCCGAACCGGGCACGCTCGCGTTCCTCGTCGTGTTCGGCATGGCCGTCATCCTGGTCTTCCTGTTCCGCTCGATGAGCAGGCACCTGCGCAAGGTCAACGCGGCCGCGGCCGCTCAAGAGCAGTCGGCCAAGGATCCGGCGCGGGCAGGCGACCTACCCAAGGACTCCTGAGCCCAGCGGCAGCCCGTAGGCCAGCAGCGTAAAGCCGGGCGCCGGCGACCAGTCCCGGTCGGGCAGCCGCTGAAAGCCGGCCCGCTCATACAGCCGCCGCGCGGCCAGCATGTCCGGCTGCGTGAGCAGCATGAGATGGCGGACGCCGCCGAGAGCCGCGCGCTCGATCACCGCCTCCAGCAGCGCGCTCCCGGTGCCGTTGCCCTGACCGCCCGGGGTTACCGCCAGCGCCCTGATCTCGGTCTCGTCCGGTCCGGTCACCACGTTCCCCCCGGACCGCAGCATGACGGTCCCGACGATCCTGCCGCCGTCGACCGCGACCAGCACGGTGCCGTCGCCGTCGCCGCCCAGCTCGCGCAGCACTTGCGCGTACTCCGACCCCGGGGACAGGAATCCGGCCTCCTGGTACGCGGTCACCCTGATCTCACCCACTTCGGCAAGCTCTTCCGGCAGGGCGTCACGAACGATCACGGTGGCTCCTTCGAGTGCCTGTTACGCCACGGCCCGGGCTGGCGGCCGCCGACCGCCGCCGGTCTGGTGTGCGGCGTTCAGTGCCGCGAAGCGCGCCTGACCAGCGTCCGTCGGCAGTTAGCCGTAGGCTAATAGCCAATGGTTGCTGACATATAGCGACCGATGGCGGGAGGGGCTGATCGACTGTGCCAGAGCGGGGTGCAGCGGGCCAGCAGGTTCAGGAGGTTCCTGCTGCCAGCGTCCCAGAAGGTGTGTGGCTGCTGGACGTGCGCGAAAACGAGGAGTGGGCAGCGGGCTACGCGCCGGGAGCCCGGCACATCCCGCTCGGTGAGCTAGGCGCCCGCACCGCCGAGATACCGCAGGACCAGCCGGTCTACGTGATCTGCCGGTCGGGAGGACGCTCCGCACGGGCCGCGCAGGCACTCGCCGCGGCAGGCTGGGAGACGATCAACGTCACGGGCGGGATGCAGGACTGGGCGGCCGCCGGCCGTCCGATGGCAACCGATTCGGGAGCCGCGCCGTTCGTGGTCTGACCGCCGCGTCCACACGCGACCGCGGCGTTTGCGGCGCGGCTGTCGGGGGCCGTTGCTAGCGTGCTGAGCGGTTGGTCAGGGCGGTTGCGGGAGTGTCGGCCATGCTGGTGATCCACGGAACCTGGGCCTACGGGGTGCTGAGCCTGTGGGCCGAGGATTCCGGCCGCCCGGCCAGCGCAGGGACTCAATCGTCCCACCCTCCCGAGCCCCGCCACCCGCCTCGACCCAACCGGACGTCGCGCGCGCCCCGGCCGCATCCGTTCGCCGCCGACCCGGACGTGCTCGCAGACGCGGTCGCTGAGCTCGCCGGGCCATCGGCCGATCTGGCCCGCAAGGCGATCGAAGACGAGCTCACCCTGCGCCTGCCGAGCGCGCCGGACGGGCCGCAGGCTTCACCGGAGCTCGGCAGGGCGGCGGACGCCGCGGACGGCGCGGCTGCCGCGGTCGGCAGGCAGGCCGCCCGCGCCGCGCTCGCCGCCTGGCGGGTGCCCGCGCTGACGTTCGACCCGCCGGTCGCGGCGGACCTGCTCGCTGCGCTCGGCGATCCAGGCGCCGGATCGGTGTCCGCGGTTGCCGGGGGATCAGTGCTCTACCTGGCCGCCCTGGCCAGGCTGGCCGATGACCTGACCGGCCGCGGCCGGGTCCTGCCGGCGATGGCCGCCAGCGACGACGGCCGTTACGCCGCCAGGTGGCGGGCCGTGCTGTCCGGCCCGGACGCGCAGCGGGCCAGGGAACTCGCCGCCGCAATGCCGCCGCTGTGCCGCGCCGACGCGGGCAGCGAGCCATCGGCGGTCCTGGTCACCGACGCCCTTGACGCGCTCGCCGACGCGTCTGCCCGGGCCAGACTCGGCCGGGATCCGGAGTTCCGGCTGCTCCCCGCCCGCGCCGGGCGCCGCCCGTCCCGGATTCCGGTCGCCGAGCGCTGGGCCGCCGCGCTGACCGGGACCGACGCCCAGGTGCCGGTGACGACGCCGCAGGACGAGGCCGAGGCCGCCGAGCTCGCCGACGCCCTGGACGACTGGCGCGCCGCGGCACAGGCTCCGGCCGGGCCGGTGCGCACGTGCTTCCGGCTTGTTGAGCCGGGAGCCGAGCCGGACGCCGCGACCTGGACCGTCGAGCTCGCGCTGCAGTCGACAGACGACCCCAGCTTGCTGCTGCCCGCCGCCGACATCTGGTCGGGCGACTCGGCTGGCGGCTGGGCGGCGGCCGGGATCCGGCATCCGGAGGAGGAGCTGCTGGCCGGGCTCGGCACCGCGTCACGACTGTTCGCCGCGCTCGACCAGGAGCTGCGCACCCCGGCACCGGAAGAGGTGACCCTGGACACCGAGGGGGCCGCCCGGTTCCTGCAGCAGACCGGCCCGCTGCTGGCCGGGGCGGGGTTCGGCGTGCTGCTGCCGGACTGGGTCGGCGGCGCGCGCAAGCGGCTGGGCCTCAAGATCACCACGAAGACGCGGAGCACGCCCGGCGCGGCCCCGGCCACAGAGTCGAAGTTCGGCATGGGTGACCTGGTCGACTTCCGGTATGACCTCGCGGTCGGCGACGAGTCGCTGAGCCCGGAGGAGCTCGAGGAGCTGGCCCGGCTGAAGGTTCCGCTGGTCCGGCTGCGCGGCCAGTGGGTGGAACTCGACGACCGGCACCTGCAGGCCGCGCTGAAGTTCCTGGAGCGGAGCCAAGACCGGGCCGGGACCATGACCGCGGCCGAGGCGCTGCTCGACGGCCTTGGCGGCATCGACGACGAACTGCCGGTGGTGGGCGTGGACGCCGACGGCTGGCTCGGCGACCTGCTGTCCGGCCAGGCGGACCGCCGGCTCGCGCCGGTCCCCACCCCGGCGTCGTTCCGCGGCGAGCTCCGCCCCTACCAGGAACGCGGCCTGGCCTGGCTGTCCTTCCTCGGCGACCTCGGCCTAGGCGCCGTCCTCGCAGATGACATGGGATTGGGTAAAACCGCCCAAACCCTAGCATTGCTCGCTAAAGAGACTATATCACGCCCAACCCTGGTCGTGTGCCCGATGTCGCTGGTGGGCAACTGGCAGCGGGAGGCCGAGCGGTTCACTCCCGAACTGAACCTGCATGTGCACCATGGGGCGGACCGGCTCGGCGGCGAGGAGCTCGCCGCCGCGCTGAGCGCGGCGGACCTGGTCATCACGACCTACGGGCTGGCCGCGCGGGACCAGGAGGCTCTCGGCGAGGTTAAGTGGGCCCGGGTGGTGTGCGACGAGGCGCAGAACATCAAGAACGCGGCGACCCGGCAGGCGCGGGCGGTGCGTACCCTGCCCGCCCAGTCGCGGATCGCGCTGACCGGCACCCCTGTCGAGAATCGGCTGAGCGACCTCTGGTCGATCATGGAGTTCGTACGGCCAGGGCTCCTCGGCTCGGCGGAGCGGTTCCGCACCAAGTTCGCGGTCCCGATCGAGCGCAACGGCGATGAGGAGGCCGCCGACCGGCTGAAGCGGATCACCGGCCCGTTCGTCCTGCGCCGGCTGAAGACCGACAAGACGATCATCTCCGATCTGCCGGACAAGCTGGAGATGAAGGTCTGGTGCAACCTCACGCCGGAGCAGGCGTCGCTGTATCAGGCGACGGTCAGCGACATGATGGCCAGGATCGAGGCGGCCGAGGTGGCGGGGGAGAGCATGGAGCGCCGCGGCCTGGTGCTGGCGACGATGGCCAAGCTCAAGCAGGTCTGCAACCATCCCGCGCACCTGCTCGGCGACGGCTCCCGGCTAGACGGCCGGTCCGGCAAGCTGGCCAGGCTCGAAGAGATCTGCGACGAGGTCATCACCGACGGCGACAAGGCCCTGTGCTTCACCCAGTACGCGGAGTTCGGCCGGATGCTGCAGCCGTACCTGGCCAGCAGGCTCGGCTGCCCGGTGCTGTACCTGCACGGCGGCACGTCGAAGCGGCAGCGCGACGCGATGGTGGCCGAGTTCCAGGACTCGGGCGACCCCGCGCTGTTCGTGCTGTCACTCAAGGCGGGCGGCACCGGGCTGAATCTGACCGCGGCCAGCCACGTGATCCACATCGACCGGTGGTGGAACCCGGCCGTGGAGGATCAGGCCACCGACCGGGCGTTCCGGATCGGCCAGCGCAAGGACGTGCAGGTGCGCAAGTTCGTGTGTGTCGGCACGCTGGAGGAGCGGATCGACGCCATGATCGAGGAGAAGAAGGCGCTCGCGGAGCGCATCGTCGGGACCGGTGAGGGCATGCTGACCGAGCTGTCAACGGCCGACCTGCGCCAGGTCGTGAGCCTGTCGCCGGAGGCGGTGTCGGAGTGACCGAGGCGACGGGACGACGCGGAGCGAGCTGGCACGATTTCGGGCCGTCGCGGCCGCTCGAGGTTGACGGCGGCGTCAAGGCGCGCAGCAAGCGCGGCTCGATCGGCGAGCAGTGGTGGTCGCGCCGGTTCATCGACGTGCTGGAGTCGTTCGGCATGACCGGCAGGCTGTCCAGGGGCCGGAACTACGCCCGCCGCGGCCAGGTCATCGGCTTCGAGATCTCGTGCGGGTACGTGACCGCCCAGGTGCAGGGGTCACGGCCGAAGCCGTACCGGGTACGGATCGAGGTGACCCCGCTGACCACGCCGCAGTGGCGGAAGGTGGAGCAGGCGCTCGCCGCGCAGGCGCTGTTCCGGGCCAAGCTGCTTGCGGGGGAGATGCCCAAGGAGATCGAGGAGGTCTTCGCCGGCTGCGGCACCCCGCTGTTCCCGCGCTCCGTACACGACATGCAGATGTCGTGTTCCTGCCCGGACTGGGGAGTGCCGTGCAAGCACCTGGCCGCGGTCTGCTACGTGCTGGCCGAGGCCTTCGACCTCGACCCGTTCGGCATCCTGGCCTGGCGCGGCCGCGGCAGGGACGAACTGCTCGGCGCGCTGCGGCTGACCGGGCGCGAGGACGACGAACAGGCGCGGCCGGTCATCGACGTCACCGACCGCCCGCTGGCCGAGTGCATCGCGGACTTCTGGTCACCGGGGATGAGCGTGCAGCGGCTGCGAGCCCTGCCGCCGGTGCCGGCGGCAGCCCCCGATCTGCTGTTGCGCACGCTCGAACCGCCGCCGGTGCAGGTGCGCAGCACCGACCTGGCCGCCCTGCTGGCCCCGGCCTACGATCAGCTGGCCGCCGCGGCCGCCGCGAGTGCCGCGGACCAGCCGGCCGACGGCTGACCGCTGGCCGCAGGTCACGGACGGCGGGCGACCGCGCCGTACCACCAGTGGGAGCCGTCGCTGTCCGCTGCGGCGGGGTCTTCCGCTCCCCAGACGCCGAGGTGAGCGACGGCAGCGTCCGCCCCTTCGTAAGGGGGCTCGATCTCCAGGCCCGCGAACAGCCGCTCGACCTCGGCTCGCGGCCGGGGATGCCAGTCGGCCCCGGCCTGTGCGTATACCTCGCTGCTCGCCTGCACCAGGGCGGGCGGCAGGCGGTCGTAGGTCGCGTGTGACAGCGCCAGGTAACTGCCGGGCGCCAGCGCCCCCATGTACCGGGCCACCAGCCCCCAGGGATCGTTGTCGTCGGCCACGAAGTGCAGCACCGCCGTCATCAGCAGCCCGACCGGCTCATCGAGGTCGATCAGCCGCCGCAGTCCCGGGTCGTTCAGCACCGTGTCCGGCTGGCGCATGTCGGCGGTGATGACCGCGGTCGTCCCGTCATGGGCGAGCAGTTCGCAGGCGTAGGCACGGACCATCGGGTCAAGGTCCACGTAGACGACGTGTGCCTCCGGCGCGACGCGTTGCACGATCCCGTGCGTGTTCCCCTCCGTGGGCAGGCCCGAGCCGATGTCCACGAACTGGCGCAGGCCCCGCTCGGCAGCCATCCAGCGGGCCGCCCGCCGATGGAATGCGCGGTTCACCCACGCCGCGTCCTCCAGGTCGGGCGCCCGCTCACGGACCCACTCTGCGGCTTCGCGGTCGACCGGGAAGTTGTGCTTGCCGCCGAGCACGTAGTCGTACATCCGGGCTGGGCTGGGTTTGGTGGGGTCGACACCGGGCGGGACCTGCGGGGTTTCGGTCACAATGCCCCATAATATCGGTTCCTTGAACGGCCGTGCAGGGCCCGATGCGCGGCGCATGCGTGGACCGCGCCGGCCGGGGCCGAGAAACCGCACCTGCCGACACCGGGCAGGGAAGGGGCGAGGGACGGCGCCTGCTGGGAACGGTGCAGGCCGCCTGGTCAGGAAACCGGCGCCTGCTGGGAACGGTGCAGGCCGCCTGGCCAGGAAACCGGCGCCTGCCGCGCAGCGGTCGCCACCGCGACGGCGATTACCGGGCCCGCGGCATCCGAGTCCATGCTTGGCAGTGCCTGGCCGCCGTCGTGGCAATGCGCCGGAAATATCGCAGCCGGGTCAATTTCGGCCCTCGGTACTTGCGGGCATACTTGACATTCTCAAGGCGACGTCGTCGTCCCGCGGGCGCGACCGAAAGTGGCGTCTACTTGGACGACGTTGTCGCAGCGCCGGCATGCGATGCTGCCCCGCGCGCAGGAATGTGCAGGCACACCAGTTTTGGTTTCGGCAAGAATGCCCGCTGGGCCCACTCCGCCAGCCGCAGGGCCCTGCGCTGTGATGAGGTGAGGTGCTCCCTGGGGACCGTCACAGCCATCTTTCCCTTGCTCACGGTCCTCATGGCACTGCGGGCAAGCGGTGTCCAGTAGTGGTTAACGGCATCGGCCTGCGCCGTGCTCGGAACCGAAAGCTCGTACGCACAGAACCGTTTTGAGCTGGCTTTCGCTGCCGCAACATGGGCAACCGCATGCGCTGTCGCATCTACAGTGCCAGCGCACCCCGCTGCAAATCCGCATATGATGCATAGCAATACAATAAACGCAGCCTTGCCGATGATGCGCAACATGATCACCCACTCTTCACGCTACCAGGATCGCGTCGCGACACGGCTTTCAGCGGCCGGACGTTACAGTATTGCCGACCGGGCGTTACGCATTTTTTGCTAATCGGTGGGAAAGCGCGGCCGCTCCTGACTTAACAGTGATGCGGCCGTTGCCATTCAGGTCGGATGCGGGCTGCTTGGCTGCGGTCCGCTCGGCCGGCAGCCCCTTGGCTGGTGCCTGCTTGGCCTGAACCGCGTCGACAGGCGTTCGCTGCGGCCGGTGGGTCGGTCTCGCGTGATCGTCGGAACGCCCGTTGCCCGCTACTCTGCGGTCATGGCCGGGTTGAGCCGTACGAGCCGCACGGGGTCTGTTTCATCGAGTTCGGCGATGGCTTCTCGTGACTTCACGAAATCTGAGAATGAGCGATAGCCCAGAGCTCTCTCGCTGAATGACGGGTCCATGCGCCTCATCTGGCTCTTCACCGCTGAGCTATGCAGCCAGTCCGCGTCATCTTTTTCTTGGCCGAGCCGCAGCGCTCGTTCGAGGAGCCTGGTCGCCAGCTGTTGCGGGTCCTCGGAATCGAGGTCAGTCTCGTCGGTGACCGCGGTCGCGGACCGTTTGGTGCGCCGCGAGCCCCGGGCCGGCGGCGCGCTGCCGGATTCCTCATGTTCTGCCTGTGCGCCAGCCGGGGTAATGCCAGGAAGCGCGTCGTAGGTCACGAGTTCGTCGCACGCCGCAGCGAGTGATCTGCTGGTCGATCCGGCAACGCCGACACCCACTACGTAACGGCCCAGGCGCCTGCACCGCTGGGCGAGGGCGATGTAATCCGAGTCCCCGGCCACGATCACCACGTGGGTCAGGTCGGGAAGGCGGAACATGTCCTCCACCGCGTCGACGGCCAGCCTGATGTCAGCACCATTCTTGGCGTAGGCGGCTGCGGGAAAGAGCTGCACCAGGTCCACTGCGCGGCTGACGAGCTGCTCGCGGTAGTCGGCGTTAACAGGGGCTGACCAGTCAGCATAGGCGCGGGTCAGCACGAGGGTGCCGAACGATGAGGCGAAGTCGATCACCGCACCGACGTCCACAGTGGCGCGCCGGAGCTTCTCCGCGATGTCGGGGTCGGCTGATCTGTCGGTCCTGGTGAACCCGCGCACCTTGTCACGCTGGAACTGGCCCCGGCCATGAACCTGGTCGTAGCGCGAGATCACAATGTTGTCGAAGTCGATATAGACAGCGACTCGGGTGCCGCCAGGGTCGTTCATAGCTGCTCTTCTCGCTGCGACGCCTCGTCAGGCCAGCCTGCTGGGACACTCGAAAGTGACCCGTCTGCCAACATACCGGTGGTGTGGCTGGGGCGAGGCGGCTAGCTTGCGGGCGGGTACTGCAAGCCAACCATCGGGGCCATCTCGGCCAGCATGAGCTCGAACATCGGCCTGGCGTCGTCGAGCGCGAAGCTGAGCTGGCCGAACACCTCGAGACTCACGATCCCGTAGAGCCGTACCCAGCAGCGCAGGAACACCAGGAGCAGGCCGAGCGGCAGGCCGGCGGCTGGCTGGCCGAGCCCGTCGCGGTAGCGCACCAGCTGCCCCGACAGGCCTGGGTCGATCTCGTCGTCCGGGGGCACCGGGAACGGCTGCTTGCGGTACAGCTCGAGCATCAGGGCGAAGAACGTGTTCCCGAACTGGCCGCCGCTCTCCGCGGTGATCTCGTCGTGCTGTACGTGCAGCCCGGGCAGCGGGCTGGCGAAGATCAGCCGGAACTCCTTTGGGTGGCTGAGCGACCACCGGCGGAACTCCCAGCACGCGGCGAAAACCTTCGCCGTCATGTCACCGCCGGACTCGGCGTCGGCGGAGACGATCGCGCCGCGGATGCCCGCCGCGAGCTCGGTGAAGATGTCGGCGATGACGTGCTTGAGCAGTTCCTCGTGGCTGCCGAAGTAACGGTAGAGGGCAGGCGCGGTCATCCCCATCTCGCGCGCGATCGCGCGTAGCGACACGGCGTCGGGCCCCTCGGCGACCAGGATCCGCCGGGCCGTCTGCTTGATCTCCGCCGTGGTCGCGGCGCGGACGCGATCACGGCGGCGGGGTGCCTGAACCACCTGGCCTCCGGGAACTGAGGTACGTGCTGGCTGCGCCAGCGATTCCGCCGATCTTACCGTTTACAGCGTTAACTGTTCTGCCACGATTCCCGATGGCACAAACTATGGGTAGCCAGGCCAGCTGCACCTGCAGGCCGCGGACTCGCCGCGGCATCTGCTCGGGCTGGGGCTCGACGCGCTCGTGATCGCGGCGCCGACCCAGGCTCACCCCGAGCTCATCGTTACGGGCACCGAAGCCGGGCTGCCGGTGTTCTGCGAGAAACCCGTCGCGCCGGACATCGACAGCACCCAGGAGGTGATCAAGCGGGTCGGCGACGCGGCGGGCGCGGTACAGATCGGCTTCCAGCGCCGCTTCGACGCCGGCTACCGGGTCGCACGCGAGGCAGTCCAATCGGGGTCGCTTGGCTGGGTGCACACGCTGCAGGCCACGACGCTAGACCCGGCGCCGCCCGCCGCGGCGTACATCGAGACCTCGGGCGGACTGTACCGGGACTGCTTTGGGTGCACGACTTCGACGCGATCCGCTGGGTGACCGGCCGCGAGGTGCGCGAGGTCTACGCGGTGGGCGCCAACCGCGGCGCCGAGTTCTTCCGCGCGGCTGGCGATGTCGACACGATGGCCGCGGTGCTGACGCTGGGCGATGACAGCCTGGCCGTGGTCTCCAGCACCCGCGGCCAGAGCCCCGCCGCGATGAGCGATGCCCTGGAAGCGTTCTGCATCGCCGAGGCGTGCGAGCTGTCCCGGGCCTGGCACGAGCCGGTGAGCGCCGCCGAGGCCCGCCGGTAATAGCGCTTGACATCCGTTAACTGCGTATGCGAAGTTAACAGCATTCGCAGTTAACGCTGTTCACAATAGTGATTATCGTTAGTGAGTCCGCGGAGGGACCGATGTTCGACGGCTGGGGACGCCTCGTATACCGGCGCAGGCGACTGGTTCTGGTTATCGCGCTGATCGTGGTGGCGTTCGCGGCCGCCTGGGGTACGGGGGTGTTCGGGAAGCTGCAGTCGTCCGGCGGGTTCACCCCGCCAAACAGCCAGAGCCAGCAGTCGGGCAACCTGGCAACGGCCGCGTTCGGCCGGGATACCGGCGACGTCGTGGTGCTGTACTCGAGCCCCACGATGAGCGTGCGCTCGCCGGCCTTCCGCGCGGCCGTGACGCATACGCTGGCCGCCCTGCCCGCTAGCCGGGTCGAATCGACCGCGACGTACTGGTCCACGGGATCGCCGCAGTTCGTCAGCGCCAGCGGACGGGCAACCTATGCGGTGCTCGAGCTGGCCGGGACGAGCGATGGCGCGCGGCAGACGGGCTACAACGCGATCAAGAGCCGGCTTGACGCGCCCGGCCTGCGTACCCAGGTGGGCGGGCTCGTGCCCACCAACGAGGCGATCAACAACGAGGTCAACTCCAACATCGGCCGGGCCGAGGCCTTCTCCCTGCCGGTGCTGCTGATCGTCATGCTGTTCATCTTCGGCAGTCTGGCCGCGGCCAGCCTGCCGCTGGCGATCGGCGGGGTCGCGATCCTCGGCTCGTTCACCGCGCTGCGGCTGCTGACCCTGGTCACCACGGTTTCGATCTACTCGGTCACCATCACGACGATCCTGGGCCTCGGACTCGGCATCGACTACGGGCTGTTCATGGTGAGCAGGTTCCGCGAGGAACTGCACCGTCAGGATTCGGTGCAGGACGCGGTGGCGCGCACCGTGGCGACCGCGGGCCGCACCGTGGCGGTCTCTGGTGTCACCGTCGCGATGGCCCTGGCCAGCCTGACGCTGTTCCCCGAGGACTTCCTGCGCTCGATGGGCTACGGCGGCGTAGCGACCGTTCTCGTCGACATGCTGGCGGCCCTCACCGTGATGCCCGCGCTGCTCGCGGTCTTCGGCCGGAAGGTGAACGCTTTGCGGATCCGGCGAACGGTGCGCAGACCGCTGCTTGCTGAAGGCACCGGTACCTGGTACCGGATAGCGCGCAGCGTGATGCGCCGCCCGGTGCTCTACGCGGTGCCGATCGTGGTCGTGCTGCTCGCGCTCGGCTCGCCGTTCCTGCGGGTCACCTGGGGCGGCACCGACGCCACCGACCTGCCGGCCAACGCCCAGCCGCACGTTGTCACCGAGACGCTGAACCGGGACTTCCCCGGTAACCCGACCGCGCCGATCGAGTCCGTGGTTCAGTTCCCCGGGCCGGTGGTCGGCTCGCCGTCCCGCGAGGCTGCGCTCTCCGGGTACGTCGGCCGGCTTGACCGAGTCCCCGGGGTCAACGCGGCTCAGCTGACCGGCGTTCACGGCGACGTCGCGCGGGTCGATATGCGTTATGGCCCGAATCCTTACTCACCGCAGGCGCGCGCGATCGTGGGGCAGGTCAGGGATGTACCACCGCCGGCCGGCGCCCGAACCTACGTGGGCGGGCAGAGCGCGCAGCTCGTGGACGAGCTGTCCAGCCTCGGGCAGGTCCTGCCGTGGATGGCGCTGGTGGTGGCGCTGGCGACGTTCGTGCTGCTGTTCCTCGCGTTCGGGTCCGTGGTGCTGCCGGTCAAGGCGATCGCGATGAACGTGCTGTCGCTGTCGGCCATGTACGGGGTCGTGGTGTGGATCTTCCAGGAGGGCCACCTGGCCGGGCTGCTGCAGTTCACGCCCAACGGCACGATCGAGCCGACCATGCCGATCCTGATGTTCGCGATCATGTTCGGCCTGTCCATGGACTACGAGGTGTTCCTGCTGTCCCGGATCCGCGAGCGCTACGACGTCACCGGCGACAATGCGGCCGCGGTGGCGAGCGGGCTGCAGCGCACCGGAGGGCTGATCACCAGCCTGGCGCTGCTGCTGGTCATCGTCGTCGGCGCGTTCTCCGCCTCCGGGGTCACGTTCATCAAGCTGCTGGGTGTCGGGATGATCGTCGCGCTGGCCGTGGACGCGTCGATCGTGCGGGTGCTGCTGGTGCCCGCGGTGATGCGGCTGCTCGGCCCCGCGAACTGGTGGGCGCCCAAGCCGCTGCGCCGCCTGTACGCCCGGTACGGCTTCCGCGAGGCTGACGACGTCGGCCGCGACGGAAGCCCACGCCTCGGGCGCGGCGACGTCGGCGCGTCGGCGATGTCGGGCTGACCCCAGCCGCCCATAAGTGTGGTGGGTCCCAGGCTGCTGCTAGAGGAGCAGCGTGGGACCCACCACCTTGTTGCCTGCCGCCATTAGGCCCGTCCAAAAAACCTCTTGGGAGGTCTCAGCCGTTGTCGAGGCGGGCGAGCTCGCCGGGGGACAGGGTCAGCTCGGCGGCCTGTGCCGAGTCGATGATCGACTCGGGCCGGCTGGCGCCCGGGATCGGGATCACTACCGGGGCCTTGGCCAGCATCCAGGCCAGTGTGACCTGCTGTGGCGAGACACCATGGGCGTCCGCGACCTCCTGGAACGCGGCGTGCCGCGCCCCGAGCCGCCCGGCCCGGCTGATGCCGCCGAGCGGGCTCCACGGCAGGAACGCGACGCCGAGTTCGGCGGCGTGCCGAAGTTCCGGCTCACTGGACCGGAACGCGGGCGAGAACTGGTTCTGCACGCTGGCCAGGTTGCCCTCGCCGAGCACCCGGACCGCGATGTCGATCTGCTCGATGCTGGCGTTGGAGATGCCCGCCATCCGGATCTTCCCGGCGTCGAGCAGTTCCTTGAGCGCGCCGATTGATTCCGCGTACGGAACCTCCGGGTCCGGCCGGTGGTACTGGTAGAGGCCGATCGCGTCCACGCCGAGCGCCTTCAGCGAGGCTTCGGCCGCAGCCCGCAGGTGCCCCGGGGTTCCGTCCACGGTCCACGAGCCGTCGCCGGGCCTGATGTGGCCGCCCTTGGTGGCGACGAGCACGTCGCTGGCGTCTCCGGCATAGCTGGCCAGCGCCTTGGCGATCAGCCGCTCGTTGTGCCCGGTCTCGCCGGCGTGCAGGTGGTAGGCGTCAGCGGTGTCGATCAGCGTCACGCCCGCGTCCAGCGCCGCGTGGATGGTCCTGATCGAACGGGCTTCGTCCGGCCGGCCCTCGATGGACATGGGCATGCCGCCCAGACCGACGGCGCCGACGGTGACCTGACCGATCTTCCTGGTGCGCATTTGAGAACTCCCAGTTTTGTTGTCGTCTAGCGGTGGTAACCGCCGGGGGCCGCCGATAAGTCCGGCTGGTGATGCCGAATTCCGGAATCCGCTGGTTGCCGGCCGTGTTGCCATCCGGTGCGTGTGCCCACCTGGCTCGCCGCTGCGACTGATGCCCCATCTGACCATCCGGACCGCTGATTGGAGATCTTCATGGAGTACGTGAACCTCGGCTCGACCGGCCTGCGTGTGTCGCGTGTCTGCCTCGGCATGATGAGCTTCGGCAACAACAGCGACCGGCCCTGGGTGCTCGACGACGACGCGGCCGAACCGATCGTCAGGGCAGCCGCCGACGGTGGGGTCACGTTCTTCGACACCGCGGACGTCTACTCCGCCGGGGCGAGCGAGGTCACGACCGGCCGGCTGCTCGGGAAGATGTTCCGCAGGGACGACGTGGTCGTGGCCACCAAGGTGTACTCGCCGATGGGGCCGGGCGAGAACAGCAAAGGCCTGTCCCGCAAGCACATCCTGTCCGGCATCGACGCCTCGCTGGAGCGGCTGGACATGGACTACGTGGACCTCTACCAGATTCACCGGTGGGACTACCAGACGCCGGTCGAGGAGGCCATGGAAGCGCTGCACGACGTGGTGCGGGCCGGCAAGGCCCGGTACATCGGCGCTAGCTCCATGTTCGCCTGGCAGTTCGCCAAGGCCCAGCACGTGGCGGACGATCACGGCTGGACCAGGTTCGTCTCGATGCAGAACCACTACAACCTCATCTACCGCGAGGAAGAGCGGGAGATGATCCCGCAGTGCATCGACCAGGGCGTCGGCGTGATTCCGTGGAGCCCGCTGGCGCGCGGCGTGCTGGCCGGAAGCCGGACCAGGGAGGGGGAGCGGCGGACCACCCGATCGAACTCGGACGCGTTCCAGGACACGCTGTACACCGCCGCCGACTTCGACGTCGTCGACCGGGCCGGTGAGGTGGCCGCGGAGCGCGGTGTGCCGTCCGCCCAGGTGGCGCTGGCCTGGCTGCTGCGCCGCCCGGGGGTGACCGCGCCCATCGTCGGCGCGACCAGGCTCGGCCACCTCGAGGACGCACTGGCCGCCGAGCAGCTCGACCTCAGCGAGGACGAGATGCGGCGACTGGAAGAGCTCTACGTCCCGCATCCTGTCCTCGGCCACAGCTGATCGCCTTAACGGGGAGCCCTCTCAGTCGAAGAGAGCTGACGCGTTACCCCACTGATCTAAGCCGGTCAGCCAGCGGTGATGGCCAGGGCGACGGGCAGCACGGCGGGAGCGCCGGCCTGGCGGAGCAGCCGCACCGCGACGGTCATGGTCCAGCCGGTTTCGACCCGGTCGTCGACCAGCAGCACCGGGCCCCCGCCGGCCCGCCGCGGCGGCGACGTCTTCGGGAAGAGTGAGCTCGCGCCACACGGCGGCCAGGCGCTGGGCGCTGTTGTGCTGGTGGCCCGCGGACCGGGACGGCTGCGCGCCGGCCGGGTAGCCGAGCCCGCCGATGTGCGGTATCCGGCCGATCTCGGCGATCCGCAGACCCAGGCTCGCAACGAGCTGCGGCCTGGTCCGCGAAGGCAACGTGACAACGCCGGCTGGCCGCTGATCCCAGTCCCACGCCGCCAGCACCTTGACCACGGCTGCTACAAGATCATCGGGGACTGGGCCGTCGGGGGAGGGGCCGTCAGGGGCGGAGCCGTCCGATGCCAGCAGGGCGCGCAGCCGCGGGCCCCAGCCCAGGTCGGTCAGCCGTCCGATGGCCCGGCCCGGCTCGGCGGACAGCCCGGGATCGATCTTGCCGGACGCCTCGACGCCCAGCTCCCGCATGCCGGTCGGCCACATCCGCCGCGGGGTGATCTCGACTCCTGGCCGAAGCAGCCGGTCGCTGGCCGCCCCGGCGGCGGCCTGCGACACCTCCTGCGGCCAGTGCCGCCCGGTGCAGTTGTCGCAGCGCCCGCACGGCGCGGCCGCCGGGTCGTCGAGCTCGCGGCGCAGGTACTCCATCCGGCAGGCGCCGGCCGCGGCGTAGTCCAGCATGGCCTGCTGTTCCCGGGACCGTGCCGCCGCCACCCTCGCGTACCTGTCGGCGTCGTAGGCCCACCCGGCGCCGGTGGCCGCCCAGCCGCCGCTGACCCGGCGCACGGCACCGTCCACGTCGAGAACTTTGAGCATCATCTCCAGCCGCTTGCGGGACAGGTCGACCCGGGTTTCCAGCGCCGCGGTGGACAGCGGCCTGCCCGCATCGGCGAGCGCGGCGAGGGCGGACCGGACGACGGCTTCCGGCGGGAACGCCAGGGAGCCGAAGTAGGCCCAGATGTCGGCGTCCTCGCGGCCGGGCAGCAGGATCACGTCGGCGCGGTCGGTGGCCCGGCCTGCCCGGCCGATCTGCTGGTAGTAAGCGATCGGCGATGGTGGTGCCCCGAGGTGAACGACGAAGCCAAGGTCCGGCTTGTCGAAGCCCATCCCGAGGGCGCTTGTCGCAACCAGGGCCTTGAGCTCGTTGGCCAGGAGCGAGTCCTCGGCGGCGACCCGTTCATGGTGGTCGTCTTGTCCGGTGTAGGCGGCGACATCGAGGCCGTGCGAGCGCAGGAAGGACGCGGTCTCGTGCGCGGCGGCGACCGTCAGCGTGTAGATGATGCCGGATCCGGACAGCTCGCCCAGGTGCTCCGCCAGCCAGGCCAGGCGCTGCTGCGCCGCGGGCAGCCGCACCACCGCCAGGTGCAGACTGGCCCGGTCCAGCGAGCCGCGCAGGACGAGGGTCCCGTCGCCCAGGTGTTCGGCGACGTCCCTGGTGACCCTGGCGTTCGCGGTGGCCGTCGTGGCGAGCACCGGAACGCCAGGCGGCAGGCTGTCGAGCAGGGTGCGCAGCCTCCGGTAATCGGGGCGGAAGTCGTGCCCCCAGTCGGAGATGCAGTGGGCCTCGTCGACCACCAGCATGCCCGCGGCGGCGATGAGCTTGGGCAGCACCAGGTCGCGGAAACCGGGGTTGTTCAGGCGCTCCGGGCTGACCAGCAGGACGTCCACGTCGCCCGCTGCCACCTCGGCGTAGACCTGGTCCCACTCGTCGGTGTTCGCCGAGTTCACGGTGCGGGCGCGGATGCCCGCCCGGCCCGCTGCCTCGATTTGGTTGCGCATCAGCGCGAGGAGCGGCGAGACGATGACCGACGGGCCGCTGCCGCGGGAGCGCAGCAGCGCGGTCGCTGTGAAGTAGACCGCCGACTTGCCCCAGCCGGTCCGCTGCACCACGAGAGCCCGCCGCCTGTCCTGGACCAGGGCGCGGATGGCCGTCCACTGGTCGTCGCGCAGCGTCGCGGCGGGTCCGGCCAGCGAGCGCAGGCAGCGCTCTGCCTCCTCGCGGAGCGCTGCGGTTCCAGCATTGTCGGCCATGACCTCCTTAGTACCAGGCGGTGCCGACTGTCGGCGGTGGACGGCATGATCTGTGACGTGGCCGGCAGCGCGGGCTTTGACGAGCGCCCGGTCCGCGCGTTCCGGTGTGGTCCGGATCCACAGTTCGACCCGGACCGCTGGCCGGCGACTGTGCCTGCGGTGGCGCAGATCCTGCGTGCAGGCCTGGAACTGCCTGCGGGGCTGACCGTGCTCGTGGGCGAGAACGGGTCGGGGAAGTCGACGGTCATCGAGACCCTGGCCGAGGCCTACGGCCTGAATCCGCAGGGCGGATCGGTCCACGCGAGCCTGTTCCGGGTCCGGGACAGCGAGCCGGGCATCGGCTCCAGCCTCGTGGTCGAGCGCTCGCCGTCGTGGCGCTCACACTGGGCGTACTTCCTGCGCGCGGACACCATGCACGGCCTGTACAGCTACCTCGAGGACAACCCAGGCCTGCGGCGGGAGCGCTTCCACCAGCTCAGCCACGGAGAGGGTTCCTCGAGATGCTGCGCACCCGGGTGAACCAGCCCGGGTTCTACCTCATGGACGAGCCCGACGCGCCGCTGTCGTTCACCGCCTGTCTCGGGCTCGTCGCCCTCCTGCACGACCTGGCCAGGGCCGGAGCGCAGGCGGTGGTCGCAACGCACTCGCCGCTGATCGCCGCGGCGCCCGGCGCCCGCATCCTCGAGCTGGGCGACTGGGGCATGCGCCCGGCCCGCTGGGACGAGCTGGAAGTCGTCGGCCACTGGAGGAGTTTCCTGCACGAGCCAGGCTCATATTTCAGGCATTTGCTCGATGGCCGAGGGCCCGTTTAACACGTAATTGGACGGCGAGCGCTGAATTTATCGACTTTGTAAGACTAGTGCAGCCACTTAACTCGGCTGATGCGATTTTCAAGACACCTCGCGCTCGGCTCGCTTAGCCTTATTGCCTGCGTGCATTCCGATTCATTACCGCGACTAATCTGCGGTAATTCGGATATACAGGGTCGGGTAAAAAGGCGGAGGAATCATGGACGCGCGCTACCTGATGGGTCGATTTATCACGGTGATGGCCATCTGTCTGGTCGGCGGTTCGGTGATGCTCACTGGCGCCGGAGCAGCAGGAGCCGCGGGGGCCGCGAGGGCGGGCGGGCCGGGCGGGCCGAACGGGTCGAGCGGGGCCGCGATCCGGTCGGCGGCCGCACAGCCCGCTGCAATGGTCACCGACACCGGGATGGGCATGCGTACCAAGGTGGGCCTGCCGGCCCCGGCGATGAGCGGCGCGATGCTCGCGGCCAACGCTGCGAAGCAGGTTCTGGCCAGGAGCTTTGTCAAGGCGATGCAGGCCGACACCGTGGCGGCCAGCAAGTGCGCGGACGGGGCGTGCCCGAGCGCGCTGCCGGCCTCGAAGAGCCTGAAGCAGACCCAGCGGGCACAGATCAACAGCTACTACTGCGGCCCGGCCACGGTGTCGGAGATGCTCGCTCAGATGGGCAGGACCGTAGGCCAGCGGAAGACCGCAAAAGAGCTGGGGACGAATAAGAGCGGCACCGGCTGGTCGGACGGGAGTGGCTATCCGGTTCCCGAGGTGCTGAACAAGAACCAGAGCCGGAACAACTACGTCGCCGTCGGGCTGCCCTGGTCGCCAACCAAGCACGAGATCAAGACGTATGAGGTTGATTTGGTGACCGATATCAACCACAAGGGGGGCGCCCCGCTCGCCGGTGATGCCTACGAGGTCGCCGGTGGCCCGCATCTGGTCGGCCACCCGGTGAATCAGACCATTTTCCATTGGTTCGACATCAGGGGCTACAAGAATTCGGGAGCCACAACCGATTACGAAGACTCGGTACACGGCGCTTCGAGCATCGGCTGGGCCGCCACCGTTCCGGCCTACTCGTCGCTGCCGTCGTCGACGATCGTGAACATCGTCGGGGCCCGTGGCTACGACTGGTAGCGCGAACATGCAGGTCATGAGCAGCGAGCTCAACGCCGCCAGGGCAACACGTCAGGGAAGGCCATGCCGAAAAAGTTTCACGCGTATCTGGTGGGTAGCTCACAGGGCACGTTCCGGGCGCTCAGCTGAGAACAGCGGCGGACGCAGAGCGATGCCGGGCAACGCCGTTGCTGCCGGCAGGAAAGAGAATCGGTCATGGGTGCGGAAAAGAAGGCTAAGAATAAGGCTAAGGTGATCAAGGGCAAGACCAAGAGGCTTGCCGGGAAGGCCACCGGAAACGAGCGGCTGAAGGCGGAAGGAAAAGCCGATGTGGTGACCGGTAACCTCAAGAATGCCGGTGAGAAAGTTAAGGACGCCTTCCGGCGCTGACCTGGCCTTATTGATAATGTGCAACCCCAGCGGCGGTAGTCCGGGGATGGCCGGTCGCAAGGTCAGTGAAGAACCGCGAGCCTGAACCCTCTCAGGCCAGTCTCACGGCAATGTGTAAAAGGCGCGATAGCGGGCAGTTCAGTCGTTTGCTGTCTCAAGATGACAAGTGCCTATCTTCATGACATTGCCCAGGAGGCTGGAATGCTCGCCGCAATCGCTGTCGTGCTGTTCGTGATCGGATTCATCGTCAACGCCGCAAACGTGGCTACCCCCGCGCTGTTCTCGCCGATCAGCTTCCTGCTGGCCGGGCTCGTATGCCTGGCCATTCACCTGACCGGAGCGGCCCCGGCGTGGTCCACGCCCCGCTGGCGCCGGTAACCGGCATGTCTGCGGTCCGTTGGGCGGGTTGCCTGTAGTGGGGCTTCAGGCGGAGGCCGGATCAGCGCCAAACTCGCCGGACGGGCTGTCCGGCGGCGCCGCCTGGGTGATACCGGGGCCAGAAGGCTGAGCAGTCCCTGATTTGCGGGAGTCGATCCACGAGTCGACGATCGTCCACTGGACCTGCAGCCACTGGTAGCGCTCGTCCGGGCTGGTGGGCAGAGCCTGAGCGGGTTCGTACCACCATCGCACGATCATCGGCCTGTCGGCCAGCGGCAGCGCCCGCCAGACCTGGGCGGGGGCGACCAAATCGTCAAGACCGGTGTGAGCGACGACTACGACGTCCAGGTCTGGCCGCGCCGCCAGGCACGCCAGCACGCCTCCTGGCCGCGGCGGCAGAACATGCTGGTTGGCGGCCGCATCCGCCGCTGCCTGCTGACCGCTTCGGCGGCGCAGTCGCGTTACTACCCGGCGATGGCGGCGGGGTGTCCAGTTTCCCCCCTCGGGGAAGATGAGCATGGCATCGCTGCCGGTCAGGGCGCGGGCTACGTCGGCGAGCCGCCCGGGAAGATCGTCGGCTGTGTCGCTAGCGGAGGGTAGGAAGCAGGACGGGAGCCGGCTCACGACCACGTCCAGCCCCGGGTCCCATCGCAAGCTCTCCTTCAGCACGACGCAGGGCCGCCGGTGATATCGCGTCAATAGCAGGTTCATCAGCGTGAATGAATCCCCGGGGCCGCCGTGCCTAGCCAATACCAGCAGGCCGCGATCTTCCAGCCGGTCGGCGTCCGGCGGCTCTTCCAGCTTCACCTCAAATCCGAACAGAGGACGTGCGGATCCCACGATCAGCGAGAATGCCCAGCGCAGCAAGCGCGCATGCGCCGTCTTCCACCGCTCCTCGTCGCGCCAGGCGGCAACCGGTCGGCGCAGCCACAGAACCGCCGCCGCCACGACGAGGCTGGCATCGGCAAATATGTAGACGGCCGCGAACAGCGCTAAGCGCGGCGACCGCTGGCGGCGGTCCAGCGGCCAGGCTAGCCCCGTGACGGCAGCCACCAGCGTCAGCAGCACTATCAATGTGGCGGCGACGGGCAGCCACAGTGGATCCACGATGGCCCGACGGATCAGCACGTGCGGCGGCCTCATGATGTGTCCCGCCCCTTCGCGCCAGCGGCAGGGCAGGATCTGAACCCGGCAGCCGACTGCTGGCTTTCGCGTACAACATACGCCGGATGCCCGACAAGTTCTGTCTTCGAAAGCCCCTCAAAAGAGCACTATTTGGCCAATGACGATTAGCGACTGCAAATAGCAGTACCGCAGGTCAAGAATGGTGCGGTGCTTAAAGCGACGGGTCAGCCACGTAGGGTAGCCACTACGATTCGCGGCTGGGGGCGCGCAGCCCGAGCGCTGCGGTGGCGGGCGCTCGCGGCGCTCGGGGCATGCGGCGTCCTGTCCGGTGCGATCGCGCTGGCCGGGTGCAGCACCGGCACACCGCAGGCAACGCGGTCCGGCCAGCGTCACGCCGCGGCCGCGTGGCCTGCCTGGTCGACGCTGTGCCCGGTGCAGCCGACCGCCAGCCTCACCGCGGCGCTGACCCGGACGGTGCCGGCATCGCTCAACGGCGAGGTGATCCCACTCGGCATGTCGGCGGACGGCAAGACCGCCTTCGTGTCGACCTGGACGTCCGGTTTCTCCGGGGTTGCCGCGCTGAACCTCGCCACCGGCAGCAGCCGGCACGTCCAGCGGTTCCGGAACCCGCAGGAGGACCAGGCCGACGGGGCGTCGGGCGGGCAGTGGCTCGTCTGGGAGGAGACCTACTCGCTGTCCACCCTCGATAACTTCACCGTCTACGCCTGGAACTCGGCGACCGGCCGCCTGCTGACGCTCGGCCACTCGCTGAACGGCCCGAGCAACTCGCCCTGGCCGAGCCCCTGGCACCCGCCCGCGGTCAGCGGCGACTACGCGGCGTGGGCCCAGGGGTACGGGCCGGGCGGCGTGGTCGAGATCCGCCTCGCCAACCTGGCCACCGGCCAGGTTCGGGTGATCCGCCAGGGGCACACCCAGCCGCCGTTCTTCGACGGGAACCTGGTCGTGTGGCCGGAGTCCGACCGGCCGGGCGCGCAGACCACGCTGCACGCCTTCAGCCTCAAGACCATGAAGCCCGCGGCGCTGCCCACGGTGCTGCGCGCCGTGCACGGGACCGAGTTCGTGGCCACCGACGGCGCCAGGACCGCGTACCTGAACCCGGGCATGACCAGCCTCTTCTACTCGCCAGCGCAGGACGTGCGGGCCAGGGAGGTGCTCAGCCTCCCGTCGGGCGACTACTTCTCGGCGCTGGCCATGAGCCCGGGCGCGCTCGCCTGGACCACGACGGCTGCCACCTATATGGCAAGCACCCGGACCGGCGGCTACGTCCAGGTGACTCAGCAGTTCGGCGACGCGACCGGGTCGGACTCGGCGGTCATGATCTCGGACGCGTCCAGCGAGAAGGTCGTGCACCCAATCCTGCCCCTGCACGTGCTCGCCCCGGCAGGCATCACCTGGCCCTCCTGCCCCGCCGCCCACCGCACCGGCACGAAAAGAACATAACGGTGTGCTTTCGTCCGGCGGCCACCGGACGGAAGTGAACCGCTGGCGCGTGGAGGCCCTGGCGCCCGGTGATACGGCCGCTCGGGTGGTGGCCGGCCCGGCTGGCCCGGGTGGGCCGGGTGGCTCGGGTGGTGGCCGCGGTGGCCGCGGTGGCCCGGATGGGCCGGGGCGTGGGATGCGCCCTGCTGTGCGGCCGTGACCTGCGGGGGCGGATCGGGTGCGGCGAAGCCGCCACGCCCTGGCCCGGAACACGAGATGATGCGGGCTGGGAAGCAGGACTCTCCGGGCAGAACAGGACGATGCGTGATGAGTGAGTCGGGCGAGCCGGCCTCCCAAGCGTTGCCGAGCAGCGACGCCGAGCTGATCAAGGCGGTGGCATCGGGCAACGCGGCGGCCTACGCCACCCTGCACGAACGGCACATCGCCGCTGCACGGATCCTGGCCAGGCAGGTCGCGCCGAGCGCCGTCGAGGCCGAAGAGGTGCTCTCCGAGACCTTCGCGAGGCTGCACGGCGTGCTGCGCCGCGGCGAGGGGCCCGCGGAGGCCTTGCGGCCCTTTCTGCTCACCGCGGTGCGGCGGGTGGCGCAGGAGCGAAGCAGTGCCGGCGGTACCGGGGCCGATGACGACATCCCGAGCCTCGGCGAGCCGCTGTTCGTCGACCCGGAAGCCGCCGATCTGGAGGACGCGCGGCTTGCGCTCGCGTTCCGTGCGCTTCCGGAACGCCACCGCGCCGTGCTGTGGCACACGGAGATCGAGCAGGCAGATCCGGCGGAGGCAGCGGCTTTACTCGGGCTGACCGCTGACGGCGTCGCTGGCCTCGGCGATCAGGCGCGGGCCGGGCTCAGGCAGGAGTACCTGAAGCAGTACGACGTGGCCCGCGATGACTGCAAGGCCGTGTCTGGCAAGCTCGGCCAGCACCTGGCCAACGCCACGCGCGGCGGCGACGAGGCCATGGTGCAGCGTCATCTGCGCGGCTGTCGCGAGTGCCGGGCCGTCGCCATCGAACTCGGGGCGTGCGGCCGGTCCCTGCGGCAGACGGTGGCGCCGATCTTCCTCGGCCCGGCGGCCGGGGCGTACCTGGCCGCGGTCAGGCCGCCGTCGGCTCCGCCGGGCTCGGTGGACGCCGGGTTGCGCTGGCTGCGGCGGGCCCCGAGGCAGATCGGGCAGGTGCCGCGGTGGATCCGGCGGGCGCCCCGGCAGCAGCAGGCACTCGCCGGAGGAATCGCGCTGCTGGCGGTCGTCGGTGTCACCGGGCTTACGCTGACGCTCGCGGCGAGCTCGACTCCGGAACCCATCACCCGGCGTCCCGCCGCGATCGCGCCGCCAAGCCCGTCCGCCGCGGTGCCGTCGTCCGTGGCACAGCCCACGCCCATCCAGCCGGTGGCCACGACCATGCCGGCGAAGAAGGCCACCCCGGCCGCGTCCCCTTCGCCCGCACCGACCGCATCCCCGACGCCGTCACCCACCCCGTCGCCCGCCCCGTCGCCGTCGCCCACCCCGTCACCGACGCGCTCGCCGCCGCCGCACCACAGGCACCACCGCCCGCCCGGCACCGCCTGACCCACCCGGCCCAGGCGGCGCCGCTGACCTGCCGCGACGATCCTGGCCGAGGTGCGGCTTGTGCGATACTCGGGGCAAACGTCGGATCTATCGGGGCTGGAGGGTCCGCGGTGGCGGTCACGGACGAGGCCATCGAGAAGATCAAAGCGATGATCGTCTCCGGCACGCTGCACGCGGGGGACCGGCTGCCCAAGGAGGCGGACCTCGCCGCCGAGCTGGGGCTTTCCCGCAGTTCGCTGCGCGAGGCGGTGCGGGCGCTCGCCCTGGTCAACATCCTGGACGTCAAGCGCGGCGACGGCACGTACGTGACCAGCCTGGAGCCCGCGCTGCTGCTCGAGGCGCTGAGCTTCATCGTGGACTTCCACAAGGACGCCACGGTGCTGGAGTTCCTGCAGGTCAGGCGGATCCTCGAGCCCGCGGCCACGGCCATGGCGGCCGAGCGGATCACCGAGGACGAGATCACCGGGCTCGGCAAGCTCCTGGACAGCCTCGGCAAACACCCGGAGGTCGAGGACCTGGTCGCGAACGACATCGAGTTTCACCGGCGGATCGCGGCCTGCTCCGGGAACGCGGTGCTCTGCTCGCTGCTCGAGACCCTGTCCGCGCCGACCACCAGGGCCCGGATTTGGCGCGGGCTGACCCAGGCTGGCGCCAAGGAGCGCACTCTCGACGAGCACCGCGCGATCCTCGACGCGCTCGCGTCGGGCGATCCGGAGGTGGCGAGGTCCTGGGCCACGGTTCACATCGCGGCGGTCGAACACTGGCTCGCATCCGCACTCTGATTTACGGGCCGTTACGCGGCGCCCGCCCCCCATCGAGCCGGTACACGTTGATCGCGTTCGCGCGGAACACCGCGTCGAGTTCGGCCTGCCCGAGCCGCACGGCAAGCGCGTCGCTGGCCAGCGCGACCACCTCTGCGTAGCTGGCGGCGAGCGTGCAGACCGGCCAGTCGGAGCCGAACATCAGCCGCCCCGGCCCGAACGCCTCGACCAGGTGGTCGAGGTACGGCACGATCTGCGCCGCCCGCCAGCCCGGGCCCGACTCGGTGACCAGGCCGGACAGCTTGCAGCTGACGTTTGGCCTGGCCGCAAGCTCGCCGATCTGCGATGCCCAGGGTTCCAGGGCTCCGGAAGCGATCGGAGGTTTGGCGCCGTGGTCGAGCACGAACGTGACGTCGGCGAGCTCGCCGGTCACGGCCAGCGCGGCCGGCAGCTGATGCGGCCGGACCAGCAGGTCGTAGACGAGGCCGGCCGCGCCGACGGCGCGGATGCCGCGGCGTACCTCCGGCCGCCGCAGCCAGTCGGGGTCGGGCTCGTCCTGAACCAGATGCCGGATCCCGGCCAGCCGATTACCGCCGGGCAGGCCCCGCAACCGCGCGATCTCGTCGCCAACGGCCGGGCTGGTCAGGTCCGTCCAGCCGACCACCCCGGCGACGGGGCCGGGCCCGGCGGCAAGCGCCAGGAACTCCTCGGTCTCCTCGGTGCTCGCGAGCACCTGCACCAGGACGCTGGCCGTGACCCGCTCCGGCTCGCTGGCGCGGTCGAAGTCGGCCAGGCCGAACGAGCGGTTCAGCGCCGGGAGCCCGTCCAGCCAGGCGTGCCTCCTGGCCGCCGGATCCCAGACGTGATGGTGCGCGTCGACGATCAACCGATCAGCCCCTCGGCGGCAAGCTCGTCGAACAGCGCATCCGGGACGTCGCGGGCCAGGTAGCCGGCGTCCGTGGCGATCTCGGCTGGGCTGCGCGCCCCGACAACGGCGGCGGTCACCGCAGGGTGGCGCAGCGTGAACCGCAGCGCGGCCGCTCCGATCGGCACCCCGTGCCGCGCGCAGGCCGCGCCGATCCGCCGCGCCCGGTCCATGACGTCGTCGGCGGCGGGCAGATAGTCGTAAGTCGCTCCGGGCGCTGGGTCGACGAGCACGCCGCTGTTGAACACCCCCGCGGCGAGCACGCCCACCCCGCGGCGCTGGCACTCGGGAAACAGCGAGGCCGCCGCGCGGGTGTCCAGCAGGGTGTACCGGCCGGCCACGAGCACGCAGTCGAGGTCGGCCCGGGGCAGGAACCACTCCAGCATCTCGACCTGGTTCATGCCGGCGCCGACCGCGCCGATGACGCCCTCGGCGCGCAGTTCGGCGAGGGCCGGGTACGCGCCGTCGAGCGCCTCGGGCCCGTGGTCGTCCGGGTCGTGGATCAGCGCGATGTCGATCCGGTCGACTCCGAGCCGCCCGAGGCTTGCCTCCAGGGATGCGAGCACGCCGTCTCGTGAATAGTCGCGAACCCGGGCCAGCCGCGGCGTGCCGAAGTAGCCCTCGGCGCCGTCGACATCGCCATCGGCCGACTCGAGGAGCCGGCCGACCTTGGTCGACAGCACGTAGTCGCCGCGTGGCCGCCCGGCCAGGAACCGGCCGATGCGCCGCTCGGACAGGCCGACGCCGTAGTGCGGCGCGGTGTCGAAGGCCCGGATACCCGCGTCCCACGCGGCCTCCAGCGTGGCCTGCGCCGCGTCGTCGTCCACGGGGGCAAACAGACCGCCGATCGGCGCACCCCCGAAGACCAGCCGGGTGACCTGGACGCCAGAGCTGCCGACCGGCACCATCGGCAGCGCGACAGCCGCATCGCTGCTCACGTCATCGCTCGCTCACGCGTGGAGCGTAGTGCCGGCCCAGGCGGGGCCGGACGGGTACGAGAACTCGGCGATCGACTCGGGAAGCAGCTCCGTGGACGCGCCGGGGGCCGTCGGCGTCAGGTAGCGGCCTCGGGTCACGACCGCCGGGGTGACGAACTGCTCGTGCAGGTGGTCGATCCACTCGATCACGCGGCCGTCCATAGTCCCGGACACCGCCACGTAGTCGAACATAGCCAGGTGCTGGACGATCTCGCACAGGCCGACCCCTCCCGCGTGTGGGCAGACCGGTACCCCGAACTTGGCGGCGAGCAGCAGGTTCGCGATGTTCTCGTTCACGCCGGCCACCCGGCACGCATCGATCTGCATGATGTCGATGGCACTAGCCTGCAGCAGCTGCTTGAACACCACGCGGTTGGAGATGTGCTCGCCGGTCGCGACCGGGACCGGTATCGCGGCGCGGATCGCGGCCGTGCCGAGGATGTCGTCGGGGCTGGTCGGCTCCTCGATCCACTCCGGCCGCACCGGCGCGAGCTCCCGTAGCCACGAGATCGCGGTCGGCACGTCCCACACCTGGTTCGCGTCCAGCGCGATGCCGATATTTTCGCCGACCGCCTCGCGGGCGATGCGGCAGCGCCGGATGTCGTCCTCGAGCCGCGCCCCGACCTTGAGCTTCACGATGCTGAAGCCGTCGGAGACGGCCTGTGCGCAGAGTTCGGCCATCAGCTCATCGGAGTAGCCAAGCCAGCCGGGTGTCGTCGAGTATGCGGGGTAACCGTCGCGTTCCAGGATCTCTGCGCGTTCAGCCTTTCCGGCCGCGCCCCGCTCGAGCATCGCAAGCGCCTCATCCGGGGTGAGCGCGTCGGCGAGGTACCTGAAGTCGACCATGCTGACGATCTCGGCGGGGGAGAGGTCGGCGAGCAGCCGCCAGAGCGGCTTGGCCGCCCGGCGTGCGGCCAGGTCCCAGCACGCGTTCAGCACCGCGCCGATGGCCATGTGCACCACGCCGCGCTCCGGGCCGAGCCAGCGCAGCGGGCTGTCGCCGACCAGCCGGCGGGACAGGCCGCCGAGATCGGCCAGCGTCTCGTCGAGGTCGCGGCCGGCCATGAAGGGCTCCAGCGCGCGCAACGCGGCGAGCTGGATGTCGTTGCCGCGGCCGATCGTGAACACGTGCGCGTGGCCGGCCAGCCCGTCGGCTGCGTCCGTCCGCAGCACCAGGTAGGCGGCCGAGTAGTCCGGGTTCGGGTTCATCGCGTCCGAGCCGTCGAGGTGGCGGGACGTTGGGAAGCGCACGTCGTAGGTGTCGAAGCCGAGGATCGTGGTCATCGGTGCCTCCGCGGGTCGGGCCGTCGGGTCATTCGGCCGTGGCCTCTCCGCCGATGACCCTGGCCAGCAGCAGCGCGAGCAGGATGACCCCGCCGTCCACCGCCTCGATCCAGTAGTTCGAGACGTTCGACAGGTCGAGGATGTTCTGCACCAGGCCGAGCAAGACCACGCCGGACGCGGCGCCAACCATGTTGCCGCGGCCGCCACGGAGGCTCACGCCGCCGATCACCGCGGCCGCGAACACCGCGAAGATGATGCCTTCCTGGTAGCCCTGGCTGCCGGTGACCGCGCTTACCCGGCCCGCCTCCATCAGCCCGCCGACCGCTGCCAGCACGCTGCCGACCACGTAGACGCCGATCCGGATCCGGTCCACCTTGATGCCAGCGGCGCGGGCCGCCTCGCGGTTGCCGCCGACCGCGTAGATGGCCCGGCCGGCCCGGTGATAGCGCAGGAACAGCCCGGTCCCGACGAAGATGATCACGGTGACTATCAGCGAGACCGGCACCTGGCCGTATTCCTTCGCGCCCAGGTAGTTGAATGCGGACGGCAGGTTGAACAGCGTGTTCCCCTTCACGATGCCCTGCTGCAATCCGGCCAGCACGATCGTCATGCCGAGCGTGACGATGAACCCGTTCAGACGGCCCTTAACGATCAGCAGCCCGTTGGCCAGGCCGATGAACGCGCCGACGGCGAGCAGGACCAGGATCGCCAGGTAGGGGTTGAGCATGGCGCCGGAGCCGTACTCGAGGGCGGGCACCATCAGCCACGCGGCGACGGTGGGCGCAAGGCCGTAGGTGCCCTCGAGCGAGAGGTCCATCCCGCCAATGAGCAGGATCAGGCTCTCGCCGACGACCGTGACGCCGAGGGCGGAGACCTGCGCCCCGATGCCGGAGAAGTTCGACGCGGTGAGGAACGCGGGGTTGACCAGCGCGCCGACGATGACCAGGAGGACGAGGACCGGGATCAGCGCCGCCTCACGGACCAGCGAGATCGCGGCGGTGCTGCGGCTGCGTCCCTGCAGCACCTCCTCGACCTCGGCACGGCTGCGCTCGGTTACCTCGGTCGGCGAATCGGCGGTGCGGGCGGCGTCACCGCGCCAGATCCGTCTCATGCTGGTGGCCCCTGCCCGTCGGATTCGGTCTGCTGTTGCTGCGGGCTGCCGCCCGTTGCCAGTCCCTCGGTGGCCGCGATCAGTGCCTCGCGGTCGAACGGCGGCGCGCCGAACTCGGTGAACCGCTCGCCGCGGACCAGGACCACGACCCGCTCGCAGATGTCCAGGTCGGACAGCTCGTCGCTGGCGAGCAGGAGGCCGGCGCCGCTGTGCTCGGTCACCGCGGCGAGCTCGGCGAGCAGCAGCGCCTTCGACGCCACGTCCACCCCACGGGTGGGCGCGATCGCGACGATCAGCCGCGGCTTGCGCGCGATCGAGCGGGCGACGGTGACCTTCTGCTGGTTGCCCCCGGACAGCTCGCCGACCGGCTGGTTCAGGCCGGCCGACACGATCGACAGGGTGCGCGCCAGCGGCGCCATCGCGGCGGACCTGGCCCGTGGGCGCAGCCAGCCGAGCCGCCGGGCCAGCCAGTCGACGATCGACATCGTCCCGTTCTCGGCCACGCCGAGCAGCGCCACAAAGCCCTCGGCCTGGCGGTCCTCGGGGATGTAGCCGACGCCGGCCCGCATCGCGAGATCGCGGCGCCCTGACGTGAGCGGCTTGCCGTCGACGAGCACGGTGCCGGCCTCGTACGGCGCGATGCCGGCCACCACCCGCGCGAGCGTGGACACGCCGGCGCTCAGCAGCCCGGTCACGCCCACCCGCTCGCCCGGGCGCACCTCGAGCGAGATGTCACGCACCGAGCCCTCCGGCGCGGTCGCCGACACGTGCTCGAGCACCAGGCACGGCGCGGCCTCTGGCCCAGTGTCCGCCGCAGCGGCGAGCGGCTCGGGCTCATGCCCCGCCGCTGCTGCATCTCGATCCGCCGCGTCTCCCGCCCCAGTGCGGCCCGTGCCGTCCGCGGCCGAGGCCCCCGCCTGGGCGCGCCCCACCATCGCCGCGATCAGGTCCTCCTTGGTCAGGCCCCTGATCGGCGCGGTCAGCACGATCTCGCCATCGCGGATCACCGCGCGTCCTGGCAGATCTCGAAGACTTCCTCGAGGTGGTGCGAGATGTAGAGGACGGCCACCCCGCTGCTGACGAGCTGCCGCACCCGGGCGAACAGGCGCTGGATGGCGGCGCGCTCCAGCGCGGCGGTCGGCTCGTCGAGCAGCAGGCACCGGGTCCCGGCGGCCAGCGCCCTGGTGATCTCCACGATCTGCCGCTGCTCGACGGTCAGGCTGGAGCAGGGCCGGCCGACGTCGAGGCGGAATCCCCAGTCAGCCATGATCTGCTGCGCCTGCTCGCGCATCCGCCGCCAGTCGACGAGCCCGCCCGGGCCGGGCTGGTGGCCGAGGAAGACGTTCTCGGCGACGGTGAGATCCGGCACCACCATCGAGTGCTGGAAAACGGTGGCGATGCGGCTGCGCCAGGCGTCCAGCGCGCCGAGCGGTGGCGCGGGCTGGCCCTCGAAGCGCACCTGCCCGGCATCGGCCGGGTAGATGCCGGACAGGATCGAGACGAGCGTCGACTTCCCCGCTCCGTTGCGTCCCACCAGCCCGAGGCACCGCCCCGGCTGCAGCGTGAGATCGACGTCGCGCAGCGCCTGCGTGCTGCCGAACTGCTTAAAGATGCCTGCCGCCTCGACGGCCGGATTCTGCTCGGCCGTCGAGGCAGCGGGCGCGGGGCCGTGGTTCACCCAGCCGCCGCGGCGGCGCTGCACACCCCACCGTGCTCGGACCCATAAACGTTGCCCCATAGCTGGCTGTCGGTGACCGGCGTCGTCGAGACCGTGCCGGACAGCCCGTCAACGGGCTTGACCGTGAGCGTCTGGGCCGTCTTGGTGACGAACGGGGCGACGATCGGGTCGCCCAGGTTGCTGTCGCCCTGGTAGCTCAGCATTGCCAGCTTCGGCGCCCCGCCGCCGGGTTCGCCCGGCTTGAGCGCGACGCCCTTGGCCGCGTCGATCGCGTACTTGAGAGCCCATTCGGCGTACAGGTTCGCCGGCTGGGACTGAGAAGCGTTGCTGGTCCCGTGGGTGATGTCGCACATCTCGAACGGGACTCCGTCGTCGCTGACCACGAGGACCTTGCCGGTCAGGTTTTTCTGCTTCAGCAGCGGCAGGATGCCGGTGTCCGGGCTGCTCCACTGCGAGTAGATCGCCTTGAGCTTGCTGCCGTAGGCGTTGACCGCGTTCTGCGCGTCGGTCACGGCCGTGGCGTCGACCCACACCGTGGGGTCCTTCAGGATCTTGACGCCGGGGTCGTTGGCGGCCATGCACGCGTCGAACGCGTTCGTCCGGTCGGCGCCGTTCGAGGAGGTGAGGTCGCCCTCGAGGTCGAGCACGTCGCCGGACTTCACCTTTGAGCTGATGTAGGCGCAGGCGTCGAGGCCGTAGATCAGGTTGGACGCCCGGACCACCATGTACACCTTGCCCACGCCGACGATGGTGTCGACCGAGATCAGCTTCACGTGGTGCGAGGCCGCGTACGAGATCGCCGGGCCGAGGCTGGTGGCCGTCTCCGGGTTCACGATCACGGCTTTCGCGCCCTCGTTGACGAGCTCTTCGATCTGCTGGTTCTGCAGGCTCGCGTTGGCCGCGGCGAGCAGCGGCCCGATGAGCTTGACGTGGTCCTGCGATGCGTACTGGCTTTCGTAGTTGATGTACGCGGCCCAGAACGCGGTGTTGTTGTACGTGAGGTCAACACCGATCTTGATCGTTGACGACGAGGAATTCGACGTGCTGGCCGGGCTGCTGGAGCCGGAGCTCGAGCTGGAGCCGCACCCCGCGATTCCCGCCATGAGGGCCGCGGCCGCGAGGCCGGCCACGGCAGTAACGCCGAAGCGTCTGCGAAGTACCATCGGTCCTCCTGTGTCCACTTCCTCGGGCACACGGCTGCCCGCGACACCCCCGCTGGCGGCCATCCGCGTGGCACGTGCATGGAAAATAGATCCGATGTATCGGGATGTCAACGGGCAGCCTCGACCGCTGCCGGTACCGTCATCGAAATGATATGTTCGGATTTACCTCAGGTTTTCGACCTGCTGCGTGGCCAGAACCTCAGCTAGGGCCGCCCAGAGTCATCCGACCTGTATGGGTCAGGACGTGCGCGGGCGGAGACGCAGGCCCGACATGCCGCCGTCGACGGCCAGCGCCGTGCCGGTGACCGCGCTCGCCAGCGGGCTGGCCAGGTAGGCGATGCCCGCGGCAACCTCGTCGGCCGAAACCATCCGTCCCATGGGCTGGCGAGCGGTCAGCGCCGCGCGCTCGGCTTCTGGGTCGGGCGCCGCCTGCAGCAGCCGGGCTATCCACGGGGTGTCGGCGGTGCCCGGGGTGACGCAGTTGACCCTGATGTGCTCGGCGATGTGGTCGGCGGCCATGGCCAGGGTCAGCGCGTAGATGGCGCCCTTGGTCGACGAGTAAAGGGCGCGCTGCGGCAGGCCCGCGATGCCCGCGATCGAGCTGGTGTTGACGATGGCGGCCTCGCCGCGCCTGGCCACGGATGCGCGCAGCGCGGGCATGGCGGCCCGCGAGCTGCGGACGATGCCGAGCAGGTTCACGTCGAGGACGTGCCGCCACTCGTCGTCGTCGTTGTCCTCGACCGTGCCGGCCGCCCCGATGCCCGCGTTGTTGACCAGGATGTCCAGCCCGCCGAAGGCGCCAATCGCCTCGGCGACCGCCGACCGGACAGCGCCGTCGTCGGTGACGTCGGCGACGACCGGCCGCAGGCCGGCGTCCAGCGGGTCACTGCCCAAAATGGCATGTTCCGGCGAGCCGCCGCCCGACGCTGCGCTTGGTATCTCCCGGTCCAGGATCGCCACCTGCGCGCCCCGTGAGGCGAGCAGCCGCGCCGTGGCCAGGCCGATCCCCGAGGCGCCGCCGGTGATCAGGGCCACCAGCCCGCTGAACTCGCCGGTGTTGGGCGTGGTCATGTGGCATGCCTCCGATGGTCTAGGCCGCAGAGTGACCGGCTGGTCTGATGTATCCAATCGTGAGCAGCACGTTGGAGTACAGCTGGTCATCGCCGGTCGCCACGCACACCGCCAGGTCAGGCTTGCGGCACTCGGCGTAGAACTCGAGGCGCCCCAGTGGCTGCAGCGGCAGGTCGTCGCCGAGCAGCTCGCGGTAGCGGGAGAACACGGCGGGAGTGCTCCCGTCGTCCGGGCGCATCACCGTGACGGCCTCGACCGGAACCGCTGCCAGCACCGGCTCGAGCACCTGCTCGACGGTCACCAGGCCGGGCCGCAGGTTCAGGTGGATCACGGTCGCGCCCGGGCTGACGTTCGTGCTGTGCGAGTAGTTGGCGTCGGCCAGCAGGACCTTCCCGCCGTGCCCGGCCGCGCCGAGCGCCGCGAGCAGCGGCGGGTGAATCAGGGGGAAGCGCAGCACCCGCGCATTGTAGTGCGCCTAGGATTCTCGCGATGTCCTTCAACGGCTGGCCAGCCGAGGCGCTGGACTTTTACGAGGGCCTGGAGGCGGACAACTCCAAGGCCTACTGGACCGCGCACAAGGCGATCTATGACGAGATGGTCCTCGGGCCGATGAGCGAGCTGCTCGAGGAACTCGGCCCGGAGTTCGGTGAGTCAAAGATTTTCCGGCCGTACCGCGACGTCAGGTTCAGCAAAGACAAGTCGCCGTACAAGACCAACATCGGCGCGGTCATCGGCGACGGCTACCTCCAGCTCTCGGCGCAGGGCCTTGCCGCTGGCAGCGGGATGTACATGATGGCCCCGGACCAGCTGGACAGGTACCGGCGGGCGGTGGCCAGCAACGAGTCCGGCACGCGGCTCGAACGGGTCATCGCAGAAACTGAGCGGCACGAGGTCACCGTGCACGGCCACGACGTGCTCAAGACGGCGCCGAGGGGTTATCCGGTTGACCACCCCCGGATCACGCTGCTGCGCTACAAGGGCGTAACGACCTGGAAGGAGTGGCCGGCCGAGGCATGGCTCGGGACCCGGGCGGCGAAGCAGCGCGTGGCCGCGTTCCTCGCAGCGAGCCAGCCGCTCTGCGCCTGGCTGGAAGCCAACGTGGGCGCGTCCGCGGCCGAGCCGGTCCGGCGGTAACCGTCAGGACGTGCCGCACTCCGGGCACAGGCCGAACAGCTCCACCGTGTGCCCGACGTCGGTAAAGCCGGCTTCCGCGGCGACCTGCTCGGCCCAGCGCTCGACGGCGCGACCCTCCACCTCCACGCTCCGGCCGCAGTTGCGGCAGGTCAGATGGTGGTGGTGGGCGTCGGTGTGGCATTTGCGGTAGAGCGTCTCGCCGCTGGAGTCGCGAATCGCGTCAACCCGGCCGTCCTCGCTGAGCACCTGCAGGTGCCGGTAAACCGTGGTGAGCCCGACGTGCTCGCCCCGGTTGCGCAGTTCGGCATGAATCTGCTGCGCGCTGAAGAATCCGGGCAGCCCGTCCAGCACCGCGTACACCGCCTCGGCCTGGCGGGTGCCCCGGATCCGGGTGCCGCGGCCGGGCGGGCGGGTGGCCGCCGGCCCGGAAGTAGTCACACACGCACGGTAGCAGCCTTCGGCGGGTTTTCTGGCGAGCCGGCCGCTCCGGCTCCGGCATGCCAGTACCAGCGGGGCATGATGGAACGTATGGCTGATCGGCTACGCACGGCAACGAGCCCATACCTGCTGCAGCACGCGGGGAACCCCGTCGACTGGTGGCCGTGGTCCGATGAGGCGTTCGCCGAGGCACGCAGCCGCGACGTTCCGGTGCTGCTCTCCGTCGGCTACTCGGCCTGTCACTGGTGTCACGTGATGGCGCACGAATCGTTCGAGGACGAGCAGACCGCGGCGCTGATGAACGAGCACCTGGTGTCGATCAAGGTGGATCGCGAGGAGCGGCCGGACGTCGACGCGGTCTACATGACCGCGACGCAGGCCATGACCGGCCAGGGCGGCTGGCCGATGACGGTCTTCATGACGCCGGACCGGGAGCCCTTCTACTGCGGCACATACTTCCCGCGCGAGGCGTTCCAGCGGCTGGTCCTCGGGGTGGCCGATGCCTGGCGTCAGGAGCGGAGCCGGGTCACCGGGCAGGCGCAGCGGATCGCCGCCGCACTGGCCGAGCAGATGTCGGCCGTCGCGCCCGGCGGCGGTGCCCCGGGCCAGGAGGAGCTGAGCCAGGCCTGCGACGTGGCGATCGCCGGGCTCGAGTCCGGTTTCGACTCCGCACGGGGCGGGTTCGGCGGTGCGCCGAAGTTCCCGCCCTCGATGGTGCTCGAGTTCCTGCTTCGGCGTCACGAGCGCAGCAGCGGCGCGTCCGGGGAGGCGGCGCAGCGCATGGCCACCCGCACCATGGACGCCATGGCCCGAGGCGGCATGTACGACCAGCTGGCCGGCGGATTCGCGCGGTACTCGGTGGACGCGGACTGGATAGTGCCGCACTTCGAGAAGATGCTCTACGACAACGCGCTGCTGGCCCGGGTCTACGCGCACTGGTGGCGCCGGGGCGGCTCCGAGCTCGCCCGCCGCGTGGCGGCCGACACCTGCACCTGGATGATCGACGAGCTGCGCACCGCCGAGGGCGGCTTCGCCTCGGCCCTCGATGCCGACAGTGAGGGCGAGGAAGGCAAGTTCTACGCCTGGACGCCTGGCCAGCTCCGCGACGTCCTTGGCGAGTCGGACGCCCGGTATGCAGCCGAGGTGTTCGATGTCACCCGCGAGGGCACCTTCGAGCATGGGAAATCGGTGCTCCAGCTTCGGCGCGACCCGGCGGAGCCCGAGCGCTTCGCGCGGATCCGCGCCACTCTGCTCGACGCGCGCGCGTGGCGGGTCCGCCCTGGCCGGGACGACAAGGTCGTCGCCGCCTGGAACGGCCTCGCTATAGCGGCCCTGGCCGAAGCCGGGCTGCTGCTGGAACGCCCGGAGTTCATCTCGGCGGCACGCGGCGCGGCCGAGCTGCTCGCCGGAACCCACCTGGCCGGTGGCCGGCTGACCCGCACGTCGAGAGACGGGGTCCCGGGGGCGAGCGCGGGTGTCCTCGAGGACTACGCCTGCGTCGCCGAGGGGTATCTGGCCCTGGCCGGGGTGACCGGGGAAGCCAGCTGGGTGACCCTGGCAGGCCAGCTGCTCGACACGGCGCTGGACAGGTTCGGTGACTCGGCGGGCGGCTTCTACGACACCGCGGACGACGGTGAGCGGCTGATCTACCGGCCGGCCGACCCGGCGGACGGGCCAACCCCGTCGGGCACGTTCGCGGTCGCCGGTGCGCTGCTCAGCTACTCGGCGCTCACCGGCTCGGCCAGGCACCGCACCGCCGCGGCAGGGGCGCTCGGGCCATTGCCGGCAGTGGCCTCGCGGTATCCGCGCGCCGCGGGCTGGGGTCTCGCGGTGGCCGAGGCCATCGCGGCGGGCCCGGCCGAGATCGCGGTCGTCGGCCCGCCCGATGACGGCCGCACCGCGGCGCTGCACCGCACGGCCTTCCTGGCCGCGCCCCCCGGCGCGGTGATCGCGCTCGGCAATGGCGGCGGAAATGGAGCGGACGCTATACCGCTGCTGGCCGGCCGTGAGCCGGTGGGCGGAGATCCCGCCGCCTATGTTTGCCGGGATTTTGCCTGCCGGTTGCCGGTGACAGAGCCGGAGGCACTGCGGGCGGAGCTCGCATCGGACCACCCCTAGGGGATACTCGCGGCCATTAGTGCACGGCCGGTATAGACAGCCGCGTGCCTTTCGTTGCATGGTGTTTTGGTGGCTTGGGCCAAAGGCCGATAACCGGGAGGAGCAGTGCAGCTGCGCGACGGAGCGCGTCGCATGCTCGTCACGCTCGGTTCCGGGCTGGCGCTGCTGACGCTGGCCGTCGCCGGCAACGTTCCTTCTGCCCTCGCGGCAACCCCCACCTCGACGCCGGCCATGGCGCCGCTGCACCGGCTGCTCGAGGCGGACCTGTTTGTGGTCGCCCCGACCACGCTGCGCAGCAGCATCGTGGCCGCGGTGCAGCGGCTGCACGGCGTGGTCGCCGCCGAACCGCTCGACGCGGCGAGGCTCCAGGTGGCCGGCAAGCTCACCGCGATGCTGGGAGTGAACTCGTCCGAGTTCCGTGCGTTCGCCCCTAAGCCAACCGCCGATTCGCTCCGCCTCTGGGAGAACGTGGCAGCTGGCGGTGTGGCCGTCTCGTACACAATGAGCAAGCTGGACAAGCTCCCGCTCGGCCGGGCCGTCCGGGTGACCGGCCGGCGTGCCGAGGAACTGCCGGTGGCCGGCCTCGGCACCGTCGGGATCGGCGGCGTCGACGCCGTGGTTTCCGACGCGGTGGCCCGCTCGCTCGGGATACCGGCGGACAACGCCATCGTGATCAGCGCCCCGCACGCCGACCTGAGCACGCTGATGAAGCAGATCAAGAAGCTGCTGCCGCGGAACGCGGCCGTGGCGTCGCTGGTCGCCGAGTCGGCTTCGTCGGGCCTGGCCGAGACGGGCGGGGCAGCCGGGATCGCCGGTGCCGCCGCCGACGGGCCCGGCCTGACCAACGCCGAAATAGTCGCGTTCCTCGAGGCGGCCGAGAGCAGGCTGGGCATGCCGTACGTGTGGGGCGGCGACGGGCCGACCGTTTTCGACTGCTCCGGCCTGGTGCAGTGGTCACTCGCGCGGGCGGGCGTGGTCATGCCGCGCGTGGCGGCCGAGCAGGCGCTGGCCGGCCCGAAGGTTCCGCTGAGCGAACTCGAGCCAGGGGACCTGCTCTTCTATCACACCGACCCGACGGCTCCCGACTACATCTCGCACGTGGCCATCTATCTCGGTGGCGGGAAGATGCTCCAGGCCCCGATGCCCGGCCTGGACGTCGAGATCGTCCCGGCGGACTTCGGCTCCGAGTTCGCCGGCGCCGTGGCGGTGTACCCGAAGGTCGCCGCGGCAGTCGCGGGCGACCCGGCCGCCTGACCGCCAGCAACGCCGCTGGCCGCGCTGCCTGCCGCCGCCCACCTAAGCCTCTCCGGCCCTGTTCGCGGGCTGGGTGGGCGGAATGTTCGCGGGCGGGTGGGCGGGAAGTTCTGGTGGGCGGGATTTGCGGGCCAAGTGGCTGATGAGGTCGCGGGGCTGCCGGAAGGGCCGGGGGAGTGGGTGATGAGGCGGGTTGTGGCGGGCGGCGGGACGGTGATCTTGTCAGCCTTCAGCTGATAGCGTAATCTTTATTACATGAGTACAGGAGATGAGGGCAGCTCGGCGAATTCCGCCGCCGAGAGGCTCCGCGGGTGGTTCACCGGCCGCATGCCCGGCGACTGGTTCGCCGGGGTACCGGAGATCGGCCTGGACCGCGAGGAGATCTCGGTGGTCGGCGTTCTGCCGGTGCCAGAGGTGTCCGAGGACATGACCGACGCGGAGCGCGCCGCTGCCGCCGAGGGACGCAGCCGCCGGTTTCGCGAGCAGACGCGGCAGCAGCGCATCGAGATCGCCCGCGAGGCCGAGCACCGCTTCGGCCGCAAGGTCTCCTGGGGCGTGATCTGCAACAACAAGAAGGTGATGTTCACCTCGTTCTCGGTTCCGGTGATGACCAGGCTCCGCCAGCCGGAGCGACTCGTTCTGGACACGCTGGTGGACGCCGGTGTGGCGCGCAGCCGCAGCGATGCCCTCGCCTGGTGCGTGCGGCTGGTCGGGGAGCACGAGGACACCTGGCTCGCCGACCTCAGGGAGGCCCTGCGTCACGTTGAGCAGGTCCGCTCCGAGGGTCCCCGGTCGTCCTGAGGTCTGCCGCTCAGCCAGCGGCGTCAAGCGCCGCGGCGACGCGGCGGTGCGCCTGCCAGATCTCCTCGGGCAGGTTGGCGAACTGCTCGAGGTGCTCCGCGCGGTACTTCATTTCCTGCCGCCACCGCGGGGTGTCGATGGTCAGGATCGTCTCGAGGTCATGCGGGGCGATGGCGACCCCGTCCAGGTCAAGCTCGTCTTTGGTCGGGACGATGCCGACCGGCGTCGCGACGCCGCGCACCTCGCCCTCGGCCAGGCGCAGCAGCCAGAGCAGCGGCCGCAGGTTGTCGCGGTAGCCCGGCCATAGGTAATGGCCGTCATCGGGGTCGCGCTGGAACCAGTTGACGTGCGCGAAGATCGGCTGGGTCGCCGCCGAGCCGATGATGCTCAGCCAGTGCGCGGCGTACGCGCCCTCTGGATAGGACATGAACGGGCGCATCGACATCGGGTCGTAGCGCAGCAGGCCGTCGACGCCCTCGGCGGCGAACGTGGCCTCGGCGCCCAGCGTCAGCCCGTCGTAGACGCCCTCCGCGAGATCGGTGATCGCGCGGATCAGCGGCTCCCGGTCGCTCGCGCGGCCGCCGAAGATGATCGCGTCGATCGGCACGCCCTTCGGGTCGTCGAAGTCCGGCGCGATGTTCGGCACGTTGGCCAGGGTGGTGGTGAACCGGCTGTTCGGATGCGCCCACGGCGCTTCGGCGTCCTCGGCCGACCGCTCGGAGATGAGCTCGCCGGTCCAGTCCCGCCAGCCGGTGACGTCGGCGGGCGGCTCGGGGGTGCGGCCCTCCCACCACACCTCCTGGGTGTCATCGTTATACGCGACGTTGGTGAAGATCGCCCCGGTGCCTGGCGCCACCGATCCCAGCGCGATCGGGTTCGTGGTCTCGTTGGTGTCCTTGGCCACGCCGAACACGCCGAACTCGGGGTTGATCGCGTAGATCTTCCCGTCCTCGGGGTCGACGCGCAGCCACGCGATGTCGTCGCCGTAGAAGTAGACCTCGTAACGGTCGCCCAGCGGGTCCGGGGCGAGCATCATCGCCAGATTGGTCTTGCCCGAGGCGCTGGGGAAGCCGCCGCAGATGTGGTACTGCTTACCGGTCTGCTTGTCCGCGATGCCGATGAGCATGAACTGCTCGGCAAGGAACTCGCCGGAGGCCCAGCCGTCGTAGGCGGCCTGCCGAAGGCCATGTGCGATCTTGCCGAGCAGCGCATTGCCACCGTATGAAGAGCCGAAGTGCAGAATGGTCCGCTCGTCGGCGAACGTGACGAAGTAGCGCTTGTCGTCGGGGGTTCCCTGGCCCAGGGTCTCCAGGTCGCCGGTGACGTGCACGGCGCGGACGAAGCTGCCGGGGTCCGCCAGGTTGTCGATGTACTCCACCCCGACGCGTGCCATCCGGATCATGTGCAGCGCGACCGTGCGGGTGTCGGTGAGCTCCACCCCAGCGGCGTACCGCTCGAGCGGTGACCCGACCGGCGCCATCAGGTACGGCACGACGTACATCGTCTTGCCGGCCGACGCGCCGCGCATGAGGCCCTCGAGCAGTGGGCGCATCTCGTCGGCCGGGCGCCAGTTGTTGTAGACGCCCTTGTCGTCGGGGTTGCTCGTGGCGACGATCGTGCGCTCCTCCGAGCGCGCGGTGTCCTTCACGTAGCTGCGCGAGTAGTACAGTCCCTCGCCCGCCGGCACGATCTCCCCTTCGGCGAGGGCCTCGCTGATGAGCCGTGCATCGTCGGCCTCGCTGACGACCTCGACCCGTGCAGCCCCGGTGAGCTCGGCCCAGTACCGCACGTACTCGCGGACGTGAACATTTCTCAGTCCCGCCCCGTCAAGTGCTGCGTGCACGTCGACCATCGCCCGTCGCCCGTCCTCTCGCCCGCCTGAAGGGGGATTTCAACTCCGTATGTTGCGAGAAGGATATAGACAGTGCCCGGCGGGTGCCGGACTCCGGTGCCGTTGCTGAGCTAAGGCTGAGCTCCCCGGCATTCTCCGCGGCGTGGGGTGCCCCTTTCGGGATCGAAGATGTTAACGTTCCGTTATGGGGGAACTACGCTGCGTTGATGGATCCATTCTGACGGTTACCGCTGTGGCGTGTAATGACCGACTGGGCGTGCCCTACGAGGTCACCCTCGACCTCACCCGCGGAGGTGAGCCGTTCGCTTCGGTCGGCGAACGCTGCGGCTTCCGGCTGACCCAGCTCGCCGTCGGCGTCACGGCGGCACGCGAGGATCCTGCGCAGGCCGCGGCGTGGCCCGATCCGGACGACCGGTTCCCCGAGCCAGGACAGCCCGGCTCGGCTGGCCAGTCTGTGCGTCCGGAGTTCCGGCCCGGGGATCGCGAGTACTTCTCGCTCCGGTCGAGAGACCGGTCCGACCTGCCGGGAACCGGGGAGTTCCGGTGCGTGCTCCGGGACTCGGCGGAGTGGCCGGGTGAGCTTCGGCTGGGCTGGTGTCTTACCCGCCGCGCGGTCATTGAGGCGTGGGGGTCCGATGGGATTGGTGTGCGAGCCGTCCTGACCTCGGCCGAACTGGTGACATTCTTGGATACGGTGCTTAGGGAACCGGGCGGTGCTGCGGTCGCAGGCTGTGCGTCCGGCACGAAGGCGACGACAGCGGGGATGAGGCTGGCCAGGTTCGGCAAGCCATCCTGGCGGCAGCGAGGAAGGGTGCGGGATGGGAGTACGCGATCTCGCCTACCGGCTCTACGAGCACAGAATCGAAGCGTCGCTTTCGCCTCGGGCGATCCCCAGGCACGTAGGGGTGATGTGCGACGGTAACCGCCGCTGGGCACGCTCGGCGGGTCTGGCCGACGTCAGCAGCGGTCATCAGGCGGGCGCCGACAAGATCTTCGAGGTGCTGCAGTGGTGCCGGCAGACAGGTGTCGAGGTGGTCACGCTCTGGCTGCTCTCGACCGACAACCTGTCCCGGTCCCCGACCGAGCTTGAGCCGCTGCTGCGGATCATTGAGGACACCGTTCGCGAGCTCGTGGCGCAGAACTGGCACGTGAACCCGATGGGAGCGCTCGACCTGCTGCCCGCCGACACAGCCCAGGCACTCAAGGACGCGGCAGATGCAACGGCCAACCAGGGCGGGCTGCTGGTCAACGTCGCCGTTGGCTACGGCGGCAGGCGGGAGATCGCCGACGCCGTCCGTTCGCTGCTGCAGGACCACGCCACCAGGGGAACTACGATCGAGGAACTCGCCGAGATTCTCGACGTGGAGCACATCGCCGAGCACCTGTACACCGCCGGGCAGCCCGACCCTGACCTGGTCATCCGGACCTCGGGCGAGCAGCGCCTCGGCGGGTTCCTGCTCTGGCAGAGCGCCCATTCCGAGTTCTATTTCTGCGACGCCTACTGGCCCGCGTTCCGCCGGGTGGACTTCCTGCGCGCGCTGCGTTCCTATGCCGCGCGGCACCGCCGGTTCGGCACCTGAGCACCGGCGCAGGTCCCTGACCAGGTACGCACACCCGATGTCGGTCGCGTTAACAGCTCGCGCTGGTACTTCCGGGGAACGGCTCACCGAGGGTAACGTCTTACGTGACGGGTGGTGTGTAGCCACCCGCCGGGAAGGCCCTCGAGATCCTCGAGCTTCGCGTCCTGGTACGCAGGCGTGGTGAGCGAAGGGCCGGCGCCCGGCCCTTGCTGGCCGGTCCCGGTCCCGTTGGCACGTCTGTCCCAATATGGCGCCCCGAGCGTCAAGAGGAGAGCGAGTGGCCAGTTCGCCAGCACGTCGCACCTATGTCCTCGACACCAGCGTCCTGCTCGCCGACCCGGCGGCCGTCGGCAGATTCGCCGAGCACCGGGTGGTCCTGCCGGTGGTCGTCATCACCGAGCTTGAGGCCAAGCGGCACCATCCGGAGCTTGGCTTCTTTGCCCGGCAGGCGCTGCGTTACCTGGACGACTTGCGGGTCGAGTACGGCAGGCTGGACGCCGACCTTCCGGTCGGCGACCTGGGAGGCACGGTACGCGTCGAGCTGAACCACGCCGACCCGACGGTGCTGCCCGCCGGGTTCCGCCTGGGTGACAACGACACCAGGATTCTCTCCGTCGCGCGCAGCCTGGCTGCCGAGGGCGAGAGCGTCGTGCTGGTCAGCAAGGATCTGCCGCTCCGGGTGAAGGCCGCCGCGATCGGGATGACCGCGCAGGAGTACCGGGCCGAGCTTCCGGCGGATTCCGGGTGGACCGGCATGCGCGAGCTTGACGTCAGCGCGGCGGAGATCGACGAGCTGTACGCCAACGGGCAGCTGGACTGCGCGGCTGCGCGGGAACTGCCCTGCCACACCGGCCTGGTACTGGTCAGCGGGGCTTCCGGCGCGGGCAGCGCACTCGGCCGGGTGCAGCCGGACAAGTCGGTCCGGCTGGTCCGCGGCGACCGTGAGGTGTTCGGGCTGCGTGGCCGCAGCGCCGAGCAGCGGGTAGCGCTCGACCTGCTGCTCGACCCGGACGTGGGGATCGTGTCGCTGGGCGGCCGGGCAGGCACCGGCAAGTCCGCGCTGGCGCTCTGCGCCGGCCTGGAGGCGGTGATGGAGCGGCGGAACCATCGCAAACTCGTCGTGTTCCGGCCGCTGTACGCGGTGGGCGGCCAGGAGCTCGGCTACCTGCCCGGCTCCGAGGCGGACAAGATGAACCCGTGGTCGCAGGCGGTCTACGACACGCTGTCGGCCGTCACCTCCCAGGACGTGATCGACGAGGTGCTGAACAGGGACATGCTCGAGGTGCTGCCGCTGACCCATATCCGCGGCCGGTCCCTGCACGACTCGTTCGTGATCGTGGACGAGGCGCAGTCGCTCGAGCGTGGCGTGCTGCTCACCGTGCTGTCCCGGATCGGCAGCGGATCGCGGGTGGTGCTCACCCACGACATCGCGCAGCGTGACAACCTCCGGGTGGGCAGGCATGACGGTGTGGTCGCCGTCATCGAGAAGCTCAAGGGCCATCCGCTGTTTGCGCACGTTACCCTCGTTCGCTCGGAACGGTCGCCGATCGCCGCCCTGGTGACGGAGATGCTGGAGGACGCTGTTCTCTAGTAGCCTACTAGGGTTTTACTCCGTACCGTGTTCACGTGATTACGCTTAGCACGGTACGGTGATCCGTGTCATGAGTCATTCACCTGGCATTCGAGCAGACGCCACCGAACCGGGCAAAACGGGGTTGGAGCCGGTTTCGGTCGTCATGCCGGTCAGGAACGAGGAACTGACCCTGGCTGAGTCGGTGCGCTCGGTGCTCGGCCAGGATTACCCGGGGGATCTCGAGGTCGTGCTGGCGGTCGGCCCATCCAGGGACCAGACCCTGCAGGTATCCGAGCGGATCGCCGCCGCCGACCCTCGCGTCACCGTGGTGCCCAATCCGGCTGGTCACATCCCGAGCGCGGTGAACGCGGCGATCAAGGCGTCCCGGCACTCGATCGTGGCCCGGGTCGACGGGCACGCCCTGCTGCCGCAGGGTTACCTGCGCACCGCGGTTGCCGAGCTGCGGCGGACCGGCGCCGCCAACGTCGGCGGGATCATGGCCGCGGAGGGCGTGAGCCGCTTCCAGCAGGCGGTGGCGTGGGCGATGACCTCGCCGTACGGGGTGGGCGCCGCCAAGTTCCACACCGGCGGCGGGCCGGGGCCGGTCGACTCCGTCTACCTGGGCGTGTACCGCAGGGCCGCGATCGAGCAGGTCGGCGGCTATGACGAGACCTACCTGCGCGCCGAGGACTGGGAGCTCAACCACCGGATCCGGCTGGCGGGGGGCGTCGTATGGTTCCAGCCGGAGCTCCGGGTCACCTACCGGCCGCGGGCGAGCGTCCGCATGCTCGCTGCGCAGTACTTTCACTATGGCCGGTGGCGCCGGGTGGTGGCGCGACAGCACGCAGGCACGATCAACCCGCGGTACCTGGCTCCTCCGGCCGCCGTCCTGGTGATGGTGCTCGGGGTGCTGGCGGGCATCGCGGGCCTCGGCGGTTTGCTCAGCGGAACCGCCGGAGTCTGGCCCGCGATACTGACCTGCGGATTCGCCATTCCTGCGGTGTACGTGGCGGGAGTGATCGGCGTCGGCGCGCTGGCCGTGCGTCACCTGCGCCTCGGGGTGGCGGCCCGGGTTCCTGGCGTGCTGGCCGCGATGCACGTCGCCTGGGGAGCGGGCTTCCTCACCAGCCCGCGCAGCCTGATGCCGGGCAATCGCGCTATGAGCGAGCCTGCCGACCCTGGCTAGTCGCGTCGGCGGAGCAGCGTCTCCGCGACCTCCAGATCACCCGGATATGTAATCTTGATGTTCCGTTCGCTGCCCTCTACCAGGCGAACCGGCACGTCGGGCAGATAGCGGAGCACCACGCCGCAGTCGTCGGTGGCCGGCCGCAGCGGGAAGGACGGGTCTGCGTCGGCCAGTTCATAGGCCCGCCTGATCACCGACAGCCTGAAGCCCTGGGGCGTCTGGCAGCGGGCCAGCGTGTCGCGTCGCGGCATCCCGGTCACCACGCCGTCGACGACCTCCACGATCGTGTCCGATGACGGGACGGCGACGCCGATCGCCCGGTCGGTGGCGAGCGCGCTGACACAGTCCGCGATGATCCGCTGATCCAGCAGCGGCCTGGCGGCGTCGTGGAAGAGAACGTTGCACTCGTCCCCGCCGAGCGCCGCGATCGCGCAGCGCGTCGAGTCGGTCCGCGTCGCACCGCCCTGGATCACCGTCGTCACCTTTGGGTGCCCATCGCCGGTGAACTGCTGGCTGGCCGGGTCCGCGAGCCCGGCCGGCATCACGATCGTGATCGCGTCCACGCCCGGGGCCTGCTCGAAGGCCGCGACCGAGTGCTCGATCAGCGTTCGGCCCGCCAGGACCTGCATCTGCTTGGGCCTGTCGCCGCCGAACCGCTGCCCGATCCCGCCGGCCAGCACGACCGCCACCGTCCGCATGTTGGGACCCTACCTGCTGCTGAGACTAGGCCATTTCGAGTGGCCGTTACGCAACGCCCCGTGCGCGGTCTGCACGGCACGCGGCTCGCCTGAGGTCTGCCTTCCGCTTTGCGTGGGTAGACATAGGTACCGTAGGTCACTGAGCGGACTCGTGCAGTGCTGGGAGCCGGAATCAGCTGGATCAGCGGAATGGGCCGGAAAAGCGCGGTAGGGCCGGGTGAACGGCTCGCGAGAGCGCTGGCATGAGCGTGCCGGAAACGCTCGACGACCTGCCGAGGCGATTCGCCGGCTGGGCGGTTAGCCGCTCCCTTGCCCCGGTCTCGGTGGCCGGCATCTCGGTTGCGCTCGCGGTCTGTGCAGCTGGCTGGTTCAGCGCCGGAACCAGGCCGGGCAACGTCAACGGTGCGCTGGCCCTGTGCGTCAGCTACCTGGTTGGGTGCGCTGCCAGGCAGCTCGCCAGCCCGGGCCGCGGTGCGTCCGCGCGGCACGCTGACGCCGATGCTGGACGGCTGGCGGACTGGTGCGCCACGGCGTCCGAGTACGCCGTCTACGCAGGGCTGGCCGTAGGCGGATACGAACAGCGCTGGGGCGGTACCTGGCAGCTCGCGGTCGCGGTGATGATCGTGCAGGCGGTGCGCAAGATAGCGGTCGCGTGCAGCGGATCGGCCGCCGAACCTCACGCCGACAGCAACCCCGCCGTTGCGGCGGTCCGGGGGTTTCTGAGCTGTCCCCCGGCCGGGCGGATAGCCCTGATCACCCTCGTCGCGCCGATCTGGGGCGCCCGTGCCACGCTGCTGGTCCTGCTGGAGTGGGGAATCATCGCCACCGGCTACGCGCTCACCGGGCGCGGGCCGTACCGCACCCCGGTGACGGGGTCGGCGGACACCGCACGGCCGGCCCTGGCCGGCGGCCCGGTCGCCATCGCGCGGGTGGAGCCCACCGTCCCGGTCGAGTCGGCGGCCGAGGCCGAGTCCGCGGCCTGGGTGGAATCGGCGGCCTGGGTCGAATCGCCGGTCCCGGACGGGTCACCGGTGCTGGCGGAGGAGGCGCCGATGACGCTGGTCGCCTCGGCGGACCCGGACCAGATGGAGCTGCCGCTGCCCCTGGCCGAGCCGCCCGAACCGACCTCAGCCCTTGACCTGCTGATCCCCGCGCATCCCGCTGATCCGGCCGTGCGGGCGGCGCGGCGGAAGCGTGACGTGGAGGCCGTGGCTGATCCGCAGGCCCTCGCGACCATGGCGGCGTGCCGGGATGACGGGGCGGTGGCAGTCTGGCTCGGCCGGGTCGTCAGGGGAGAGTTCGTGCCCCTGCCGCCCGCGGTCGCGGGGCTGGCCGCCACGTCGCTGCTCGCCTGGCTGGGCATGCGGGAGCTTCCCGGAATCTTGCTGTTCACGCCGCTGGTCGTGATGCTCCTCGCGGCCTTCGGATCCAGGCACCCGCACGACGGCCGCCTGGACTGGCTGACGCCCGCAGTGCTGCTGGCCGGCCAGTTGCTCTACTTCGCCGCGCTGGGCTTCGCGTTCGCGGTCCCGCCGCCGGTGACGTTCGCCGTGTGCGGCCTGACCGCGCTGCATTACCTGGAACTCGCCACCCGCACCCGGCCAGAGGCTATCCGGATACCCGACACGAAGCTGGGCTGGGAGGGCCGGATGTTCATTGCCGGCATCGGCGCCATCGTCGGGATCGCAACGGTCGCCTACCTGGCACTGGCCGCGTATCTTGTGTTGCTGATCGGCGCGGGTGTGCTCGCAGGTCGCCTCGTGGCCCGGGAGGGGGAGTACCAGTGATCGGCATGGTCCTCGCGGCCGGCGCCAGCAGGCGGCTGCGACCGGACACGGACGAGCTGCCCAAGGCGCTGCTTCCCGTGGACGGGGAGACCACGATCCTGGATATCTCGCTGCGCAACCTGGCCGCGGTGGGCCTGAACGAGGTCGTGGTCATCGTCGGGCACGCGGCGCACGCGATCGCCGACCGGGCCGCCGATCTCGAGGCCACGCACGGGGTCGCGCTGGAACTCGTGCACAACGGCAGGGCGCTGGAGTGGAACAACGCCTACTCGCTCTGGCTGGCCCGCGAGTACTTCAGCCAGGGAGCCCTGCTGGTCAACGGCGACACCGTGCATCCGGTCAGCGTCGAGAAGACGCTGCTGGCCGCCAGGGGATCGGGCGCGGCCGGGCGGGCGCGCGTCATCCTCGCCGTCGACAACGTCAAACCGCTGGCCGACGAGGAGATGAAGGTGGTCCTCGACGCCAGGGGACTGCTGAGCAGGATCTCGAAGCAGATGGACCCGGCGAAGGCCTACGGCGAGTACATCGGCGCGACGCTCATCGAGTCCTCGGCCGCGGTGCCGCTGGCCGACGCACTCGAGACCACGTGGCGCCGCGACCCCGGGCTCTATTATGAGGACGGCTACCAGGAACTCGCGGACCGGGGCGGGGAGATCGCCGCCGTGCCGATCGGCGTGGTCGACTGGGTGGAAGTCGACAACCACGCTGACTTGTACCGGGCGCGGGAGATTGCCTGTCACTGTTAGTAAGTTGCTCGTCACTGCTAGTCTCGCGGCATGCCGCTCCTGGCCCGCATGCTCGCTGCGCCGATGGTCATCGACGTGCGGCCCGGCGCGATCTGTGCGCTGGGGGACCTGCTCGCCGACCGGCGCATCGCCACCTCGGGCCGGGTCGCCGTCGCGGTGGGCCCCGGCCAGGGCGACAGCATCGCCGCGGAACTGGAGATCGGCGGGGCGGAGATCTTCCGCGTCCCCGACGGCAGCCACGGCGCCGCCGTTTCGCTGGGCAAGCGGCTCCGCGCGGGCGAGTACGAGGCTGTGGCCGGCATCGGCGGCGGCAGGACCATCGACGTCACCAAGTTCGCCGCGCACATGGCCGGCATCCCGATGGTGGCGGTGGCGACGAGCCTCGCCCACGACGGCATAGCCTCCCCGGTCAGCTCGCTGGAGCACGAGTCGGGCAAGGGGTCGTACGGCGTGGTGATGCCGGTCGCCGTGGTGGTGGACGTGGACCGGGTGCGGGCCGCGCCGGATCCGCTGGCCACATCCGGAATCGGCGACGTGGTGGCCAAGCTGTCCGCGCTTGCCGACTGGAAGCTCGCGGCGGTCGACATTGGTGAGCCGGTGGACGGGCTCGCGGTGGCCATGGCCAGGACGGCCGCTCAGGCGGTGCTGCACCAGCCAGGTCGGGCGCGGTCCGACGAGTTCCTCGGGGTGCTCGCCGAGGCGCTGATCATGTGCGGGATGGCGATGGCCGTGGCTGGCTCGAGCCGGCCGTGCAGCGGCGGCGAGCACGAGATCATGCACGCGATCGATCAGCTCTACCCGGGCACCGCGAGCCACGGCGAGCTGGCCGGCCTGGGCGCGCTGTTCTGCGCGTACCTGCGTGACGACCCCGTCCAGGCGGAGCTGATCTCCGGCTGCCTGGCCCGGCACGGGCTGCCGGTAACGCCCGGCGACATCGGGATGTCGTCGGCCGAATTCGCCCGGGCCGTCACGTTCGGGCCCGAAACCCGGCCGGGACGGTACACGATCCTGGAACGCCTCAGCATGTCGGAGGCTGAGACAGCGAAGCGAGTTGAGGAGTATGTCCGGGCCTACGCTGGCTGAGCTGCGGGCCGGGGGACAGCCGTCGGCCGTCATCGACCGGCTGAACGACGAGCACTGGGCCGGCCGACTGTACATGCGCAGGTTCTCGCCATGGGCGACCTGGGTGTTCGCCAGGCTGGGCTGGTCGCCGAACGCGGTCACCGTGGCGTTCATCGTCTGCGGCGTGGCGGCCGGCGTGGTAGTGGCGTTCGGTGGGTTGTGGACCGCGATCGCCGGCGCGATCCTGATTCAGGCCTACCTGCTGTTCGACTGCTCCGATGGGGAGCTGGCCCGGTGGAGCAAGCGGACCTCGGCCTCCGGCGTCTTCCTGGACCTGATCGGCCACTACCTGGGCGAGTCGGCGCTGCTCGTCGGGCTCGGGATCCGGGCGCAGGGTCACTTCGCGCTGTCCGGCGGCTACGTGAGCGCGGGCCTGGCCGCCGCCCTGCTCGCGGCGATCGTGAAGGCGGAGACGGACAACGTCGTCGTCGCCCGGGCCAAGGCGGGCCTGCCCGGCACGCATGCGGACGCCGCGCTCGCGCCGCGCTCCGGCCGGCTCGCGCTGGCCCGTCGCCTGGCCAGCGTGTTGCGTGTGCACCGGATCACCCAGGCGGTCGAGCTCTCGCTGCTGATCCTGGTGGCCGCGATCGTGGACGCGGCTCGCGGGGGACTCGCCGCGACCCGGGTGCTGGTCGTCGCGTGCCTGGTGGTCGCCGCGGTGATGGTCCTCGCGCACCTCGTGGCGATCCTCGAATCGGGGCGGCTGAGGTGAAGCTGTCCTGCGTGATCCTGACGATGGGCACCCGGCCGGCCGAGCTGGACCGGGCCGTGGCGAGCGCCGTGGCACTGGGCGGCCCCGCGCGGAACGGGGAAGTGGAGGTCGTGCTGGTCGGCAACGGCGCCGACGTGCCGCCGGTGCCGCCCGGCGTGGTGACGGTGCGGCTGCCGGAGAACATCGGCGTCGCGGCCGGGCGCAACGCCGGCCTGGCCGCGTGCGCGGGCGACTTGGTGCTGTTCCTCGACGATGACGGCTGGTACCCGGATGCGGGCCTTGGCGAGCACGTCGCGAGCCGGTTCGCGGCCGACCCGCGGCTCGCCGTGCTCTCGTTCCGCGTCGTGGATCCCGAGGGCGGTCCCGGCGCGCGATGGTACGTGCCGCGGCTTCGGGCCGGTGACCCGGAACGGTCCTCCCAGGTGACCACGTTCGCGGGCGGGGCCTGCGCGATCAGGCGTTCGGCGTTCGAGGAGGCTGGCGGGCTGCCCGGCCAGTTTTTCTATGGCCACGAGGAGACGGACCTGGCCTGGCGGCTCATCGAGCTCGGATACCACCTCGAGTACGACGGCGCGGCCCGGATGTGCCACCCCGCCGTGCCGAACGCGCGGCACGCGACCTGGTACCGAATGGACGGCCGGAACCGGGTGCTGGTCGCGCGCAGGAACCTGCCACTGCCGCTCGCTTGGGCATATCTCCTAAACTGGATGGTGTTGACCGCTGCAAGGGAGCGGTCGCTTGGCGCCGTGCGCGCCTGGCTTGCCGGTTTCGCCGAGGGCTGGCGCCTGGATCCTGCGGGCCGGCATCCGATATCCCTGCGTACAGCTTGGCGAATGACCCGGGCTGGCCGCCCTCCGGTGATCTAGGGGCGGGCAGAGCAGTTCCTGGGCGTCCGTCCAGCGCACGCTAAGCTTGCGGCAGTGGAGGACCATCTAAGCTAATGCTTTCACTGAAGACAGCGCCACCGCAGGCCTGGGCGTCAAGTTCCCTGGCCAAGTGGCTGCTGCCCGTCAGTGTTCCGCGATACTGGGCGGCTTCGGCGTTCGCCGCCTGCGCCGCGTTCGCGGGCGGCGTGGCGGTTTTCAGCACGAACGACCTGCACCGGCTGTGGGGGCTGATCGCGACCTGCGCGTACATCGCGGCCGCGCTGGCGGTCCTGGTGTACCGGTCGCGGGGGATCGACCTGGCGCTGCTGCTCAGCGTCGGCGGGGCGCTGATCACGCCGCTGTTCCTGAACGCTGCCACGAACCAGAAACAGCCCGAGGTCGGAGTGATCGCCCGGTCGGCCAAGCAGCTGGTGAATCACCACTCCCCGTACCAGAGCGCCGCTTCGCTCGCCGCCGCCCACAACCCAAACGCGTACAACCCGTATTTGCCGGTGATGTCGCTTTTCGGGATCCCGCGCGCGCTGTTCGGCTCGCATGTCATCACCGATCCCCGCGTCTGGTTCGGGTTTGCGTTCCTGGTCATCTTCTGGCTTGCGCTGCGAGCCGCCGGGGCGAAGAACTGTGTCCGCTGGACGGTGTTCGTCGCGGCGTGTCCCGTTATCGCGTTCGAGCTCGCGGTCGGCGGCGATGACATCCCGATCGTGGCCCTCATGTGCCTCGGGTTCGCGCTGCTCTGGCGGCGTCCCCGGTTTGCGCTGGCGGGGATCGCGCTCGGCCTGGCGTCGGCGGCGAAATCCACGGCATGGCCGGCCGTCGCCGTCGCCGCGGTGCTGATCGGCACGCGTGACGGCAAGAAGCCGCTGCTCACCTTCCTTGGCTGGGCGGTGGTCTCATGTCTGGCGATCGTTGGGCCGATCGCGGCGATCTGGCCCGGTCCACTGGCCGCGAACACGATCGAGTTCCCGCTCGGCCTGGCCGGGGTCAGGTCGGCCGCGGCCAGCCCGCTCCCCGGCCACGTGCTCGCCGACACCGGCCCGCTCGGCCACATGGTCGCGATTGCGCTGCTCGTGCTGGCCGGAGTCGGGATCGCGGCCTCGCTGGTGGTCTGGCCGCCGAAGACCGTCCCGGCGGCGGTCTGGCGGCTCGCCATCGGCCTGACGCTGATGTTCCTGCTCGCACCGGCCACGCGGTTCGGCTACTTCATCTACCCCGCGTCGCTGCTGTTGTGGCTGGAGGTGTCGCGGCTCGGGCTGCGGCAGTCTGCGACCGGGCCGTCGCCCGCCGGAGGCGATCCACCGGGACGGGGTGTACCGGTGGTCAGCTCGGCTTAGCAGCCTAGGCGCGCTGCCGGCCCGGTGTGATGTTCGCATCGCCGCTGTCGCGGGCGATGCCGGTGTCAGCTGTCCGGGCCCTGGAAGGCCGACTGGTTCTGGCAGATGCTGGTGTTCCCCTTGATCGCGCCGTCGGCCGAACCCAGGGAGCTGACCGACGGCGCCGGGGAAGCGCCCGAGGATGATGAGGGCACGGGGTTGAGCGAGGTGAAGTCGGAGCCGACGATCAGCTCGACCGTGCCCGGGGTCAGCGACGGGTCCGGCGGCAGCACCTCGGCGTTGGGTACCACGGACTTCAGCGTGTTGACCGCCGGCAGGTCCGAAGAGCCCGCGTACTCGATCACGCTGCGGGTGTAGCTGAAGTTGTTCGCGTCTCCCGTGCCGACCACGTTGAAGCCCTCGTTGGTCAGGTCGCTGCCGACCTGGCTGGCCATCCCCTGGGTCCCCGATCCGTTCAGGACCTGGACGTTGACTTTCGACGGGGAGACGGAGTCGAGAGTCGGGCTGGACGACTTCTTGGGGGACTTCTTCTTGCTCTTCGAGCCGCCGTTCGATGCTGTCATCTTGTCGTCGTGCTGAACGGCGCTGAAGAGCTCGTTGGCCTCCGGCTGCTCGAACACGACGTTGTTGTCGTTGTCCGGGTCGGGAATGTTGGGCGCGGTGATGAACTGGACGTGGCTCGTGCTGATGCCCCGCATGGCGTCGCCGATCTCCAGAATGGTGTTCTGGTCCAGGCCCTGGTCGGTGGTCATCGCGTCCGAGGCGTCGCGGACCACGTTGAGGATCTTGCTCGGGCTGTGCAGCAGGCCGCTGTTCTCTATGCCGTGCAGCAGCGAGACCATGAGGAACTGGTCGCGCTCGATCCGCTCCAGGTCGGAGCCTGTGCCGAGGTCCTCGCGGGTGCGCCAGAAGGCCAGCGCCTGCGGCCCGAAGATGTGGTGGCGCCCCTTCGAGAGGTTCAGCCCGGAATCCGGGTCATCGACCGCGAACGGCAGGCAGACCTCCACCCCGCCGAGGTCGTTGATGATCTTTTCGAAGCCGGTGAAGTCAAGCTCGACGAAGTGGTCGATGTGGATGCCGGTGACGCTCTCGAACGTCTTCCAGGTGCAGACCGGCCCGCCGAAATCCAGGGCCGCGTTGATCAGCTCTTCCTGTCCCGGTTCGGCCTGCTGCCCCGTTGTGCCGTCCACGGCCGGGCAGCTGATGATCGGGACCATGGTCTCGCGAGGAATGCTGACCACTGTGACGTCGTGGTTGCCTGGCGAGATGTGCAGCAGCATCAGGGTGTCCGAGCGGCCGCCCGGCGTACTGGCCGCGTTCCCGCCGATGCCGCCCTGGCCGACCCGGGTGTCCGAGCCGATCAGCAGGATGTTCTCGGCGTTGTTCAGCTTGGGCGGCTGGTCGCCGACCAGCCCGGCCACATCGATCCGCTTGATGCTGTCCCAGATGCTGCGGTACTTCGCGTAGGCCACGAGGGTTCCGGCGACGAGCACGCCGACGACGGCGATCGACGTGTAGGCGGCGATCCGCTGGCCCAGCGAACGCCGAGAACGACGGCTCTTCGGCCGCTGGCTGTGGCGCCTGCCCCGCGGCTTGCCCCAGCCGGTGTCATCATCCACATCGTGGCGACGGGTCATCATTCCTCCGGGCAAGACCCCGCGACGATCATCGTCGGAGAGCCTGGCCGTTAGGTTCCGCCCATCTTACGTGTTGGTAACAGGCGGTTTCGTATGGAGTTGGCAAAGCTGCTGGTAGGCCGGCGTGCTAGGTCGGCCGGGCCGGTAATCCGCAGCAACTTGGGCGCGGCCGCCCACGTTCTCGCCAGGTTGTCCCTCTACAGTGGGATTCGTGCGCTCTGGCGACCGCCCGGCCGGCAACGCCGCCGCGTCTGACCAGCCCGCGGCGGCCGCGAAGATCATCGGCGACCCCGAGAATATCGGCGCCGACGGGTCGGCGGCGACCACTGCGCCGGCCGCAGCCACCGGTGCGGGGGACCCGGAGCCGGCGCCTGACCGCGACGAGACGGCGTCCGGAGAGCGGCCAGGGTCCGGTGAGGGCCGGGACATCCCCCTGAGGTCCGGAGAGTCCGGGACGGATGGGCCGAACCTGGGACACGGCGATCTCGGTGCTGAGGACAGAACGGCGGCGCCGCGGCCGGGCCGCTCCCCGGCTGGGCCCGCCGCCAGGCTCTGGGCCCGGGCCGGGTTCTCGGGCCTGGGCCGCAGGAGCGGTCAGCGCCCGGACCGCCAGTCCAGATACCCAGAGGTCGGCGGGGCCGCGTTCGCCAGGCTGACCGTGCTGCCTGCGATCCTTTTGGCTGCTTGGCTGCTTGTCGGCCTGCCGTTGCTGCTCGCCGGGGTGCTCCTGCCGGCGCCGATGCTGCTGGTCACGGTGCTGCTGGCGGTTCTGCTGTCCGCGGGCCTGCAGCGCATCCCCGCCCGCTGGCCCCGTGTGCTGCCCGGCCCTGCCCGGCCGGCGGGAGCCAAGCCGCGCCGGGAACGCGGCTGGCCAGCCTGGTGGGGGCTGGCAGGCACGATCGTGGTCGCGGGCGGCTTCGTCTTCTGGCAGTTCCTGTTCAACTCCGAGTCCGTGATCGTGCTTCGTGATCCAGGGGCTTACCTGCAGACGGGATACTGGATAGCGCAGCACGGCTCGCTGCCGATCCCGCAGTCGCTCGCGGCCTTTGGCGGCGCGCATCCCGGGCTCACGTTCGCCAGCACCGGATTCTTCGCCCACGGCACCTCTGTCGTGCCCGGGCTCATGTCCGGCCTGCCGTTACTCCTGGCCGGCGCGTTCTGGGTGCACGGGACCTCCGCAGCGGCGGCGATGGGCCCGATCCTCGGCGGGATCGCGGTGCTGGCGTTCGGCGGCCTGGTTGGCCGGCTGGCGGGCCCACAGTGGGCCCCGGCCGGGGCGCTGGTCCTGGCGTGCACGCTTCCGGAGCAGTACACGAGCAGGGCATCGTTCAGCGAAACCGCCGCCCAGGTGCTGTTGTTCGCTGGGCTGAGCCTGGTCGTGGACGCCCTGACGCTGGCCCGTGCGCGCACCGAGACTGCGGCACCCGCCGCAGCACCGGGAGCGGAGGCGCCTCCGGCGCCTCCGGAAACACGCCCGCTGCCCCCGGCGGCACGGCCGTCATCCCAAACGGGCGGCTGGCGAAGGTGGCTCGGGGCGCTCTTGTCGGGCCGCGACCGCGCGCCGGAATGGGCGCTGATGGCGCTGGGCGGGCTGACCCTCGGGCTGACCTCACTGGTGCGATTCGACGGGCTCCTCGCCGTGCTTCCGGCGATCCCGTTCATAGGCATTCTGGTCGTCCGCCGGGATAAGAATGCCATCCCGTTCTGCGCAGGCCTGGCGATCGGCGCGGCATACGGGCTCGCCGATGGCTACCTTCTGGCGCGGCCATTTGTGAACTCGCTGCAGCCGATGCCCGAGCTGATCGGCTTGATCGCCGCCTGGCTGCTGGCGATGACGGTGGCCGGGGTTGAACTGCTGCGCCTGCCGGGATTCCGCGAGGGCCTTCGGCCGGTGCTGGCCAGGCGCCCGGTGCGGTGGCTGCCGGATCTTTGCGCCATCCTGGCCATAGCCGCGATCATCGGCCTGGCGATCCGGCCGTACCTGCAAACCGTGCGCGGGCCGGCCACCGGAGGGACGGCAGCCTTTGTCGCCAGCCTGCAGCGGCTCGAGCACCTGCCGGTGGCCCCCGGGAGACTGTACGCCGAGGACACCCTGTACTGGGTCATCTGGTACGTCGGCGTGCCCGCGGTGCTGCTCGGTGGGTTCGGCCTCGCGCTGCTGGTGCGGCGCTGCCTCCGTGCGCTGTTCTCATGGCACGACCCGTCCGGCGCGACCCGCGTCTGGGCGCTGCCGCTGGCGGTCATCTGCTGTGGCTCGGCGGCCGTCCTCTGGCAGCCGGAAACCGTCCCCGACCAGCCTTGGGCAAGCCGCCGCCTGGTCCCCTTGGTGCTTCCGGGACTGATCTTGTGCGCGATCTGGGCGTCGGCCTGGTTGCGGGGGTGCGGGCGAGCGCGGGGGGCGGGCAAGACGGCCGCATCGGTCGTGGCCGCATTCTGCGTCGCGGCGCTGCTCGTGCCGACCCTGGCGACCACGCTCGGTCTTTCGGCGAACCATCACGGCAAAAGCGGAGCCCTGGGGGTTACGGCCGAGGGCCTGGCCTTTAAGCGCACCGGCCCGGGCGAGGTCGGAGCCGTCGCCAGGATGTGCGGATCGCTCGGGCCCTCCGCTTCCGTCGTAATCGTCGCCCCGCTGGTGGCTCAGCAGTTCACGCAAACGATCAGGGGCATGTGCGGCGTCCCGACGGCCTCGATGATCGGGCAGCCGGCCGGCGCCGTGCAGAGCGTGCTGGTCAGCATCGAACACGCGGGCCGGCGGCCGGTGCTGCTGGGCGCGCGGCCATCGCAGCTGTACGGCTACGGTGGCGGCACCCCGGTCCGGGTGCTCGACCTGTCCACTTCGCAGGATCCGCACACCCTGACCCAGCCGCCGAGCACGCTCTCACCGGCCGACTTCGTGATCTGGATGTCCTCCATCGGTCCGGCGGGCTCCCGCGTCTGAGCAGGTCGCCCCGCCGGGGCCCGGCGAATTTGCCTGCTGCCGGGCGAGGCCATAAAGTGGAGGTACCTCGACGCGGGGTGGAGCAGTTCGGTAGCTCGCTGGGCTCATAACCCAGAGGTCGCAGGTTCAAATCCTGCCCCCGCTACCAAGTAAGTGCAGGTCAGGGCCTGATCACCGGAGACGGTGGTCAGGCCTTTTGATCATCCGTTGGCGGCTCGTTGGCGGACAGGACCCCGCGCCAACCACGAGCACGGCCCGTTGCGCCAACGAGGGGCATGAAACGGCATCGGATTGAGCCGGATTCCCAGGCGCCGTCGAGCATCGGGCCCAACCGGCATTTGCCTGGGTTCAGGCGCCTCGGTCGATCGGCGTTCCCTGGGCGGCGCTGGCTTCCTGGGCTTTGGCGGGACCGCGCAGTACATGCGCAACGCCGACGGCGATCACGGCGTCGGCCATGGGTCCGATCAGGTACAACCACCAGGTGGACAGGTTGCCCAGGGCGAGGTCAGGTCCGAAGCTGCGTGCGGGGTTCATCGAGGCGCCGTCGAAGGGTCCGCCCATGGTGCCCCAGGCCATGATGTAGGCGTCGACGGCGAGCGATATGAAAGGCCCGTTGAGCTTCGGCCCGTTGGCCAGGTTGAGGATCATGAGCACTAGGCCGAAATTGATGATGGCCTCGAGGCTGGCGGCCTGCCAGGACTGGCCGGGCTTGGGCACGGTGGCGGCCAGGTTCCCCGCCGGGCCGAAGAATGCCCGGGCCAGGAGCGAGCCGCAGGCGGCCGCCGTGAACTGGACGATCCAGTAGACGATGGCCATGATCCAGCCCATGTCCCGCCGCAGCGCGAAAGCCAGGGTTGTGGCCGGGTTGAAGTGGGCCGAGATGTCGCCGAGGAAGTAGACGGCTACCACGAGCCAGAGCGCTGAGATGGCGGACAACACCAGTACTGTCTGCCACGGTTGCAGGTTTTGGCCTCCGTACCGGACGAGGACGGCCGCGCCTCCGGACAGGATGAACGTCAGCCCGGCCATTCCGATGAATTCGGCCGGCAGGCGCCGCAGCCGCGCAGACGCGAAATGCCCTGACCGCGCGAGAAGCGCATATCGCCCGCCTGGCCGGCCAGGGTGCCTCGAACGCCGAGATCGCCGCGCAGCTGTTCATCAGCCCGGCGACCGTCGCCTACCACCTGCGAAAGGCGTTCGCCGTACTCGGCATCAGCTCACGCAGCCAGCTCGCCAGCGCCCTGCCCGCACAGCCAGACTGAGGCCTGCCAGTCAGACCACTTATATAATGTTGTAACCCTGCTACTCTGAGTCCTATAAGGTAGCAGAAACTGACCTTGGGAGTTGCCATGGCGGTGTCGAGGACGCCGGTCGCGGTGGCCAACGGCCAGCGGCGCATTGGCGAGGACCTCGCTATATGGCGGCGACTGCGGCGGCTGACGGCCTCTCAGGTCGCGGACCGGGCCGGGATTTCGCGTCATACCGTCATGCGGCTGGAGAACGGTGAAGGTGCCAGCATGGAAACCGTGCTGCGGGTGGCCCGGGCGCTGGGGGTGCTTGACTCGCTGGTGGCGGCGCTCGATCCGTATGCGACCGACGAGGGTCGTTTGCGGTCTGAGGAGGCGCTGCCTGAGCGGGTGCGCCCGCCGAGGCCGGGGCGAAGACCATGAGCGACGATGTCGAAGTCTATGTCGCGGTCGGCGAGAGGAACGTTCTGGCCGGCCGGATGTATCCCCACCACCGCCGGGGGGTCGAGTCAGCCAGCTTCGTCTACAACGACAGATACCTGGCCGACCCAGACGCCTACGCCTTGGACCCAGCACTGCCCCTGGTCACTGGCACGCTGCAGACACCCGTAGGCCGTGCGCTGTTCGGCGCGTTCGGGGACAGTTTGCCAGACCGGTGGGGACGGACGCTGATCCAGCGCGCCGAGCGGGCCCGAGCTAAAGCTGCGGCAGTGGCCCCGCGCCCGATGAGCGAGGTCGATCTGCTGCTCGGCGTCCGAGACGACCTGCGCCAGGGAGCGCTACGGTTCCGGCTCGACGAACAAGGCCCTTTCCTCGCGACCGAGGAGTCGGGGGTCCCCGCCCTGACGGATCTTCCGGTGCTGCTTGAAATAGCAGCACGCGCCGAGGGGGATACCGCCAACTACGAAGACCTCAAGCGGCTACTGCGGGCCGGCAGTTCCCTGGGTGGCGCACGTCCCAAGGCACATGTCCTGGATGCTGCGGGCCGTGTGGCGATTGCCAAGTTCCCCAGCGCAAGCTCGGACACCTGGAACGTGATGGCATGGGAAAAAGTGGCCCTTGACCTTGCGCGAGATGCGGGGGTGACGGTTCCCGACTCTCAATTGATTCGTATCGGGGACCGGAACGTGCTTGTCGTCGACCGCTTCGATCGCCGAGGAACAGTCCGTATCGGCTACGCCAGCGCGATGACGATGCTCGAGGCCAGCGACGGCGACCAGCGGAGCTACCTTGAGATCGCGGAAGTAATTGAGGAACGGTCCACGGCGGCAACAGCGGAGTTGCGCCAGCTATGGCGCCGGATAGCTTTCTCGATCCTGATCTCTAACACCGATGATCACCTGCGTAACCATGGGTTCCTACACGAGCGCGGCGATTCGTGGATGCTCTCGCCGGCGTTTGACCTGAACCCCAACCCACACCCCGGCTCGAAGGACCTCAGCACCGCTGTCGACTACACAGACACGCGTGCGAGCGTGGACACCCTCATAAGGATCGCTCCCTACTTCCGGCTGGATGCCAGTGATGCACTCGAAATCCTGGCTCAGGTCACACGAGCGGCCGCACGGTGGCGCATCGTCGCGAAGTCCCATGGGCTACTGCAACGGGACCTAGACGCCATGGAGCCGGCATTTGAGCATGCCGAGGATGAGCGGGCCCGAGCCCTGACAAAGAGCCGACCGGCCCGCTCTGGCTGAGCCAGTTTGCGAGCCTGCTGGTGCCGGGTAGGGCGTTGTTGGTCGGGATCCCTCGCCGGGACAGCATTGAGTTTCACCCTGATGTCCGCGACGGCCCCGTTGGGCTCACAGGCGGACCTTCTTTTTTTTTATATCATGTCTCAGTTATCTTGCTACTAGTGTGCAGTCAGAGGCTTGGTTGTTGGAGAGGCGGAAGGGGTTCTTCATGCTAGTTGGCGGTTCGTTGCGGTGGAGGCTCGAGGCGACAGAGGGTGGGTGGCAGCGGCGTGAATGGGCATGGAATGGGTGATCGGGGTGGGGGGCGGGTGGGAGGCGGTGGTGGGGGGAAGGAGAGTGGGGGGGGGAGCAGAGGTTGGGGATGTGATGAGGGAGGAGGAGATGTATGAGACGGAGAGGGAGGGGATGGTGGAAGTGGGGGGCGCAGTGGGATGCGCGGCTTGTGGAGCCCTAGAGGCGGCGAGCGCGAGTTTCGAGAGACCGCGGCAGCGGTGGAGGCGAAGTAGGTGTCACTAGTGATGCGCGGGTGCGAGGTGGATTACGTCCCGCGCGCGGCCAATGAGTCCTGACGCTCATCCGGGGCCGGCCTCGGGCGGGCGGCGGGGGGGAAGGTGACATAGATGATGAGGCCGCCGCGTGCGGAGCCTGCGCGGCAACGATGGCGCCATGGACGCCAGCGATGGCCTGGACGATAGACAGGCACAGTGTGGCCGTCGTTACTCCGGGTGCGTCGCGCATCGAGCCGCTGGAAGGGCTGAAACAGGCGGTCGACTACGGGTGGCGGAATGACCGACCCGCTGTTGGCTACGGAAAGGACGGCGCGGCAGGCCTGAGTCCCGGATGAGATCTCGAGGCGCCCGACAGCCACGTTGTAGCGCACGGCGTTATCGATGAGGTTGGCCGTCAGCCGTTCTATGAGAAGCGGGTTACCGTCGATGGTGGCGGTCTGCAGCGTGGCCTCGACGAGCAGTCCCAGGCTGTCGATCTCGGGACGGGGGGCCGAGAGGAGACCGCTGGCGACGACAGGCAGCTCAACGGGTTCGCGGTGATCAATACTGCCCTGGCTGCTGGCCAGGGTCAGCAACGCTTCGATAAGGCGCTCCTGCTCGGCGTTGGAAGCAAGAACTACCTCGCTGGTGGATCGCCACACATCGGCGGTCGTCATCGGGTCGTCGAGCTCGACGTAGAGCAGGGTGCGCTCCGCCATCAGGGGAGTGCGCAGTTCGTGAGCGGCGTTGGCGACGAAATACCGCTGAGACTCAAAGGACGCCTCGAGTCGCCCGAATAGGTCATCGAGGGTGTCGCCGAGATCTATGAATTCATCGTGGAGTACCTGAAGGTACAGGCGCTCGCTCAGCTGGGTGGCCGAGATCCTCCGGGCGGTGGCAGTGATGGTGCTGAGAGGCCGCAGTACCCGGCCAGCCATGAGCCATCTGAGAATAAAGGCGAGCACGGCCATGATGACCAGCGCTAGGGCGGACCGGATCAGCAGGTGGTAGAGATCCTGGGCGGTCTGGGGTGCTACCGCGGCCTGGAGCTGACCCAGCTCGCCGGTCGCCGAGTGCGGGATTACTCGGATTACGTGGCCGACGAATGGGAGTTTTTCGGCGTGTCCGCCGACCGCGTGAGCAGGTAGGTGATGGTCAGCACAGCCGCGCCGGAGAGGAGGAAAAATCCGCCGAACAGGGCCGTGAGCCTCAGCCGGGAGGTACGCCGGAGTAGGCGCAGCCGGGAGGGGGTGCAGGCCGACGGCCGACGTACGTGCATCACGACTCTCCGATGCGGTAGCCGCTCTCGCGGACGGTCTCGATGAGGGGCGGCTCTCCGAGTTTCGCCCGAGCCGGTTGATGGTGGCTTTGACAGTGGTGGTGAACGGGTCGACTGCCTGGTCTCACACCCGTTCGAGCAGTACCTCGGCCGAGACCGGTCTTACCTTCGGCGGCCAGGAGGCATCCAGTACGGCGAACTCCTTGGGGCTGAGGGCCAGGCGCCGTCCGTCGCGGGTGGCAGTGCGGCGAGCTGGTGCACGGCGAGGTCAACGTGAATGCGAGGCGTTCGGGCGGCGGCGCACCGGGACGTCGTCCCAGGGCCTGAACGCGAGCCAGCAGCTCAGTGAAATCGAACGGCTAGGGGAGGTAGTCATCCGCACCCAGTCCGAGGCCTTCGACGCGGTCTTTGACCGAGCTCGCGGCCGTGAGCATCAGCACCCGGCTCGGCGATCAGTCGGCCGCCAGAGTGCGGCAGATGTCGTCCCCGTGGACGCCGGGCAGGTCTCGGTCCAGCACCACGACGTCATAGAGGCTGACCCCGAGGCGAGTGAGGGCATCATCGCCGTCGAGGGTCACATCCACGGTCATTCCGTGCGGCGCAAGCCGACGGCGAGGGCTCTGGCCAACCGCTCGTGGTCTTCGACTATCAGCACTCTCATCGTCTCTAGCTGCTCCTAGTCGGATGTCGTACGCCAGCTGAGTGCGGTCATGGCGCGGGCCCGCTGGTTCACAGGATGGCAGGCCGCCGGTCACAGCCAGGTCACAACAGTGACGGTGCTGTGACCGTCCGTTAGGTACCAATGCTCACATGTCTCAATCAGCAGAGACACGTGAGACGAAGAACAACGCGGTTGCGCCAGGTGTCGCGCATCTAGAAGCCATAAGAACATCCGGGAGCAATCGCAGAGGCGGGCCGCTCAGAATTCTTACTGTATCAGCCATAGTAGTCGTCGGCGTTCTTGGTCTCGCCGCGTGCGGAGGCAGTCCCGCCACTCCCGGCGTGGCGAGCGCGGGATCGACGAGCACGGCTACGCCCTCGTCATCGGCGACCGGCGGAAACTCGGGGATGAGGCTTAGTCACTCCGGTACTCGCAGTGCATGCGTTCCCAAGGAATCGCCGATTATCCCGACCCTTCAGGCAACGGCAGCGTGACGATCCGTGTCCGGCCGGGCAGCGATCTCAATCCCTACTCTCCGCAGAACCAGGCGGCTCAGGCCGCTTGCAAGTCGGTAGTCCCGGCGAGAATCTGACTCTCGCTCAGGAAGCTGCGGCTAACGGCAAAGAGCTCAGTTACTCGCAGTGCATCCGCTCCCATGGAATCGGTGATTTTCCCGACCCCAATGGCCAGAGCACGCTCACTATCAATGAAGGGAGCGGTGATCTAGACCCCAACTCGGCCGGGTTCTAGAGCTGAGAAAGCGTGCCAGAGCCTGGACACCGGCTTCAACACGAACGAGAACAACCTGAGCCCTCCGTCGGCAGCCGGGCAGGGGAGCGGGAGCGGAGGACAGTGACCACTGTCGCGCCGACAACGGTTCGCGAGGGCCCGGCAGGCCGCACCGCCGTCGATGGCTGATCGGTGCTGCCGCAGCCGTAGCTGTTGCCGTGGTAGCTCTCGGGACCACGGATCAACTCACCAGGTCGAGCCACCCGAAGGCGGGAGGTGGAGACAACGCCGACCCGACCTCGCTGATTGCGGTGACTCGTGAGGGCCTGGCCGCGCAGACCCAGGTGGATGCGACCTTGGGCTATGCCGGCAGCTACACGCGTGGTCAATCAGGCCCAGGGCACAGTCACTGTCGTTGCCGCCGATAGGGCAGGTAGTGTCTCAAGGCCAGGTGCTCTACCAGGTGAGCGGGCAGCCCGTCGTCTTGCTGTATGGATCGACGCCGGCGTACCGCAGTCTCTCCGAGGGCACCTGGGCATCAGATGTGACTGGTCCTGACGTCGAGGAACTCAACGCCGACCTGGTGACCCTCGGTTATGCGACTAGCGCAGAGCTGAGTCCCTCTCAGACGAGTTCGGCTACTGGACCACGGTCGGGGTGGAGAGGCTCCAGGCCGCGCTCGGTGTCACCCAGAACGGCACCTTGGCCTTGGGGCAGGCGGTCTTCCTGCCCACCGCCGCACGAGTCACTACAGTCTCAGCTCTTCCTAGGCGCTACCGCTCAGGCGGGACAGCCGGTGATGTCGGCAACGTCAACGGTCCGCCAGATCAGCATCCCCCTCGACGCCGATCAGCAGTCCGAAGTCGCGGTCGGTGACCACGTGGCCATCACGTTGCCCAACAACCAGATCACTCCCGGAGTGATCTACTTCAGTCGGGACAGTCGCCACTACGCCGAGCGCCAGCAGCTCCGGCGGGTACCGATCATCACCGTGCTGGTGAAACCGACCGACCCGGCTGCGACCGGCAGCTGGGACCAGGCCCCAGTGGAGGTGTCGATCACCACCGGTGCCGTGCGCAACGTCTTGGTCGTGCCCGTTGACGCCCTGCTTGCTCTCTCCGGAGGTGGCTACGCGGTGGAGGTCGCAGGGGGCGACGGCATCCGCCAGCTGGTCCCCGTGTCCCTGGGGATCTTCGACGATGTCGACGGACTGGTCCAGGTCAGCGGCCCGGGCCTGAGCGCTGGCCAGCGAGTAGTGGTTCCGGCCATATGAACCTGACCACGCATACCCAGGGACGCAGTCGATGACGCTGCGCCCGCCTCGACGTTGGCACGGGAGCCGGTGCTCGAAGTGGAGCCAGGTAACCAAGGTGCTACCCGAGCGAACCGCCAGTGACCGCCCTTCGAGGCGTGAGCTTCGCCGTCAGCCGAGGTGAGCTCGTCGCCATCGTGGGACCATCAGGATCGGGGAAGACCACCTTGCTGCAGCTCATGGGCAGCCTGGACCGGCCCACCACCGGCAGCGTGCGCGTCAACGGACTGGACGTGGGCAAGCTGAGCGACCGTCAGCTCGCGGCACTGCGGCCACCCGGATCGGATTCGTGTTCCAGCAGTTCTTCTTGTCCGAGCACCAGAGCGTCTTTGACAATGTGGCCGACGGGCTCCTCTACGCCGGAGTCCCTCTGGCCGAACGGCGAGCTCAAGCTCTCGACGCCCTAGAACTGGTTGGGGTGGCCGAGCGTTCCCAGCTCGCCCGACGCAGCTGTCCGGTGGGCAGCGCCAGCGCGTCGCCATCGCCCGAGCCGCTCATCGGCCAACCAGCCATCGTGCTGGCCGATGAGCCCACCGGGAACCTCGACCAGGCCACCGGTCAGTCCATCTTGGGACTGTTCCACGAGCTGCATCGCTCAGGCGTCACCATCGTGGTCGTCACCCACGATCAGAATATCGCGGAGCGCATGTCCCGCCAGATCGACATGCTCGACGGTCTCATCGTCTCCGACAGTGCAGACGTCTCAGGAGTACGTCAGAGTCATGATCACTACGGAGTCGCTGGGTGCGAGAAAGCTGCGGCTGTCAGACTTTGCCCGTCTCTCCGCCGTGGGTCTGCGCACCCGAAAGCTGCGAGCCGGTCTCTCCGCGCTCGGGATCGCCATCGGCGTCGCCGCCATCGTGGCCGTGCTCGGTCTCTCGTCGTCCGCCCAGGCCGGGTTGCTGAACGAGATCTCTCCGCTGGGCACAAACCTGCTCGTCGTCCAGAACGGCCAGAACCTCTTCGGTCAGACCGCCGAGCTGCCCGGGGCGGCTCCGTCCATGATCGCGCGCATCGGCCCGGTCACCCAGGTCCAGGAGACCGGCTCCGTCAGCGGCAATGTGTACCGCAGCCCTCTCATCCCCACCATCGACACCAACGCCCTCTCTATCGAGGCCGCCAGCCTCGGTCTGCTGCTCACCGTGGGTACCAGCGTGGCTGAAGGCAGCTATCTGAACGCCGCGACCGCTCAAGAACCCGTCTGGCTGTTCTCGGTGCGGCCGCCGCCCAGCGCCTGGGCATCGACCGGGTCTTCTCCGGTGAGCGCATCTGGCTCGACAACATGTGGTGCTACGTATCCGGCATTTTGCATCCGCGCCGCTCTCGTCCCCGCCATCGACTCGTCGGTCCTCGTCGGGTTTCCTGCCGCAGAGCACTATCTCGGCTTCGACGGGCTCCCCTCCACCATCTACGTGCGCGCCGTGACCAGCCAGGTGGACGCCGTCGACAACGTGCTCGCCGCGACCGCCAATCCGGAGAACCCCAGCGAGGTTGACGTGAGCCAGCCTTCAGCTGCCTTGGTCGCTCAAGCCGATGCCCAGGGTGCCTTCGACGACCTCTTCCTGGGTCTCGGTCGCGGTGGCGCTGCTCGTCGGGGCAGTCGGGGTGGCAAACATCATGGTCATCTCTGTCCTCGAACGACGCTGCGGAGATCGGTCTGCGAAGAGCTCTCGGAGCTACCAAAGGTCACATCCGCGTCCAGTTCCTCTCCGAAGCCGTCTCTCCTCGCCCTCATCGGCGGCGCCGTCGGTGTTGGAGCTGGTGCCGTGTCCACCGCCGTCTACGCGTCCAGCAAGTCACGAGGCTAGTTGTCATTCCCGGCACTCGCCTGGGTCTGGCGGCATCGTAGCCGCTATTCTCATCGGCGCCGTCGCCGGACTATGGCCCGCGTTGCGCGCCGCCCGCATGTCACCTTCCGAGGCGCTACTTACCGTATGACTAGTCACAAGCATACCCTCCTTATCGGCGGTTTATTACGAGACTCGGCTCTATCGTTACCTTTTCTCCCAGTTCTCTTATGGAGGAGGATCTCGATGACTCTCTCTTTAAGCTAGCTCTTTACGCTCCCAGCCTATCTCTGTTTCCCTCCTCGTACTGGCCGAGAAGCTCACCATGTCCATCTCTTTTTTCTGTCTTCTTCCATTTTAGTCCTCTATCCGTCTCAGCTCTCCTCTTCGATCCATCCTCTCTTTCGTCTCGAGCCCCGGCTCGTTGCCTTGCCTAGTCCCTCTCAGTACCTCTCTTTCACTTTCTCGCGCACTCTTCCCTTTCTACGCTCTGGCGGTTCAGGTCTTCTGCTTCTTCTCTTTGTTTCCCTCCAGCCGTGTCGTTTTCTTTCTCCTTCTTTCAGTTTTCTTTCACTATTGCGTTCTCTTTCTTCTTTCTTCTCTTTTCTTTTCTTGGTGTTCTAGGTAGTCCTCCTCTATCTCCTTCTTTTTTACTCTCTATTATCATCTTTCCCATCTCTCTGTTTTCTTTTTCAGCTGTTCTTTTTTTATCAGGTTCTCCCCGCACAGTCTTCACCTCTCTTCCTTCCTTTTCATCTTTCTCTCTTTTTATTTTTCCATCTTTTTTTTCACCTTTCTTCTTCTTTTCTCTCATTACCCTGCAGTGCGGGGTCTTCTGGTGATGCCTCTTCTTTGACCAGGGTGTGCCGCTCTATCTCAGTCCAGTCCTTTTTCTTTATTAGTCGCCTTTGTTCCTTTCTCCTTTCTCCCATCTTTCGTTCCTGTACTTTTCTATCTTCCGGTAGTACTGCCGACGATCCAGCGTTTCTTCTTTTTCTTTGTCTCCATCTCTCTCTCTTTAGGTGAGCTTCCACATTTATTCTTTCATTTCTCTTTACTCCCTTTACGACACCACCGTCCGGTAGTAATCTATCCATCCTCTTTCTATCTTTTCTATCTTCTCCATTATCTCTTCTAGCTGTCCCCTCTTATTTCTCTTTTCTCCTTATCTAGCCTTTTTCCTTAACCTCTTTTTGTCTGTCTTCTCCCTTCTTTATTAGCAGCTTGCCGTTGTGGTAGCTACGCGGTCTAAACTCAGGAAATCGTACCCCTCAGACAGGTGTACGATCCTAGTCTTGTCCTCTTTGTACCCCAGCTCTCTCTGCTCTAGCTCAGACCTGCTAGCTATGTCCCCTTCATCAGTCTATCTCCTCTACTATCTCTCTCATCTCTTTCTATCTCTTTTCTCTATCTTTTTCTTTTCCTTTCTTCTCTTCCTTCCTATTTCTTTCATTTCATATTCCTTTTTTCTTTCTTCTTCTTTCTTTTCTTTTGATCGTTTGTCTGCGTTCGTCCGCAGGAACCTGCCCCACTGCTTTTACGTCGCGCCTGCGACCGGCACTATACATCATCATTTCTGTATCTGTCTCTCCTTTTTTTTTTCTTTTCTGTCCCTCATTTTTCTTTCTCTATTCTACCTATTTACCCTTTTTTAGCTTTCTATCTTTTTCTTTTCTCTATATCTCTTCACCTAGATTTTGGGGTAGTTTTCCCCTGTCAGTCTTCCAGTCTTTCTTCTTTTTACGATCTCCCTGTCTTTCTCTCGAGCGTGGGCGGTGATCTGCCGCTATTGTCTCAGCCTTAGTTTACGGGTCTTCCTCCTTTGTACCATCTCTATGTGTTTTTTTTTTCGAGAATCGGCCGCGAAGGCGCCTGTCTCAGTCGGCGTAGCGCTCTCTGAGCGGGCGTCTTCTCAGTGCATTGTCTCAGTAGGGACTGCAGCTATAGATCTTTTCTTTCAGTATCTTGCTCCTGCCAGGCGTTGCTGCTTCCGTGTTATCGCCTATCTTTGTTGTTTTCCATTTATATCAGTTTTTCTATAGTGATGTGTTTGCCTTTTATCTTTTCCTTACATCCCCTTTCCTATTCCTATCTTCATCTTCTTCCTTCAGCTTAGCTAGTGTCTGTTCTCAACGCCGCGCAGTAGCTTTAGGCGCTCTATCCCTATCTTTTTTATCCTCTTTCTATTTCTGTGCTTTTTTCTTACCGGCTCCTGAACTGCGTCCCCTATCTTTTCTTATCTCTTGGCTTTGTTTCTACCGTCTGTTCTGTGTTGTGTTCGTGCTTCGGCGGTGTGGCCGTAGTCCTAGGTTTTCTCTCTCTTTTTTTATCTCTCTGTTTCTTCATCTTTTTTACAGCTGTTGTAGTTTTATCTGTGTAGCTCAGCTATCTCCGTCCCTGCAGTAGGTTGTTTATCTCCATCTCTAGTACCCTTAGTTCCTTTTAGAGGGGACCGGTCGGTCTTCGCCCTTGAGGTAGCCATTCGCATTGCCCTGTATCTTTCTTATCATGTCCTGACTCAACGTATCTGCGCGGGCGGTGTTTATGCTGCGCCAGTCATCGCTCTCCTGTAGCGTGTCTATCAGTCTTCTTCTCTTCGACCTTTTCCTTTATCTCTTCCTTTACCTTTATCTCTTTCCTTCTTGACTTCCTCTACTTCTCCTTTTCTCTCTCTTCCTTATCTATCTTTCCTCTCTCTTCTCTTCGTTTACTTTCTTTTATTCCTTTAATCGCTGTGTTGAACAGTGCCGTCTTGTGCTCATAACCCAGAGGTCGCAGGTTCAAATCCTGCCCCCGCTACCAAGTAAGTGCAGGTCAGGGCCTGATCGCCGGAGACGGCGCTCGGGCCTTCTTGCTGGATGGCAGCACGGTGTCAGCAGGATCGGGCCGCACTTGGCGGTCGACAGCGTCCGTCAGCAGCACATAACGGCATCGTGAAGGATTCTGAGGCCATCAATCCGGGCGTAACGTTCGCTGAGCCTGCTCGGTGACTATGTACTCAGTCGTACGACTCTCTCAAGGCGGTAGCGTCGGTTCATGTAAGGAACTCCGGCGCTTGATCAGCGCAGGGGTTCCAGGGTTGCATGAGCATCCCCGGCTGCCGGTATGACACGACGCTTAGGTTCTGAGGCCGGTGTGGTGCTGGGCCTCGCGGATTTGATTGCCACTGCTGGCCTGCCACGGATGACCCGCATGAGGAAGTGGAGCAGCCCAGATCGGGCCTGGTCCGGTTGCATCACATGAGCGGGAGTCCGGGCACCGCGCGGACGGGCGGTATGTCATTTCCTGGCTGTGGTGTAGCCGAGGGCTGCGGCGAGTGCGAGGGCGCTGCGGGGGGCGTATGCGATGCGCCACAGCCCGCCGTGCGCGGCCTGGTGGGCCTCATCTTGCCAGGGATGGGCGTGGGCGGGGCCGCCGCCGGTGTGCAGGTCATGGACGAGCAGCGCTGCCATGAGGACCTTGCAGGTGGCGGGTTCGAAGACCTCGACGCCGAAGCGGTACGCGCCGGCGTACGCGGCCGCCAGCGCCCGGTTCTTCACCACCGACCGGGTGCGCGACGGCGGGGCGAGGTTCATCGACACGGTCGCGCCGCTGTCACGGGCGAGGGTGGCACGCCAGCGGTGCAGGCGTTTGGCGAGCGCATAGTTGGGGCCCTGCTGCGCCACCAGGCTGTCGTTGATGCCGGGGTCGGCGCCGGGGGTGTAGGCGCGGCGGAGCAGGCGCCCGCCCGACATCGTCCGCAGCATCCCGCCGGCGAGTTTGGCTGCTGGCGACCGGGTCGCGTAGGCGCGGGCGGCCTGCGTGACCGCCTCGGCTGGGACGGCGAACACGTCGGTCGGCGTCGCGAGGAACGCCAGCGCGACATCGCCGCGGCTGGCCTGCAGGCGCACGGTGAGCGCATCGGCGGCGGCAGCCAGGCGCACGTTGGCCGCGCCGTCAGCGTAGACGTAGTTCCCCAGCACCAGCGGGCCGTCAACAGCGGCAAGCCAGCCGGCGATGGCGGGGACGTCGGCGAGCAGGTCAAGACCCGCGCGCTGGGTGACGGCCTGGTCGCTGCGCCCGGGCTGATGCCGGCCCGGCTCGAGGTCAGCGACGGGAACCACAAGCCTCCCGCCGCTGCGCCGCGCCGTGTCCACCAGGCGCTCCCAGATAGCAGGACGGGGCAGGTCAATGGCGATCACCTCGGCGCCCCAGCCCAGCAGCACGGGAACAGGGCCCACTTCGGCGCCCGCCCCCAGCGCAACCACCGTGCGGCCAGGAAGACCCAGCCACTGCGGATGCGCCGCGACGGTGCGGACCGCCTCAGCGCATGACGGCTCGATCACGCCGCCCTCCGCCCACATGTCCAGCCTGCGCAGCAGAGCACTGCCGCGCAGCCGCTCACCGCGGTAGGGCAGGGACAGCTCCCTTTCGGCCTCCCCGGTGCCCGGCACCGTGACCGTCGCAACCAGCCGCTGTGCAGGTGCCGACAGCAAACTGCCCAGCCCGCTCTCCTCACCGCCCTCGTGCACGACGCGCATTTGCCGGTGCACCGATTCCAGCCCGCCGCGGGCAACAGATACCGCCGCGTCCTTCGACGCCAGCCCTGCCTCCACGAGCCGGCGAAAGTGCACCAGATAGCCCGTGCGCCAGCCGGTGTCGTGCTCCGCAGCCAGCGCCCCGCCCGGGTCGACCTGCCGCAGCGCGTCGGCCACCACCGCCCTGCCCACAGCCGACGTGCTCCGGCGCCCGTCCGCCGACGCCGGAAATACGACCCCGGCCACCTCATCGCGGCTCATCGCGCTCCTGTCACCGTCACGAGACAACCACGCTGAACCCGATCCCGCCACCACCAGCCCGCCGCCATCGCACGCCAGCGCCGGATGTCAGCTGCAGCGGCCCAAGTACCGGACCGCCTCGCTGAGCGGGCAGACGGCCGCAAACCGCGCCGGCCGAACCCACCTGACCGGCATATCGCCGTCAGATCCAGTACACGCCGCGATAGCAGGAGCACAACCGTTTCGGTTTCGGTCTCGGACAGCGACACGGTGCTCGTGGCCGGCGCTGCCAAGCCGCCGCGGTGCCCGGTGACGCGCCGGTGCCCGGTGAGACCGCGACATGGTCTGTTCCGGTTATCGCAGGATCCCCTGCGCCGACGGTCCTGAATTAACTGGAAAGGTTCTTTACAGAGGGCGCCGCCCGTTCTAGAATAACTAGAAAGGTTCTTTACAGATAAGTCTTGACTGCCTGGCTCTCCGGACATGCCAAGTGACCAGATCACCAGTTCAGGCGAGGCGCCAGATCGCCTCGGCTACTCACACCCCTGGAGGGTCCATGCAGGTCGGAAGACGGATTCTGCGCACAGCTCTCATCGCTGGCTCGGCGCTCGGGTTAACGGCCGGCGCCTCGGTCCTCGCGCTGGCCTCCGGGCCCGCCGCGCAGGCATCCACCACATGCGCTGCGGCGTGGAGTTCCACGACTGTCTACACCGCCGGCGATCAGGCCAGCGAGGATGGGATCAATTACACCGCCAACTGGTGGACTGAGGGCAACGACCCGGCGACCAACAACGGCGGTAGCGGCTCGGGAGAACCGTGGACATCCGACGGCTCCTGCACCGGCGGCTCGGGGTCGGGCTCAGGGTCAGGATCGGGCTCAGGGTCGGGGTCCGGCACGGGCTCGGTGAGCGGCCTGCTCTTCAGCCCGTACAAGGACGTCACCATCAACATGAACTGGAACACCTACGAGATGCAGTCGGCCGTGGAAGGGAGCGACCTGCCGGTGGTGGGCTCCGGCAGCCTGGTGTCGCAGTACATCCCGAAGCTGCCTGCGATCACGCTCGCGTTCGCTACCGGAACCTGCGGCAGCGAGACCTGGGGTGGTGTCTCGGGTGCCGACTGGGCTGCCGAGAACATTCCGCAACTCCAGGACGCCGGCCTGAACTACGTTGTCTCGACCGGCGGTGAGGCCGGGACCTTCACCTGCGACTCGACGGCTGACATGGATGCGTTCATCGCTACCTATGCCAGCCCGCACCTGGTCGGCATTGACTTCGACATCGAAGGCGGCCAGACCGAGTCGGATATCGAAGATCTGGTCGACGCGGCGGCGGGAGCACAGTCGCAGTACCCGGACCTGCAGTTCTCGTTCACGCTCGCCACGCTGGGGGCATCCGATGGCAGCTACGGCGGGGTGAACTCGCTCGGCAACGAGGTCGTCGAGGCGGTGCTCGGCTCCAGCCTGAAGAATTACGTCATTAACCTGATGACCATGGACTACGGCAGCGCGTCAAGCAGCGTCTGCGTCGTTGTCTCCGGCAGTTGCGAGATGGCGCAGTCGGCGATCCAGGCGGTGGAGAACCTCGAGCACACCTACGGAATCCCGGCGAGCAAGATCGCCGTCACCCCGATGATCGGCATGAACGACACCACCAGCGAAACCTTCACTACCGCTGACGTGGACACGCTGACCACATACGCGGTCGACAACGGCCTGGCCGGGCTGCACTTCTGGTCACTGGACCGGGACACGCCCTGCGCCGATACGTATGCGTCACCCACCTGCAACTCGATTTCCGGCACGACAGCACTGGAGTACACCGACAGGTTCCTGAGCGACCTCGGGGACTGACGGAGATCCTAGGGCGGGCCGTGCACGGGCTACCTTCCGCGGCCCGCCTCCCGTTCCGGGGAACGTGCTCGTCCCCGGGCGGTCACCACGGACACCAGGCGCCGTCCGTGGCCGGTCAGTGATCGAACCCAGGCACCCTGACGTCAGTGATTCCCGCATAAGCCGTCCCGCGGTTAACCTCGATTCCCGGGAGGCTGGCCGACTCGGCTTCGGCTCGCCGGGCTTTGGAAGATCCTTGGCAGGTGGCGGAGGTGCCGCGCCCGACGATCTCGGTACCGGCTGGACAGCGGGTCACGTACTGGCCGCTGGTGACGTCGGCCGGCTCGACGCGGAAGGGGCGGAACTTGCCCGGCTCAGACTGCCATCCCGGCCGGGTGGCCGCCTGTTCGGCGTATCGGGCCAGGGTCGCTGGTCAGCTTTCTTGAATGCGGTGCCGTGCAGGCTTGTACTGGCCGTTTGGCTGTTGTCGCTGGTGACGATGCTGTGTGCCAGATGCTTGGGTTCCGGCCGCAAATCGGCGGCCTTGTGTAAGCCCCGCCCCGTGCTCAGTCACAGATCCCCATCCCATAGCAGCGGCTCGACGAGGCTAGCCTAAGAGCGTCGGCTGGTCCTGCACTTTAGCCCGGCCTGGTGGTGTCACACTGGACTTGGCCGCTTGCTGCGCGATCGGCCCTGATCGCGCCGCCTTATCGATGGGCAGGTGAACCGCGGTGCTTCGCCGGATACCCAGCGCGGTGCTTCGCCGGATACCCAGAGTGCCGGGGCTTCGCTTTGGCGGAGGCCTGGACCTGCTGCTTGTCGGTGGCGCGGCGCACGTCGCATGGGAGCACGAGCAGGGCCGGCACCAACGGCCGCACGTGCTGTGCCTGAGCTGCTGGCTGAACAAGATAGCCCCCGAGGCGTCCGGTGGCTCCAGCCCGGCAGAGCCGCCGGAACAGGCCTGACCGGCACGCCAGCTGGGATCATCGGGTCGCCCATGCGTTCAGCTGGCAAGGGCAGGTGCGCATGGATGGCGTCGGTGCTGCACGCGGCACGAGAGCGGCTCTGCGCTTGTTTGAAGAGAAGAGCGATTCGCATCTGCCCTCTCGGCATTGTGGGCCTTGAGTGGTGCCGCTTACGCGGACGTCTGTCGCAGGCCATCGGTCCTGATCGCTGAGAATGGCCACATCCTCGTCAACGAAGCTGGTTTCTCATTCCTGGCTGGCGCGCTCCTCGCGAGTCTTGCCGATTTGCTGGCCGATGGCCTCGCCCCATCCCGGCCGATCTGGGTCGGGGCGTGCCTCGCCGGCCGCTTCCCGCGGCGCAACCTCCGTCTGTGCCTTGGCCGTCGTGCTCTTCTCTTTAAGAAGTTCGGCCGCCGCCTTCTCGCGATTCTTCTTAGCCCTGCGGTGAAAGAGACCCATGGCGTCATTGTAGACGGCCAACTTGGGGATTTATGGATTCTCTGGTGGAAATGGTATGTTTCATGCGCTGTCCGGTGCATGAGCGGGTATTGCCGGTGAGATGGCGGGACCCTTTTACCGGCTGGGTTTGAGAGGATAAATGCGATCGGCGGCGGGCGGAACGGGCTTGGGCTCTGGTGCCGTGTCTACTGCGGAGGATGTGGCGATGCGAGCGGTCTGGATCACTAGGCCTGCCGGGCCCGAAGCTCTGGAGGTGCGGGAAACGGCCGATCCTGAGCCCGGCCCGGGCCAGGTCCGCATTCGTGTCTGCGCGGCTGGCCTGAACTTTGCAGAGGTGATGGCCGCGCAGGGGCTATATCCCGATGCCCCCAAGCCGCCATGCGTCGTCGGCTACGAGGTGGCCGGGGTCATCGACGCGGTCGGTGACGGCACCCAAGGCCACGCGACCGGCCAGCGGGTGCTGGCCCTGACGCATTTCGGAGGACACGCGGATGTGGTCTGCGTGCCCACGGAGCAGGTGCTGCCGATGCCGGACGCGATGAGCTTCGAGGAAGCCGCCGCGATACCGGTCAACTACCTCACCGCCTACCACATGCTGTTCCGCGTCGCGAACGTCCGGCCCGGCGAGCGGGTGCTGGTGCATATGGCCGCCGGCGGGGTCGGGACGGCGGTGCTGCAACTATGCCGCACTGTGGACGATCTGGAAGTTTTCGGCACGGCCTCGGCCGCCAAACACGACGTGCTTAAGGCCGAAGGTTGCGCGCACCCCATCGACTACCACGCCACCGACTATGCCGCTGAGGTCGCCCGGCTGACCGGAGGCGAGGGCGTGGACATCGTGCTGGACCCGCTCGGCGGCCATGACTGGCGAAAAGGGCTGAAGCTGCTCCGCCCGTGCGGCCGGCTGGTGGCCTACGGATTCGCCAACTTGGCCAGCGGGCAGCGACGCCGCCCGGCCCGCCTAGTCTCCCAGGTGGCAGGCATACCGCTGCTGACACCGCTCGGGCTGATGAACCACAACCGGACCATCAGCGGCGTCAACATCGGCCACCTGTGGGGGCAGATCGCCATCCTCCGCGAAGAACTCCAGGCCGTTCTCGCCCTGTGGGACCACGGCAGCGTCAAACCGCTCATCGACAGGACCTACACCTTCACCGAAGCAGCAACAGCCCACCGCCGGCTCCTGCAACACCAGAACACCGGCAAGGTCGTGCTCAAACCCTGACAGTCTCCAGAACAGCAGGCCCGGCCCGCAGGCCG
>CAWHZU010000026.1:0-247845 GCA_963833885.1 uncultured Actinomycetota bacterium | reverse complement strand
AAGCTGCGGCCAGCGAACTGGAAGGGGTCAGGAAGAACAAGCGATAACGAAGTGGGCGAGGAGGGATTTGAACCCTCACGTCCTCTCGGACACACGGACCTGAACCGTGCGCGTCTGCCGTTCCGCCACCCGCCCTGGGCAGTGAGTCAGGTTAGCACGTCCGCAAGCAATGCCACTGCGCCGATACGATCGGATGCGGACAGACGCGAGGAGGGAGAGGGGGTACCCGGTGGGAGTTCTGCAGCGCTTTGAGCACAGGCTCGAGGGGATGGTCGAGGGTGCCTTCGCGCGGGCGTTCAAATCGGAGCTGCAGCCGGTGGAGATCGCCAGTGCCGTGCAGCGCGAAATGGATGATCGCGCTGCGATTGTGGCGCAGGGCAGGACGCTGGTTCCCAACGACTTCGTTGTGGAGCTGGCCGAGGCGGACAATGAGCGGCTCGAGGTCTATGCGGACAGCCTCGGCATCGAGCTCTCGACGCTCGCCCGGGAGCACGCACGGGAGCAGGGCTACTCGTTCGTGGGTCCGGTGCGGATGCGCTTCGAAGGCGTCCCCGACCTCACCACGGGCACGTTCCGGATCCGGTCCGGCGTGATCCGGGGCACCACCGTCGAGGACGGCGAGATCCGCAGGCCCGCCAGCGATCTGCCACGCCCGGCCGGCGGGTTCGCCGGGAATCCGCGGCTGCTGGTCTCCGGGCCGGAACCGGGTTCGGACGGCAACACGCAGCGCACCTATGAGCTGAGCGCGCCGCTGACCATACTTGGCCGCGGAACCGACTGCGATCTGCGGCTGGTCGATCCCGGTGTCTCGCGCCACCACGCCGAGCTGCGCGTCGAGGATAACGAGGTCGTCCTCGTGGACCTCGGCTCCACCAACGGCACCTTCGTCAACGGCCAGCCGGTGCGCCGCATGGCACTGACCGATGGCACGCGCGTGACGCTGGGCCGGACGACCCTCGTCTTTCGCAGGGATGGTGTGTACTGACGACCCACGACGCCGCGACCACACCGGCGGCGGTACAACTCCGACCGGCTGACGGCGCCGCCAGGAAAAGACGGCTCCGGCAGCCACTGACCAGCAGAGGGCAGCAAAGGCATGACCCGATGACCGCGCTCACTCTCACGCTTATCAGGCTTGCGTTTCTCGCAGTCCTGTGGCTGTTCGTGATCGCAGCGGTCGGTGTGGTCCGCACCGACCTTTTCGGCAACGCCGCCTCTTCGGTTTCGTCCCGTAGGCAGGCGCGTAAGCAGCGGCAGGCGCGCCCCCGTCCGGCGCAGCCTCCCAAACCCCCGCGTCCGCAGCGCAGCCGCAACCCGCGATCGGCTCCCCAGCAGCTCCTCGTCACGGCGGGCGCGCTGGCGGGCACGACCCTGGGCCTGACTGATCAGCAGATCACCATCGGCCGCGCGAATGATGCCACACTGGTGCTGAATGATGACTACGCTTCGACCCGGCATGCCCGGCTGTTTCCCCAGGATGGTCAGTGGATTGTCGAGGACCTTGGCTCAACGAACGGCACCTACCTCGACCGTCAGAAGGTGACGCATCCGACCCCGGTACCGGTCGGCGTGCCGATCCGAATTGGTAAGACCGTCCTGGAACTGCGCAGATGACACTTGCACTCCGCTATGCGGTCAACACAGACGTCGGGCTCCTCCGCGAGGGAAACGAGGACTCGGCGTACGCGGGCCCGAACCTGCTCGCGATCGCCGATGGCATGGGCGGGCACGCCGCCGGCGAGGTCGCCAGCTCGGTAGCGATTTCCGCTCTCGCAGGCCTGGACACCGACCTCCCCCAGGACCAGCTGCTCAGCTCGCTCGCCACCGCGGTCGCGCAGGCCAACAACACGCTGCACGAGATGAGCATCGAGGACCCCTCCGTCGAGGGCATGGGCACCACGCTGACCGCGCTGCTCTGGTCCAAGGGCACGATCGCCATCTGCCACATCGGCGACTCCCGCGCCTACCTGCTGCGCGACGGCGACTTCCACCAGATCACCCGCGATCACACGCTGGTCCAGTCGCTGGTGGACGATGGCAGGCTGAGCCCGGCTCAGGCCGCCACCCACCCTCAGCGCTCGCTGGTGATGCGCGCACTGCAGAGCGGCACCGAGGCCGAGCCCGACCTGTCCCTGATCGAGGCCAAGGCCGGAGACAGGTACCTGCTCTGCTCTGACGGCCTCTCGGATGTGGTCAGCGACGACACCATGCGGACCACGTTGCTGCAGGAATCCGACCGCGAGAAGGCGGTGGCCCGGCTCATCGACCTCGCTATGCGCGGCGGCGGCCCTGACAACATCACCTGCATCGTCGGCGACGTCGTGGAGAGCGGGCCAGAACCGTCGGCCGGGCAGGCCTACCGGGTGGTCGGCGCGGCGTCAAACGGCGACGGCCGGCCGCGGCTGCGGACCGATAGCCCGGCAGGGCGCGCCCACCAGCTGACCCGCGGCGGGTCACCCGCCAGCGGCATCACGGCGGTCAGGCCCGCGGTGCCAGCGGCGGACGGGCAGGCCGCCAGGGCCGAGCCGGAAGCGCAAACCGATTCCGACGCCGCCGACCACCGGGCGCCGAAGCGACGCTGGCCGGTGGTCACCACGATCCTGATAGTCCTGCTGATCCTCATCGTCGGCGGTGGATACGCCGGATGGCGCTACACCCAGAACCAGTACTACGTCGGCACCGACGGCAAGCAGGTGATCATCTACCGCGGTGTCAACCAGAAGGTGCTCGGCATGAGCCTGTCCAGCGTTTACACCAGGACCGGCATCAAGCTGTCCAAGGTCCCCGCGACCGACAAAACCGCGGTGGTGAGCGCGACCGCCCCGGGCACCCTGACCGACGCCAGGAAGACCGTGAACAGCATCCGCCAGACGATCACCTGCAACAACTACGACGCCGCGTATGCGAAGTGGTCGGCGCTGCCCACGTCGCACAAGGTCACGGTGACGGTCCACGGCAAGAAGCAAACGCGCACCGAGCCTCTGACCCGGCCGTCGGCGCCCAAGACGCCCACGGGCTGCGCCCCGCAAGGGACGGCTGGGTGACCGCTATCTCCAGCCAGCCCGCAGCGCGGCCGTCCGCCGGGGCGGCCGCCGTGGCGATGCCGCGCGGGCGACGCCGGACCGAGCTGCTCATGCTCGCGTTCGCCGTAGCTGTTGTGCTGTTCGCCTACGCCAATGTCGGATTCGGCCTGAACGGGAAGCTCCCCGCTGGCCTGGCGGAGTACGGGCTCGCGTTCGCGGCGATCATGCTCGTCGCGCATTTCGCCGTCAGGAAGCTCGCGCCGTGGGCCGACCCGCTGCTGCTGCCGCTCGCCGCGCTGCTGAACGGCCTCGGGATCGTGATGATCTACCGCCTCCAGGAATCCGGGCGGAACGGGAATCCCGGCACCCAGATCACCACGATCGCCGCGTCCACCACGGCCGCGCAGGTGATGTACAGCGCCTTGGGCGTGGCCGCGTTCGTCGCGGTCCTGTTCTTCATCAGGGAAGTGCGGGTACTGCAGCGCTACACCTACACCCTCGGCGCCATCGGGCTGATCTTGCTGGCGATTCCGGCGGTGTTGCCCGACAGATTCAGCGAGATCCCAGGCACCGGGGCCAAGATCCAGATCGCGATAGGCGGCTTCACGATCCAGCCGGAGCAGTTCGCCGAGCTGGCGCTCGCCGTGTTCTTCGCCGGGTACCTGGTCGCTAAGCGTGACGTGCTGGCGCTGGCAGGCCGCCGGTTCCTGGGCATCGACCTGCCCCGGGCCCGTGACCTTGGGCCGGTGCTGATCGCCTGGGGTGTCAGCCTGCTGCTCCTGGTCTTCGAGAGTGACATCGGGACCTCTGCGCTGTTCTTCGGCATGTTCGTCGCGATGATGTACATCGCCACCCAGCGCACCTCCTGGCTGCTGATCGGCATCCTGCTGTTCATCTCCGGCGCGTACGTGGCGAGCAAGCTCTTCAGCCACGTCGGCGCCCGATTCACCGAATGGCTGCACCCGTTCACGTCGGCCAACGTTTTCTGCAACCCCACCCCCGCGGCGCACTGTGTGTCCTCTTACCAGCTCGTGCAGGGGCTGTACGGGATGGGCGTCGGCGGGATCCTCGGCACCGGGCTCGGGCATGGCCAGCCGTACTTCACTCCGCTGGTGCAGAGCGACTTCATCATGACCGCGTTCGGCGAGGAACTCGGCCTGACCGGCCTGATGGCCATGCTGCTGATCTTCGGCCTGCTGGTCCAGCGCGGCTTGCGGGCGGCGGTGGCGGTCCGCGACCCGTTCTCCAAGCTGCTGGCCGGCGGCCTGGCGTTCGCGATCGCGCTGCAGGTGTTCATCATCGTCGGCGGTGTGAGCAGATTGATCCCGCTGACCGGTATCACCACGCCGTTCCTGTCCCAGGGCGGTTCCTCGTTGCTGACCACGTGGGCTCTTGTCGCCCTGCTCATGCGCGTCAGTGACACCGCGCGGCAGCAGGCCCCGCAGCCGATCCAGGACGAGGGCATGACACAGGTGGTGCGCGCCGGATGAATCGTGCGCTGTTCCGCCTGTCCCTGGCCTGCCTGGTCATGTTCGTGCTGCTGCTCGTCAACATCAACTATGTGCAGGGGTTCGAGGCCAGCAGCCTGGCCAGCAAGCCGGGCAACGCCCGCACCTTCGACCAGCAGTTTCAGTATCAGCGAGGCTCGATCATCGCCGACGGCACCGGCGGCCCGCTGACGATCGCCGATTCGCAGCCGGTCAAGGGCGACTCTTCCTCTTCTGGCAACGCTATCTACCAGCGCCACTACCCGCACGGCGCCATGTACGCGCCGATCACCGGCTACGACACGGTCTACGGCGCGACCGCGATCGAGTCCGCGTACAACAAGTACCTGGCGGGCACGTCGCCGAGCCTGGCCGTGCACAACCTGATCAGCCTGCTCACCGGCAAGGCCAAACAGGGGGCGACGGTCAACCTCACGGTCAGCCCCAAGGCACAGAAGGCGGCCTACCAGGCGCTGCTGAGCGATGGTGGCCACCAGGCCGCCGTCGTCGCGCTCAACCCGAGCACCGGCGCCATCCTGGCCATGGCCTCCTACCCGTCGTACAACCCGAACCTGCTCACCACGTTCGACGGCGCGAAGCTGAACAAGATCGACAAGCAGCTGCTGGCCGACCCGTCACAGCCGCTGCTCAACCGGGCCATCAACCAGACCTACCCGCCCGGTTCCTCGTTCAAGATCATCACTAGCTCGGCCGGGTTCTCGACCGGCAAGGTGGCAGGCCCGCAGGCGACCATCGCCGCCCCGCAGCCGCTCACGCTCCCCAACGGCAACACGCTCAACAACGACGCCGACGAGAGCTGCTTTGGCGGTCACCCCCAGGTCATCCAGGCGTTCCTGCTGTCCTGCAACACCGCGTTCGCGAACATCGGCATGAAGGTGGGCGGCCCCGGGCTGCAGAGCCAGGCCAACAAGTTCGGCTGGAACGACTCGAACCTGACGATCCCGATGCAGGTCTCGCCGAGCGTGATCCCCAGGATCCCCGACCAGTCGCTCACCGCGATTTCCTCGATCGGCCAGCTCGACGACCAGGTGACCCCGCTGCAGGAGGCCCTGGACGCCGCGGCGATCGCGAACCACGGCAAAGTCATGCGGCCCTACCTTCTGCAGTCGGTGCAGGCCCCGGATCTGACGACGCTCGCTTCCACCACCCCGTCGGTGCTGACGCAGGCGGTCAGCTCCCAGGTGGCCAGTGAGGTCGGCTCGATGATGGTCCAGGTCACCCAGAACCCTCAAGGCACCGCATACCAGACCGCTGGGCCGCCCGCCGTGGGCAGCCTGGTGATCGCGGGCAAGACCGGCACAGCGGAGAACACCGTCAGCGGCGCGGGCCTGGACGACGCGGTGTTCACCTGCTACGCGCCCGCCAGCAACCCGCAGATAGCGGTCGGCGTCATCGTCAAGGGCGGCGGCTTCGGCGCCGATGCCGCTGCCCCGATCGCCGTCAAGATCATCGAAGCTTACCTGGGGGTGCACTGATGGACCTCTTTCATCCTCCCCATGACTGGCCGCATACCCTGAGCGCGAAATCGCCAGATGCAAAGGGCTCATTGCCCAGCCAGAACCAGACAGACATCTACGCAGGGCGGTAACGCAAGTGCGAGACATGACTCAGCCGCGGCTACTCGGCGGCCGATACGAGCTCGACGGGGTCGTCGGGCGCGGCGGCATGGCCGAGGTCTACCGCGCCCGCGACATCCGTCTCGACCGCATCGTCGCGGTGAAGACGCTCCGCGATGACCTGGCGCGCGACCAGACCTTCCAGGCCAGGTTCCGCCGCGAGGCCCAGTCCGCCGCTTCGCTCAACCACCCGAGCATCGTGGCGGTCTACGACACCGGGGAAGACATGCTCGGCCCTACCCCGGTTCCCTACATCGTGATGGAGTACGTCGACGGCCGGACCCTGCGCGACCTGCTGCGGGACGACCGGCGGCTGCTGCCGGAGCGAGCGCTCGAGATCACCGACGGGGTGCTGCGGGCGCTGGACTACAGCCATCGCAACGGGATCGTGCACCGGGACATCAAGCCCGGCAACGTGATGCTGACCAGGACCGGCGACGTCAAGGTGATGGACTTCGGCATCGCCAGGGCGGTCAGCGACGCGCAGGCCACGATGACGCAGACGGCGCAGGTCATCGGCACCGCGCAGTACCTCTCGCCGGAGCAGGCCAGGGGGAGCGGGTGGACGCCCGCAGCGACCTGTACTCCACCGGCTGCCTGCTCTACGAGCTGCTCACCGGTCGTCCCCCGTTCACCGGTGACTCGCCGGTGGCGATCGCCTACCAGCACGTGCGCGAGAACCCGATCCCGCCCTCGCGGGTGGACCCGGAGATCCCGCAGTGGGCCGACTCGATCGTGCTCAAGGCCATGGCCAAGGACCCCGGGGACCGCTATCAGTCGGCCGGGGATATGCGCAATGACATCCAGCGCGCGCTCCAGGGCATGCCGGTCGCCGCGCCGACCCAGTTCGGCGCTTACCAGGGCACCCGGCGAATGGGGTCGGCGACCCAGATGGCTGGGGCGACCGGCGCGATCCCGCCGTATGACTACGGGCCGGAGGACGATCAGCCGGGCGGCAGGAAGAAGTGGCCGTGGATCGTGGCGGCCGTGGCCGCCGTTGCCGTCATCGCGGGGCTGATCTGGGGGTTCAACTACATCTCGAGCAGTGGCGGCAACATCGCGGTGCCGAACGTCGTCGGCCAAACTCAGGCGCAGGCCCAGAAGGCGATCGTGCAGGCGGGCCTGGTGCCTTCGGTCGTGGACAAGGCATCGAGCAGCGTGCACAAGGGCGACGTGATCAGCACCAGCCCGCCATTCGGCACCAAGCTGTCCAAGAACGCCACGGTCAAGCTGTTCGTGTCCGAGGGCCCGGCTTCGGTTAAGGTGCCGAGAGTGGTCGGCGAGACCGAGAACGCGGCCACGAGCCAGCTGGAGAACGCGGGCTTCCAGGTCACCCAGAAATCGCAGCCGAACTCGACGGCGCCACAGGGCCAGGTGGTCAGCCAGAACCCGAAGGCGGGCACCTCGGTATCCAAGGGCAGCAGCATCACGATCTTCGTCTCCGGCGGCGGCGCTACGGTCCCGTCCGTCATCGGCGACCCGTTGTCCACGGCGGAGCAGATCCTGTCCGGTGCCGGGTTCAACGTGTCGGTCAGGACCGTGCAGGGACCATCCGGATCGACGCCGGGCAACGTGTTCAGCCAGAACCCGAGTGGTGGCACGGCCCCGCAGGGCTCCAAGGTGACGATCTTTGTGGCAGCAGCGGCGCCATCGCCGACACCTAGCACGCCGAGTCCCACCGCGAGTGCGTCGCCGTCGCCGAGCCCGAGCGCCTCGAACAACCCAGGCTTTAGAATTCCTTCAGGAGGCGTCGGCCGTGCCAAAATCACGCACTAGAAGCAAGGCGGTCTACACACCGCCGCCAAAGTCAACCAAGGCGAAGGTCAGCCCGCGGTGGCTGGTTCCGTCCATGCTGGGCTGCCTGCTGCTCGGCCTGGCCTGGATCGCGCTGTTCTACATCACCGGCGGCACGACGCCGTTGCAGAGCGCGCTCGGCGACTGGAACCTGGTCCTCGGGTTCGGATTCATCATCCTCGGAGTCGGGCTCTCAACGAAGTGGCGCTGACACCGAATCACATCGCGGTGATTCGGTACACACCGTCATCCACAGGCTGTGCATAGCCCGGCAGCTGGCTAGCTGAGGGCTGCCGCGGCGAGCTGGTGGTTCCGCGCGAGCAGCGCCAGGGCCAGGATCGCCAGCACGGCGATGGTCGCTCCGCCCTGGATCAGGGCCCGGTTGGCGCGCGGCGCGTAGGCGTAGGCCGCGGTCAGCAGCCCGCCGGCCAGGATCCCGCCCACGTGCGCCTGCCAGGCGATGCCCGGCACCACAAAGCCGATCACCAGGTTCAGCACCACGACGGTCACGATCCACCTGCTGTCCAGGCGCAGCCGCCTTGCTACCACGAACCAGGCGCCGAACAGGCCGAAGATGGCGCCCGAGGCGCCGAGCGCCTCCACGTTCGCGGGGCCGATCAGGTAGAACATCACCGAGCCGCCGATGGCGCTGACCAGGTAGACGGTGAGATAGCGCCCATGGCCGAGCAGCCGTTCGAGCGCCGGGCCGACCAGGATCAGCGCCCACATGTTGAACGCGATGTCCAGCGGCCCGAGGCCGCTCAGGCCGGGCGGCGGCAGGAACGCGGACGTGAGCAGCCGGTACCACTGCCCCTGGGACACGCCTTGCAGCGGGCCCCCCGGCACGATCTCGGCCCGCCCGAGCATCGCCCAGTCGTTCGCGATGTTCGGGTGCGCCAGCTCCACGAGGTAGAGCAGCACGTTGATGCCGACCAGAGCCCAGGTGACCACGGCGCCGGCGGCAGGCCGGCCGCCGAACACCGCACCGCCGCTGCGGGTGCCGCGGCTCCCCTCCCGAACGCAATCGACGCACTGCTGGCCGACCGCGGCAGACCGGAGGCAGTCCGGGCAGGCAGGCCGGCCGCAGCGCACACAGGACACATACGTCTCCCTGCCCGGATGCCGGTAGCAGGTTGGGACCTTCGTGCCCTGGTCCGCCGTTGAGTCTGGTGGGGTGGCCACCGCCGGTCTCCTATCCCGCGGTTTCCCCGTTGCCGGACGGCCGCTCGATCGAGACCGATTCGAGCACCACATCCTGCGCCGGGCGATCGTTCCGGCCGGTCTGTACCTGGCTGATCCGCTCGACGACGTCAGCGCCGTCGATGACCTCACCGAAGATGGTGTGCTTGCCGTTGAGGTGGGGCGTCGGCACCGTCGTGATGAAGAACTGCGAGCCATTGGTGCCCGGGCCGGCGTTGGCCATCGCGAGCAGGTACGGCCGGTCGAACCTCAGGTCGGGGTGGATTTCGTCACCAAACTTGTAGCCGGGGCCGCCGGTCCCGGTGCCGAGCGGGTCGCCGCCCTGGATCATGAACCGCGGGATAACGCGGTGGAAGACCGTGCCGTCGTAGAGCCGGCCGGTCGTGGCCTGGCGGGTCCGCGGGTCAGTCCACTCGCGCCCGCCCTCGGCGAGCTCAACGAAATTCGCCACGGTCTTCGGCGCATGGTCGGGGAACAGCCGGACCTGAACCGTTCCCTGGCTGGTGCGAAGCGTTGCGGTGAGCGTCTTAGTCATGGAAAGCATCCTTGCACGGTCAGCCTATTGCGCCGGCCGCTGTGCTTGAACCGAGGCAAGCCGCCTCCACCCGCGTCCTTATCCCTAGTTCGCGCCGCCTTGCCTCGTCCCTCCGACCCGCCTCACTCATCCCCTTCATCACGCCTTGCCTCGCCGCTCCCTCCCACCTTCACTCGCGGCACCGCGCCCTTTGGCGATCTTGCCGATAACGGTTGACCTGCCCAACCCGGGGAAGTGCTTCCTGCGGGAAAGACTCTTGGGAGGTTCGATGTCCCTTATGACCAGAAAGAATACGGGTGCCGCCGCGAAACAGCGCGCGCTTGACACCGCCTCGCAGGTGCCGGTAATGGCCCGCAGCGCCGGACAGACGGCGAAGGTCGCCGGTCTTGCGGCGCGGCAGAGCGCCGAGGACGCCGTGGCGTGGGCAGCCCCGCGGGTGCAGGAGGCGCGTAGCTGGGCTGCGCCGCACGTGGAGCAGGCCGGTGTCGCCGTGCGCGAGAAGATCGCCCCGGCGATCTCGGAGAAGATCGCGCCGACGATCTCCTCCGCGCTGGTTGAGGCCGCGAACCGGCTGGATCCCGCGCCGCGGCAGCGCAAGCGCTGGCCACGGGTGCTCGCGGGTTTCGCGATGATCGCGGCGGTCGGCAGCGCTGTGGCCGCCGTCGTGCTGCGGCGCAAGCCGGACTTTTCCAGCCTCGGCAACGAGGACCAGGTGCCGGATGGCAGCACGCCCTCGGCCAACGGCTCGGCCGCCGCACCGGCCGCCGAGGAGGAGTCGGCCAACGGAGGGCGTTCCCGCACGTCCTGACCTCGCGCAGCGTGTTCGCCCCGAACCGGGCATGACAGATGTCATGCCCGGTTCGTGATCCTGGGCACAGGGCCAGCGCCGGGCGGCCACCTAGCGTGGCTGTCATGAAGACAGCAAGCCCGCAGGCGAGCCCTGCCGTCATGTTCCACAACGTGACAAAGGTCTACAGCAGCCGGGTCACCGCCCTGGATCACGTGAGCTTCGAGATCCCCCGCGGCGCGACGGTCGCGCTGCTCGGGCCCAACGGTGCCGGGAAGTCAACGGCCATCGACACCATGCTCGGCCTGCGCAAGCCAACGTCGGGCGACGTGCGCGTGCTCGGCATGACGCCGGCGGCCGCCGTCGCTGCCGGCAAGATCGGCGGGATGGTGCAGACCGGCGGCCTGCCGGACGGCGCGAAGGTCTCCGAGCTGATCGCGCTGTTCCGCCAGCTCTATCACGGCAGCCGCAGCCAGGCCGACCTGCTCCGGCTGGCTGGCCTCACCGACATCGCCGACCGGCGGGTGGAACAGCTGTCCGGCGGCCAGACCCAGCGGGTGCGCTTCGCCCTCGCGCTGGCCGGCCGCCCCGACCTGCTCTTCCTCGACGAGCCGACGGCGGCCCTGGACGTGGAGGCGCGCCGCAGCTTCTGGCAGTCCGTGCAGACGACCGCCGGCCAGGGCACCACGGTGCTGTTCGCCACCCACTACCTGGACGAGGCCGACGCCAACGCGAGCCGGATCATCGTGGTCAGCCACGGCCGGATCATGGCCGACGGCACCCCGTCACAGATCAAGGCCTACACCTCGGTACGGACCATCCGGTTCAGCACACCCACGCCCGACACCTCGGCGCTGCTCCGGCTGCCCGGCGTCAATGACGTTGTGGCCAGCGGCGACGCGGTGACGATCCGGTCCGGCAACGCCGATGCCACCCTGCCCGCGCTGTACGCGCTCGGCGGGCCAGTCCGGGGACTCGAGGTCGGCGGCGGCGGCCTCGAGGAGGCCCTGATCGCACTCACCGGCGGCGGCGCCGGGCAGGGCGAGCCGGCCGACCGGGCCGCCGGCGTAAGCAACTCCTCCGACATGACCAGGGTGGGCTGACCGATTATTGCCTTCTTGCGGTTCGAGATCGTACGGACGCTGCGTAACGTCCGGTTCCTCATCATGCTGATCGCGTTTCCGGTTCTGCTCTACCTGATCTACGCGAAGCAGCACGGCATATCACAGGGCCTGACGGTCGCGACGCTGCTGCTCGTGTCCATGGCCGTGTACTCGGGCATGGGCTCGGCAATGTTCGCCAGCGGGCCGCAGCTGGCCAGGGAACGTCACAACGGCTGGATGCGGCAGCTGCGGATCTCGCCCATCACCACGCCAGGATGGTTCGCTGCCAAGCTGGTGCAGTCGGTCCTGATGATCATTCCGGGGCTGGCTGTGCTCGTAGCCCTGGCCCTGACCTACGGCCACGTGCACCTGGCCGCGGGCAGGCTGGGCACGCTCGTGGTCATCATCGTGGCAGGCACCATCCCGTTCTGCGCGGCAGGCCTGGTCATCGGGCTGATGTTCGACAGCCAGACCGCTCAGGTGGCGCAGATGATCACCCTGCTGGTACTGGCGTTCCTCGGCGGAATCTTCATCAGCTGGTCCAGCCTGCCCAGCGGCATGCAGACGGTAGGAAAGCTGCTGCCCAGCTACCACCTCGCGCAGCTCGGCTGGAACGCCGCGGCCGGGCGCCCACTGGGGATGTCGCACGTAGCCGCGCTCGCCGCCTGGACGGTGGGCCTCGGCGCGATAGCGGCCTGGCGCTGGCGCCAGGAAAGCACCGCCGCCTGATCCGCCGTGAAACCGCCGCCACCCCGGTCCCGCCATGAAAAGGCATGATGTTGACATGAACAGTGCCGACGGGTCATTCCCCGAGGATGCGGGCCACCGGGCCGCGCCTCAGGGAAGCCCGGCGACGAGTGTGGCCGTGACCGGATCGCCCTACGTGGACGACCTGGACCGGCAGGGCGAGCGCTGGTCCCGCAACCGCCGCCGCTGGATCCGGGCCCTGGTCCTGCTCTACCTGACCGTCCCGTTCTGGTCCTCTCATTTGTACTCCGGCGCGCACTCGCTCAGCCCTGGCAAGATCACGTTCCTCGCTGTGGCCACGGTGGGCATGATCGCGCTAACCGACCGCCTCATCTTCCCGCAGTCCATGTTCGGGCCGCGGGAGGTGCCATGGGTCGCGCTGATCAGCATGGTTGGGCTCTCGGTGGCGATCCTCGCCGTGGCTGGTCCGGACGGATCGAACTGGATCGCCGCGCTCGTCGTCGCGAGCGCCGCCGTCGGCCGCAGCGTGCCAGCGCTGCGGCTTGTCGTGCTCGGTGCCGCGTTCTGCACCGCCGCCGGCCTGAGCGTCTTCCTGATCGAGGGGATGCTGAACACCAGCAACGCCCTGGCGTTCATCGCGCCGCCGCTGGCAGCGTGCTTCGCGTACAGCGCCTCCCGCCGGGTCGAGCTCGTCAACAATCTGCGCGATACCAGGGCCGAACTCGCCCGGATGGCGGTCGCCGATGAGCGGCTGCGGATCGCGCGCGACTTGCACGACCTGCTCGGCCACAGCCTGTCGCTGATCACCCTGAAGGCCGAGCTCGCGGGGCGGTTGCTCGACGCCGACCCGGAGCGCGCGGCGCGGGAGGTCGCTGACCTGGAGCGCGTGGCACGCCGGTCGCTCGGTGAGGTGCGTGCAGCGGTGACCAGCTACCGCCAGCCGCGCCTGGCCGCCGAACTCGCGGCCGCACATCACATGCTGGCCGCCGCCGGGATGGACTGCCAGGTGCATGCGCCCGCATCCATCAAGCTGCCCCCGGCCACCGATGCCCTGCTTGCCTGGACGGTGCGCGAGGGCGTCACGAACGTGGTCAGGCACTCCGGCGCGCGCACCGTGACGATCACCGTCAGCATCACGGCCGACGAGGTGAGCGCCGAGATCGCCGACGACGGGGTCGGCCCGACATGGGACGCTGACCGGCGTCCAGGCGAGCACCAGGGATCCGGCTTGTCCGGGCTTACCGAGCGGGCACGCGCCGCCGGGGCGGAGATCAGCTCGGGAGAAGGTCCCGGCGGAAAGGGCTTCCGGCTCCTGGTCCGGGTTCCGGCCACCCGGTTCAGCACCGCGACCGCAAGCAGCTAGCGGCGCTGGGCACGGGGGGCACGGGCGGGCTCATCTGGGGCCCGCCCGTCATCATGGACGCATGAGCCTGCGCATCATGATCGCTGAAGACCAGACGATGGTTCGGCAGGCCCTGGTGGCCCTTCTCGAACTCGAGCCGGACATTGACGTTGCCGCCGAGGCGGCCAGCGGCGACGAGGCGCTGGCGATGGCGCGCAAACACCAGCCGGACGTGGCCGTCCTGGACATCGAGATGCCGGGACCCGGCGGCATCGAGGTGGCACGACAGCTCACGCAATCCGGCTTTGCGGGCAAGATCGTGATCGTGACCACGTTCGGGCGCCCCGGCTACCTGCGGGCGGCGATGGCCGCTGGAGCCAGCGGCTTCCTGCTCAAGGACGCCCCAGCGGCCGAGCTGGCCGCGGCCATCAGGCAGGTGGCAGCCGGGCAGCGCGTCGTCGACTCCGCGCTGGCCGCCGCCGCGCTGGCCGAGGGCGAGAGCCCGCTGAGCCAGCGCGAGACCGACGTGCTCGCCGCGGCAGCGGGACACGAGACCATCGCGGTCGTTGCCGCCCAGCTGAACCTGTCGCCCGGCACCGTGCGCAACCATTTGTCGGCCGCGATCCAGAAGCTGGGTGCTCGCAATAGGGCCGACGCCGCCCAGATAGCCCAGGAAAAAGGCTGGCTCTAGCCCGGCGCTCAGCCCAATCGGGCATTCCGGACTTGCCGGCGCGCTCGGACGAGGGTGCGCTCTGCGGCTGAGGTGCTGGTCAGGCAGAATCGCTGTGTGCTGCTGAGCGATGTCGTCGAGGTGTCGGCGGAGGTCACCGCCACCTCCGCGAGGAACGCCAAGATCGCGCAGATCGCGGCGCTGCTGGCGCGGGCGGAGCCGGGCCAGGTCGCGGTCGCTGTGGCGGTCCTGTCCGGTGAGCTGCCGCAGGGGCAGATCGGCGTGGGGTATGCGACGATCGGCGATCTGTTCCGGGCCGCCGACGCGGCAGAGGCCGAAGACGGTGGCAATGCGGGCCCACTCACGCTGACCGACGTCAACGAGGCGTTCGCCGCGATCGGCGCCGTGACCGGCCCCGGGTCTGTCGCGCTCCGCCGGCAGCAGCTCGCCGCGCTGTTTGCCCGGGCGACCGACCGGGAGCGGGAGTTCCTGGTCCGGCTGCTGGCCGGCGATCTCCGGCAGGGCGCGCTCGAGGGCGTGATGACCGAGGCGGTCGCGAAGGCCGCCGGCGTCCCGGCCGAGGAGGTCCGCCGGGCGCACCAACTTGGCGGGTCACTGCCCGAGGTGGCCGAGGCGGCGCTGGGCGGTGGCGGGCACGACGGCACGCCTTCGGTGGAACGGGCGCTGGCGGCGCTGCGCGGGTTCACCTTGCGCGTGGGAAGGCCGGCCCGGCCGATGCTCGCGGCGTCGGCGCCGGATGTGGCCGCCGCCCTGGCCAAGATCAGCCCGGCGGCTGCGGAGTGGAAGATCGACGGCATCCGGATTCAGGTGCACCGGGCGGGCGACGAGGTAGCGGTGTTCACCCGGACCCTGGACGACATCACCGCGCGGGTGCCCGAGATCGTCGATGCGGCCCTGTCGCTCCCGGTGACAGCTGCCGTGCTCGACGGTGAGGCGGTGGCCCTCGCCCCGGACGGCAGGCCGCGCCCGTTCCAGGTCACCGCGGCCAGGACCGCCAGCCAGGCCGACGTCGGGCGGATGCGCGAGCAGACCCCGCTGACGCCCTTCCTGTTCGACCTGCTGCAGCTGAACGGCAGCGACCTGATAGACGAGCCGGCCGGCGAGCGGCATCGCCTGCTGTCCGAGACAGCTCCGGCGACGCTGCTCACCCCCCGCATCGTCACCGCGGACCTGGCCGAGGCCGAGGCCTTCTTCGCCGACGCGGTCGCCCACGGCCACGAGGGCGTCGTGCTGAAGTCCCTTGAGGCTCCGTACCGGGCCGGGCGCCGAGGCGGTGAGTGGATCAAGGTGAAGCCGAGGCACACGCTCGATCTCGTGATTCTCGCCGCCGAATGGGGCCATGGGCGGCGCCGGGGCGTGCTGTCCAACCTGCACCTTGGTGCCCGCGACCCGGAAACCGGCGGTCTGGTGATGCTCGGCAAGACCTTCAAGGGCCTGACCGACGAGATGCTCGCGTGGCAGACGGCCAGGCTGCTCGACCTGGCGGACCCGCCGGTGCAGATCGCGGCGGACGCCGACCGCCGGCAGGCTTACGGGGTCGTCAGGGTGCGCCCCGAACTTGTGGTGGAGGTCGCGTTCGACGGGGTGCAGGCGAGCCGCCGCTATCCGGGCGGCCTGGCGCTGCGATTCGCCCGTGTGATCCGCTTCCGGCCGGACAAAAAAGCGGCCGATGCGGACACCATTGACGCCGTACGCGCTCTTTGGGCCGATGAACCCTAAAGGTCATTACCGGGCACGGTAAAGGCATTTCTAGACTCGGCAAAGGCATTTAAACGGCGAGTAAAGATCGCGTCAACGATGCTTTCTCGGTACGCGGGAAATCCAGATCGTCGAGTAATTTCGGCATGCGTAATCCCCGATGTAACGGGAGCTGGGGGAAGCCTCGACACATGGCCGGAGCGTGGTGTACGGGAGTGGGCGGGGTGGAGTAGCCGGCCCGACCAGGACGGTGCCCCGAGCGCCACGGCTCGTTTCGCCGGAGTGGCTGCCTACACCGACATCGCGTTCCGGGATTCTCGGCTGGGTCGCCGCCGCCGACATCGCGATCTCGCTGCTCTTGATGATCTTCGTGTGCGTGGCCGGGCCAAGCATCGTTGTGCCGGTGGTCCCGCGGACCTGGCCGATCCCGCCGCTGTGGTTTCCCCTGCACATGTCCCAGGCCACGAGCGTCACCCTGATTTACTCCGCGATCGTGCTCGGCGCAGTCGGTGTCGCCTGCGGCCTGGTCGCGGTGCGGCGCGGTGCCCGGCCGAACCTCCGGTTGCTGGCGGCGGGCGTGATCGTCGCGATCATCGTGCTGGCCCTGCTGCCGCCCGGGGGGTCCACGGACAGCCTCAGCTACGCGGCGTACGGCCGGATCGCCCTGATCGGCCATAACCCGTACGTGATGACACCGGCGCAGTTGCGCGCGATCGGCGACCCGATCGGCCTGCAGACCACGCGCAACTGGCAGACCGACCCCTCGCTCTACGGCCCCGTCGCGATCGCGGTGGACTGGGCTGCGGCGAAGGTGGGCGGCATCACGATCGCCTACATCGCGGCATGGCTGAAGCTGCTGTTCGCGCTCGCGTTCGGCGTGATCGCGTTGGCGCTGGACCGCCTGTTCCGCCGCAATCCAGCGGCCCGGGCCAGGGCGCACCTGCTGTGGACGGTGAACCCGCTGATGCTGTGGGCGGTGGTCGGCGGCGGTCACATCGACGGGCTCGGTGCCGGCCTGGGGATCCTTGGGCTGCTCGTGGCGCACACGGCCACAACGGGTACCGACGCCAAGATCCCGCCTGCCCGGGCCCTGCTTGCCGGGCTGCTGGTCGGTGCGGCCATCGGCGTCAAGGCGCCGTACTTTCCGCTGGGGCTCGCGCTCGCCTGGTCGTGCCGGAACTCGATCAAGGCGGCGACCGCCGCAGGCGTTGGCGGCGTGGTGGCCCTGGTCCCCGGCTACCTGGTCGCCGGGCCGGCCGCGCTCAAGGACCTGCTGGTGCGCAGCAGCAACCTGGTGACCTTCGACAGCTTCTGGCGGCTGTTCTACTCGCCGTTCGGCTACGACAGCATGCCGCGCGGTCTCGAGCTGTTCGCCGCGGCGGCCTGCGTGGTCGTGGCCGCGCTGCTGGCCTGGCGGCTGCCTGCCGGGCCACCGCACCTGCCGGTCATCCGCCCCGCCATGGCGCTGATGCTGGCCTGGCTGCTGGTATGGCCACTGCAGCGGCCGTGGTACGACGCGATCGCGTTCTGCCTGCTGGCCGTCGTCCCTGCGTCGCGGCTGGACTGGCTGATGCTGATCCGGGCGGTTCCGGCGGCCATGGCGATGGCCACCGTCTACGGGGATCCGCGCCCGATGTGGCTGGCGCACGTCATCGGGTTCGTGGGCAGCGAGGTGTCGCCGTGGGTCCGGCTGGGCACGGTCCTCGCAGCGGTCGTACTGTGTGTGCTTGGCGCCTGGACCTTGCGCCAGCCGCGGGCGGAACGGCCCGCCGTGGAGGCGGCTGCTCTGACGTAGCCGGAAGGGGCCTTCGATGAAGACGGTCTGGACCGGCGACGACGGCGCCTGGCACACGACGCTGCGCGGGCGGCAGGTTCTTGCTGATCCCAGGACCAACAAGGGAACCGCGTTCAGTGACGAGGAGCGGCGGGAGCTTGACGTCACCGGGCTGATCCCGTGGGGTCACAGCACCCTGGACGGCCAGGTGTCCCGGGTATACGCGCAGTACCAGAACCAGGCCACGGACCTGGCGCGGAACGTGCTGCTGAACGAGGTCCGCGACCGCAACGAGGTGCTGTACTACCAGCTGCTGACCCGGTACCTCACCGAGATGCTGCCGATCGTCTACACCCCGACGGTCGGTCAGGCCATCGAGCAGTACAGCCATGAATACCGCCGTCCCCGCGGTATCTACCTGTCGGTCGACCACCCCGAGGAGATCGAGACCTCGCTGCGCGCCCCGGGCCTGAGCCCGGGCGAGGTTGACCTGGTCGTGGCCACCGACGCCGGGGCGATCCTGGGGATCGGCGACTGGGGGGTAGGCGGCATCGGCATCGCGGTCGGCAAGCTCGCCGTGTACACGGCGGCCGCCGGCATCGACCCGAACCGGGCGCTGCCGATCATGCTCGACGTGGGCACCGACCGGCAGAGCCTGCTCGACGACCCGCTGTACATCGGGAACCGGCGGCCACGGGCCGGCGAAGCCGAGTACGACCGGTTCCTCGAGGCGTTCGTCACCGCGGTCGGGAAGCTGTTCCCCGGGGCGCTGCTGCACTGGGAGGACATCGGCGTCAGCAACGCGAGGCGGCTGCTGGACCGGTACCGCTACCAGACGCTCTCCTTCAACGACGACATCCAGGGCACCGGTGCGGTCAACCTGGCCGCTGTGCTCGCCGCGGCTAGGGCCACCGGAGTCGGCCTGGCCGAGCACCGGATCGTGATCTTCGGAGCGGGCACGGCCGGGACCGGCATCGCCGACCAGCTCACCGCCGCGATGCTGGCCGACGGGCTGTCCGAGGACCAGGCGCGCACGAGGTTCTGGGCCGTCGACCGGACGGGCCTGCTGACCGCCGCGACAACGGGCCTCGGCGCTGCGCAGCGCCGGTACGCACGCCCGGAGGCCGAGCCGGCTGGATGGCAGCGAGACGACACGATCGGCGGCATCGGGCTCGCCGAGGTGGTACACCGGGTGCACCCGACGATCCTGATCGGCACGTCCACCCGGGCGGGTGCGTTCACCGAGCCCGTGGTCAGGGACATGGCGGCGCACTGTGCCCGGCCGGTGATCCTGCCGATGTCGAACCCGACCTCGCTGTCCGAGGCGGTACCCGGCGACCTGATCCGGTGGACGGACGGCCGCGCGCTAGTGGCCACCGGCAGCCCGTTCCCGCCCGTCGACTATCGCGGAGTCAGGTACGTGATCGCCCAGGCCAACAACGCGCTGATCTTCCCGGGACTGGGACTCGGCGTCATCGCCGCCCGGGCCGCCCAGGTGACCGACAACATGCTGGCCGCCGCGGCGCACGCGGTGTCCGGGCTTGTTGACACCGCCACGCCGGGCGCGCCGCTGCTGCCCGAGGTCGAGGCCATGCGCGAGACGTCGGTTGCCGTCGCGGCCGCCGTGGCACGGGCCGCCACCGCGGACGGCGTGGCAGGCGCCAGCCTGGACGGGGACCTGCCGTCCCGCATTCGTGCCCTGATGTGGGAACCCGTTTACCGGCCGGTCAGGCCGGCCTGAGATACCGCACGATCGCCGCGGTCAGCGCGCTGGCCACCTGCTGCTGGAATCGCGCCGTCACCAGGAGCCCGGCATCGACGGCGTTGCGCATGTTGCCGCACTCGATCAGCACCTTGGGCACGGTGGTGAGGTTGAGCCCGGCCAGGTCATCGCGCGGCATGATGCCGCCGGAACCCTCGTAGTTGCTTTCCGGCATCGCGGTCTCCGCCAGCATCGCCTGCCGCACGTCGCCGCCGAATCGCTGCGACGCCGCGATCACCGCGTCGTTCGGGCCGTCGGCCACCGGCTCCAGGATCGTGAACCCGCGGCCGGACGCGGCTGCGCCGTCGGCGTGGATGTCGACCGCGACGTCCGCGTGGGCAGCGTTGATGATCTCGGCGCGGCGGTTGACGCACGGCCCGGCGCCGGTGTTGCTGGTCCGCGTCATGATCACGCGTGCCCCGTCACGCCGCAGGTCGGCCCGCAGGTATGTGGCCACATTGAAGTTGAACTGCGCCTCGGTGTAGCCGCCGTCGGTCGTCGTGCCCGTGGTGTCGCAGGCTTCCCATTCGGCGCCGTTCCAGATCTGCCGCGCGATCGCGTCGGCGTCGGTGAAGTTGCCGCCATTGTGGCCCGGGTCGATACCGACGATCTTCCCGGCGAGCGGCGGCGCGGAGACCGAGGGCGTGGGCGTCGGTGTCGGCGTCGCCGACGGGTGCGGGGCCACCGCCGACGTGGATGACGCGGGCGAGCCAGACGACGCCGCCGAACCGGACGATCCGGTGCCGGTGCAGCCGGCGGCGGCCAGGGCGACGGCGGCCGCGGAGACGACCAGCGCGGCCCGCCCGGCCGGCGACGAGCGGCGGTGCGGCCGCCCGCCGAACTCCGCGACGCGGCGGCGGCGGGGATTGACGCGTTGACGGCCGGGATTCTTGTGCAGCAGGAATGCCCGATCGGTTGCTGGCTGGCAAGTGGTCGAAATCGTCAGGAGCACGCGGCTTCACTCCGGGTTCACTTCGCGGCCAGACACGGTGTGAGCGGGACATCACCGAGTGCCGCGGTGAGCAAGGCTAACAGCCGACGTACCGAGGTATCGCCGGATTTACCCGGCGACCAGGTGCTTTGAACCCGTACGATGCCGACAGCCGTCATATGGATGGCAGTAAAGCAGCACGGGGAGCATGTCGGTGATTATCCGCCGGGGGTATTCCGTACCTGAGAACATCACCATGTTCTATGCCGGTGCGGGCGTGGTTGGATCGGTGTACCCGCTGATCCTGGCGCATACCGGCGGTCACGGCCTGGAGTGCCCGCTGCGGGCGCTCACCGGCGTGCCCTGCCCGTTCTGCGGTCTCACCACGGCGACGGTTGCCCTCACGCACGGGCACTGGGCGACCGCGGCCGCGACCAGCCCGCTTGCGTACCTCGTCGCCGCCCTCGCCCTGGGCACGGCACCGGTCCTGGTCGCGCGGAACGCGGGACTGGTGGCCCAGCCGAGCGCCTGGTCTCCGGCCACACGCAAGCGGGTCGGCTACGTCGTGGCCGTGGTGGTCGCGCTGAGCTGGGTCTTCCAGCTGCACCGTTACGGCCTCCTGTGAGGTCTTCCCACCGGTCCACGCAGAGACGACGATCTCCGTCACCAGAAAGGCACGTCCATGACTTATGAGAACCCTCCAGGGGGCAACGCCGGACCCTCCGACGGCTACGGCCAAGCGCCGGGTGGGTACGGCAGCCCGCCGCCCGCCGGTGGGTACGGCAGCCCGCCCCCCGCCGGTGGGTACGGCAGCCCGCCACCGCCCCCACCCGGGGGATACGCCCAGCAGCCAGGCGGATATGACCAGTCGGCGGGCTACGGCCAGCCCGGAGGGTTCGGCCAGCCAGGTCCCTACGGCCAGCCAGGTCCCTACGGCCAGCCAGGCGCCTACGGCCAGCCCGCGGGCGGCTATGGCGCGCCTCAGGGCGGCTACGTCAGCCAGGCAGGAAACTACTCGAGCTGGCTGTACCGGGTCGGCGCTTACCTGATCGACATCGTCCCCGTCTGGATCCTGATCGGCATCGGCGTGGCCTCGCACAACAGCGCCGTCTATTTCATCTTCGTGCTCGCCGGAATCGCCGTCACCGCGTACAACCGCTGGTACCAGGCTGGGAAGACGGGCCAGTCCTGGGGCAAGAGGGCGCTGAACATGAGCCTGATCGGCGAGCAGAGCGGCCAGCCGATCGGCCCCGGCAAGGCCTTCCTGCGCGACATCTGCCACATCGTCGACAGCATCATCTGCTACGTCGGCTTTCTGTTCCCGCTCTGGGACGCCAAGCGGCAGACGCTGGCCGACAAGATCATGCAGACCGTCGTTATCCCGTCCCGCTGACCATGCGGGGCTCCGCCCCCGCACACCCCCGAAACCGGTGCTGGCGGAGGTTAGCCCAAGAACCACCCCCTGAAACCGGGACTGGCGGAGGTTAGCTCAAAACCAACCTGCTGGGGGGCTCTGCCCTTGTCAGGGAATACCTAAGGTTGTGGAGCCCGCGCTACGCGCGGGCTCCACTGATCGCCGAGACAGCCGCCCTGGCGGCGGCGTCAACCTGGGTTATCCCGGCCGACTCGGACGGCTGGTCGCTGGACAGCACCGCGACGAGCAGCTCGTGCCCGCCGCGCGATATTAAGCCAATGCTGTTGATCACCCAGGTGGTGGCGCTGCCGTCGGGAAGCCAGCCGTCCTTCACGGCCGCTCCAGTGCCCGGCACGGCTGCGGCGGTAACTCCCCAGTCCTGGTTGGCCACCACGTGCCGCATCAGGCCGAGCTCAAAGGACCGGGACCCCGCCGAAAGTGGCGAGTGGCTCGAAGCGAGGTCGGCCAGGAGCCGCAGCTGGTCCTCGACTGTGGTGCTGGTGAGTCCCCAGTAAATGCCGGCGCCCGGCGTGGTCTGCCGCAGGCCGAATTCCTGATTGGCCGCCTCGAGTCCCTGGCGTTGCCCGACGGCTTCCCAGAGTTCGTTGGCGGCCTGGTCGTTGCTGTCCTCGATCATTTCGGTAGCCAGCGCCCGCTGCTGCGCGCTCAGCGGCGCATTCGACCACTGGTGCTGCAGCAGCAGCGAGGCGAGGATGTCCACCTTGATGATGCTGGCGGTGTGAAACTTCCGGTCGCCCCCGTAGACGGCCACGGCCCCGGTTGCCGCGTCGACCACTCCGGCCGCGAGGTTGCCCGTGCCGCCCCGCAACACCGGGGCGAGCGCGGCGGTCAGCCGTGCGTTCTCCGCCGCGGCGGAGGAGAACCTGATGCTCCCCGGCCCGGTCAGCACCACGGATCTCGATCCACTGGCTGAGGCCGTGCGAGTAGCGGCCGGTGCGGTCTTTCTGCGGGCCCGCTGCGCAGCCGGATGACCATGCACACCCGATACCGAGAGCACCACGATGCCGACAGCAACGAGCACGAACGCCAGCACGAACGTCAACCGCTCCCACGGCCGCAACGGGCCGGCATGCGCAGGAGGCCGTCTCGACTGATTTCCCCCCGCGGGCATGGATTCCCCCTTGAAAGGCATGCCGACAAAGACTTTCGGCGGCATGCAAACCCCGTGCAGGCCTCCCCTTGGCCCGCGAATCCCGGTATGTTCCCTCGGCCTGCGAACCCCGTGCAGGTTTCGGGCGGTGTGCGGGGGCGGAGCCCTCCGCAGGTGGGCGGGAATGCGAGGAGTGGGGCTCCCCGCAGGTCAGGGCAGCGAGCATAGGACGACTGGCAGCGGCACGTCTTTGGAAAGGAGGTTTCTGGGGCCTTACCCTGCTAGCCCCGCTGGTCCCATTAGTCCCAGCTGCACCTCTAGGTCCTCCTCCGCGATCAGGACCTCGCCGCCGAACGCCGCCTCGGCCGTCGCGCGTGCGGCCTGCCGGTCATTGTCCGGCCAGAAGTGGGTGAGCAGCAGGCGTCGGGCACCGGCCGCTGCGGCCGCCTCGCCGGCCTCTCGGGCCGTCAGGTTGAGCGACGGGCCGGGCGGAGCGACCGGGGTGCCGGGACGCTGCCACCGATCGGTCGCGTCGACGATGTAGAGGTCGGCGCCGCGGCCAAGCTCGGCCAGCCTGGGGTCGGGGCCAGTGTCCCCGGTGTACGCCACGGTCAGGCCGGGCGCGGACAGCCGGACGCCGGAGTTCGGCAGATAGTGCGGCAGCGGCATGCTCTCCAGCCGGAACGGCCCGATCTGCTGCGGCGGGGCGGGCAGCGGATGCCAGTCGAAGGCCCGCCGCACCACGTCAGCGCCATCGTCTTCCAGGCTGATCAGCCGCGCGAGCACGGGCTCGGGCGCGTGCAGCGGAATCGGCGCGGCCGACCGCCGGCCGAACCATCGGGCCCGCAGCAGCCCGTGCAGGTCAACCATGTGATCGGGATGCGCATGCGTGACGATCACCGCGTCGATCCCGTCCGCAGCCGACGAGCCGAGCAGCGCCAGCAGCCGCGGCAGCGTGCCGTAACCCAGATCGAGGACGACCCGAGCGCCCCCATGCTCCAGCACGAAGCCGCTGCAGGCCCGCCCGGGCTCGGGCCAGGCACCGCAGCTGCCGAGCACCACCAGCCGGCCGCTCACGCACTCAGTCTGGCACCTGGGCTCCCGGCCTCATCGATGTACCGGAGAGCTCGTTCTATGCGGCCCAAAGGTTCATCGACCGGCGGCGTGTGATCATACGGAAGGACCGATGAGCGAGGGAGGCTGATCATGCGAGCGCTTGACGCGATAGGTCACGCACTCGCCGTCGCAGGGTCAATGACCTGGGAGATCACCTGGTCGCTGATCCTCGGGTTCACGCTCTCCGCGGTTGTGCAGGCCGTGGTGCGCCGGGAGGCGGTCACCAGGCGGCTGGGCGGCGATGGCCCGGCCACGCTGGCGCTGGCCGCCGGGCTCGGCGCCGCGTCCTCCTCGTGCTCCTACGCGGCGGTGGCCCTGGCCAGGTCGTTGTTCCGCAAGGGCGCCAGCTTCACCGCTGCGATGGTCTTCGAGATCGCGAGCACCAATCTGGTGATCGAGCTGGGCATCATCCTGGCGCTGCTGATCTCCTGGCAGTTCACGCTGGCGGAATATGTCGGCGGGGTCATCATGATCAGCCTGGTCGGCGTCACGTTCAAGGCCTTCGTCGGAGAGAAACTCACCGACGGGGCCAGGCGACAGGCGGAGCGGGGGCTGGCAGGGTCCATGGAGGGCCACGCGGCCATGGACATGAGCATCTCATCGGGCGGCGGTTTCTGGCAGCGGCTGCTCAGCCGGGACGGCTACACCGCGGTCAGCCACATCTTCGTGATGGAGTGGGCGGCGGTCATCCGCGACGTGGTCGTCGGGCTGCTCATCGCCGGGGCGGTCGGCGCGTGGGTGCCGGACACGTTCTGGCGGCATCTGTTCCTGACCGGTCACCCGCTCGCTGCCAAGCTGTGGGGACCGGTCATCGGCCCGGTGATCTCGCTGCTCAGCTTCGTCTGCTCGATCGGCAACGTGCCACTGGCCGGGGTGCTGTGGAACGGCGGGATCAGCTTCGGCGGCGTGGTGGCGTTCCTGTTCGCCGACCTGATCATCATCCCGATCCTGATCATCTACCGGAAGTACTACGGCACGAGGATGATGCTGGTGGTGCTGGCGGCGTTCTACGCCGCGATGGTCATCGCCGGGTACATCATCGAGTTCGTTTTCAGCGCACTCGGCCTGGTCCCGGCCGAGCGGGACGCCCGGGTCGCCGCGCACGGCATCCAGTGGAACTACACGACCGTCCTCAACATCATCTTCCTGCTGCTCGCGGCGGCACTGCTGGTGCGCTTCTTCCGGTCAGGCGGCGGGCCGATGCTCAGGATGATGGGCGGCGCCCCGGACCAGCATTCCGCCGAGCCCGCTACGGAACCACGGTGACCGGCCACTTGCCGGCCCGGACCAGCCTGGTCGCCAGCGAGCCCACGATGCGGTGCCCGGCGTGCTCGGAGGCGCCGACGATCACCGCGTCCGCCCGGCGCTCCTTGGCGGCGCGGGTGAGCTCGGTCCACGGATCCCCCATGACGGCGCGGAACTCGAAGTCAAGCCCGATCTCCGCGGCTGCGTCCCGCAACCGCTGCTCGATCTCGCCCGCCGACTGCGCCGCCGCCTCGCTCATCGCGGCCGCCACGCCGGGGGCGGCGCCGATGTTCGCGGACAGCCGCGCTACGTAGACGGCCAGCAGCCGGCAGTGCTGCCTGCGCGCCAGCCCGGCCGCGTAGGCGGCGGCCCGCCACGACGTCCGTGAGCCGTCGACGCCGACCAGGATCAGCGTCGGCCCGTCGGTGCCAAGCTCGAAATCGGACCCGGGGGGAGTCACGGGTCCAGTCTGCCAGCCCGGCTAGGGATCGCCGGCAACGAGTGCGACCTCGAATCCGTCGCCGGTTTGCCAGGTAGCCGGCGTAGTGGTAGGGCGCGCCCGCGTGCGGACCCGGCCTGGCTCCGGCTACGCGGCGCCGTCGCGTGACTTGCTGCCCTGCTGGCTGAGCAGGCCGCGCAGCCGACCGACCTCGTCGCTCAGCATGTGCAGCCCTTCGGCCAGGGACGGAAGGTCCGGGTGCGCGGCGGCCCACTCCTTCTGCCGCTCGGTCTTGTCCTCGATCAGCTGGCGTTCGGTGTCCCGCAGCGTCGCTGCGTGCTCGTAGTCCTCGCCCCCGGCCGCCGACTCCTTGTCCTGGCGTGCCTGCGCGATCTGCCGGTCGAGGTCGCCGACGTCCGGCCCGCTGCCGAGCTGCTGCTCGACGGCTGACAGCCGGGCGTCCATCGCCTCGATCCGGCCAAGGATCTGGGCCAGCATCCGGCCTTCCAGGGTCGTGCCATCGTGACCGGCACTTTCCGGGCCGCGCCCGGGAGTACCGACCTTGGGCTGGCCGTTGCCTCCGCCGCTCTCGGCATCCCCGGCACCCTCAGCGCCGTCGGTGTCATCGAGCAGGCGGAGCACCTGCTGGCGGACCAGTTTGAGATCGGCACCGAGCTCGATCAGCACCTGCGCGGCGGGCCCTTCGCCCTCGCGGAGCAGGCCGAGCAGGATGTGTTCCGTGCCGATGTGGTGATGGCCGAGCTGCAGCGCCTCCCGCAGCGACATGTCCAGCGCCCTCTTGGCCCGCAGCGTGTACTGCTGGTGACTAGGGGCGGGCGCCTCATGGCCCTGACCGGTGATCCGCTCGATCTGCTGGCGCACCGCATCCAGGCTGATGCCCACCAAATCCAGCGCCTCGGCAGCTATCCCGTCGCGTTCCTGAACCAGGCCGAGCAGGATGTGCTCGGTGCCGACGCGATTGCTGTTGAGCGTCCTGGCCTCGTCCAGGGCCAGGTCAAGAACCCGGCGCGCCTCGTCGGTAAACCGCCCGAACATGGGTCCGCTCCGTCCTGTAAGGCTCCCCCGTCGTGCCGTTGAGTGTCAAGATACATCGCGTCTATCTCGAGCCGCAAGATATATCGTGAAGTCGGAGCTTGGTTACGTTGTGTGGCTCCTCGCGCCGCCGGGCGATTCCCGGCAGAGAGGGTGCCCGGCCGCCTTGTTCGGCGCCGGCCCGCCCCTACTGGATGCCGAGCGCGGCGTTGATCCGCGAGCTGGAGTCGGCCTTCTCGGTGCCGCCCACACCCAGCCGCAGGGCGATCCCGAGCGCCTCACACACCTCGGCCTCGGCGACGACCGACGTCGTGCTGCGATCGCCGCCGTTCGCGAACGTGACGGAGGCTGCCGGATACCGCTCCCGAATCGAGGCGAGCGTCTGCTTGACCGTGGCGTCCTCGTCGAGGGCCGGAACCGCCTCGTCGACGATCCGCAGCGCCCTTACGACCTCGAGACGATCGTCGAGCGAAGTGATGATGCGGCCCTTCTTCATCATCTGCTGCTCGTCGTTGTTGACGATGACAATCAGGTGGTCGGCCATTTCGGCTGCCGCTTCCATCATGCGAATGTGACCGACGTGAAGTGGATTAAAGTAACCGCTGACAATACCGATTCTCAGCGTAGCGGAAGGTGCCGCTGAATTACCTTCACGTTGGCCGTTGTTCACGAAGAACTCCATTCGGAATGCTTGATAAGAGAGCCTTGGCAGCGACCCGGAACTCGGGCCCATCGGGCCTGGGAAGGCCAGCCGGAGCAGTTAGTCTGCCAGGGATACTCGGCGCATGCGCGTTGAGCATTTTAGTGTGGGCGCAGGTGGCGCCGCAAACACAACGCTGAAGTTCATAGCCACTTACAGGCTGCCAACAGGGTCTGCAGCGAATACTGCCACCGCGATCTCGGGCGTTCCAGGACGGGGCTCGTCTGGCATCGTGAACACGTGGCTCACTCAATCGAAATGTACTTTGACGACCAGGCGGATGCCGCGGTCCGGCGACTGTGGCAGCGACTGGCCGACGCTGGCCTGCCCAGCCTGGCGACCCGGACCCATCGCCAGCACCGGCCACATGTGTCCCTTGCCGTGGCCGAGTCGCTGGCCGGCGCGGACCCGGCGCCTCTGCGCTCTGTGCTGATGTCCCGCCGGCCTGCCCTGAGCCTGTACACCCTGAGCACATTCCCTGGGGCTACGGGCGTGCTGTTTCTCGGCGCTGCGGTGACCGCGGAATTGCTCGCGTTTCATGCCGATGTGCACGCGGCGCTCGGCGGGCAGCCGATCTGGCACTGGGCCTACTACCTGCCCGGCAACTGGATACCGCACTGCGCACTCGCGGAAGGGCTGGATGGATCGGAGGCGGGCAGGGCATTCGGGCTCCTTGCCGACTACCAGCCCATCACGGCAGAGGTGACGTCGGCCGGCATAAAGGACACCGCGACCGGGGCCATTACGTTGCTGACTGGCTGATTCCGTCCCCGGCGCCACCCGGCAGCATCGCCAGCCGCAGCCGACGTAGCCGGTCGGGATCGGCGATGATGTCGATGACGGTGATCTTGCTCGCGGCGTTGACCGTCAGGGCCAGCACGACCTGCAGCCAGGCCTGGCGCCCAGATGATGCCAACCGAGCCATCGATCAGTGCCAGCCGGGACTGCGCAGCCCGGCTGGAGGCAAGCATCGCACCCTTCGAAGCCCTGGCCGCGCCCTGGAGCACCATCGGCCTTCCGCCCCCGCTGACATAGGAATCGCCGGTCAGCGTGACGTCCGCATCCAGCAGCGTTATGAGGGCGTTCATGTCGCCGCCGCGGGCCGCTGCGAGGAACGCGGCAGCCACCTCCCGCTGCCGGGTGAGGTCGTCGGCGCGATCAGGGTTCCCCGCCCCGCGCACCCGGCGTCTGGCCCGGCTCGCGAGCTGCCGCGTCGCGTCGGTCGAGCGCCCGAGCACGGCGCCCACCTCGGTGAACGGCATCGCGAACATGTCGTGCAGCACGAACGCGAGCCGTTCGGGCGGCGTGAGCGTGTCGAGCACGACCAGCAGGGCGATGCCAACCGAGTCCGCGAGCACGGCCTCGTCCTCCGGATCACCGGCCTGGCTCGGCGGGGCGGCGCCGGGCCCCGCCGCGCCGTTGGTCATGGCCGCCATCTCGGCGGCGCCGGGCCAGGAATCACCGACCGGCTCCTCCTGCCGGTGCCGCCGCGCCCGGAGCATGTTGAGGGACACCCGCGCGACGACCGTCGTCAGCCAGCCGCCGAGATTCTCCACCTCGCTGGTATCCGCGCCGGTCAGCCGCAGCCAGGTGTCCTGGACCGCGTCGTCCGCGTCACTCATCGAGCCGAGCAGCCGGTAGGCCACCGCACGCAGATGCTCGCGGTGTGCCTCGAAGGCGGCTGCCAGCAGGTCACTGTTGGCCATCGGTCATGTTCCCTCGTTGCCAGGTGTCACCGTGCTGACACCCGGCGGGGCGCGGATGTGACAACGCACCGGTGCAGCGTCCAGGTTATGCAGACTGAGCACTTATCTTCTATGAGCCGGTTCTCAGCTTTTGGAGAGCCGCTGTTAAGGGCTGACCTGCATAGTCGTGACTGGCGGAACCGAGCCGAAACCCGAGAGGTGAAGGGCGCGATGGGGGAAGCCACAGAGTTCGGCATTGACGGCGACCCTGGTCCGAAGCGACCGGGGCTGTTCCGGCGGGGGCGAAGTTGGCGTCCCGGCGACCTGCGTCTTGCGCGCACCGGCAGCGGTATCCCACTGGGCGCGTCGGGTCCCGCCCAGCCGTCACGAGCCCGCGCCAGGCGCATGTTCGCGCTGCTGCTATGGCTCGCGGTCACGGCCGCTGCGGTGGCGGTGCACTACCACGCAGCCCAGATCCTGATCCCGGTCACGTGGCTTGCCGTGGGTCCGCTGCTGGCCTCCCTGCTGCTGGCCCCGCTGGCCACGGCTGCGCTCGCGGGCTGGGCGGTCCTGCTGGGCGTCGGCCTGATGCTGGACCAGCCGGGGCATCCGGAGGGCTTGGTATCGCGGGTGAGCGTGCTCGTGCTGCTGGCCGCGTTTGCCGTCGTCAACGCCGTGCTGCGGGCCGCTGCGCAGCGGCGGCTCAGCCAGGTCCGCGCCGTCGCCCGGGTAGCGCAGAGCGCGGTGATGCGCGAGGTGCCGACTACGGTGACAGCGGGGCGGCTGGCTTCGCGCTACCTCTCGGCGGCGGCGGAGGCACAGGTGGGCGGCGACCTGCTCGAGGTCGTGTCCAGCGGAGGTCGCTCGCGCTGGCTCATCGGGGACACCCGCGGAAAGGGATTGCCTGCGGTCCGCCTCGCCAGCCTCGCTATGACCAGCTTCCGCGACGCGTGCGCCCAGCCGGGCCTGGCGCTGACCGAGATCGCCAGGGTCGTGGATCAGTCGGTCACCCGGGCCGTCGGAGACGAGGGCTTCGTGACCGCCGTGTTCGCCGAGTTCGACCCGCGCGGCTGGCTTCAGCTGGTCACGTGCGGCCACCCGCCGCCCCTGCGGCTGGCTGCCGACGGCAGCCTGCGGACGCTGGCACCCAATGCATACGCGACACCGCTCGGCCTGCACCCGGACATCCAGCCGACCACGTTCTCGGTCGGCGCGGGCGACCGGCTGCTGTTCTACACCGACGGCCTGCTGGAGGCGCGCGACCGGGGCGGTCGGTTCTTCCGCCTGGAAGACTGCGCGGACACGCTGCGCAAGCCCGATCTCGAGGCGGCCGCCGACGAACTGCTCGGACGGCTCATGGCGCATACCGGCCGCAGGCTCGAAGACGACATCGCGCTGCTGCTGTTCGAGGCCTCGCCTTCGCCGGTGCCCGTCGGCGCACGGCCTGACGAGCCGTCCTACGCCTCCGGCGCACGCCGCTGACGCACGAAGCCGACGAAGCCGCGCTCACCAAACAGGCGGCGGCCCGATTTCACTAGCGCGGGCGGGTCTGGGCCACGTGCTCGGCCCGCAGCGACGACGCCTGACCATCGCCAACCTGAATCGCCATCTCGGCCAGCCCCTTGCATCGTAGCTCAACTCTACATAGCATCGCTATGTCAAGTTTAGTCGCTATCCAGAAGGTGGACGCTATGGAAGACTTCATCGAGGCGCTGGGGGCCGACCGGGCCGAACTGATCCGGATCTGCGAGGGCCTTGACGCCGCCGAGTGGGCCGCCCCGTCCGGATGTCCCGGCTGGTCGGTCAAGGACCTGGTCGCACACATGGGAGCCCTGTTCTGGAGCGTGGTCGACCTGGCCGTGCTGCCCGACGTCAGCGGGCTGGCAACCGAAGCGGCTCAGGAGGTTCTCGTGGGGTCCCGCCGGTCGCTGACCGCCGAGGAGGTCCTGAACGACTACGCGACGGTGAGCGAGAAGGCGCTGACCGCCCTTGCCGGGCTCGCGGGGGCAGACTTCGAGGTGCCGCTCGGCGACCTCGGAACCTACCAGGCCCGGATCTTGCCGGCGGCGTTCTGCTTCGATCACTACACCCACATCAGGGCGGACCTCTTCGCGCCCCGCGGGCCGCTGCCCGGCCCGACCCCGCCGTCCGACGAACTGCGCCTGGCCCCGGCTCTGACGTGGATCGAGACGGCGCTTCCGCAGCAGAACGCGGCTCTGCTCGACCATGTCGCGGGCGCCGCTGACATCGTCATAACCGGCACCGCGGGGCGGACGATCAGGGTCGGCGATCCGGCCGGACCCGCAGCGGCGCTGGTGCGTTCCGGCGGCGACGCTTGCGTGCGCTGGATCACCCAGCGGGCCAGCTGGGAAGACCTCGGCGTGCACACTGAAGGGGATCCCCGTGTCCTGTCCGCACTGCGACAGCTGAAGGTGTTCTGACATGACGTCGATCGTGATCGCGGATCGACGGGATCGGTCACTGGATGCAGCTCGAGGCGCGGCTCGCGGTCAACCGTCTCCTGCTCGGATTCCTGCGTTCCTGACCTGAGCCGGTGCGGATCCGTAGGCGGCCTCGAAGCCCTGCCGCCAGCTTGGATAACGCAGCGTCCATCCGAGTTCCCGCTTGGCCTTGGCATTGGACGCACCGCGGCTGCTGGTTCCCATGTTGACGGCGTCCTCACCTGCCACGAGGCGCGCCAGCCAGGCGGGCATGTGGCGGGGTGGCTTGGCGCCGAGGACGCTGGCGAGCACCGGCAGCCATTCGCGAAGCGGAGCCGGATCGTCGTCCACGATGTTGTAGATGCCGCCCTGGCCGTGCTCGAGCGCCGCGACGGTGGCGGTGGCCGCGTCGTCGAGGTGAATGTACGACATGACGCCTTCGCCGTTGCCGATGATCGGGAACAGCCGCCTGCGCACCGGCTTGAGCAGCGGGTTGCCGGCGTCGCCGTAGAAGCCGCCGTACCTGAGCGCGATGCCGCCGGCCCCGGTGACGGCCTTGTCTAGATGCGCCATCGCCGCGAACGTCTGCTCGGTGCCCTTGGCCGGGACAGCGATGAGCGGATCGTCCTCGGTTTTGACCATCCCGCCCTCCCGCGCATACCGGTAGGGGGCAAAGCTCTGGGCAACGAACAGGCTCACGCCCGCCTCGCGCGCGGCGGCGAGGAGGGCGTCGGTTCCCTCGGTCCGCAGCCGGTTGGTCTGGGCGAAGGTCTTGTCGAGCTTCCTGGAGAAGCCACCGGCCAGCGCGGTCGCCTGATGGATGATCGCGTCAGGCTTGGCGGCCAGCACCGCCGCACGCACGGCGGTTGCGTCGAGCAGGTCGAGCGCCACGGCCCCGGCGCCCAGCCCGCGGATCCGCTCCGCCTTCTCAGGAGACGACGTGAAGGTGCCGGTCACCTCGTGACCACGGGCGATCAGCTGGGGAACGAGGCGGGTTCCGATCGCACCGCTCGCTCCCGCCACGAACACTCGCATGGCCTTCTCCTTTTCCGGGCGACGGTCCGCCCACTCGCCGGCGGCGTTCTCCGGTCACTAGACCGACACCTGGCAGAGCGAGAATGTGACCGATCGGCGTGGCCGTGGGCCGGGTCGCTAGTCGCGCTGCCCGCCCGGGTCGGTACTTGCCGCTGCTGCCTGCTTCGCGGCGCGTTCCACCCGGTCACGATGCGCTGCCCACCACGCTGGGTCTTCGGAAGGCAGGTTCGACACCTCAACGCTGAGCCCTGCCGTCCCGTCGATGAGCTCCCGGACGACGTCCGCCTGCCCGGCGTGCCTGTTGGTCTCCGCGACCAGTCGGATCAGAATGTGGTGCAGCGTGACCTCGTTGCCGTCCGCCGGCCACCAGGGCACGTGGCCGACGGCGTCCAGCGCCAGCGCGTCGATCGTGGCATCCGATTGCGCACACGCCCGCCGGTACAGGCCGGTAATGAACGCGCGTGATTCTTCCGGGGCCGCGAACATGTCCGAGTTCGGGTCGGTCTCGTCCCAGGGAATCTTGTCGTCGGACGGGCTGCCGAACGTGTCACCGAAGTACCCCTGCTCGACGAGCGCCAGGTGCTTGACCAGCCCGAGCAGGTTCGTGCCGGTCGGCACCAGCGGGCGCCGGATGTCGTACTCGGTCAGCCCGTCGAGCTTCCACAGCAGCGCGTCGCGGGCTTCCTGCAGGTACCGGTGCAGGTCAGCTTTTGGATCAGATCCCGTCATCCGGCCATCGTTGCACGGCCAGCAACGACCGATGAGTTTCGCAGACCTGCAAAGTCCCACTACCAGCAAGCCAGCGGCCTGAGGCCGGTGACGCAGCGTGGAAGGGATCACCATGGGGCAGCCAGTCGTGCACTTTGAGATCATCGGCAGCGACCCGGCGAGGCTCAGAAGCTATTACGGCGAGTTGTTCGGCTGGACGTTCAGCGTCGGCGACACGGTCACCGAAACAGTGTCCAAGCCGGGGAGCTACGGCTTCGTGGACGCAACCACGAACGGCGACGGGACCGGGCCAAACGGTGGCGTCGGCGGCGGCGAAGGCTTTCAGCCTCGCGTGCTGTTCTATGTCGGCGTTCCCGACGTTGAGGCCGCGCTCGAGAAGGCGGAGAGCCTCGGCGGAACACGCCGGATGGGCCCCGAGGGAGCTCCCGGAACCCTCGTGGTCGGCCACTTCACCGACCTGGAAGGAAATCTCATCGGCGTCGCCGGCACGAAGTAGCCAGACCGGTAACCGCGCCTGCCGACCTGCCGCAGATCAGGTGAGGTCGGGCGCCTTCGTGACCTCCGGGGAGGCAGCCGTCACGTGACTTGGTTCCGGTACCTGGCTCATCTCCCCCCTGCGCTCACCCTTCTTCTTCTGGTAGGTGCCATAGGCAACCGTCCATGCCGACAAGACGCCCGCGAATACGAACGGCGTGACCTTCGAGCTGGCCAGGGCTGTTCCGGTCGAAGTGTTGTAGACGATGACCACCCGCAGGGCGGCCTCGACGAGAAATCCAATGCCCCACACCGCCGTGATGATCCGGAAGATGTGCCGGAACTTTTCGAATTCCCAGAGACTGGTCATCTCGCGGCCCCTCGCGGTATCCGGCCCGGTGAACTCCAGGACAACGCCGAACAACAGCGGGCGCCGCGCCCAAAGCGAGCCCAGGCACACGAAGCCGAATACTGCCGTGGGCACAGATCCCTCGACCAGCAGCAACCTGGCGCTGTGGAAGGCCAGGCCCAGGACGGTGCCAACCACGATCCCGGCGAGCACCAGGCCACCGACAACGTCAGGCCGCCTGTTCCGGACGGCGGCGATGGCCACGCCCAGGACCGGGAACACCCCGCTCAGCAGCAGGGCTGCCACGGCCGACCACCCGGCCGAACGCAGCGCACTGTAGGCGGCGAGCGGGGCCGCGACGTCGAAGATCGCGATCATCGCGATGGAGAGGAGCCGGCCACTCTTTGTCCCGGCACTTCCGGCGGGCTTCCGGGCGTCAGCGCTGGTGTCCACGTGAACGGACCTTCCGTGACGGTGCGAAGACCGCGTGCCTCCGCCCAAGTGGCAGCATAGGTCGTTTCGACCTATGCGGCAAGGTAGGGTCTTGTCATGGCTGAACGGCGACTTACTTCGTTCGAGCACATACTGCTCGGCCTGATCTGCATCGAGCCGTCGTCCGGCTACGACCTGAAGCGGATGTTCGCTGTCACGCCGATGGGCGTCTACCAGCCCAGTTCGGGCACGGTGTATCCGGCGCTGCGCCGCCTGGAGCTGATCGGGATGATCCAGACCCAGACCCCGTCGGGCCAGAACGGGTCGTCAGCCCGGCATCGTCGCGTCTACGAGCCCACCCAGGCTGGGCGCGCCGCGCACGAGGCCTGGCTGCGTGCACCCGTGGAACCTGCCACGGTCGCGAGCGACCTCGGCTTGCACCTCATGCGCTTCGTGATGATGGAATCCTTGTTTCCCGCGGAGGAGGTGGTCGGGTTCCTGCGGAGCTTCGCCGACGCGCTCGCGGAATTCACCGGCGGGCTGGAGCAGTACACGGCAACCGATCTGGGAACCCGCCACGCACGCCTTGCCCTCAACCACGGGCTGGCCGTCCACCGGGCCAGTCTGCAGTGGGCCGAGGACACCATCAGGGAGCTGTCCGCTACAGCCAATGGCAGTGCTCAGATGACCATGGAGGGTTGATATGGCCAAGCTGATCTACTCGGCCATCACGTCGCTTGACGGATACATCGAGGACTCCGGCGGCAACTTTGACTGGGCGGCGCCGGATCCTGAGGTGTTCGCGTTCATCAACGACCTCGAGCGGCCGATCGGCACCCACCTTTATGGCCGCCGGATGTACGAGACGATGGTCTTCTGGGAAACGGCGCCGACCAGCAGCGATCAGCCGGCGGTGATGCGGGACTTCGCCGAGATCTGGCGGGCGGCCGAAAAGATCGTGTTCTCCCGCACGCTGCAGGAGCCATCAAGCGAACGCACGCGGATCGAGAGCGCCTTCGAGCCAGCGGCGATTGGCCGGCTCAAGGAGTCCTCGGCTCACGACATCACGGTCGGCGGCGCGGAACTCGCGGGCGAGGCCATGGCCGCGGGCCTGGTCGACGAGTGCCACCTGTTCCTCAACCCGGTCATCGTGGGCGGCGGAAAGCCCGCACTGCCGGACGGCGTCCGCGCCAAACTCGAGCTACTGGCCGAGGGCAGCTTCGGAAGCGGCGTTGTGCACCTCCGCTACGGGATTACTTCACGAAATACCAATTCTCCGGGTTGATGGACAGCGTCGGAGACTGCGGGAGGGCACCCTTGAGGTTGTTCGCAACCTCGGTGATCTGATAGGCGGGGAACGGCTGCCATTCAAACGGCAGCTGCTTGGCCAGATAATCCTGCCAGCTGTACATGTAGGACAGGGCCGAGCTGGTCAGCGTCTTGTCGATCATCGCGTCGTTCTGCGCGTCGCTATAGGCGCCGTAGTTTGACGTGGCCCCGGTCTTGTAGAGCACATCGCCGGTCGGCAGGTAATCCGGCGAGAACGTGAAGCCCTCGAAGTTAGCCATGTCCCAGTCACACGACACCTTGACGGCTATGCAGTTAGCCGCGGCCACGGAGGTGACCTGGTTGATCGGCTGGGGCTCGATGTTGAGCTTGATGCCTACCTGCGCCGCGTTCGACTGCAGCTCGGTCATCTCCGACGCGAGCCAGCTCAAGCCGCTGGCGTACGGGAAGTTGAAGCTCAGCGCCTTGCCCTGGGCGATCCCCGGGCCGCACTTGGCCGGGTCAACACAGGTGGTGGGCCCGCCGGGGACGACCTTCCAGCCATGGCTGGTCAGCAGTGCCTTGGCCTTGGCGATGCTGAACGGGAACGGATCGCCCTTCTTCCCCTCCGCGGACAGGAATTTGCTCACCGGGGTACTGCCGACCGGGCCGACCGTGACCGAGCCGTAGCCACGCAACGGCCCGTTGATGACGCCCTGCTGGTCCATCAGGTACGCCATCGCCTGCCGGAAGTACAGCTGCCGGATGATCGGGCCGTTGCCGGTTGTGGACTGGAAGTTCATCACGTAGAAGCCGATGCCCCAGGCATACAACGGGGCCAGCGTGTACCCCTTCGAGGACAGCGGGTTGGTCCCGGGCGACGACCCGGCCGGCTTGGCAGGCAGGTCAGACGCCGGTATGTAACCGTAATCGATCTTGGTGCTGCTGCTGGATGACTGCATCACGTCGTACTCGGCGGAGTCGGTGGTGAACGGCACCTCCTCGAACGCCGACAGCTTCGGCTTGACCGGACCGGAGTAAGACTTGTTCGGCACGAACGTGACATGGCCGTCGGCGTTGAACGCGCTCAGCTTCCACGGCCCGTCGACGACGCCCCAGATCGGCGACGTCGCGTACGTGCTGAGGTCCTTTGCCTGGCCGGCCAGGTAGCTGTAGACCGCAGCGCAGTCGCTGACGGTCGTGTCGCAGTTGCTGGGACCCGAAGCCGTCCGGTCCCATGCCGCCGGCATCGGGGTGATCTGGCTCAGGTTGTTGTACAGGAACCAGGTCGACGAGTACGGCTTGTTCATCGTCATGGTTAGCTCGGTCGAGCTCACCACCTTGATGTTGGAGACGTTCGTCGGGAACCCGCCCGGCACAGAGCCGAACCAGTCCTGCGGCACCGCCTTCATCATGTTGATCCAGAACATGATGTCGTCCGCGGTCACCGGCGTCCCGTTCGACCACATGTAGTGCTTGAGCTTGATCGTCACGTTCTGGCCGCTGAACGTTGGCGTGCTGGCCAGGCTGAGCGACGTGTTCACCACCGGCTGGCTGCCATAGCCGAACCAGTAGAGCGGCCGGTACATCAGGTAGGTGAAGTCGAACAGGTTCTGATTGGTGGAGACCGACGGGTCCATGAACGGGAGGATGTAGTTCGGGGTCTGCGACGGCGGCTCGGACATCACCGCCGTCCCGCCCTTCAGCGGCGTCGTCCCCGAGCTCGCGCTCTTGCTGCTGCTGCAGGCGCCCGCCACCAGCGCCAGCGCTGCAACTCCAGCCACTGCCAGCGCTGCCCGCGGCCGGACCCGCCTTGACCCAGAGCGCATTACCCGAACTGACCTCATCAGCCACCCCTCCGGCCACGTAAATCCGCCACGACTACCTGACGACATCGGAATGATGCAGGTCAAGCACAAAATGATCACATTGTTGACTGTTAACGTTCTACCTCCCGCCGAAGGGCCGGCCAGCGTGCCGCGACCGTGGCCTTGCCCGGACCGGCACGAAGTGGGGATACTTCGTTGCGAGCATCGGGGGGATGCATGAGCGAAAGCACAGGCTCTGCCCAGTGGGCGATGGTAGACGAAGGCTGGGGCCGCAAGGCGGTCGACTTCTCAACCCTCAGCGAGCTGGGCAACTGCCGCGAGTATGTCGCCATGCACCATCGGCTGGGCGTGGATGCCGGAGACCGGCTGCTCGACGTGGCCTGCGGCTCCGGGCTCTCGATCGAACTGGCTCGCCTTCGCGGCGCCTTGTGCTCGGGTATCGACGCCTCGGCCAGGCTGGTCGCGGTGGCACGCGACCGGAACCCAGGATCTGACATCAGGGTCGGCGACATGCACGCGCTGCCGTGGGATCGGGCGTCGTTCGACGTCGTGACCAGTTTCCGCGGCATCTGGGGCACCACACCTGACGCGGTCGCAGAGATCCGCCGGGTGCTTCGCCCCGGTGGCCGCGTCGGCATAACGGTGTGGGGTCACATCAAGGTGTCTCCCGGCGCCTGGGCGCTGGCACCCCTCCGCCTTGCCGCTGTGGAAAAGGTGGACAACCAGGCTGCGATGGTGTCGCTCGGCCGGCCCGGTGCGGGTGAGCAGCTCCTTGAGTCATACGGATTCCATGACGTTGAGCGCGTGGACGTGCCGTTCGCCTGGGAGTTCGCGGATCCGGAGCTGTACGCACGAGCGCTGATTTCCAGCGGCCCGGGTTATGAGGCCATCCAGAACGTCGGCGAGGCCGAGCTCCACCGGGCGGCCGTCGAACAGGCTGAGGCGCAACTACGGGACGGCCTGCCTTTGCGCGCCGAGATCAAGGTCGTGGGCTACCTGGCCCGCCGGGCGGAAGGGGAAGCCACATGACGGGCAGCTTTCTCGAAGAACCCCCGGCGTCCCCCCAGGTGCAAGCGCTCTACGACGACGACCTCGCCGACGGCGGCTACGTGTGGAACGTGTCTCGCTTGTGGGCGCACCAGCCCGACACCGTGAACGGGCTGTTCGATCTGATGTCTCAGGCGTTCAAGGCGAGCGGTCTGAGCTTCCGCCAGCGCGGGATCCTGGTGACAGCCGCCGCGTCGGCCCTGGGTGACTCGTACTGCTCGCTGGCATGGGGCGGGAAGCTGGCCACTGCCTCCGAGGCCACTCTGGCCGCGGGGGTTCTGAACGGCAGCGACGCCGCGCTGACGGACCAGGAGAAGGCCATGGCAGCGTGGGCCCGAAAGGTCGTCAAGGACCCGAACGCGACGACGCCCGCCGACATCCAGGAGCTCCGCGACTCCGGCCTCAACGACGACCAGATCTTCGCCATCACCGTTTTCGCTGCCCTTCGCCTGGCGTTCTCGACGATCAACGACGCACTCGGCGCTCAGCCTGACGCGCAACTTGCCGAGTCTCTGCCTCCCGAGGTACGCGAGGCCGTCACCTTCGGCCGGCCTGTCGACACCTAACCTGAACCTGGGGCGGTCAGCGCCTTCGCGGTCGTGCCGCATTCGGCTGGTTGGATCGAGATTGTGAACGACGATTATCCGCGGCTTCTGGTGGATCGAGACGTCGTGGTAGTCCGGGATAGCCAGCCAGAGCACGTGCGGTTGCGGGGCTGGCTGGACAGCCATGACGGTCCGGTGCCGAGCTACCGAATTGAGCTGGTCACTCGCGTAGGGCACTACACCTGCCCCTATACCGCGACGGCGCCAGACATGTTCGAGGCCCTTGTGAGGCTCCGTCGCCAACTCGAACCGGACGGGCTGACGGTCGCGGTCCAGGGGGCACGACGTGATACCTATCCCAGCGGCATGGCGCGCGACATGGGGGGCGGAATGCGGATCTATGTCTTAAAACCCGAAGGACGCGCTCGGATGGACGACCTAGTGGAGACTCTTGATGACGCGCCGCCTGACCAGATCGGGACGGTCGACGAGCAGCGGGCATTTGCCGATGCGTGGCTGGCTGAACGAAGGAAGCACTGACAAGCCCGAACCTGAGCCTGTGCGACTCGTCATCGCAGATCTGCCGGTGCCGATGATTTTCTGGGAGCCACCGCGTCCTATGACATGACAGGCGCCAGTTCGCAAGTGCCGAGGAGGCCAGGCTCATGGCTACGCAGACCGACACGACCGCCCGGGAGCAGATCCGAGCGCTGCTGACTGACCGCGCCGCCGCCATCACCGCCAAGGACCCGCCTCGTGCGGTGGCCCATTACGCATCCGACGTGGTCAGTTTCAGCCTGGCCCCGCCGCTGCGTTACGCCGGGGATGAGGCTCGCGACCCGGCCGGGATCGAGGGCTGGTTCCAGACCTGGGACGGCCCGATCGGCTACGACATTGGCGAGCCGGTCATCGAGGTGGGTGGCGACGTCGCGTTCTGCCATGGCCTCACCCACATGACGGGAACGAAGGCGGACGGCGAGCGGGTGGACCTGTGGTTCCGGTCCACCATCGGGCTCCGCCGGACGGCCGCGGGCTGGCAGATCACCCACGAACATGACTCCACGCCGTTCTACATGGACGGCTCGGGCCTGGCCGCCACTGACCTGAAGCCCTGACCCGCCGGCGCCGCTAAGCGAGTGAAGTTGACCATCTCCAGTGACCGGGTATCTCGTGGCCGAGGAGATACTCGAACCGGCGCAGGTCTGGGGCAAGGCGCTCGGCGAGCCGGTCTCGGAGTTCCTGTGAGATCACGGAGTCCTCGACACGCGCTCGCCGGGTCGTTACGAGTCGAGCCAACCCGGTCCGTTGATCGGGTCGCCATCGCGGATGCAGCTTGACCTGGCGCCGCGGCAGCCACTCGAGATCATGCAGACGCGGGACGGGCTTGTCGATCGAGCGGTGGTCTTGACGCTGCCTTTCAAGGCTAACCGCGGCCGGATCGACGGCGAGGTGGTCAAACACCGCGCTCAGTGCCTCACGTGGCCTATCGCGGAGCACCTCGCTCGCGATCACGAGTACCTGCCTGCGGTCGAAGTGATCGAGAAACGCCGCGAGCTGGAACCCGTACCGGCTTGGCCCGAGGTAGCGGTCGTCGAGCAGGGCCGCCTCCGCGCGGCGTCGCTCCCGGCCGGCGGACACTTGATGCATATACATCGACTGCATGCGGGCGATGGGGTCGCGTACCACATAAACCAGACGTGCCTGCGGAACAACCTGTGCCATCCGCTCGGGGACACCGTGGTAGACGTGGGCCCACGTATAACTCGGAGAGCACTCCCCGATTGCGGCGGCTCCGTCGGCGCGGTCGAAGAGCGACTCGTACCAGTCACGCCCGCGGGGCCAGTTCTGCTCAGCTATGAAGTAGTTCGGCTCGTTGAACCTCCCGCCGCGCCCAAGGAAGACGTTCGGATGCTCATCGAGGTAGTGACCGAGGCTCACGGTCCCCGCCTTCATCGCCCCGATCACCGCGAAATTCGGCAGGGTCATCGCGTCGTCACCGCAATCGACGTCGTCCGGTCGCCGACGGAATCAGCGCCGCCGGGTACATATTTTCTGCGAGGCAGATCCGGGACGCGAGAGGTTTTCTGCTGCGCCCGCCACCCTCTACTCCGGCTCGATCGGAGTTGGCTGGGTGAGCGTGGCGCGCTGGGTGTCGAGGAAGGCCCGTTCGACCGGGTTCGTGGCGAGGGCGCGGGCGGTGGCGTAGGCGGCCGCGGCTTCGGTGGTGTGGCCGAGGCGGCGTAGCAGGTCGGCGCGTGTCGCGTGGAACAAGTAGTAGCTGCCCAGGCCCGAGGAATGCAGGTCGTCTACGGCGGCCAGGCCGACTGCAGGGCCGCGGATTTCGGCGAGCGCGACTGCCCGGTTGAGTGCGACGACGGGGGTCGGCGTGAGCGCGTAGAGCTGGTCGTAGAGCGTCAGGATGGCGTGCCAGTCGGTGCGGTCAAAGCTGGGCGCAAGGCAATGAACAGCGTTGATGGCGGCCTGAATCTGGTACGGGCCGGGGCGACCGCGCTGCACGCATGCACGCACGATGGCCTGGCCTTCGGCGATCAGGTTCCGGTCCCAGAGCTGGCGGTCCTGTTCGGCCAGTCGGACCAGCGAGCCGTCGGCGGTGAGGCGGGCGGTGCTGCGGGCGTGCAGCAGCAACAGCAGCGCCAGCAGCCCCTGCGCCTCCGGCTCGCCGGGCATCAGCTCGGCGAGCACGCGGGCGAGCCGGATTGCCTCGGCGCACAGATCAAGCCTCAGCAAAGACCCGGCGGTCGCTGCGTAGCCTTCGTTGAAGATCAGGTAGACGACGGCGAGGACGGGTTTGAGGCGGGCAGGAAGTTCGGCTTCCGCGGGCACGCGATAGGGGACATGGGTGTCCTTGATCTTGCGCTTGGCCCGGACGATCCGCTGGGCCATGGTCGCTTCGGGAACGAGGAACGCCCGCGCGATCTCCGGCGTCTGGAGCCCGCCGAGCAGCCGCAGGGTCAGCGCGACCTGGGCGGGCTGGTTCAGCGCCGGATGACAGCAGGTGAAGATCAGGCGCAGCCGGTCATCCGGCACGGTCTCCTCCTGCGGCGCCAGGGCATTGGCCCCGGCAGCCTGATCGGTGGCACCGTACAGGTGATGCGCTTGCGCGTGCCGCTCGTCACGGACCGACTCCCGGCGCAGCCTGTCGATGGCCCGGTTGCGGGCGGTCGTGACGATCCACGCGCCGGGATTGGGCGGCTGGCCGTCCGACGGCCACCTGGCGACCGCCACGGTGAACGCGTCCTGGACCGCTTCCTCGGCGGCGTCGATATCGCCGAGAAAGCGGATTAGGGTGGCGACGCAGCGGCCGTACTCGCGGCGGAACACAGCCTCGACAGTCACTGCGCGAGAAGCTATGGCCAGAGCAAGTCCTCACAGCGTGGGTGGCCCGAGCACTGTACCTCCACAGTCAGGACCCAGCCGGGAAGATCGGCCCCGGCTGCCTGCCGAGGCGTGTCGATTCGGCGGTGCCACTTCGTAGCGGGAGTGAGGGCCGGCCCCAGACCGGCCCCGGATGACAAACGGGAGTGATCGTCATGGCGCAGTACCTGCTCGCAATCCACCGCGACTATGCCGTTCCCCTTGCCCCGGAGGCGACGGGGCAGAAATGGGCTGAGATAAACGCGTTGATCGACAGGATGACCGACGCCGGCGCGTTCGTGTTCCAGGGCGGCCTGCGAGGTGGCGCCGGGTCGGCGACCGTGGTGCGCCAGTCTGGCGACGACTTCCTGATGACCGACGGCCCGTACGCCGAGACCAAGGAACACCTCGCCGGGTTCTTTATCGTCAACGCCGCCGACCTGGACGAGGCCCTGGAGTGGGCCAAACTCGCCGCGGCCGCGCAACAGCGGCCGGTCGAGGTCCGCCCGTTCTTCGATGGGGACCTCGACGACGCGATTCTGGGCAGCGTCAGAGAAGCCGAAGCTGAGGTGATCTGGCGCGACGCGTCCGGCGCGCGGTGACGGGAGTGATCGTCATGACGCAGTACCTCCGCTACCCGCACCTTGCACGCGATCTCATCACGTTCACGGCTGAGGACGATGTCTGGCTCGCCTCGCTGAGCGAGGCGGCAGACGGCCGTGGCACCCGGGCGTGGCGGCTGACTGCTGACCAGGCCCCGGTGCTGCATCCGCGGCTGAACCCGTCAGCTACGCACGTCGCCTGGACCTCGACTCGCGACGGCACTCGGTCGCTCCACCGGGGCGCCCCGCGGGAGGCGTATGCGGTGCCCACCGGTGGCGGCTCGGGCCGTCGGCTCACCTACTGGGGTGACCAGTTCGCGACGGTCCGCGGCTGGGTCAGCGACCACGAGGTGCTCGTGCTCAGCCGGACCGGCCAGCCCGCCAGCATGAAGACCTGGGCGTTCGCCGTGCCGCTGAGCGGGCCGCTCGCCGGCTCGGCTACGGGCCGACGGGCGACGTCACGGTGCGCGACGGTGCCGTGCTGGTTGGCAGCGCCCTCGAATCCCACCTTTACGATCCGGCCCAATGGAAGCGCTACCGTGGCGGCACCGGTGGCAAGATTTGGTACTCGCCGGACGGCTCGCACTACACGCGGATCTTCGCCGACGTGGGTAACCATCTGGTGAACCCCATGTTCGTCGGACCCCGGGTGGTGTTCCTATCGGACCACGAGGGGACCGGCGCGCTCTACTCCGCGCTCCCGGACGGCACGGACCTGCGCCGCCATACCAACCTCGGCCAGTATTACGCCCGACACGCGACAACCGACGGCCAGCGCGTGGTCTACCAGCAGGCCGGGGAGATCTGGCTGCTCGCGTCGCTCGACGCCGAGCCGGTGCGGCTGGACATTCGGCTCAGCGCAGGCCGCTCCGGGCGAGCGCCCTATCCGGCGTCCGCGAAGTCGCAACTGGGCGCGTTCACACTGGATGCCACCGGCCAGGTGCTTGGCGCCGAGGTGCGCGGCACCGTGCACTGGCTGCCCGTCGGGGACGGGCCGGCCCGGGCACTGCTCGCCGAGCCAGGCGTGCGCGGTCGCATCCCGGTCGTCATCCCCGGCTCGGGCGCGGTTGCCTGCGCGTCGGACAATGGTGGCGAAGACGGGCTGGACGTGATCCCCACTGATGGCTCGGCAGCGAGGCGGATCGGGCACGGCGAGTTCGGCCGGATCCTGGAGCTGGCGGTGGCGCCGGACGGGCGCCTGGGCGCGGTGGCATGCGCCGACGGCCGGCTGCTGACGGTCGCGCTCGAGGGCGAACCGGTCGTCACCGAGATCGCCCGCAACGCCAACGAGGCGGTCGCGGGCCTGGCCTTCTCTCCAGACTCCGCGCTGCTCGCCTGGTCGCAGCCGTGGCTGACCGAGCGCGGTGCCTCGCAGATACGGCTGGCCCGGCTGGCCGACGGCACGGTCACCGACGTGACCCCGCCCCGGTTCGACGACACCTCGCCGGCGTTCACCCTGGACGGCAAGTACCTGGCGTTCCTGTCCAACCGCGCCTTCGATCCGGTCTACGATCCGCATCAGCTTGATCTCGGGTTCCTGCCCGGGGTCCGGCCGTACCTTGTGACGCTGCTGGCCACGACCTCGTCGCCGTTCGGCCCGGAGCGCAGTGGCGGCCCGGCGGAACCGGAAGGTCCCGGACGGGGCCCCGCGGCCGCGAGCACGGACACGGAACCTCCGCCGGTCGGTCTCGACGTCGATGGGCTGGCCGAGCGGATCGTGGCGTTCCCCGTGCAGGCCGGACGCTACGCCAAGCTCCGCGCGGCCACCGGCGGCGTGGTCTGGCTGGAACTGCCGCTCGCCGGGGAGCTGGGCGAGGCCATGATCGGCGCGGACGAGGAGCAGCCAACCAGGCTGATTCGTTACGACCTGGCTCGGCGCAGACGCTCGGTCGAGGTCGGGGCCCTGGACGACTACACGATCTCCGCCGACGGAGCCCGGCTGGCCTACCGGACCGGGGAGTCGCTGGAGATCAAGCCGACCGGCGAACCCGACGGGGCGGCGGTCAGCGTCGATCTGGACCGGATCGAGGTGACGGTGGAACCGCCGGCCGAGTGGCGGCAGATGTACCACGAGGCGTGGCGGCTGATGCGGGATAACTTCTGGCGCGCCGACATGGCCGGGGTGGACTGGGCCGCGGCCGGCGACCGCTACCGGCCGCTGCTCGACCGCATCGGCTCCGCGGATGACTTGCACGATCTGCTCTGGGAGCTGCAGGGCGAGATGGGCACCTCGCACACTGGGATCCGGCCACCGGGCTCGGGCAGTGACCCGGCGCTGGCTCAGGGCCTGATCGGCGCCGACGTCGAGCCCGCCGAGGACGGGACCTGGCGGATCGCGCGGATCCTGCCCGGCGAGTCGTCGGTTTTCGGCGCGCGCTCCCCGCTGGCCGCCCCGGGCGTCGCCGCGGCACCCGGCGATCTCATCGTCGCGGTGGACGGGCGGCCGGTGGACCCCGACCTCGGTCCGAACGCGCTGCTGGTCGGCAAAGCCGACCAGCCGGTCGAGCTAACCCTCCGGCGCGACGGAGCGGACCGGCGGGTGGTGGTGGTTCCGCTGGCGAGCGAGCACGCGGTCCGCTATTACGATCTGGTCGCCCGGGAGCGGGCAGCGGTCGGCGAGGCATCCGGCGGGCGGCTCGGCTACCTGCGCATCCCGGGCGTGAATCCGGCGGGCTGGGCGGACTTCCACCGCGACCTGCACACCGAGTTCGAGCGAGACGGCCTGATCGTCGATTTGCGGGACGCGCAGGGCGGTGACGCTTCGGGACTGGTGGCCGAGAGGCTCGGCCGGCGCATCATCGGCTGGTACCTGTCCCGGAACGAGGGGCCGTCGAGCTACCCATTCGAGACCCCGCGCGGGCCGATCGTCGCGATGACGGACGAGCACGCGATGTCCGGCGGTGACATCGTGATCCAGGCGCTGAAGTCGTACGGCATCACCGTGGTCGGCACCCGTACCTGGGGCGGCGTGATCGGCTGTTATTTCAACGCTCTGGTCGACGGGACCTTGGTGGCGCAGCCGACGTCCGCCCTGTGGTTTCCCGGCCTCGGCTGGGGCGTGGACAACCACGGTGTGGATCCGGACGTCGAGGTGACAATCGCGCCGCACGACTGGGCCGCAGGCCGCGATCCCCAGCTCGACACCGCCATCCGCCTGGCGCTGCAGGCGCTGGAGCAGCACCCGCCCGCCGCTCCGCCCACCATCTGACCAGGCGATCTCGCGATCATGGAGCAGGACCCAAGCCGCGCGGCCCGACCCGCTGACCACGCAGGCGTGTCGCGCCGACCCCGGGCAGCGACCGGGGCGAGGCAGCGCCGGAACCAACGCTCGAAAGCGTGGCTCGCCCAATTCACGCTGCTTTGCAAGAGAGGAGAGCAGGTCAGAACAAGGTTGCCTGTGCATCTTCGGTCTGATTGCCCTCGCTGGGCACCGGCTGGCTGGGCAGCTTGTCGTTGATTGCCCACTTGGGCGGGAAGAACAGCCGGATCGGCTTGGCGGTGGGAGTGAACCGCGCCTTGATCCGTTTGCGGGCACTGGCAAGCTCGGGAGCGGCCTGGCGGCAGTATTTGTCGGTCTCGCAGAACAAGCCCTGGCAGTCGATGGCGTGCAGCGGCCGACCCCACAGCCCGGCGAACGGCAGGCCGAGGCGGGCGAATTCTTCGTCTTGCCTTTCGGCCATCCACTGCACGATCTCAGCGGGCGAGTAGTCGCCGGTGTCCTGGAAACACTTCCTGATGCCGCGCAGCGCACCAGGGCCCGCCTGGGTGAATTCGTTCTCGCTGAAGTTCAGCAGGGCGGAGTAGTTCAGATCGATGGTGGTCTGGTAGGACATGAAGTCGCCCATCAGCGGGTAGCTGTGCAGCAGTTTGTACACCGCGCACAGCGATTTCGACTCCAGCAGCTTCGCGCCGAGTTGGTCGTGTAGGAACATGTGCCGGAACAGCTCGACGTGGTTGCGGTGCTTGGCGGACTGGCCATAGGCGTCGGTGGCGCACAAGATGAACGCGCCGGTGTACAGGCCGCCGTTGCGCTGCCGGGCTTGGTCTAAGGCGTTGCCGAATGAGCCATCCGCCAGATCCTCGAGGGTGGGATAGCGGCCAAGGATGTCGCGGACGGTCTGCCAGGTGGCGGTCTTGCTGAAGGTGCGGAACGCGGTGATCTGGAACAGCCGGTCCTCTGCCGTGCATGGCTCGCCGTGGTAGCACACGTCGCGGATCATGTACTGCGAGACCCGGTCAGCGGCTCGGAACACATTGCAGAACTTGAACTCGCGCAAGATCGGATCATCAGTCCACGGGCCCGGCTCGCCTGCGACGCGCCGCTGGAACATCTGCTGGCGTTCGGAGGCGAAGTACCAGTACATCTCATAGATCCGCGCCCGCGGCACGGGGAGGCGCTTCACCCGACTGGTCGCTGACGGTAGAACACGCCAGTGCCGTGCAGGTGGAACCAGCGGGGATCCTCGAGCAGGACGCGCCCTGCGATGCGTTCACCGAGGGTGTAGCGGAACCGGTTGGTGCCGGTGAAGTGGTCAAACACGATCGCGCCGCCGGGCACCGTACGCTCGCGTGCCACTTCGATGGCCGCCCGGGCGGGGGTGTAGTTGTCGGTATCGATGAAGCTGAGCACCAAGTCTTCCCCTTCCAGCCGACAGGAGGTGCTGGTGATGTCCCCGGCGATGATCTCGATGTTCCGCCCGTCAAGATAGCGCCGGACGGCAGCCAGGTTGGTGAAGACACAATCCGGGTGGTCGTACATGTCCAGCGGCGAGCAGCGGGGCGGGAACCCGCCGAAGGTGTCGAACCCAATGACCGGCCAGGTCGCACCGAGCCGTTCGATCACGCGGGATAAGAACATGGTGGTGCCCCCTTTGAACATGCCGAATTCGGCCACCACGCCGGACAGGCCGAGCCGGGCAGCGTTGACTAGGCACTGGTACAGGTGGACCAGCGAGTTGGGGTAGCCGTTGGCCAGCGACGGCACCAAGAGCTGCGCCTGCTCCTCCTCAAATACCCGGTCACGGAATCCCAAGTGCCCGTAACCAGCGACGATCACCTTCGGGGCACCGCCGATGAACGGCAGCGCGGCGCACAACAGGTCTTCCTTCTCTGCGTCGGCCGCGACCACCAGCAGGCCGCATTGGGCCTCGCCGAGCGCGCGCAATGGCCGCACCGGCACCGTCAGCGCAGGGTAGGCGCCGTCGGCCTGCGGCGCGTAGATGGCCTCGATGGCGCGGTCCAGGCCGCTGGGTACTAGCGATGCCAGCAGTCGCAGCGTGACCGGTGTCAGGCCAAGCACTCCGGCCGGGGCGAGGCCGGCGAGCAGTTCGTGCTGGGTATCGTCCAGCAGCTTGGGAAAGTCCTTATCGCGCATCAGCCGCGCCTCCTCGCATTGCCACGCAGGGCCAGTGATCTCATGCCGCCAGCAGTTTCCGGTAGACGAGCTGGCGATTGTCCAGGTCCGCGACCAGGTACCCGCCACCGTTCTGGTTCAGCAAGTGCATTGCAGTGAACCCCTGGCAAATCGCGGACTGCCACAGCCAGCCCGGGACGGCCTCGGCCTCCAAGCCCGTCGCAGCGGCCTTGGCCACCTCGATTACCCCCCCGTCGATGCTGGTCTTGCTCAAGAACCCGGTACGGCCAGGCGCTAGCCGGGAAAGCATCGCGGCCAGTCCTTCCTCGGCGAAGATGGCCCGCGCCCCGTCCTCGAACTCATCGGCCTCCGGGCTGGACTTGCGCTTGAGCCGCAGCAGCGCCCGCATCACGGGAGACCAGCCGAGCACCGCCATGAACCCCAGGTGAATCGCGTCGTGGAACCGGTAGGCATCCACTCGGCGCGTGTTGTCGGTCAGGGGATCACCCAGCTCGGCGCCGACCTCGAACCCTGCGAGTTTCCCGCCGATGGTGACCGGGCCATCCGGGAACGCGTCAGGTTCCGCGCTGACCAGCGTCAGCACCGCGGCTCGGCGGTTCGATGGCATGAGCCGCTCGATGACAGCCACGACCAGGCGCCGCGGGAACCGCTCCCGGACCGGGTATCCCGCGTCGAGGACCGGAACGGCTCCGTACTCAGCCTTGGTGCGCTGGCGGGGATAACGGTCAAGAGCGCGGCGCAGATTTGCCTCGGCGATCTGGTCTAGGTCCAGGCCGCATGCCGTCGCGACCGCTGCCGCGTACCACAGCAGGTCACCCAGTTCCTCGCGCAAGAACTCGCGGTTTGCGGCCAGGTCGATGCCATCACGCAGGTACTTCTTGTAGACGTTCAGTATCGAGCCGGTCTCGCTAGCCAGGCCGAGTATCGGCACGATGGCGCCGTGCGGCCCTCCCAGTCGCAGTCGGCTCGTCTCGCTGGCGGCCCGCTGGTAGACGGAGAACTCCACAGTTACCCCCGGACCTGCGCCCAGACGACTTTCCCGCCAATACCGGGCGGGAAGTGCCAGCCCCAGCGTGCGCTGACAGCTTGCACCAGCAGCAGTCCCCGGCCGTTCTCGGCGTCGTCGTCAGCGTCCATGGGTGCTGGCGGCAGCGGGCTAGCATCCCAGACCAGGATGACAACCTGCATCATGTCCGAGATCAGCCATAACCGTATGGGGTCGTCCTGCATCGCCGCGCGCGAGACCCGGATGGCGTTGGTGGTTAGCTCTGCGACGAGAAGTTCGGCGTTCTCGTTGAGCTCGGCCAATCTCCACTCCCAGAGCACCTGGCGGGTGTGGAGCCGGGCGCACGGCACCGCGGTGGGAAGCGCTCCAAGTTCGAGGAAGGTCTGGTGTGGCCACCCTGCCGCGAACGGCGCGACCTGCGCGGCATCCGCGGCGCCGGCGAAAAGTCGACCATGGCTGCGAGGAACTGCGGGGCTTGCGGCAAGAAAAACGTGGCCGCTAATGGCGGCCTGGCGTCCGGGGTCCGTCGTGGTATGCATGACCGTGCTCCCTATGGCGTCCTGCGTGCCGAAACCGTTTGCTCGTTCACGCTGATTTCCCAGGGCGCAGGCACGATATGGACCGCGTGAGCGACTCCACCGCGGGGATGGCGACGACCGCTGGGTCGGTGATACGCCCGCGCAAACGCGGCTCGGACATGTGCGACGTGTGCGTGCTGGTCATGCTGCCGGACGAGCTGATGGATGTTGCCTTAGGTGGGCAGCCGGGTCCGACGTCGATGAACCGCGAGATGCCAGCATCTGCACCAGGAAGCGACTGCGTGCTTGAGGAATTCTCGGTTTCCAGCGCAGCCGACGGCACATCCAGCGCGGCTCGGAGAACCAGCCGCGCCGCTTCCCGCTCAGCTTCGCAGTTCTCGCTCCCGCCGAAATAGTAATTCCACATACTCGCCACGTTCGCGACTGTCACACCGACGCCGGGCAGCTTCTTGTCTCGCACGTATCGATAGTGCAAGCCGGATGGCGATATGGGAATGCGCGATTACCAACAGGCGACGAGCTATTACTATCGCTGGTAGAAGTGGCAGGTGGTGACGCGGCGTAACCTATCCTCATGGGCCAGACGGAAACAAGATATCTGCCGCCAGAGTTATGGTCCTCTCCGGTCGTCGCTACCGCGCTCGCGAGCTGCGACTTCGCGACGCTGCTGGAGGAGATCCGGCGAGCGAACGGCTGGACGCAAAAGCAGCTCGCTCTGGCGGTGGGGTACTCCCAGAGCTGGGTCTCGAACGTGCTGCGCAGGCGGCAAGCACTCACCGTCGACCAAGTCCGGGAGATATCACGCCGGATCGGGGTACCTGTTCACCTTCTCCGATTCGGTGATCCGGGAGGTGAGGATCCGACGAAACGCCGGGACTTTGGCAAGGCCATGGCGCTGGCTCTCGTCCCGCTGCCCACGCGGTCAGCCGTAGACGAGACCACAGCACCGATCCTGACGGCGATCACGGGCGCACAGCGCCGTCTGGATGCCACCACATCCGCTCGTGAACTGGCACGAGGCGTCGTCGCGCATGTAGAGATGACAAACCGTCTCCTTGCACGGGCCGACAAGACGCCGTACGCGAACGAGGTAGCCGCCGCGGCCAGCGAGGCAGCAGGATTCGCCGCCTGGCTGCACGCCGACATGTACGACATCGGTACCGCGCGGGCCTATTACCGCATGGCGATCGACCGCGCCCGCCGTGCAGGGCGAGACCTCCTCGCCGGGTACATGCTCGGCAGCCTCGCCGCTTTCGAGATCGACGGCGGCGACCCCGAGTTCGGGCTCACCCTGATCACAGTTGCCCGCCAGCAGATAGGCGCTACCGCTCATCCAGCTCCCCGAGTGTGGCTCGATGCCATCGAGGCTCTGAGCCTGGCAGCCGCACGCCGCGACGGTGACGGTGCCACCCGGGTGCTGAGCAGGGCCGCGAAGACCATCGATCAGGACCGGCGGTCCGAACCGCCGCCGTGGCCGTGGGTGTTCCCGTTCGATCACGCCAAGCTCGCCGGATACCGCGCGCTGGTCGCCGTCCGCCTTACCCGCCCGGCCGACGCGCTGGCCGCGTTCGCGGAGTCCTTGTCAGCCGCGCAACCCGCCCCCAAGCAGGGCGCCGTCGTCATGCTCGAAGTAGCCACCGCGGCCTGTCAGGACGGCACCGCCAGGCGCGACAGCGACCGGGTCGATGAGGCATTCCGGCTGGCCTGCGAAGCGCTCGGGGTGGGCGTCACCTACTCATCCGAGCGCGTCATCGAACGAGCGCGGCGTTTCCGCCGCGAGTACTCCGGACCGCCGACCAGATACGTCCGCGAATTCGACGACCAATTCCGTACGGTCCTGCAGTGATGGCCCGCAGGCGCCGCATCGCCATCTCCGGACACCGCGGCCTACCCAGCCCCACTGCAGACCTGGTAGACAAAGCCATCCGGGCAGCCCTGGCCAAATATGCGCCGGACGTAACAGGTTTGTCTTGCCTCGCTGACGGGGCGGACCAGATCTTCGCCCGCGCGGTCACCGATCTCGGCGGCAAGCTTGAAGTGATCATCCCAGCTAACGAGTACCGTAATGGGCTTCCAGAACAGACACATCCTGAGTACGACAGGTTGTTCGATCAGGCCACAAATGTCCATCGCATGCCGTTCACCGAATCAACGTCTGAATCGCACATGGAAGCCAGCAAGGCCATGGCTGATCAGGCCGACGAGCTGTACGCGGTTTGGGACGGCCAGCCCGCCCGCGCCTACGGCGGAACCGCCGACGTAGTGGCGTACGCCCGCGAGCACGGCACGCCCGTTCGTGTGATCTGGCCACGCGGCGCGGTACGCGGTTGACAGCGAGATCGCGCGATCATGCGGCGGTCGTGCTGACAGGCCGTTCCTTGAACGACTGGCATGCAACGTCAGTGTCGTAGACGGCTGTCTGTAGCTGTGCATCAGGCAAGGTCGGCGTGCCGCGAAATGGTGACGAAGGCGAGGAACTGGTCCAGTTCCTCGCCAGTCTGGAAAGCGTCGCTGCGCAGCTCGTCCACCGAGCTGATCGCGTGGGCACCGGGAGTGCGCCGGATCAGTTCCTCCAACGGGATCAGATCTTCGCTGCCAGCCTGGCGCTGATGCTCAGCACGCGTGCTCATCGCACTCGCCTCGGTGCTCGTTTGTTCGATAAACTTTCTTAACCTGTGTGTGTGGAGCTAAGGGGACTTGAACCCCTGACCCCTTGCTTGCAAAGCAAGTGCTCTTCCAGCTGAGCTATAGCCCCAGCGCTTGCGCGCCGCCCTAAAGGGTACCTGTGCGAGTCGCTGATCGCAGCGTGGCCATGGGCTCGAACGCCCGGCTACCCCGCCATCCGGCCGCCGGACCCGCCGGGCCGATGGGTCTGCGTGACCTCGCCGGCGGCGGCGTCCGCCACTGCGGACGTGGCCGGCGGCGCCTGATCCGGGACCTGGCTCCCGGCGCCGATCAGCAGCTCCGGCAGCTGGGCGATGCCATGGATCAGGTGGGTGGCCCCGGCCTGCCGGAGCCGCTCCCCGCTGTGTGTTCCGCCCAGGATCCCCGCCACGACGCCGGCTCCGGCCCGCCGCCCGGAAAGGATGCCGACCTGGGTGTCGTACGCGACCGCCGTTTCGCGTACGTCGGTCACGCCGAGCCGGAGCATCGCGGCCAGGACCAGGTCCGGCATTGGCGAGCCCCTGGGCACGTCCTCGGGGGACAGCGCCAGGTCGATGCGGTCCCACCAGCCAAGGGTGTCCAGGACCACGGTCATCACCCGCCGGGAGAAGGCGGTGCTCACGCAGATTCTGATGCCGGCGCTGGCCAGCTGCTCCATGGCGGCCGCGGCTCCTGGCGCTGGCGTCGCGCCCATGCGGCCGATGGCGTCGCAGAAGGAGCGGTCGAGCGCGAGGTGCGCGGCCTGCCCCCGGGCCTCGCTGTCGGGGAACATGGTCCGCAGGACGTCTACGGTAGATCGCCCGCGCTCCTGGTGCACCTGTGCCATGCACCTGGCGTACGCTGCGGTGCCGGTCACGACCCCCTGCGTGGCGATGGCCTCGGCATATGCCCGGTCCACCATGCCGCCGTCGGTGACGACCGTGCCGATCAGGCCACAGCACACCAGCGAGACTGGTATCGCGCCGCTCGCCTGATGACCTTCGCGCGCCGACACGGCCGGGCCTGGGTAAAGCTAGTCGTCGTCCGTTGTGGCCTCGGTCCACAGGTCGAGCTCGGCGCGGTCGGCCTGCACCTTCCGCCATACGGCGAAGACCCCGGCCGCGACGACGGCCAGCAACAGCAGCTTCTTCACGGGCGCGCACCCCTCTACCTTGGCTACCGCGGAACCGGCCGTCCGATAGCCAAGTTCCATGATTCGGCAAGCCTAGCAAGTGCGTGGTTAGCGCGGCCGGTCCACGCGAGCCTCGTCCCAGACGGGCTCCGGCGCCTCATACACGTCACCATCTGCGCCGAATACCACGAACCGGTCGAAAGAGCGGGCGAACCATCGGTCGTGACTGGCAGCCAGCACCGTGCCCGAGTACGACTCCAGACCCTCCTGCAGCGCCTCGGCGCTGGCCAAGTCGAGGTTGTCGGTCGGCTCGTCGAGCAGCAGCAGCGTGGACCCGGCCAGCTCGAGCAGCAGGATCTGCAGCCTCGCCTGCTGCCCGCCGGACATGGTCTCGAACGGCTGCTGGGCGCTGGCCTGCAGTTCGTACCGGGCCAGTGCCGACATGGCCTCGTTGGGCAGCATCGCGTGGGAGGTCATCAGGATCTCCCGAGCGGTCCGGCCAGCCAGGTCCGGCCGGGCATGCGTCTGGGCGAAAAGCCCCGGAACGACCCGCGCGCCGAGCCTGGCCACGCCGGTGTGCTGCACCTGCTCATCGGCGAGCAGCCGCAGGAAATGCGACTTGCCGGACCCGTTGGAGCCGAGCACCGCTACCCGCTCGCCGTACCAGACTTCCAGGTCGAACGGGTGCATCAGCCCGGTGAGCCCGAGGTTCTCGCAGATCACCGCCCGTTTGCCGGTGCGCCCGCCGCGCAGCCGCATCCGCACGTTCTGCTCCCGCGGCGCCAGCTCGGGCGGCCCGGCGTCCTCGAACTTGCGCAGCCGGGTCACCGCGGCCTGCAGCCGGGAGGCCATGTCCGAGTTGTACGACGCCTTCTGCCGGTACATCCGCACCAGCTGCTTCAGCTTCTCGTGTTCCTCGTCCCAGCGGCGGCGAAGCTCGTCGAGCCGGTCGTTGCGGTCCCGGCGCGCCTGCGCGTAGGTCGCGAACCCGCCGCCGTGCACCCAGACGTTGCGGTCCTCCACGGTGATGATCCGCTTGGCACAGTTCGCCAGCAGCTCGCGGTCGTGGCTGACCAGCAGCACGGTCTTGGCCGTGGCGGCGAGCTGCTCCTCGAGCCAGAGCTTGCCCGGCACGTCCAGGTAGTTGTCCGGCTCGTCCAGCAGCAGGACCTCGGTCCGGTCCCGGAGCAGGGACTCGAGCACGAGCCGCTTCTGCTCGCCGCCGGACAGGGTCGCCGTCTCGCGCCAGCGGCAGCGGTCGTAGGGCACGGCCAGCGCGGCGACGCAGCAGGAGTCCCAGTGCACCTCGGCCTGGTACCCGCCTGCATCTCCCCACTCGGCCAGCGCCGCCGCGTAACGCAGCTGGGCCCGCTCGTCGTCGCGTTCCATCATCACGATCTCGGCGGCGTCAAGCTGGGCTGCGGCCTCCCGCACCCGGGGCGCCGAGACGGACAGCAACAGGTCCCGCACGGTCGAGTCGTCCCGGATACCGCCGATGAACTGCCGCATGACGCCGATGCCGCCGCTGGAGCTGACCGATCCGGACTGTGGGGTCAGGTCCCCGGCGGCCAGCCGCATGAGCGTGGTTTTCCCCGCGCCGTTCGGCCCGACGAGCGCCGCGATCATCCCGTCGCCGACCCGGAACGAGACGTCGTCAAGGAGCACCCGCCCGTCGGGAAGGGTGTGGGTCACGTGTGCGACCTCGATGTGGCCCACCTGGTCCCCTATCCACGATGCGGCTCCGCGCCCGACAATAGCTGGATGGACCCCCAGGCCTTCAACTCAAATTCCCGGCTGCGCGCGTCCGACGCGGACCGGGATCGCGCCGCGTCGGTGCTCAACGAGGCGCTGGCCGAGGGCCGGCTGACCGCGGTGGAGCACTCGGAGCGGCTCGACTCGATCTACGCGGCCAAGACCCAGGCGGACCTGGTGCCGGTGCTGGATGACCTGCCCGTCCCGGCCTCCGCCGCGGCGCCGGTCCCGGCACCCGGCACGGGGCCTGAGCGTTCATATCACGGCGGGCCGATCGTCGCCATCTTCGGCGGCGCGGTCCGGAAAGGCCGCTGGCGGGTGCCGCCGGCCAGCACAGTGGTGACCGTCTTCGGCGGCGCCGACCTCGACCTGCGCGACGCGATCCTGCCCGGCAGGGAGATCACCATAAGGGCCGTCTCGGTGTTCGGCGGGATGTCGATCACGGTCCCGCCGGAGATGCGCGTCGTCGACTCGGGTGTCGCCGTGTTCGGCGGCCGGGACGTCTCGGGCGGAACGCCCGAATCTGAGGCCCCGGATGCCCCGGTGCTCAGGCTCCAGGGCGCCTGCGTGTTCGGCGGGATCTCCGTCAACCACAAGCGACGCAAGGACAAGCGCGAAGCCATAACTTAGGCGGCGGACGGCTCGGCGCTAACGGGGCGGACTGGCGCGCGGCGGCGCACCGGGTCGGCGAGCGCGTCGGCCAGCTGGTCGAGCGCCGCGAGCGTGTGCGCGCTCACTACGGCGTCGCAGTGCGGCCAGGCTGCGGCCATGCCTCCGGCGAGCGGCTGGTAGCTGGCGCTCTTGGTGCGCGGGTTCACCCACACGATCCGGAACGCGACGAGCGACAGCCGCTCCATCTCGCGCCGCAGCACCGCGGGATCGCCGGTGTCCCAGCCGTCGGAGATGATCACGACGATCGCGCCCCGCGCCATCCCGCGCCTGCCGTAGACGTCGTTGAACTCCTTGATCGACGCACCGATCTTGGTCCCGCCGAGCCAGTCCGGCGCGGCCTCGCCCGCGCGCTGCAGCGCCACGCTCGGCAGCGTCCGGGACAGCGCGGGCGTGAGCCGGGTGAGCCGGGTGGCGAACGTGAACACCTCGGCCCGGGCGCCCCCCGCGGCGCAGTACAGCAGCTGGATCATGGCACGCGCGTACGGTTCCATCGACCCCGATATGTCGCACAGCACGACCAGCCGCCGTGGTCGCCGGGTCGGGGCTCTCGACAGGAGCCGGAACGTGTAGCCGCCGGTCCGTCTGGCCTGTCTGAGGGTTGATCGAAGGTCCGTGCGCGGCCCTCCCGGCCTGCGGCGTTCCCTGCGGGACCGGCGCATGGGAACGGCCAGGGTGATGCTGCGCATGAGGCCGACGAGCAGAGTCAGCTCGGATTCGGAGAGCTCGGCGAAGTCCTGCCCGGCCAGCCGCTCGACCGTGCTGCCCAGATAGCGGTGCTCGATCTCGCGCTCCGGCTCGGGCGCGTCGGCGTCATCCTCGCCAGCGTCCGGCGCCTGCGCCGACTGGGTGTCGCTGACGTGGGATTTCGCCGCCCGGGCCGCCTTGGCCAGCAGGTCCTCGGGCGTGACCGGCGGCCGCAACGGCATCGCCGGGGAGATCGGGGCGCCGCGCCTGCTCACCGGGTCCTCCAGCCCGCCGCCGAACACCTGGCTGAACACCGCGCGCAGGACGTCGATGTCGTCCCGGCTGGACACCAGCGTCGCGAGCGCGCAGCGGTACAGGGCGTCCAGGGTCTCCGGGCGGGCGATCATGACCGCGTTCGCGAACCGCTCGCTGCGGCCCGGCCCGACCGGCAGCCCGGCACGCCGCAGCTCGGCGCCGAACCGCGCCGCCACCTCGGCCAGGTCGCTGTCAGCCATCGCCGGTGACCAGCGCGCCGAACCCGGTTTCGCGCGCGGCCTGCAGGTCCTCCGCGTACTTGAGCACGGCGCCAGCGGTCTGCTCGGCCGCCTGTTCGTCGAGCTTCTCGGCGCCGAGCATGTTCAGCGCCGCGGTCCAGCTGATGGCCTCGGCCACCCCCGGTGGCTTGGCCAGGTCCAGGCCGCGCAGCCGGGCTACGCCGTTCGCGACCTGTCCGGCCAGTGACGCGGCGGCTCCGGGGACCCGGCGGCGGATGATCTCGGCGACCCGGTCGATGCTCGGGTAGTCGATCCAGTGGTACAGGCACCGTCGCTTCAGCGCGTCGTGCAGATCGCGGGTCCGGTTCGAGGTCAGCACCACCACCGGGGGGAACTTCGCCCGTATCGTGCCCAGCTCGGGAATGGTCACCGCGGACTCGGCCAGCAGCTCGAACAGGAATGCCTCAAACTCGTCGTCGCCCCGGTCGATCTCGTCGATCAGCAGCACCGCCGGGCGCGGGCCCTGGTGCTCGATCGAGGCCAGCAGCGGCCGGGCGAGCAGGTACTCCGGGCCGAACAGGTCCGCCTCGCGCGGTGTCTCGTGCCTGGCCTCGGCAAGCCTGATCGCCAGCAGCTGCCGGGGGTAGTTCCACTCATACAGCGCCTCGGCCGAGGTCAGGCCCTCGTAGCACTGCAGCCGGATCAGCGGCGTGTCGATCGCGCCGGCCAGAGCCTTCGCCGCCTCGGTCTTGCCGACGCCCGGCTCTCCCTCGAGCAGCAGCGGCTGGCCCATCCGCGCGGCCAGGAACAGTGCCGTACCCAGCGGCGGGTCGGCCAGGTAATCCTGGGTGTCGAGGGTGCTCAGCAGCGAGTCCACGTCGGGCAGCCGCTCTGCCAGGCCGCTCATCCGAGATCGCACCAGGGGTCACCGAAATCGCGCATTCCTCCATGATGCTGCAGGCCGGAGGCTGCTCGGGTCACCGGGCCGCCGGTCATGGGACCGCCAGATCGCTGCGCAGGCTGCGGCCCTGGATCGCGGTCCACACGCATCCCGGGGTGAGCGGCATGTCGGCGTGCCGCACCCCGAACGGCCTGAGCGCGTCGAGCACCGAGTTCACGATCGCGGGCGGCGAGCCCACGGTGGCCGACTCGCCGACGCCCTTGGCGCCGATCGGGTGGTGCGGCGACGGCGTCACGGTCGCGCCGAGCTCCCACGACGGGCACTCCATCGTGGTCGGCAGCAGGTAGTCCATGAACGAGCCACCCAGGCAGTTGCCGTTGCTATCGAACGCGATGACCTGCATCAGGGCCATGCCGACGCCGTCGGCGAGCCCGCCGTGCACCTGCCCCTCGACGATCATCGGGTTGATCCGCACGCCGCAGTCGTCGACCGCGATGAACCGCCGGATCTGCACCTGGCCGGTGCCCGGATCCACGTCGGTGACGCAGATGTACGCGCCGAACGGGTGCGTGAGGTTCGGCGGGTTGTACACGGTCTCCGCGTCGAGGTGGCCCTCGACGCCGTCGGGCAGCTCGATGGCGCCGTGGGCGGCCATCGCGATCTCGGCGATGTCGCGGGCCTTCTCGGGGTCACCGCGCACCTGCCACCGTGTGCCGGACCACTCCAGGTCGTCCGGGGACACCTCGAGCATCGCGGACGCGACGATCTTCGCCCGCTCCCGGACCTTGCGCGCCACCACGGCGGCGGCCGCGCCGGAGACCGGGGTCGACCGGGACCCATAGGTGCCGAGCCCGAACGGCGTCCGGTCGGTGTCCCCGTGCACCACGTCGACGTCGTCCGGCGACAGGCCCAGCTCGTTGGCCACGATCTGCGCGAACGTGGTCTCGTGCCCCTGGCCCTGGGTCTGGCAGGACACGCTGAGCACGGCCTTGCCGGTGGGGTGGACCCGCAGGCTGGCGCCGTCCGCCATGCCGAGCCCGAGGATGTCCATGTGCTTGCGCGGGCCGGCGCCCACCCCCTCGGTGAAGAAGCTGAGCCCGATGCCCATGTACTCGCCGCGTTCCCGCTTCTCCGCCTGCTCGCGGCGCAGCTCCGGGTAGTCGGCGATGTCCAAAGCGACCTGCAGCGCCCGCGGGTAGTTGCCCGAGTCGTACTCCCATCCGGTAGGGCAGGTGTACGGGAACTGCTCGGGGCGCAGCAGGTTCTTCATCCGCAGCTCGGCGGCGTCCATGCCGAGCTCGAGCGCGAGGAGGTCGACCATCCGCTCGACCAGGTACACCGCCTCGGTGATCCGGAACGAGCAGGAGTAGGCGACCCCGCCGGGCGCCTTGTTCGTGTACACGCCGGTTACTTCACAGTGCGCGGCCCGCAGGTCGTAGGAGCCGGTGAAGATGTGGAAGAACCCGGCCGGGAACTTCGACGGCTGCGCGCTGCCGTTGAACGCGCCGTGGTCGGCGAGCACCTTCGCCCGCAGGCCAATGATCGTGCCGTCGGAGGTCGCGGCGATCTCGCCGTGCATGTGGTAATCGCGCGCGAACGTCGTGGACATCAGGTTCTCGGACCGGTCCTCGAACCACTTGACCGGCTTTCCGGTGATCATGGAGCCGACGATCGCGCACAGGTACCCCGGGTAGATCGGCACCTTGTTGCCGAACCCGCCGCCGATATCCGGCGAGATGATCCGGATCTTGTGCTCGGGCAGGCCGAGCATGAGGGCGTAGAGGGTCCGGTGCGCGTGCGGGGCCTGGCATGTGGTCCACACCGTGAGCTGGCCGGCCACCTCGCTGAAGTCGGCGATGGCGCCACAGGTCTCCAGCGGCGCCGGGTGCGACCGCGGGTACAGCATGTCCTGGCCGACGACGACGTCGGCGCCCGCGAACGCCGCGTCGGTGGCCGCCTTGTCGCCCGCCTCCCAGTCAAAGATGTGGTTGTCCTGCTTGCCCGCGAGGTCGTCGCGGATCACCGGGGCTCCGGGATCCAGGGCTTTGGTGGCGTCGACCACCGGGGGAAGCTGCTCGTACTCGACGTTGATGAGCTCGAGCGCGTCGCGCGCCGAGTACCTGTCCTCGGCGACGACGAACGCGATCTCCTGTCCCTGGAAGCGCACCTTGTCGGTGGCCAGCACCGCCTGCACGTCCTGGGACAGGGTCGGCATCCAGGCCAGCCCGCGTTGCTCGAGCGTCTCCCCGGTGATCACGGCCTTGACCTTGGGATGGGACTCGGCGGCTAGGGTGTCGATCGAGACGATCCTGGCGTGCGCAAGCGGGCTGCGCAGGATCGCGCCGTGCAGCATCCCGGGAAGCTGGATGTCGTCGGTGAAGTTGCCCTGGCCGCGGATGAAACGCGCGTCTTCCTTGCGCTTGACCGGCCCGTACGCGGTGTGTCCCCGCCGGGTGACTGGCTCGGTCATTCGTCGGCCTCCGCGCTCGCGACGCTGCCGCCGGTGTGCTTGCTCGCCCAGAGCACCGACCGCACGATGTTCTCGTACCCGGTGCAGCGGCAGATCTGCCCGGACAGCGCCTCGCGGATCTCCTCCGGGGACGGGTCTGGGCTTCGGTCGAGCAGCCACCGGGCGGTCATCATCATGCCCGGGGTGCAGAAGCCGCACTGCAGACCGTGGCACTCGGCAAAGCCCTGCTGGATCGGGTCGAGCCGGCCGTCGGCGGCCAGGGCCTCCACGGTCCGCACCCTGCGTCCGTCCGCCATGGCCGCCAGCACGGTGCATGACTTCACCGGGGTGTCGTCCAGCCATACCACGCAGGCTCCGCAGTTCGACGTGTCGCAGCCCCAGTGCGACCCAGTGAGGCCGAGGTCGTCGCGCAGGAAGTGGATCAGCAGCAGCCGGGCCTCGACCTCGCGCGAGTAGTCGGCGCCGTTGACGTTCACCGTGATCTGCACGATGATTCCTCGATCATCGCGGTCCCCGCGGGGTCGCGGCCCGGCGTACCGCGCGGCGCAGCGCCCGCACGGTGAGCTCCCTGGCGAGGTGACGTTTGTAGTCGGCGGGCCCGCGCTGATCCGAGACCGGGTTGCAGTTTTCGGCAGCGATCCTGCCCGCCTCGGCGAAGGTTTCCTCGCCCGCCGGGGCACCACGCAGAAACTCCTCCGCCTCGGCCGCGGCGAAGTTCGGGGCGCCCACCGCGGTGAGGCCGAGCCCGGCCTCGGCTATTCTCACCCCGCCCGGCCCGCCCTCGCCGTCCAGCCAGACCACGGCCGCGGCCGCGCCGATCGGCCAGTCGCCCACCCGGCGGCCCACCTTCTCGTAGGCGCTGCCGCAGCCGGGCCGGATTACGATGCTGATCTCGGTCAGCATCTCGCCGGGCGCCACGACGGTCTCGTACGGCCCGGTATGGAACTCCCGCGCCGACACGGTCCTGCTGCCGTCGGGACCACGGATGATCATGCTGGCCTTCAGCGCCGCGAACGTCCCGGACAGGTCCTCGGATGGGTCGGCCTGGCACAGCGACCCGCCAATCGTGCCCCAGTTGCGCACCACCGGGTCGGCGATGACCCGCTCGGCGTCGTGCAGGATCGCGAAGCGCTCGCCGGCGACCGCCGAGTCGAGCAGCTCCGCGTGCCTGGTCAGCGCGCCGATCCGCAGCTCACCGTCGGCCACGTCGATGTAGGAGAGCTCTCTCAGCCCGTTGATGTCGATCAGCGTTTCCGGCTGCACCAGCCGCAGCTTCATCATTGGGATCAGGCTGTGCCCTCCGGCCAGGATCCGGGCTTCCGGCCCGAACCTGCCGAGCAGCGCCAGGGCATGCTCCACGCTGGTTGCCTTCTCGTACTCGACGTACGCCGGAACCTGCATGGACCCTCCCTCGTGCCACGAGTTTACGGTCCATAGGCCAGGCCGGTCCCGGGCCCGCCCGCGACACGTGCCTGGCCTTCGGTGGCGATGGTCAGGCACGGCGCTGCGTAATACTGGGAACGTTATGACCCTGACCCAGCTCAACGCCTTCGTGCTGGTGGCCCGCCTCGGCTCGGTGACCGCCGCCGCGAACGCGCTCGGCGTGAGCGAGTCGGCCGTGTCGCAGGCGCTGTCGGCGCTGCGCCTGCACCTGGGCGACCAGCTGGTCAGCCGCGGGCCCACGGGCATGACGCTGACCGCCGGCGGCTCCCGGCTGCTGTCCACCGCGTCGCAGATCGTGGTGCTCGGCGCCGAGGCACACGCCCAGGTCCGCGCCGCGCAGGGCGCTCCGGAGCAACTACGGGTAGTCGCCACGTCCACGCTGGCCGAATTCGTGGTCAGCCCACTGATGGAGGCGTTCACCCGGCGGTTCCCCGGCGTCGTCGAGGTGTCGGCCGGGGTGGCGGTGACCAGCGAGATGGCGGTGCTCGTCGCGAACCGGCTGGCGGACGTCGCCATCGGCCAGGCCGTGAGCCCCGACCCGGCTCTCCCGGTGGTCAGCGAGCCGATCTTCCGGTACCGCCTGGTCGTGGTTACGGCGGGCGAATCCCGGCTGAAGGGCAACGCCCGGCAATGGCGGTGGCTGGTGGACCCGGCGGGCACCGATCCGGACAGCGACACCGGCCGGCTGCTGGCCGCGCTGCGGATCCCGGATAGCCGGATCGGCGTGTTCCCGAACCAGACCGCCGCCTGGGCGGCAGCGGCCGACGGTGCGGGCGTCGCGCCCGCCGTCGAGCACCTGGTCACGCAGCAGCTGCGCCGGGGTGAGCTCTCCCTGGCGGAGGTGCCGGGCACTCCGGTGGCCGGCACCTGGCACGCGACCCTGCTCGAGCGGCAGAGCCGCAGCGCCGTCGCCAGCGCCCTGCGCCGCTTCCTGACCACCCCCGAGGCGATGCACCTGATGCGCTCGCCCGCCACCGGGATCCCGCCGTCCCGGTTCCGGCCGCCCGTCTACGTCACGATCTGGAGCTAGTCGTCCCGGCGGCCCCCGCTGCGGCCCCCTTAAGCAACACCTTATTCACGCCTTGCGGCGCAATCCCACGCGATGAATCATGGCCATAGCTTGTTCGTAACCAGAAGTAACAGGACATTTCTGGCTATCCGAGGGCGGGAGCATGCATGCGGATAGAGTCCGACGGGCATAGCCGAGGCAACCCGCGGCTGTACGAGCTGATCGAGCACGCGCCGAAGACCGGCAAGAGCCCGACGGTCTGGGCGTGGCCCGAACTTGTCGACTACCTCAAGATCGCCGGGCAGCCCGTGGCCGGGCCGTGGCCGCCGCACCAGGAACCGCGGCCGGACCCCGACTACGAGTCGCTCCCTGTCGCCGTGCCCGACCCCGAATCCTCCCCGCGGCCTGCCGGGGGTCCGCCCGCCGCGGCGGGGCAGGCAGAGGTGGCCGAGCACGCAGAGCGGGGGGCCACAGAGGATTCCCTGCTTCAGCCGCCGCAGCAGCGCCCTGAATCCAGCCCGCCCGATCAGCGCTGACCAGCGGTTCACCTGGAGGGTTCTATGTATCCGTCTCGGTTCCGCTACGAGGCACCGCGATCGCTCGATGAGGCGATCGGCATGCTGCACGACGGCGGGGACTACGCGAAGGTGCTGGCCGGCGGCCAGAGCCTGGTCCCGCTGATGAAGCTGCGCTTCGCCTCGCCGGAACTGGTCGTGGACATCAACAACGTCCCCGGCCTCGACTACCACCGGGCCGACCCCGACGGCACGCTGCATGTCGGCGCCCTCTGCCGGCACGCCGAGCTCGAGCGCTCGGAACTGCTCAAGACCTACCAGCCGACCATGGCCGCTGCCGCGCCGCTGATCGCCGACCCGATCGTCAGGAACCGTGGCACGCTGGTCGGCTCGCTCTGCCACGCGGACCCGCAGGGCGACTGGGCCTCGGTGGTGGTGGCCCTGGGCGGCTCGGTCGTGGCCCAGGGACCGGGTGGCAGGCGGGCGATCCCGATCGCCGACTTCGTCACCGGCCCGTTCCAGAACGTGCTCGAGCCGGACGAGATCGCCGTCGAGGCCGTGATCCCGGCGGCGAAGGGAGCACGGGCCGGCGGCTACCTCAAGCTCGAGCGCCGGGTGGGCGACTTCGCGACCGTCGGGGTGGCGGTCGCGGTGGAGACCTCGGGTGAGCGCGTGACCCGGGCCGGGATCGCGCTGACCGGGGTCGGCGGATCCACGATCGACGCCAGCGCCGCCGCCGACGCGCTCGTCGGCGGGCCGCTGACCGCCGAGAGCATCGGCCGGGCCGCCGACCTTGCGGCCGAGGCGGCGCGGCCCAGGACCGATCAGCGCGGCAGCGCCGAGTACAAGCGGCACATGGTGCGCACGTTCGTCACGCGCATCCTGGACCGCATCGAGCCGGCGCAGGAAAGGGCGGCCTGACCCATGACTGTCGTATACGAAGACCTCGGCGACGAGGCCGAGGGTGCGGTACCGATCCGCCGGATCCGGTTCAGCATCAACGGCAAGAAGATGATCGCCGAGGTAGAGCCGCGGCTGCTGCTGGCTCACCTGATCCGCCGCGGGTTGGGGCTGACCGGCACGCACATGGGATGCGACACGACCAACTGCGGCGCGTGCACGGTGCAGGTGGACGGCAGGCCGGTGAAGTCCTGCACGATGCTGGCCGTTCAGGTCGACGGGCGCCAGATCACGACCGTCGAGGGCCTGGCGACCGCGAGCGAGCTGCACCCGCTGCAGGAAGGCTTCAAGGAGGAACACGGGCTGCAGTGCGGGTTCTGCACGCCGGGCATGATGATGGCCGCCAAGGCCCTGCTCGACGAGAACCCCGACCCGACCGAGGAAGACGTGCGCTGGGCCCTGTCCGGCAACCTCTGCCGCTGCACCGGCTACCAGAACATCGTCAAGTCGGTGCTCTGGGCCGCCACCAAACTCAGGTCCGAGTCCGCGGGCTGACCAGGCCGATCGACACGGGAGACAGCAGTGACACAAGCGCTGGACGAAATCAAGATCGGCGGCCTGGGCGCCAGCAGGAAGCGCGTTGAGGACGACCGCTTCATCCGCGGCAGGGGCAACTACACCGACGACATCACGCTGCCGGGCATGCTGCACATGGAGATCCTGCGCAGCCCGCTCGCGCACGCGCGGATCAAGTCGATCGACGCGAGCAAGGCGTGGGACATCCCCGGCGTCCACCTGGTGCTCACCGGCGAGATGATGGCGACCCGGAACCTGGCCTGGATGCCGACTCTGTCCTACGACACGCAGGCCGTGCTGGCCACCGACAAGGTGCGGTTCCAGGGCCAGGAAGTGGCCTGCGTCATCGCCGACGACCCGTACATCGCCAAGGACGCCTGCGAGGCCATTGACGTCGACTACGAGCCGCTGCCGGCCATCGTCAACCCCAAGCAGGCCGTTGCCGACGGCGCGCCGGTGATTCGCGACGACAAGGAGAACCAGGCCGGCAACGTCATCTACCACTGGGAAGTCGGCGACGCGGCCGGCACCGACCGGGCGTTCGAGCAGGCCGACGTGATCTCCAAGCTGCAGTTGCACTACCCGCGCTCGCATCCGAGCCCGATCGAGTGCTGTGGGTCGATCGCCGACTTCAACCGGGCCACATCGAAGCTCACCGTGTACATGACCACGCAGGCACCGCACATCATCCGGGCGGCTGTCGCGCTGGTCGCCGAGCTTCCCGAGCACATGATCCGGATCATCTCCCCGGACATCGGCGGCGGGTTCGGCAACAAGGTGCCGGTCTACCCCGGTTACGTCTGCTCGATCCTGGCCTCGATCCTGCTCGAGTGCCCGGTGAAGTGGATCGAGGACAAGACCGGCAACCTGATCTCCACCGGGTTCGCTCGGGATGTGTACCTGGACGGCGAGATGGCGCTGCGCAACGACGGCAAGATCCTCGGGGTCCGGATGCTCTGCGACGCCGACCACGGCGCGTTCTTCTCGGACGCCCAGCCCAGCAAGTTCAAGCTTGGGCTGATTCACTCGGCCTTCGCCGCCTACGACATCCCGGTCGCGCACCTGATGGCCCGCGGCATCTACACCAACAAGGCCCCGGGCGGGGTCGCCTACCGGTGCTCATTCCGGGTCACCGAGGCGATGTTCTTCCAGGAGCGGATGGTCCAGGCCGCCGCCGACGACCTGGGCATGGACCAGGCCGAGTTCCGGCGGATGAACTTCGTCAAGGACGAGGACTTCCCGCACCGCACCCCCCTCGGATTCCTCACCGACTCCGGCCAGTACGCCAAGTGCCTCGATGTCGGCCTGAAGGCGGTCGGCTACGAGGACTTCCGCAAGCGGCAGGAGGAGGCACGGGCAAATGGCCGGCTGCTGGGCCTCGGCATCTCCACGATGACCGAGCCGCTGGGCGCGGGCAACAGCCGTGAGTACGACATCCTCGGCATCAAGATGTTCGACTCGGCCGAGCTCAAGGTGCACATGACCGGCAAGGCGATCGTGCGGACTGGCGCACGGGGCCAGGGCCAGGGCCACGAGACGACCTGGGCGCAGATCGTCGCCCACGAGCTCGGCATCCCGGCCGAGGACATCGTGGTCGAGGAGGGTGACACCGACACCGCGCCGTTCGGGATGGGTACGTACGCCTCCCGGTCGACCCCGGTGGCCGGCGCCGCAGTCGCGATGGTTTCCCGCAAGATCCGCGCCAAGGCGCGCAAGCTGGCCGCGCACCTGCTCGAGGTCTCCGAGGAGGACATCGAGTGGGAGCTCGGCCGGTTCTACGTACGCAGCGCGCCAGACCGCGGGGTGACGATCCAGGAGTGCGCGATGGCCGCGTACAGCAACATGCCCGACGGCATGGAGCCCGGCCTGGAGAACACCGCCTACTACGACCCGCCGAACCTGACCTGGCCATTCGCCGTCTACATCGCGACGGTGGAGGTCGACCCCGCCAGCGGGGTGTGGGACGTGCTGACCGTGGTGGCGGTGGACGACTGCGGCGTCCGGATCAACCCGATGATCGTCGAGGGCCAGATTATGGGCGGGCTGACCGAGGCCTACGCCATGGCCAACATGCAGTTCATCACCTTCGACGCCGAAGGCAACTGCATCGGCTCCAACTACATGGACTACCTGCTGCCGACCGCCTGGGAGACGCCCGGTTTCGAGCTGCACAGTGAGGTGGTCACGCCTTGCCCGCACCACCCGATCGGCGCCAAGGGCATCGGCGAGTGCGCCGCGGTCGGCGGCCCCGCAGCGTTCGTCAACGCGGTGATCGACGCGCTGTCCGGCACGGGAGTCCGCAATATTGACATGCCACTGCTACCGGACCGGGTCTGGGAGGCGATCACCTACCGCCGTGACGTCTCCGGCGCGCCGCCGGTCCGGTCAGATGACTAACCCGGGGGGGCAGATGGAAGGATGGGGTGTCCTGGCGCAGGCCGGGGAGCTGAGCAAGCGCGGTGAGGCGTTTGCGCTCGCGACCGTGGTCTGGCGCCAGGGCCCCTCATCCGGCCAGCAGGGCTCCCGCGCGGTCATCACCGAGGCCGGCGAACTGCACGGATGGATCGGCGGGGCTTGCGCGGAGCCGGTGGTGATCCGCGAGGCGCAGCGGGTGATAGCGGACGGCAAGGCCCGCCTGCTGCTGCTCGGTACCCCGGAACAATTCGGCGCGGCCATACCAGACGGCATGACCGTGGTGCCGATCGCCTGCCAGAGCGAAGGCGCGCTCGAGGTCTACATCGAGCCGGTGCTGCCCGCGCCGCACCTCGTGGTCGTCGGCCGCTCGCCGATGGCGCACACGCTCGCCGACCTCGCGCGCGCCCTCGGCTGGCGCGCCGTGCTCATCGATGGTCCCGACTTCACCTCGGCCGACGCCGACGAACGCTCGATGGTCGTGGTGGCCACCCAGGGGCACTACGACGAAGAGGCCGTGGAGCAGGCGGTTGCTGCCCGGCCCGCCTACCTGGGCCTGGTCGGCTCGCAGCGCCGCGGGGTCGCGCTGCTCGGTTACCTGGCCGAGCGCGGCGTACCCAAGGACCGGCTGGACAAGATCCGCGTGCCGGCCGTGGACCTGGGCCGGACCACGCATGAGGAGATCGCGGTCGCGATCCTCGCCGAGCTGGTCCAGCTCCGCGCGTCCGGCGCGCTGCCACGGCAGGCGGCCCAGGCCGCCAAGCCCGCCGCGGACGCCGTCGACCCGGTCTGCGGGATGACCGTGACGGCGGACGCGTCCGGCCGGCCGCTGCAGCATGACGGCATCACCTATTACTTCTGCTCGGCCGGCTGCCGGCGGGCGTTCGAGAACGATCCCGCCGCCCACCTGAAGAGAGAAACCCGATGCTGATCAGGAACGAGTTCGAGGTCACCGAGCCGGTCGAGAAGGTATGGCACTTCTTCGACAACATCCCCCAGGTCGCAGCCTGCCTGCCGGGCGCCGAGCTGACCGAGGACCTCGGCGATGACAAGTACAAGGGCCGGGTGGCCGTCCGGATGGGCCCGGTCCGGCTGCAGTTCGGTGGCACCGCCGAGATCACCGAACGCGACGAGGCGGGCAAGCGCGTGGTCGTGCACGCGTCCGGCGCCGAGGAGAAGGGCCGCGGCCAGGCCAGCATGGTCATCACCGCGACGCTGACCCAGGCCGGCCGCGGCACCAAGGTCGGCGTCGCCCAGGACCTGCAGCTTTCCGGCGCGGCCGCGCAGTACGGCCGGGGCATGATCTCCGATGTCACGGCTGTGCTCATGCGTGATTTCTCCGCGAACATGCAAGACCGGATCGAGCGCCTGGAACGGGGCGAGTCGCCGGAAGAGATCGCCGCCGCGGCCGTCACGCCAGCCGGTGGCCTCACGCTCGGCCTGCGCGCCGCGATGATGGCGCTGACCCGGGTGTTCCGCAGGTTCTTCATGCCGTACCAGCCCGCGAGCTGACCGAGAGGAAAAGCAATGGTCTTGTGGTGGATCGGGAACATCATCCTGCTGGTGGTGATCTTGCCCGTGGTCATCTTCCTGCTCAACCGGGTGCTTGCCGCGCTCGAGCGGATCCGGGGAGCCACCGACGCGATCCTGTCCGGCGGCGTGGCCCTGGTCGGTGAGCTCGACGGGGTGCCCGAGGCGCTGGCCACAACCGACGCCACCGTCCACGAAGTCTCCGTCGGCGCGGTCCGGTACGCGGGCTCCGTCGCCAAGCTTCTCGGCTGAAAGGAACGCGGTCATGCCGGCTGCCGCCTGGTTCACACTGATCGTCGCCGCACTGATCATCGCGATCACCGCGGTCGGCCTGCTGCGGGTGATCTTCCACCTGCGGGCCATTCGCGCGACGCTGGTCGCGACGACCGGAGGAGTGCAGGCAGTCGCGCAGCTGACCAGCACCGTCCCCGAACGGCTAACCTCGGTCAACGCGAGCCTCAAGCCGGTCCGCGACTTCTGCGAAGGGGTCTGAGATGAGCACCGGCTGGATAGTGGGCTGGGTCATCGGGATCGTGATCGTGCTGGTCGTGGTGGCCCTGGTGGTGCCGATCCTGCTGCTGGCCCGCTCGATCGGGAACGAGGCACCCAAGATCAACTATGAGCTGGAGAAGGCGGTGCACAACACCGCGCCGCTCGGCGCGCTGCGAACGACCATCGACTACGCCGTGACCATCATCGGCGGCCTGCAGCGCGGCCGCGCCCGGCTGGGAGGTTAGCCATGCACACCCTGGCCATGTCCTCGTCCGAGCACACCGACTGGCTCGTCGCGAACATCGTCGGCCTGGTCGTAGTGGTCGCCGTGGCTGCCCTGCTGACGATCCTGATCGTGCTCGTCAAGATCATCGATCGCCGGGTAGTCACGGTGCGGGACACGCTCAAGGCGGCGGCGGCCAACACCGCAGACGCCGCCCTGATCCCGCAGGTCGCCGACGGCGTCGAGTTGGTCCTGGCCGAAGGCCTGCAGCACCACCTGTTCCTCGGTCGCGTCCTAGGGAAGGTGAAGTCTTGACCGGGCTCGTCGTTTTCAGCGTCATTGACATCGTCCTGCTGGTCGCGGGCCTGGCCGTCTACCTGTACTGGGTCGGCACGCTGCTCACCCGCATCGCGGGCAACCTTGAGGAGTGCGCCGAGATCGTGCAGACGATCGTCGGGCATGCCAAGCTCATCGGGCCCGGTGTGGGGCACATCAACGAGACCGGCGGCGTGGTCGCCGGGGCGCTGCCGCTGCTGTACGGCATGGCCGAGGAGATCGTGACCGACGTGACCCCGCGGCCCGAGCCACCCGCCACACCCGAGCCCGCCCGGCCCGCCTCCGGCACCCGCCGCTCCCGCCTGCACGACGCCGTCGGCTTCACACCACAAGGATGAGCACGCCCCACGCTCCCCACTGCCGGTTTGCAGAGGATCGCGCAGCAGGCAGCTAGGCCCGGCCGCGGCGGGCCTGGGCGGCGTCATGGCGTTCCCAGGTCAGGTCACGGACGTCCCGTCGCCAGGTAGGCATCAGGGCTGCCTGCGCCAGGTACCCGCCGATGGCCACGACAACCCACGCCCCAAGGGCGGCCAGCAAGGAGACGGCCAGCGGCAGCTCCTTCATGCCGGCGGCCGCGGTCACGGCGAACCCGACGAGGGCGACAGTTCCTGGCACGGCACCCTGCATCTCGGTCACCGCCGACCCGCGGCCCTCCCGCTTCTCGATGATCGTGAGCGTTGCCGGCAGGACCGCGGGCGCGCCGAGCATCACGCCACCGGCACGTCTTCCGGCCGCCAGTGCGACCAGCCCGGCCACGATCGATATGTTGGCACCAAAAATGAACCGCAGGACGAGAGCGCGGGGGCGTATCTGCCGCAGCGCCCCGAAGTGAATGGCGAACAGCCGCCCACGGTCATCAGCGCCGTTTCCGGGCTTCTGCTGACGGGCGCGGCCCCCCGAGGGCAGGCCCATCCCGCAGCCGGCACCAGCCGTGCCCACCACCGGAACCGCAATCGCCGCGCCGACCACGAGCCAGACAGCCCACAGGGCGGCCGACCCCCGGACCGCGCCCCAGCGGCGCACCGCCGGTATCGCGGCCAGGCATGCGACGACGAACGCCGCCGCGCCGACGATCATCCCGTCCGCGGAGCTCCGGGCGGCGGCATCTCCCTCAACCAGCGCGATCACGAGCAGATTGGCCAGCGCCACCGCCGGGGAAGCGCCAAAGACGCCGGCGAACCGCTTCGGCTGCAGCATCTCTCCGAGAACCGCGAACGCGGTCACGAACAGCCCACCGTCGACCGCCTGGACGCCGATGAGCAGCCAATCGGGCACCGACCGTTCCCTTCCGCGTTGCGGGCAGTTCGTAGCAACGTAACCTAGCGACCACACCGCCAAACGCACACCAGGGTGGGCGGGGCTGTGCGTAACGGGCGGTCTTACGCCTGGTCGGGGCCTCGCCGGGATACCGGTCCGGTGGTGGGGGCGGAGTACTCGCCGATCCACTCGTCCTTCCAGGACGGGTCGTACTGCTGGTCGTTGCAGCTCGGGCGGTAGATCGAGGTGAGCTCGCGGGCGATCTGCTCCCGGTGCGGCCGGGTGCCGCCGGGGACCTCAAAGGTGCAGATGTAAACCTTCCACTTCGATCCGGCCCGGCGCACCCAGGATGCCGCGCGGGAATGCCGGAACGGGAAGCGCTCGGCGGACAGGTCGTCGCTGTGGCCGACGTAAATGACCGCGTACTTCTCCGGCTTGGCCTCGGGTTCCGGCTTGCACAGGATCGCGTAGACCGCCGCCGCCTGCGGGGGCGTCCAGCCGCCGAGCAGCCGGGGTCCCTCGAACGAGTAGCCGGCCAGCGATCCGAGGCGGATCATCGCAGGTCGTCTTCTTCCTCGCTGATCGCCTCGGCCCGCACCACGGGGGCCGGGGGGAGGCCTGCCGTGCCGGCGGCCCGCTCGAACTCCGCCGTCGCCTTCTCAATCGCCTCGGCGCGGCTTGGCGCGTCTACGACGAGCTGGGCCCCGTACCTGTTGCTCCCGATGCCGGTGGCGATGCCCTCGCTGCCCGCGACCGCGTCAGCCAGCTCGACCACCTGCTCGCGGGTCAGCACGCGGTCGCCTTCGGCCTCGATGCCAACGCTCCATCTCACCTGGCGGCTCCCTAACTCAGTGTCGGCAGCAGCGTCGCGAACTCTTCCAGGCTGCTCAGATCATGCCCGGACAGGGTCAGGTCGATGTGCGGCGCGGCGACCATCATGCCCAGTGTGCTGGGCCGGAAGTCCTGGTTATCGCCTTTGTGCGGGTTCATCCACACCACCCGGTGACTAAGCCTGGCGAGCCGTTCCATGGCCCCCGCGAGGACCTCGGGGTCGCCGCGGTCGAGGCCGTCGGAGCAGATCACCACGATCCCGCCGCGGCACAGGCCGCGCCGCCCCCATTCCCTGACGAACGCGTCCAGTGAGGCGCCGATCCTGGTCCCGCCCTCCCAGTCGAACACGGTCTGCGCGGCGAGCTCGAGCGCGTCGTCCGGGCGCCGGTGATCGAGGGCCTTGGTCACCCGGGTGAGCCTGGTGCCGAAGCAGAACACCTCGACCCGGGACGCCGCGCGTTTCGCCGAGTAGGCGAACTGCAGCAGGTTGCGCGAGTAGTCGGCCATCGAGCCGGAGACGTCCAGGATCAGGATCAGCGGCCGCAGCCGGACTCTGCGCCGCCGCCAGAACAGCTCGGCGGGCTCGCCGTGCATGCGCAGCGACTCCCGCACCGTACGGCGCAGGTCAGGGGAGCGTCCCGACGGCGCCTTCGCGGTGCGCCTGGTCCGCCGTTTCGGCGGCGTCAGCCGGATCCTGGCCATGATCCGCCGCACCGCGGCGAGCTCCTCGGGCGTGCAGGCCGCGAACGACCGGTGCCGGAGCGCCTCGGCGTCGGACGCCATCAGGCCGAGCGTTGCCTGCTCGTCCTCGTGCCCGGCCGCGGGAGGCTCCGTGGCCGGGACCTCGAGCACGGCCGCGGCCTCGGCCGTCACCTGCGCCTTGAGGGTCAGCAGCTCCCGGACCGGGTCGGCGCCGCCGAGGAAGTACCTGCGGAACACCTCGTCGTACACCGGGATGCTCTCCCGCCTGGTCACCAGCGTGCTGCGGCCGGCCCAGTACAGGTCGACCAGGTCGGAGGGATCCAGCAAGCTCGCCGCGGAGGTGAAGTTCAGGATGTCACCGGACCCGATCGCGAGCCCGGCCGAGCGCAGTTCGCGGGAGAAGCCGACCAGCGTGCTGAGGATCGGGGGCCGGTACGCTGCGTGCGTGGCGGGTTCAGCCACCGGACGTGATCTCTGCCAGGTTGTCGCGCACCAGCTCGAGGTCGTCGCGTTCCTTGACCACCGCGCCGAGCGTGTCGTCCGCATTCGCCTGATCAAGGTCGGTAGCTCCGAGAAAGTCCAGGGTGCGGACCCAGTCGATGGTCTCGGCGACCCCGGGCGGCTTGGCCAGGTCGAGCTCGCGCAGCCGGTTGACCGCCGCGACCACTTTGCGGGTCAGCGTCTCGGACACCCCGGGCTGGCGTATCAGCACGATCTCCACCTCGCGTTCGGCGGCCGGGTACCCGATCCAGTGGTACAGGCAGCGCCGCTTCAGCGCGTCGTGCAGCTCGCGGGTGCGGTTGGAGGTGAGGATGGCGAGCGGCGGGCTCTCAGCCCGGATCGTGCCGATCTCCGGGATCGTGATCTGGAAGTCGGAGAGCATCTCGAGCAGGAAGGCCTCGAACTCGTCGTCGGCGCGGTCCACCTCGTCGATCAGCAGCACCGCCTGGTCGCCAGCTCTGACCGCCTCGAGCAGCGGCCGCTCCAGCAGGAACTTGGGGCCGAACAGCTTGTCGACCGCCGTGTCGTCGGTGACCTGATGCTCCGACAGCGCCCGGATCTGCAGCATCTGGCGGGCGTAGTCCCATTCGTAGAGCGCCTGGTTGGTATCGATGCCCTCGTAGCACTGCAGCCGGATCAGCCTGCGGCCCAGCACGTCAGCAAGCACCTTGGCGACCTCAGTCTTGCCGACCCCGACCTCGCCCTCCAGCAGGACCGGGCGGTGCAGGCTCAGCGCGACGAACAGCGCCGTCGCCAGCCCCCGGTCGGCGAGATAACTCCCCTGGCGGAGGGTCTCGGTGAGCTGGCCGACGGTCTCAGGACGCTCCATGCGGCGCTCTCCTCACCGTCGGCCCAGAGAAGTGGAAGTGGAGGGGGACGGGGCGGTGAGTGGGGGGTGGGCGGCTCGCTGGCAAATCAGCGGACTTCTGCCGAGCCGAGCACCAGGTCGCGGATGCTGCCGGTCGCCTCGTTCAGCTTGCCCTCACGCTGCAGCCTGTTCCGCCACGCGGCGCGCAGGTCGCCATCCTCGCCCGCCAGCCCGTCAAAACCGACATCCGCCATCTTCTTGCAGGCCTTGGTCGGGCCACAGTCCTCGTCGAGATCCGCGCTGGTCTGTCCCTGGGCGCTCCATACCTCGCGAAGCACTTCCCTGGCGTCATCCATCTGCGGGTACCTTCCGGCCGGTGCTGCTGTCCCATCGACTCTAATTCCTCACCGCTAGCTGCGGCGACATCGGATTAAGGGTTGCCTTATGGGCTCGGGCGGCCGGCGGCGATCTCGCGGACGGCTTGGAGCCCGGAGATCAGCATCGTTGACGCCCGATTTCGGCCGGGCGGCGCCTCCATACGCAGGCCTGCCGACCGGACCCCGGTTAGCTCATGCTGGATCCACGTCGCGCCAGACGGGGCTGCCGGATTTGGCCTTCGTGTATTTCGGCGGCCGATGGGAAAATGCCGATCCGGACAGCAAGGCCATTAACGTGCTGATCTGGCGTGGGCGATATGTGGCAGCGGGGGGCCGACGCGGGTTGCGGGCCATCAGTGGCGCGGGCGCGATTCTCATGCTGGACGATACTGGCGGCACTCCGCGACCACGGCGCCTGCGTAGCTGACCGGACACTTACTGTGAGAATTTCGCGTGTTATGACATCGACCCAATGATCGCCATTGCTATGTTGCATTTGGTAGCTTTGGTGCTTGGGGAGGCAACAGATGTCAACGGGGCCATCGAGCGATTCCGCTGAAGCACCACCGGAGCCCGAACCGCCATTCACGGGCGGGCGGCGGCATTCCTGGCTGGCCAGCCACGGACGGCACCCAGTGACCTGGGCGGTCGCTGGCGTGGTACTCCTCGGCAGCGCCGGGGTGGCGCTGCTGCAGGAGCAGCCGGGCGGGCGGGCGCGCACCCAGTCGGTCTACTGCGGCCTGGTCAAATGTGCGGTCCTGCGCTCGGTTGCGGATTCATCTGCCGCAACTGTCGCAGTTCCGCGCCCGAGTCCGGCCCTGCCATCGCCCAAGGCCCCATCGAGCGCTCCGGCGTCCACCCCAACCCCGGCGGCGACGCCAGCGCCAACTCCGGCGAGGCCGCCGAAGCCGGTGGCTGCCCGCAAGCCGGCACCCGCCCCTTCGCCCACGCCGCCCGCGACGCCAACGCCGAAACCGTCGCCGACGTGGGCGCCGAGGCCCCCGCGCTGGCCGTGGCCGCCCACCTGGGGGTGGCCGTGGGGCGGCGGAGGCGGTCGGCACGCCCGGCCGTCAAGCGATCACCGGCAGCCAGGTGGCCGCCACCGGCAGGGCTGGTGAGGTTTTTCCGGCCGATGCACGCTTGTGGCGCCGCTGAGGCATATCCACCGCTTCTAGCTGCGGCGATTCCCGCAGAGGGTCGTTAGCATTCCGTATGATCCGTGGGTACTGGCCCCCGGCTGACGCTATGGTTGCGTAATTGCCCAGCTAAGAGCATTGTGCCGGGACCGCCCCCGGATTCCGGCTGATGCGGGCTGTGGCTGGGGCATGGCTTCCCCCTTTCGGCCCCGCCAGCTCCCCCGTGCTGGCGGGGCCAGCCATGCCGCGTACCGCGCTCGCACTACCTCGCTCGGATGACGCAGAGTCGCTCCCCGGCATGACGACACGGGCTTCGCCTCCGGGCAAGCTTGGCAATGGTGGCTGCCGACCGCCAACGGGCGGGGGTCCGACGCCGCACAGCCGGGCGGCGGCAGCCACCGCCAGCGTCCGCCATGCCGTCCGCGCCTGGGCACCCCTCGACCGCGAGGTGTCCCGCGCGAGATCATTGCCACGCCTGGCCGAGGCGGCCGGGAGGCCGGTACGCGGAACCGGAAGGCATGACCGATGATCGACATCCCGTCCGAGGCTGATATCCGGTGCAGCGCAGAGAAGATCTTCGACCTGATCATCGACTTCCGCGGGCAGGATCGCTGGCTGCCGCCCTCGTCGGCGTTTCACGGCACCACCGAGGTCTCCGCAGACCCGGTGACCCTGGGCACTACCTACCGCGAGCCCGGCCCGTTCGGCGTGCGCAACGGCACGGTCACCGAGTTCGAGCGTCCGAGGAAGGTCACCTTTCACCAGCCGATGACTATGCGGCTGCACTCCGGCACTGTCGACGTGACCCTGGCCTACACGCTGACGCCAAACGCCGGGTCGACCCACGTGAGCCGGGTCGTGACGCTCGGGATCCCCTGGTCACTGAAGCTGCTGCAGCCGATCTTGGTGCGCGAGTTCCGGACCGAGAGCGGACGCACCCTGCTCGCGCTGAAGGCCCACGCCGACGGGCTCCCCTGACCGACGGGCTCCCCTGAATCCCGGCGGCGAGCTCGCCCTCGAAATCGACGCGCTCGGTGTTAAGTTTTTGGCCATGCGGCTTACCGATCCTGCCCGCGCTCAGGCCGACATCACGATCATCACTGTGTGACCGATCTTGATCTTGTCACCTTTCTTCACCCGCTGGGCCGCGTGGATCCGGCGGCCGTTGAGCCACGTTCCATTGGTTGAACCGAGGTCCTTGACGTACCAGAGTCCGTGAGCGATCTGGAACCGGGCATGCTGGTTCGACGCGAACTCGTCAGTGATGGCCAGCGTGCCTTGGCGGCCCGCGGTGAACTCGGCGTGGAAGGTGCGGCTCTGATCCCCGGCCTGGATCTGCAGCGACTGGGTCACGATGGGAGCGGCATCAGCGAGGGTGACTCCGGTCTGGCCCGCAACGGCGGAAACTGCTGCCTTCCAGGCTTGCTGCTCCGGTTCGGTGGTCTCCTCCCACGGCGGAAGAGATTCGGGGTGGGCGCCCCGGTGAGCTTCGTAAGCTGTCCGCGCGAGGGATTCAAGGCCGGCGTTTGTCACCTCATCGATGATGCCAGAGGGTGGTGATGGCTTCTCCGAAAGCCATGCCTCGTCCACCCGCGGCCGGACCATCTGTCCCGCCATTCCCTGCGTGACCGTAAAGATCTCGCGGGAGGATATTCGGGTGCGACGCGCCGGGTTTGGTGTCTAAGGTGCGGGGTGTGAACGAGGCGCTGGTCGAGCTCTTCAAGCACAAGACGTGGGCGACCCTTCTGGTGATCGAGGCGCTGCAGGACGTGGATGCGGACGTACTCGACCTCACGACGCCGGGAACGTACGGCACGATCCGGGCTACGCTGCAGCACCTGGTTGCGGCGGACGAGAGCTATCTGGCGACGATCACCGGCAATCCTGCCCGTCCGTTGCCCGGCGAGCAGGTGCCGCTGGAAGCGCTGGCCGACCGGATCCGGGAACTAGGCCCGCGCTGGGACGCCCTGGCCCGGGATCCCGGGGCGCCTAGCCGCGAGGTGACCACCGGGGATGGCTGGCGCACGCCCGCTGCCGTCCCGATCGCACAGGCGATCCACCACGCCGAATGCCACCGCGGCCACGTTTTGTCCGTCATCGGCGCGCACGGCATCGAGCTTCCCGGCCTGGACATCGGCGAGGACCTGGATATTTGGCATCACGGCATCGCCGTCGGGCTGATGCAGGAGACCGGGATGGCGCAGGACTGACCGGCCGGCCACTCAGCCGACCGGCGGCTGCGCGGGCCGGGCCGAGGATGGCGCCCTGAACCGCCGCAACCGCACGCTGTTGCCCACCACAAACGCTGACGAGCCAGCCATCGCCGCACCGGCAATCAGCGGGTTCAGGAACCCCGCGGCGGCCAGCGGGATCGCCGCGATGTTGTAGCCAAAGGCCCACGTGAGGTTGCCCCGGATTGTGCCCAGCGTGCCGCGGGCGAGGGCGATGGCGTCGGGCACCGCGCCGAGGTCGTCACGCAGCAAGATCAGGTCTGCCGCGGTGATCGCCACGTCGGTTCCAGTGCCCAGGGCCAGCCCCAGATCGGCGGCGGCCAGGGCGGGCCCGTCGTTGACCCCGTCGCCAACCATGGCCACCCGGTGACCATCTGCCTGCAGGCCGGCGATCACCGCAACCTTGCGGTCGGGCAGTGCGGTGGCGATCACTTCGTCGGTGCCGACGACGGCCGCTACCGCCTCGGCGGTGGCCTCGCTGTCCCCGGTCAGCAGTACGGTGCGCAGGCCCAGCCGCCGCAACTCCGCGACGGCAGCAGCAGCCGACTGCTTGACCGTGTCAGCGACCGCCATCGCCCCGCGGACCTGGCCGTCCCAGCCCGCCAGCACCGTCGTGCACCCGGCCTGTTCCCAGCGGCGGCACTGGTCGGCTACGGATGCCGGGACGGTCATCCCCTGCTGGCGGAGCAGGCCATCGCGGCCGACGACCACCTCATGGCCGTGCACGGACCCGCGGGCACCCAGGCCGGGCAGGGCGGCAAACCCGGCCGCCTGCGGCAGCGGCCCAAGTTCCTTGACCGCCGCCTGGCTGATGGCCGCGGCCACCGGGTGCTCCGACGCCTGCTCCACCGCGCCGACGTACCGGAGCAGTACCTCGCGGCTGACCCCGGCCGCCAGCACACCGGTCACCGCCATCACGCCGGTGGTGACCGTCCCGGTCTTGTCCAGTACTACGGTGTCAACCGCGCGGGAGGCCTCCAGCGCCTCATACCGCTTGATGAAGATCCCCAGCTGCGCACCCCGGCCACAGGCCACCATCAGGGCCGCGGGGGTGGCCAGTCCCAGCGAGCACGGGCACGCGATGATCAGGACCGCAAGGGCGGCACTGAACGACGACTCCGCCGTGCCGCCTGCCAGCAGCCAGCCGGCCAGCGTCAGGCCCGAAGCCGCCAGCACCGCGGGAACGAACACGGTGCAGATGCGGTCGGCGAGCCGCTGGATCGCCGCCTTCTGCGACTGTGCGGACTCCACTAGGCCGACGAGATGGGCCAGCTGTGTATCGCTGCCCACCTTGACCGCGCGCACCACCAGCCGTCCGCTCACCACCACCGTGCCGGCGGTGACGAGGTCGCCCTCCGCGGCCTCGGCCGGCGTCGACTCCCCGGTCATCATGCTGCGATCGACCGCGGACTGGCCGAACTCCACCTCGCCGTCGGCGGCGATCCGCTCTCCCGGCCGGACCACGAAACGCTGGCCGGCGGCCAGGTCGGCGGCCGGCACCCAGCGCTCGGTGCCGTCCGCCGACAGCACGCACGCGTCCCGGGCTGCCGCGGCGGCCAGCTCGCGCATCGCATCCCCGGCATCCCGCCGCGCCTTGGCCTCGTACAGCCGTCCGGCCAGCAGGAACGTCGTGACCGAGGCGGCGACCTCGAGGTAGATGCCGCCACCGGAGGCGTGCAGCAGCAGATGCCAGGCGCTGACCCGGGCCTGGTCGCGGTCCAGCACGAACATCGCGTACACCGACCAGCCGCATGCCGCGGTGATGCCCAGCGAGACCAGCGTGTCCATCGAGACCGAGCCGTGCCGGGCGTTGCGCAGCGCGGCCTGGTGAAACGGCCAGGCCGCCCAGATCACCACCGGCGCCGCGAGCGCCACCAGAGTCCACTGCCAGCCCGGGAACCGGAACGATGGAAACAGCGACAGCAGCACCGACAGATCACTGAGCGGAACGAAGAAAATCAGCGCCAGAATCAGCCGGCGGCGCAGGTAGGCAACCCGGTCCGCATCCGGCCCGCCGCGGGGAGCATCATCCGCCGGAGATTCGATGCCCGGCCCGCGGGCGAGCACGTCGGCGCCGTAGCCTGCCCGCTCGATCGCCTCGATCAGTACCTGCACCGAAACCGACGCCGGCGCGGTAACCCTGGCCCGTTCAGTCGCAAGATTCACGGTCGCCGAGACGCTGGCGATCGCGTTGAGCTTCTTCTCAACCCGGACAGCGCAGGCGGCGCACGTCATCCCGCGGACCGAGAGGTCAACCTCCCGGGGCGCAGATGACGCCTCACCCGTAACCGCCGCCGATGACATAAGACGCAGCCTCCAGGCCGGACCGGCCAGCCGCAGGTAATACCGCACCGGAAATCTACCCATCGCGGAAAGCAGCCTGCAATATCGGGCCGGCATCTCCGTAGTCTGGGGGAGTCATCAAGGATCGAGCTGCAGAGGATGCGGAGGGCGCCGTGGCGGATGAGGACAAGGAGCGAGCAGCGTACCGAGCCCTTGTCGATCGCGTCCTGACCGGCGACGGCAGGGCATCTGCGGAGCAGCGAGCACGTGCGTTCGGCAACGACGGCCTCGCCCCGCCGCTGGACGCGCTGATCGACAAGGTCGCCAACAGACCTGCACAGGTCACCGACGCGGACTTCGCAGCGGCAAAGGCATCCGGCTTCAGCGAAGACCAGCTTTTCGAGCTCGTAATATGCGCTGCCGTCGGCCAGTCCACCCGGCTGTATGAAGCGGGACTGGCGGCGCTGGCCGAGGCCACCGTCAGCGGGGAGGCCAGATAATGCGCCTCGAGGTCCTCAACAGCGGCTACCGGCCCGGAACCAAGCTGCTGTTCGCGGTCATCCGGCTGTTCTCCGGGCAGGCGGTACCAGACGCAGCCAAGCTGGTCTTCTACCGGCCCGATTTCTACGGCGCCCAGGCAAAGAGGCTCACCCACGAGGCGATGCGCGGGCCGTCTGCCTGGTCGGTGGGCGACCGGGAACTCATGGCGGCCTACGTGTCCAAGGTGAATGATTCCGCGTTCTGTATCGGCGCCCATACCGCGACCGCGAGCCAGGCTTACCAGGACGGCGCGAAGGTTCAAGCGGTGCTCACCGACCTGGAATCGGCTCCCGCCGAGGAGCCGCTCCGGGCAACGCTGCGGATGCTGGGCAAGCTGACGGCTGAAGGAGAGGTGAGCGCCGACGACATGCGGGAAGTACTCTCCGCCGGTGTCTCACCCGAGCAAATCGAGGATGCACTGGCGGTCTGCGTCGCGTTCAACACGACCGACCGGCTCGCCGACGCGTTCGGCTTCGAGGTGCTCAGCCCGGAAGGCTTCGAGGCAGGAGCGAAGTACCTGCTGAAGAGGGGTTACCGCTAGGGCACAGAGCGCGCGCTGGAGTCCTTGTGAGCTGGGACGTTGCGCTGCCTGGCACGCCGCCGCCGCTTGTAAAGCAGAGCGCGCAGACACAAGTGTCCTGCTACTAAGGCGGCCAGTATGACGGTGTACGGCACCCACACCGTGCCGTGGCGCAGGTTGGCGACTATCAACAAGATGGCGAACGAACCGATGAAGGCTGCGACGAAGCCGCTGAAGGTGACCATTCCACTTAGCCACGGCGAGTCGTAGTCCCTGCCGAGCTTCGCCTGTTGCGCCTCCCACTCGGCGACCTCTTCATCTGAGCGGTGCTGCTTCGAGAACAGAAATGGCGGCAACATGTCTGCACGCCCCTTAGGCGCATAGTGGATACCCATTTATCCCGCTACCCAGAACCGTCCCGGGTATGCGCATGGATCGGCCACCATGCTGCCGTCGGGGTCGAGCAACCGGTCGGCGTGCGCCAGGGGAATGGTTCTGGGCAACGGGAGCATCCGGCTCAGCCGGTCGCCGGTTATACCTTCGGCAGCTTGTCGAGCGGGAACCCAACGCTTATGTCGGCTGCAGGATCGTGCGAGCGGGCAGCGGAGGCCATCTGCTGTTCAACGGCCGGGTCGGGGTAGCTGGTATCGACCGGCTCTGCGAACCACCCACACCTGCATACGGCGCTGTAGTAGGGCGGTGTATCGCCGTTCTTCGTATAGACGTAGACGACGTTCGCTTGGTGCTCGGGCTTGCGGCCGCGGCCGAAGATGCTCACAACGCGGGAGGCTAGCTCCTCAGCGTTCGTTCCGCCATATCAGGACACCGCGCGACCGGAGCCCTCCCGATCAGGTACCAGGTTGAGGTGGGCAAGCGCGGGGAGGTGCAGAGGATGGCGACTTTCGCGATGATTCACGGCGCCGGGGATGTCGGCTGGTACTGGCACTTGGTGGAGCGGGAGTTGCGGTCGCGAGGACACGAATCGGTGGCGCCCGATCTGCCATGTGAGGACGATTCCGCCGGACTGCCCGAGTACGCCCGTACCGTTGTCGACGCGATGGGCGACCGGGATGATGTGGTCGTGGTGGCTCAGTCGTTCGGCGGCTTCACCGCGCCGCTAGTCGCTGACCAGGTTCCGGTCCGTGCGCTCGTCCTGGTGACCGCCATGATCCCTGCTCCGGGCGAGCGACCCGATGAGTGGATGGCCAGCACCGGCTTCGACCGGGTCATGCGCGGACAGACACACCAAGACGTGTTTTACCACGACGTGCCGCGCGACGTGGCCGAGCAGGCCCGCAGCAAGTCACGCAACCAGTCGGACGCTCCGGGGCACAGCCCGTGGCCGCTGAGCGCGTGGCCGGACGTGCCGACCAAGTTCATCCTGTGCACCGAGGATCGCTTCTTCCCGCCCGACTTCATGCACCGGGTGGTCGCGGAGCGTCTCGGCATTACTCCTGATGAGATTGCCTCTGGTCACTGCGCCGCGCTCAGCCACCCGAAGGAACTGGCGGACATGCTCGCCGGGTACGCGGCTGCATCAGGTGGCTCCCGCACGCTACGGGCGCTCGGGAAGTTGCATGGGAACCCGGAAGCGTCGCACCTCCTGCGGCCAACCGCAGGCCACCGCGATCTTTCCCGCCCATAGCCGCGCCGCCTCCTCATCGGCCACATCTACGACGGCGAAGCCGCCGATGTGCTCCTTGGTCTCGGTGAACGGACCGTCGGTGAACAATGGCGTGCCGCTCGACGCATCGACACTGAACACCGGGGCAGCGTCGTCAAGGCCGCCAGTGAAGATGAACACACCGGCGGCCTTCATCTCTGCTACCAGCGCCCTGACAGCCTTGGATTTCTCGCGCAGATCCTCGACCGTGTGGTCGGGGACCCACTCATCGTTGAAGACGATGAGGTACTCAGTCATGTTCTCCTCCTTTGCCGAGATGGCGCCCTGCGGTTACCCTCCACCTTCTCCACGAAGAGCGGCGGCCCGATTCGACACCGCGTCAAAACTGGGGCGACGTCGCGATCGCGCCCGACTACCGCAACAACCTAACGAAACCCGCCGTCGTGGCCAGCGACGTGTGGACCTATGTGCTAGGCCGTTGGGCTGCACTGATGGCACGGATGTGGCACGTCGCCGCAACGGCGGATCTTGACTGAGAGTGTCTGGGCTGGTGGGCGTGGCTCGTGAGTGACCGCCGGTGACCCCTTCATCGCGGCTCGTTCTGGCGCGAACGTGGCACAGCGGGGACGGGCGAGCTCTGCCTGGCGCCCTCACCAATCTGCAGAGGGTCGCTCGCGCCGCTCGACTTCTCGTCAGCCTGGAACACTCCGACTGTCAGGCCCACCTGCCCATCTCTTGCCTCGAGAAAGTGGGATTGCAGTGCCTGGAGTCCCACTTTCCCTACGTAGAATGCTTTGGCTCGGCCCAGGTCCTGTGCAGGCAGCGCCGCTGTAATCCCAGACGTATTCATGACGGGATGTTACGACGTCTGGTCGGCTGCAGCGCTGGCCGGTGGGGCGATCGTGATTTCAGCAATGTTGCTCAGCGATGTGCAACAGCTGGCGGCGTTAAGCGCTGCTGTGAGGCCAAAATAGGGCCAGTACGGCCCAGGTAAACACCACTGGCTAGATGCCGGTTGACTGTCAAGTCGTGCTTGATAGTCAACGCGGGCATGTCCGGCGGCGCGGTCAGTGCTCGCTGTGGTGGTCGGTCACGTGCTCCTCGACGACATAGGACCTCGTCCGGGTCCGATCGAGGAAGGTCATTTCGTCGGCGGCGACGCCAGACCCGGGCGCGTACATGGTCGACACCCAGCCCTGGTAGGCGGCACGGTCGGGGAAAACCAGTTCGGTGACGATGTCGAAGTCGTCCGGTCCGTCGGTCGCTCCGTCCCGCACGACGTAGTTGCGTTTGTACGTGGTGGGGGCTGGGGCAAGGCTGAGGATTAGAGGCACGTGGTGGGTCTCGTAGTAGTCGATGAGCTCGTCGCTTTCGAGGCCCTGCTTCTTCACCAGAAAGGCCATCACCTTCAGCATTTGAGCTCCTCGGGGATCGTGATGACGCCCGCTCCGGCAACAGCGTTCACCGGCATCTGCCGGAAACCCAGCACAATGACAGGACCGGCCGCCCAGCATCAGCACCCCGGAAACCGTCAAGCATCACCTGAAGCCGATCGGGGCGCGTTCAACCGGGACCTAGCCAACCACGGGCGCAACACTGTTCGGCTCCGACTGACCAGTTGACTCGGCGATTTCGCTTGATGCTTGACACCCGTTCCCCGCTTCGGGAGCTGAGCGGGGTTCCTCAGTAACTGAAAGTCGTGGCTCCGTCGCCGATCCAGTCCCACAGCTGAACGCTGCCCGCCAGTTCGGCATTGGGCACGAGGTCGCCCTTGTCGAGCTGCTTGGCGTTGAAGCAGACCGGGCAGACCATGAACCGCCCGCCCGCTTTCTCATACCGGGCGAGCAGGTCCGGGAGTGCGGGGCATCCATCGCAGGCGACGCCGGTGGCCACCCCGTCCATGGCGAGCCGGACGGCTTCCTTGGCCTGGAACATGAGGGTCGGCCGTCCTGATTCGGCGGCGCCGACCGCGACGAGGAACGCCACGGTCACCTTTTCCGGGTCCTCCAGGCCTGTGCTGAGACTGATCACTGCTTTCCCGGCCATCGCTGCCTCGCTTTCGTGACGTTTGCGCTGCTGGCGGGCGGTCCTGTCATTCCTGAGGCAGTGATCGCCCGCACAGTTATTACGATCGTTCGTATTAGAAATAAGAGTACGATCGATCGTGTTAACTTGTCAACGATGATGAACGAGACCGCGCAGCAAGACAGCCGCAGGCCCCGGCGGCCGCGCGCCGACGGGGAGCGGACCCGCAGGGCCATCCTGCGCGCGGCGGCGTCACTGGCCACCGTCGACGGGCTGGAGGGCCTGTCGATCGGGAACCTGGCGGCGGCGATCGGCATGAGCAAGGGCGGCCTGTATGCGCACTTCGGCTCTAAGCAGGAACTCCAGCTGGCGACCGTGGAGGAGGCGGGCCGGATCTTCGCGGAAGAAGTCGTGCAGCCCGCCCTCGCGGCTCCTCCCGGCCTGGCCCAGCTGGTGGCGGTATGCGAGGCGTTCTTTGATCACCTGCAGCGCCGGACCTTCCCCGGGGGCTGCTTCTTCGCTGGCGCGGCCCTGGAGATGGGCACCCGCCCCGGCCCGGTCAAGGAACGCGTGGCCGCCTTCCAGTCTCAGTTCGTGGCGCTGATCCGGGGCTTCGCGGCCACGGCTCTCGACCAGGGCGACCTTCCCGCCAGCGAGGACCCTGACCGGCTCGCCTTCGAGCTGAACGGGATCATCCTGGCCGCCGACACCAACTTCGTCCTGCACGACGATCCCGCCGTCCTTAACCTGGCCCGCCAGGTCGTCCACCAGCGGCTTAGGCTCAGCAATGACACGAACGCCCGCCCCCACCGGCCCCAGCAGAAGACACGGACGAGGTAGTCACCGCGCCCACCGCATCCCGCCGAATTCAGTCACCGCGCGTACCAATCGCTGTTGACTCGTGTTGACCAGGCCGGTAGGCCGCAGGTCAAGCAGGCAGCACGCCACCTCGCGAGCTCGCTCACGCCATCGCGGGCGCGCTCACCTTGCCCAACGACGTCGCCGACCGCGACGAGCTCGACTACTTACGCGCCACCCGCGACAGCACCAGCCAGCTCGCCGCAGGTGACACTACGGCCGCCGACCCGTACAGCGCGTTATTGAGGCCATCATCGCGACGCTGTCGATCTCGCCGTGCTCGCCGGAGACAAGCGAGCGGGCCTACCTGCAGTCGGCCCGTCAGCGCGCCCGCCGCGTCCTGCAGGCCTGTCGCCGCGCCGTCGAGGGTCCTGTCGCCGCAGCAGTGGACCGGATGGTTCGGGCGAAACGGCTCCGGCATGGCGTGGCTATCCTGGACGCGCTCAGTGCCACAGCGGGCGTTACCGTCATCCGGTCAAGTCCGCTCGTTACAGCAAGGTCATCGAGTCGTGGAATCGCCGCGCTGGCTCATCAGTGTGCGCGGGGCCGTAAGGGATTCTTGGCCGGTGAGGGTTGGGCTGGTGGGCGTGCCAGGACTTGAACCTGGGACCTCTTCCTTATCAGGGAAGCGCTCTAACCGACTGAGCTACACGCCCCGGCGGGCACCCGGATCAACCGTAGATCACGGGCACGCCGGGCTAGGTTACCGCAAGCTTTGGCTCCATGCTCAGTCGGTTTCCTTGAGCGTGACCTCGATGCCGCCGGCGAGATACGTGACCAGGTTGTAGACCACGGCACCGACCGTGGCCAGGGCGGTGATCAGGACCACGTTCACGGCTCCGACCAGCATCGTGTAGCCGAGAATCCGCGAGGCGGAGAACCACTGTCCGTTGGCGTCGGCCCCGGTGGTTCCCTTGCTCGAGGTCACGTCCGTGACCGTCGACTGGATCGAGTGGAACACGCCGAGCTTGCTCAGAACGTAGTACAGGGCCGCGACGGCGACGAACAGGATCACCCAGCCGACAAGGGAGACCATGAAGCTGAACTTCATGACCGACCAGGGCTCGATCCTGGCCAGCACGAGCTGGGCGCGGCGCGTCGGGGCCGTCCCCCTGGGCACGTTCCCGGTCCTGGTGGCCGCGGAGACGCGTTCCTTCACCGCAGCCGGACCTGGCTGAGGCGGCGCTGGGCGGGACGAGCGGGGCGGCTTCTTCGGCTTGGTCTTGGGCTTGGTCAGCGCCGCGAACGGCGCGGTGACCTTGGACGCCATCCCCGCGGATGGCGGCGGAGGCACCTGCGCCGGGTATGGCGGCGGCTGAGTCGGCGGCGCCGTCGCCTGGGACGCCGAGACCTGCGCCTGATACGGCGGAACCCGGAACCTGTCGTCGGGCCCGCTGGTCTCCGAACCGCCCGTGCCGTATGCGTCCGTCGCGGCGGAGGAGCCGAACGGGTTGCCATGCTCGGCGGGCTCGGCCGACGTGACCGTTGGGTCGAACGCTATCTGCTGACCGGTATAAGGGATGTCCTGTCCCGGATACGGGACGTCCTGGCCGACCGTGCCGTTTGAGCTAGCGGGCAGCGGCAGGTCCGGCAGCGAGTTGGCGTCCCCTGGTGGGTCGGCTGCGGCCGACTGCACCGGATCGGCGCTCTCCTGAGCCCCGTCCGATCCGTCGGTGAGCCACAGCTTTGGCTCTACGCGGTGATCCACCCCGTCCTCCTCCGGAACGTTGCCTCCCATGAGGTTATCCCCATATGGCCGTTCTGCGTCCCGTTCGGCTTCGCTGTCGGTGTCCCCGGCAACATCTATGTGACGCTGCAGATCCCCGTCACGTTGCGTGTGAAGACTCGCAGATATTCGCTCGCCCCGCGGCGGCTCGCCGTCTTCGTGATTGTCTGTCACTCCTGGTCACCCCCGGTACCAGTTTCGTCACCGTCCTCTGCAACCCCGGCACCGTTGCCTCCGTCGAGTGACTCCTCGTTGCGTGCAATAGCTACCAGGCTCTGCCCAGAGGCCAGGTTGACCAGCCGTACTCCCATCGTCTGCCGGCCGGACAGCTTAATCTCGGCCGCAGCCGTCCTGATCACCCCGCCGGCGGACGTGATCGCGAAGACCTCGTCCTCGGGCAGCACCATCAGCGCGCCGACGAGTTCACCGCGAGCCTCCACGATCCTGGCAGTGAGCACCCCACGGCCGCCACGGCCCTGCACCGGGTACTGGTCGGCCGGCGTGCGCTTGGCATACCCGCCGCCGGTGGCCACGAGCACGTCGGCGCCTTCCTGCACCACGTGCATACCCAGCAGCCGGTCGCCATCACCAAAACGCATGCCGATCACACCCGAAGTCGCCCGGCCCATCGGGCGCATCGCCTCATCGGTGGCGTGGAACCTGATCGCCTGGGCGTTCTTGCTGACCAGGAGCAGGTCCTCCTCGGCCGAGACCAGCCGGGCGCCGATCACCTCGTCGTCCTCACGCAGGTTGATCGCGATGATCCCGCCGGACCTGGGCGAGTCGTACTCCGACAGCTTCGTCTTCTTGACCAGCCCGGACGACGTGGCGATGACCAGGTACGGGGCGACCGTGTAGTCGGAGAGCACCAGGACCTCGGCGATTCGCTCGTCGGGCTGGAACGCCAGCAGGTTGGCCACGTGCTGGCCGCGGGCATCGCGCTGCGCCTCGGGCAGCTCGTACGCCTTGGCGCGGTACACCCGGCCCTTGTTCGTGAAGAACAAGATCCAGTTATGGGTCGAGCTGACGAAGAAGTGCTCGACGATGTCGTCGACGCGCAGCTGGGCGCCGCGGACACCCTTGCCGCCACGGCGCTGGGCCCGGTACAGGTCGGTCTTGGTCCGCTTGGCGTATCCGCCGCGCGTGATCGTGACGACCACGTCCTCCTCGGCGATGAGGTCGGCAATGGACACGTCGCCGTCGTAGGCGATGATCTCGGTGCGCCGGTCGTTGCCGTACTTCGCCACGATCTCGCCGAGCTCGGTGCCGATGATCTCCCGCTGCCGCTCGGGCGAGGCCAGGATCGCCTCGTAGTCGGCGATCTCCGCCATCAGCTCTTCGTACTCGTTGATCAGCTGCTGCCGCTCCAGGGCCGCCAGCCTGCGCAGCTGCATGTCCAGGATCGCCCTGGCCTGGATCTCGTCGATCTCCAGCAGATCCATCAGGCCCTGCTGGGCCAGGGCGGCCGACTCACTGCCCCTGATCAGCGCGATGACCTCGTCGATCCGGTCGATCGCCTTGATCAGCGCGCTCAGGATGTGGGCCCGCTCCTGCGCCTTGCGGAGCAGATAGCGGGTGCGCCGGACGATGACCTCGATCTGGTGGGTGACCCAGTGCCGGATCATCTGGTCCAGCCGCAGGGTCCGGGGCACCCCGTCGACCAGGGCCAGCATGTTCGCGCCGAACGTCTCCTGCAGCTGGGTGTGCTTGTACAGGTTGTTCAGCACGACCTTGGCGACCGCATCCCGCTTCAGCACGATCACCAGCCGCTGGCCGCTGCGGCCGCTGGTCTCGTCCCGCACGTCGGCGATGCCGGTGACCTTCCCGTCGCGCGCCAGCTCGGCGATCTTCGTCGCCAGGTTGTCCGGGTTCACCTGGTACGGCAGCTCGGTCACGACCAGGGTCGTGCGGCCCTTGCGGTCCTCTTCCACCTCGACGACCGCGCGCATCACGATCGAGCCACGGCCGGTGCGGTACGCCTCCTGGATCCCGCGGCGGCCCACGATCATGGCGCCCGTGCTGCCGTCAGGGCCACCAGGGAAGTCCGGGCCCTTGATCCGCTCGATCAGCGCCTCGAGCAGCTCCTCGTCGGTGGCCTCGAAGTTGTCCAGGTACCACTGGGCCCCGGCCGCAACCTCGCGCAGGTTGTGCGGCGGGATCTTGGTGGCCATGCCGACCGCGATCCCCTCCGAGCCGTTGACCAGGAGGTTGGGGAACCGGCTCGGCAGCACCACCGGCTCCGCGGACCGGCCGTCGTAGTTGGGCCGGAAGTCGACGGTGTCCTTGTCGATGTCCCGGAGCATCTCCATGGCCAGCGGGGCGAGCCGACACTCGGTGTACCGCATCGCGGCCGCCGGGTCGTTCCCCGGGGAGCCGAAGTTGCCCTGGCTGTCCACGAGCGGCATCCGCATCGCCCACGGCTGCGCCAGCCGGACCAGGGCGTCGTAGATCGCGCTGTCGCCGTGCGGGTGGTAGGTCCCCATGACGTCGCCGACCACCCGCGCGCACTTGAAGAAGCTGCGGTCGGGCCGGTAGCCGCCGTCGTACATCGCGTACAGGACGCGGACGTGCACCGGCTTGAGGCCGTCCCTGACGTCGGGCAGGGCACGGCCCACGATGACCGACATCGCATAGTCGATGTAGCTGCGCTGCATCTCGACCTGGATATCGACCGGCTCCGTGCGGTCGTGCCCTTCGGGCGGGGCTGGGGCGTTCACGTCGGTCACTGTTCTAACATCTCACTTCCGTGATCAACGGAGGGGTGCCGTGCCGTATGCTCCGGGATCCTCCGTGATCGAGCTGATCAGGTGACATCGTCCTAGATGTCGAGGAACCTGACGTCCTTTGCGTTCCGCTGGATGAACGCGCGCCGTGCCTCCACGTCCTCGCCCATCAGCACGGTGAACAGTTCGTCGGCCTGGGCGGCGTCGTCCAGGGTGACCTGCCGCAGCACCCGGCGGGCCGGGTCCATCGTGGTTTCCCACAGCTCGGTGGCGTTCATCTCACCAAGGCCCTTGAACCGCTGCACGCCGTCGCGGGGTCTGGGATCCCTGCGGCCGTCGGCCATGCCGGCCTCGATCACCGCGTCCCGCTCCCGGTCGGAATAGGCGTACCCGGGCAGCACGTTCCGGCCCTCCCACTTGATCTTGTACAGCGGCGGCTGCGCCAGGTAGACGTGGCCGGAATCGACCAGCGGCTTCATGAACCGGAACAGGAGCGTGAGCAGCAGCGTGGTGATGTGCTGGCCGTCCACGTCCGCGTCCGCCATCAGAATGATCTTGTTGTAGCGGAGCTTGGTGATGTCGAACTCGGCATGGATGCCGGTGCCAAGCGCGGTGATCATCGCCTGGACCTCGTTATTCTTCAGCACCCGGTCGATCCGCGCCTTCTCGACGTTCAGGATCTTCCCGCGAATCGGCAGGATCGCCTGGAACAGCGGATCCCGGCCGCCCTTGGCCGAGCCGCCGGCCGAGTCGCCCTCGACCACGTAGATCTCGCAGATCGCCGGGTCGCCGGACTGGCAGTCGGCCAGCTTGCCCGGCAGGCCCGAGCCGCCCATCAGGTTCTTGCGGGTCAGGTCGCGGGCCTGGCGGGCCGCGATCCTCGCCCTGGCCGCCTGCGTCGCCTTGATCACGATCGCCTTGGCCTCGCCGGGGTTCCGGTCGAAGAAGTCCCGCAGGTGGTCGTTGCACACCTTCTGCACGAACGACTTGGCCTCGGTGTTGCCCAGCTTGGTCTTGGTCTGGCCCTCGAACTGCGGCTCGGCAAGCTTGACGTGGATGATCGCGGTGAGGCCCTCCCGCACGTCGTCGCCGGTCAGGTTGTCGTCCTTCTCCCGCAGCATGTTCTGCTCGCGGGCGTAGCGGTTCACGATCGAGGTGAGCGCCGCGCGGAAGCCCTCCTCGTGGGTGCCGCCCTCCGCGGTGTTGATCGTGTTCGCGAACGTGTGCACGGACTCCGCGTACGAGCTGGTCCACTGCATGGCGACCTCGGCCGAGATCCCCGGCGCCTCGTCGCCGAACTCGATGATCGTGTCGTGCACTGGGTCCTTGGACGCGTTCAGGTACCGGACGAAGTCGGCGATACCGCCCTCGTAGCGGTAGGTGACGACGTTGGGCTCACCGTTGATGTGATCGGGACGCTCGTCGGTGATGGTGATGGACAGCCCGCGGTTCAGGAACGCCATCTCCTGCAGCCGCCGCGACAGCGTCTCGAACGACCAGATCGTGCTCTCGAAGATGTCCTGGTCCGGCCAGAACGTGATGATCGTGCCGGTTTCCTCGGTCGGCTCGCCCTTCTGCAGCGGCCCGGTGGGCTCACTGGCCGCGTAGGACTGCCGCCAGACGTAGCCGTCCTTGTAGACCTGGACCTCGAACCTGCTCGACAGCGCGTTGACCACCGAGACGCCTACGCCGTGCAGACCGCCGGACACCGCATACGACTCGCGGTCGAACTTGCCCCCGGCGTGCAGGGTGGTCAGCACCACCTCGACTGCGGGACGGTTCTCCACCGGGTGGTTGTCCACCGGGATGCCGCGGCCGTTGTCGGCGACCCGGACCCCGCCGTCGGCGAGCAGGGTCACATCGATACGGTCGGCGTAGCCGGCCAGCGCCTCGTCAACCGCGTTGTCTACAACCTCCTGAACGAGGTGATGCAGGCCGCGCTCTCCCGTCGAGCCGATGTACATGCCGGGGCGCTTGCGGACGGCCTCCAGCCCCTCCAGAACCGTGATCGAGCGCGCATCGTATGACAAAGCGGAATACTCCTCCTGAACAAGACAGCCACGCGGGCACTGCCTCGCGGGGACGTCCCCCTTGTCCCCCTCCGGCTGCAGTTACATTTTACCTGGCCGTGCCGTCAGCCACAGCCGTCTGGACCAGTCAGCTGACAGGGGGCCGACCTGGGAAACCCGGCCCACTGATTCAGTCGGCTGGCGGGCGCGAGGGCCCGCCGGGCCCGAGCGCACGACATGGGGGTCCGGGGGCCGGCCCCCGGGGTAATTCAGCCGTATGTGTCGCGCGGCCCCCGGCCCCCGCGCACCTTCCATTCGCCCGGCCGACGCGCCGGTCCCGCTGCCCCAGCGGGCCCGCGGACCCGCACCCGCTGCACCGAGCCGTCGCCGAGCTCGTCGTTGAGCCTGCGGACCAGATGCGCCGCGAGCAGCCGGACCTGAGTGGCCCAGGCGGTGGAGTCCGCCGTGACAGTCAGTTCACCGTCCGTCAGGGACTCGGGCCGGGTGTGCCCGGCGAGCTCGGGGCCGACAATCTCGGCCCACCGCCCGAAAACCGACCCCACGGCAGCCGCCTGACGCCAGCCGCGCGCGTCGATCAGGCCGCCGATCGCGGCGTTCAGCGGCTCCGGGTCGTCGCGCCGGGGCCTGCGGCCGGACCGGCGGGACGCGGCCGAGTCGGCGGAGGCGTCACGTTCGGGCCGCCGAGCCTGAGGGCGGGCTGGCCGGTTCCCCTTGGCGAGAGCGTCAGCCTTCGCCTTGGCCAGGGCCTCGCGGGCGACCCGCGCCAGGTCTGCATCGTCAGGCACGGAAGATCGCCCCGCCGGACATCTCGAACCGCTGGCCCGCCAGGAGCGCGGGCACATCGGCGGGCACGGCCGCGGTGACGAGCACCTGCTCGGCGCCGGAGACCAGGCCGGCCAGGCTTTCCCGGCGCCCGCTGTCGAGCTCGGCGAAGACGTCGTCCAGCATCAGCACCGGATCGTCACCGCCGGATCGCAGCAGGTCGTACGCTGCCAGCCGGAGCGCGAGCGCCAGCGACCAGGACTCGCCGTGGCTGGCGTAGCCGCGGGCAGGCAGTTCCCCGATGCGCAGCTCGATGTCGTCCCGGTGCGGGCCGACCAGGCAGACGCCGCGCTCCAGCTCGGCCCGGCGGACCCGGGCCAGGGACTCGCGCAGCCCTTCGGCCAGGGCCGCGCGATCGGCGGCGGGCTCGTCTTCCCGCCCGGACTGCCGGTAGCTCATCCCGGTGGTCATGTCCTCGCCGGACACCGCCGCGTAGGCCTTGGCGGCCAGCGGCCGGAGTGCCGCCGTCAGCTCCAGCCGTCCCGCGGTCAGTTCCGCGCCGCTGGCGACCAGGTGGTCGTCCCAGACCTCGAGCGCGCTGGGCGCCGGGCCGCCGCCGCCCTGCCCGGTGAACCGGGCCGCCTTGGCGGACTTCAGCAGCGCGGTCCGCTGCCGCAGCACCCGGTCGTAGTCCGCCCGGACCCCGGCGAACCGCGGCCTGGTGGCGACCAGGAGCTCGTCGAGATAGCGCCGCCGCTGGTCCGGGTCGCCCTTGACGATGGCCAGGTCCTCCGGGGCGAACAGGACGCAGCGCAGCGTGCCCAGCGCCTCCCGCGGCCGCGGTAGCGGCACCCGGTTCAGCCGGACCCGGTTTGCCTTGCCCTGGTTTATCTCGATCTCGACCAGGTTGTCGCGTTCCGTGGAGGTCACCGCGGCCCGCAGGATTGCGCGCTGCGCGCCGTGCCTGATCAGCGGGGCGTCGGTGGCAACCCGGTGACTGCCGAACGTGGCGACGTACGCCGCCGCCTCTACCAGGTTGGTCTTGCCCTGGCCGTTAGCCCCGGTGAACGTGGACACACCCGGCGCAAGTTCGACGTCGGCAGCCGCGTAGCTGCGGAAGTCGGTCAGCGCGAGCCTGCTCAGGTGCACGCCAGCGAGATTACTGCGGACTACCCGCCAAGACGGATCGGCATGAGCAGGTACCGGTAATCGGTCTGGCCATCGGGCGACGGCTTGCCGGTGATCAGCGCGGGCTTGCCCGCCTCGGTGAACGAAATCCGGACCGTGTCCGAGTCGATCGCGGTCAGCCCGTCCAGCAGGTACTGCGGGTTGAACGCGATCGACAGCTCATCGTCGCCGTCAAAGCTCGCCTCCAGCACCTCGACCGCCTGAGCCTCGTCGCCGGTGCCGGCCTCGAGCACCAGCTGGCCTGGTGTGAAGGCCAGCCGCACCGCGGTGTTGCGCTCCGCCACCAGGGCGACCCGCTTCACCGCCTCGGCCAGCAGCGGAGTGGCCAGCTCGGCCGTGTAGTTGGCGTGGCTGGGCAGCAGCGCCTGGTGCCGCGGGAACTCGCCGCCGAGCAGCCTGGTCGTGGCCTGGCGCCCGCCGCCTTCGAAGCCGATCATCCCGTCGCCAGCGCCGTCGGTTCCTTCGCCAGGCAGCGCAAGCGCGATCGCCACCTCGGCTCCGGACGTCAGCGACCGCGCCGTCTCGGCGAGCGCCCTGGCCGGCACCAGGACCGCAGCGGACAGGTCCGGCCTGGCCGGAGTCCACCGCAGTTCCCGCACGGCCAGCCGGTAGCGGTCGGTGGAGATCAGCGTCAGCGTGTCGCCCTCGATCTCTATCCGGACGCCGGTCAGCGCGGGCAGGGTGTCATCCCGGCCCGCCGCGGTGGCCGACTGGCTGACCGCCGAGGCGAACGCGTCGCTGCCCACCGTCCCGGCGGCCGGCGGCATCTCGGGCAGCGCCGGGTATTCCTCCTCCGGCATGGTCAGCAGCGTGAACGTGGCGCTGCCGCAGGTCAGTACCGCTTTGCCGCCCTCGGCCGCGATCTGCACCGGCCGGCCCGGGAGGCTGCGGCTGATCTCGGCGAGGAGCCTGCCGGAGACCAGGGCGCTGCCCTCCTCCTCGGTGATCACCGGGACGGTGGCCTGGGCCGATACGTCGTAGTCGAAGCTGGACAGCGTGAGGTCGTCACCGGCCTGCAGCCGCATACCGGCGAGCACGGGCACGGTGGGGCGGGCCGGAAGGGCGCGGGCCGTCCACGCCACGGCGTCAGCCAGAACATCACGCTCAACCTGGATCTTCACAGGGAGCATCCTCCTGTTGGTCGGCTTACTTCTGTTCTTGGTCTTAAGTAATTGAGAGAAAAGTAGTCGTCATAGGGTCGGTGGATTCTGGGGATATCCAGCGCCGCAGCAGGTCAGCGGCGCCTGAGACGTCCACAGTGGCTGTGGCTGCCCGGTGGGCGAAGGTGCCGGGCGATGTGGATACCCCGCGGACGCCCGCCGGATGTCCTGTGATTACCCCCCGGTTAGCCGGAGTTTTCCTCTGGCGACCGGTGTCTGTCCACACATTTATCCACAGCCTGTGTGCGCTGATTATTCTTGCAGTCACTGGTATGGGAACCTTCACCGCGCGTTCACCCGGACAGCGCCTGCTGCTTGATTCGGTTGGTGAGCTCGGTGACCTGGTTGTAGATCGACCGGCGCTCCGCCATCAGCGAGCGGATCTTCTTGTCGGCGTGCATCACCGTGGTGTGGTCGCGGCCGCCGAACTGCTGGCCGATCTTGGGCAGCGACAGGTCGGTCAGCTCGCGGCAGAGGTACATGGCGATCTGCCGCGCGGTGACGAGGACCCGGGAGCGGGAGGTGCCGCACAGGTCGTCGATGGACAGCCCGAAGTATGAAGCCGTCTGGCCCATGATCGTCGCCGCGGTGATCTCCGGTCCCTGGGCCTCGGGGATCAGGTCCTTGAGCACGAACTCGGCGAGCTGAAGGTCGACCGACTGCCGGTTCAGGCTGGCAAACGCGGTGACCCGGATCAGCGCGCCCTCGAGCTCCCGGATGTTGGTCGAGATCCGGCTCGCGATGTACTCGAGCGCGTCGGGCGGCGCGTTGAGCCGGTCCTGCACCGCCTTCTTGCGCAGGATCGCGATCCGGGTCTCCAGCTCGGGCGGCTGGACGTCGGTGAGCAGCCCCCACTCGAACCGGCTCCGCAGCCGGTCCTCCAGGGTGACCAGCCGCTTGGGCGCGCGGTCGCTGGAGATCACGATCTGCTTGCTGGCGTTGTGCAGCGTGTTGAACGTGTGGAAGAACTCCTCCTGAGTCCCTTCCTTGTTTTCCAGGAACTGGATGTCGTCCACCAGCAGCACGTCGACGTCGCGGTACCGGCGCCGGAAGCCGTCCTGCTTGCCGTCCCTGATCATGTTGATGAAGTCGTTCGTGAACTCCTCCGAGCTCACGTACCGCACCTTGACGCCCTGGTACAGGCTCTGGGCGTAGTGCCCGATGGCGTGCAGCAGGTGAGTCTTGCCGAGCCCCGAGTCGCCGTAGATGAACAGCGGGTTGTACGCCTTGGCGGGCGCCTCGGCCACCGCGACCGCGGCCGCGTGGGCGAACCTGTTGCTGGAGCCGATGACGAACGTCTCAAAGGTGTACTTGGGGTTGAGCCGGGCCTGAACCGGGCGAGCGGCGCTGCTGCCCGCGCCCGGCAGGAATCCGCCCGGGCCGTGCAGCTGGCCGTCGAGGCCGGGACCGTCGGGCCGCATGTCGCCGGCTGAGATGCCTTCGCCGCGGCCGCGGCCCGCCGGGCCGCGATCGGGACCGAGACCGAGCAGGTCGCCGCGCGCGCCGAGAACGGGGTACTCGCCGCTGGCTGGCCCGAACTGACCGATGCCGGATCGGAACTCGCCGGACGGCGGCCCGCCATCGTCGGTTATCCGCTGCAGCGGCCCGGTGGTTGCATCGGCGGATTCGTCGTCCGGCCCGGCGCGCATGTCGTCCAGATCCGGAACGCCGGGCAGCCCGGGCGGTCGGGCGCCGTTGTCGGCGGCCGCCGTGGGGTCGACAGTGACCGCGAGCTGGATGCTGCGCCCGAGTTCCCTGGACAGCGTGTTGGTGATCAGGGCTCGCAGCCTGGTTTCCAGCTGCTCCTTGACGAACTCATTGGGGGTGGCGATCAGCGCGGTGTTCTCGACCAGGCCCAGCGGCCTGGTGAGCTGCAGCCACGCCCGGTGGGCGGGCTCAATCTGCATCCCGGCTAGCTCTGCCAGCGATCGGGCCCAGACTTCCGCGAGGTCTGTTTCACTCATTGGCCGTTCACCTCGCGCCCCCACATATGATCAACAGGTTTTTCCACAGGTTGTGCACGTTGCACTTGGTGCGGCAGCCCTCCCCATTGCCGCCCGGGACTGTGAGATCCCGGAGGCCTCCCGATCCCGGATCCCCTCGCCCAGAACCACTGTCCACAGCCTAGGGCCCGACTTCGGTGCTCGTTTGGCAAACGGAAAGTGTTGCGGAGGGTACCGGCGCGGTTGCTTGACGAGCCGCCTGGGGTTGTGCAGGGAAGAGCAGGCGGCGACCTGCTGGCCCGGCAGAGTACCCGGGCCAGCACGCCGGGCGCCGGTTTGACCGGCGGCACCCGCCCCGCGTACCGTTCATTGGTCCGGCTATCGCCAGGGCGGGCTTCAGCATGTGCGCAGCCCGCATGGCTGGCCCGGTGGCCGTACCTACCTTTTCCTGTCCACCTGGAGTCCCAAGTGAGCAAGCGTACGTTCCAGCCGAACAACCGCCGCCGCGCGAAGACGCATGGGTTCCGGCTGCGCATGCGCACCCGGGCTGGACGCGCGGTCCTGGCCGCACGGCGCCGTAAGGGGCGCGCGCGGATCAGTGTCTGAGCCACGCGGGCCTGCCGCTGATGCGGGCCCGCCAGTGCGACGGTGATCGCCTGTGCTTCCCGCAGCCGCACGGATGCGGAGGCGCTCGGAGTTCTCGGAGACCCTGCGCGGAGGCCGCCGCGCAGGGCGGCCGCTGGTCTCTGGTCACCTGCTCTACCGGCCCGGCCACGACGAGCCCGCGCGGATCGGCTTCGTGGTGAGTAAGGCCGTAGGCGGGGCGGTCGTGCGTAACCGAGTCCGGCGCAGGCTCCGTCATCTGGCCCGCGGGTATCTCGGCTCGCTTCCTGAAGGTAGCCTGTTGGTGGTGCGTGCCAATCCCCGGGCCGCCACCGCACGCCAGGCGGATCTCGCCGCCGAACTCGACCTGGTAATCCGCACTTTGCTTCGGCGGCAGGGTTGGACACAGCGTCCGTGACGAGCACAACGGTATCGACCACAGCGCAGGAGGAACCACGGGAGCGGCCATCGGCCGCCGCGCGGCTCCTGATGCTGCTGTTGACCGGGTACCGGAACTTCATCAGCCCGCTGCTCGCACCCCGCTGCCGGTTCTATCCCTCCTGCAGCGCGTACGCACTAGAGGCGGTCGGTGTGCACGGCGCGCTGCGCGGTTCCTGGCTGGCTGCCCGTAGGCTGAGCCGCTGCCACCCATTCCACGCCGGGGGGCTTGACCCCGTGCCCGTGCCGGGGCGGACACCCGAGGGGCGCAAGAGCCCGTCCAGATCTCAAGGGAGCTAACCGGTGGGGAATCCGCTCAACCCAATCTATGAAGCCGTCGCGTGGGTACTCACGAAGATCTACAACTTCCTGAGCCCCATTTTCGGTACGACCAGCGGATGGACCTGGGCGCTCTCGATCGTGATCCTCGTGGTCCTGATGCGGCTGATCATGGTCCCGCTGTTCGTCAAGCAGATGCATACGACGCGGGCGATGAGCGCCCTAGCGCCGCAGATGCAAGCGCTGCGAAAGAAGTACAAGAACGACAAGCAGACGCTGCAGCAGGAAACGATGAAGCTGTACCAGCAGGCGGGCGTCAACCCGCTGATGGGGTGCCTTCCCGTCGTGCTCCAGCTGCCGATGTTCTTCGCCCTGTACAGCGTGCTGAAGGCGATCGCCGAGTGGAAGCCCGGCCAGCCGACCAAATACGGGCTGCCGCTGCCGATGGTGCAGAGCGCTCAGCACGCCAAGATCCTCGGCGCCACCGTGGCGGACAAGTTCCTGTTCACCAAGGGGCTTAATGTCCCGCTGCACGCCAAGGCGGTCATCCTGCTGGCCGTGCTGATCAGCATGACCACGACGTTCCTGACCGTGCGGCAGAGCATGAAGCGCGGCATGATGCCGGCGGCGAGCCCGGACAACCCGATGGGTCAGTCGCAGAAGTACATGATGTACATCATGCCATTTTTTGCCCTTTCCGGGCTTTACTGGCCGTTTGGACTGGTTCTGTACTGGGTGACGACGAACTGCTGGACGCTCATGCAGCAGTGGGTGCTGTTCCGCAGGTTCCCGTCCCCGAAGGCGGCCGGCGCAGCAGGAGCGGTCACGAGCCCGGCCGTCGCGCCGGTCGTGACCACGCGGCCGAAGCGCCAGGCCAAGTCCTTGCCCGCGGCCCCGGCGCAGCAGGACGGGCCGGCCGCCGCCCAGTCGAACGGCGCGGCGAAGCCCGCCGCGGACCAGCAGAGCTCGAACGGCGCTCAGCCCGGCAAGAGCCGCAAGGCTGCTGGCTCCCCGGCAACAGGATCGGCGGCGAAGACCTCCGGGACCGGCGGGGCCGCGCGTACCGGCGCGCAGCCCTCGGCGAACGGCGGCGGCGGGGCCGGCGGGGTGCTGCGCAGGCTCGGCAAGCGTGCCGAACCCGAGCCCGAGCCACCGGCCCCCGACGTTAAGCTCGTCAGGCAGCAACGCCAGCGGCAGTCCCGCAGCAAGCGTTCTGGCAAGCGGTGAGGCGCCGCCTCAGCGTTGCTGCGTGGCTGCTGTCAGGAGAGATCAACCCCGAACGTAGGAGGCCCCGGTCGTGAGCCAAGGGGAAAGCGCGGTCACCGAGTCGCAGGCGTCGGCGGATCAGGCCGAGCCGGCGGAGCCGCTGGACGAGCCCGATGAGCGGGATGAGCCGGTCGCGGCGGACGAGGCTGACGTCGACGCGGACGAGCCTGACGTCGACACCGACGAGGCCTTCGATGGCGAGGACGATGGCCCCGGTCGGGAGGACGACGGCACGGCCGCGCCCGGGCTGACGGACGTCGCAGACCTGGAGCTCGAAGGCGAGGTAGCCGCCGACTACATCGAAGGCCTGCTCGATGTCGCCGACCTGGATGGGGACATCGACATGGACGTGGAGGGTGACCGCGCCCTGGTCTCGGTGGTCGGCGCGACGCTCGACGAACTGGTCGGGTCCAAGGGTGAGGTGCTCGAGGCGTTGCAGGAGCTGACCCGGCTCGCGGTGCACCGGCACACCGGCATGCGTACGAGGATCATGATCGATGTCGGCGGTTACCGACAGCGCAAGCGGGCCGAGCTCGCCGAGACCGGCCGTGACGCCGCCGACGAGGTCAAGCGCACCGGCGTTCCCAAGAAGCTATGGGCGATGAACCCGTTCGAGCGGAAGATCGTGCATGACGCGGTCGCCGCTGCCGGGCTGCGCAGCGAGTCAGAGGGCGAGGAGCCCGACCGCCGGGTGGTTGTTCTTCCTGGGAACTGAGCCAGCCCGGCAGCCTGGCCCGGCCGCCAGGTCCCAGGCACGGCGGGCACCGCTGCCGCCTGCCGAGGCCGAGGCGGTGTTCGGGCCGGCACTCGGCGTCGCGCAGCGGTATGCCGAACTGCTTGCCGGGCCTGGCGTGGAGCAAGGGCTCCTCGGGCCCAGGGAGACGGCCCGGCTATGGGACCGGCACCTGATCAACTGCGCCGCGGTCGCCGAGCTGGTGCCGCCGGCGAGTTCCCTGATCGACCTCGGCTCCGGGGCCGGGTTGCCCGGCGTGGTTCTGGCGATGTTGCTCCCCGATTCGGAGGTCGTGCTGCTCGAGCCGTTGGCCCGGCGGGTGGCTTTCCTCGAGGAGTGCGTGCGGGCGCTGGGGCTTGGCAACGCGGCGGTGCATCGAGGACGAGCCGAGGACGTGGCCGGGCAGCTTGCGGCCGACGTGGTGACCGCCCGTGCGGTCGCTCCGATGGAGCGGCTTGCAGCCCTGGCGCTCGGGCTGGTGCATCCGGGAGGGCTGGTCCTGGCGATCAAGGGAGCCGCGGCAGCGCAGGAACTCCAGCAGGCCGCGCCCGTGCTCCGCAGGCTCGGTGTGCAAGACGCGGCAGTGGTAGAGGCGGGGCGCGGTAAGGTCAGTCCGCCGCCGACAGTCGTCCGGCTGACGGCCGGCCCTGGTGCGAGGCATCGTTGTTCTGAAGGCCAGCACGGCGCCGCTTGATTGCGGACTGTCGGGAGGAGCGCGAACGTGATGACGGCCGCCGATCGTGGCCTGGGATGGCCGGACCAGCCGGACCAGGGAGGCGTCGCGGCGAGCCCGCCCGAAACCGTCAGCGACGCCGCGCTCGGAGAGCAGGCGCCGCAGCGCGGCGATTGGACCGGTGCTGCCTCGGCTGGAGGAGAGCCCGGCCTTGGGTGGCCCGCGCCGCCGGTTCCACGTGGAACAGGCAAGCACCGCGGCCCGGTGCAGGCGGCGGAGCCCGGCGCGCCGGCACCGGCCGTCGCCGATTTCGGGGAATCGGACCCGCGGGGCTCTGGTGGTACCGACGCCCCGCCCCGCCCGGTCTCCGACAGCAGCCTGGATACGCCGATTGCCCGCGCCGCCCGCGCCGCCCTGGCGGCCCGGGGCGGCCCGGCCTGGCCGCGGCCGGGTGCGTGCCGGGTGATCACGATCGCGAATCAGAAGGGCGGCGTGGGCAAGACCACGACGGCCGTCAACATTGCCGCGAGCATGGCCCTACACGGGCTGCGGGTGCTGGTAATCGACCTCGACCCGCAGGGCAACACGTCCACGGCGCTTGACGTCGAGCACCGCTCCGGCACGATGTCCATCTACAACGTGCTGGTTGACGGGCAGCCGCTGTCCGGCGTCGTCAAGCCCGCCGCGTCCATTCCGCAGCTCTACTGCGCCCCCGCCACGATCGACCTGGCCGGAGCTGAGATCGAGCTCGTCCCGATGGTGGCCAGGGAATCACGGCTGGTCCGGGCGCTCGCGGGATTCGACTCGTCCGGCTTCGACTACATCTTCATCGACTGTCCCCCGTCGCTCGGCCTGCTGACCGTGAACGCTCTGGTGGCGGCGCCGGAGGTGCTGATCCCGATCCAGTGCGAGTACTACGCGCTCGAAGGGCTCGAGCAGTTGCTGCGCACCGTGGACCTGGTCAAGAGTCACCTCAACCCGGGCCTGGCCGTCTCCACCATCCTGCTGACGATGTTCGACGGTCGCACGCGGCTGGCATCGCAGGTTGCGGACGAGGTCAGGGAGCACTTCGGCAGCATCGTGCTGTCGTCGATCATCCCGCGCAGCGTCCGGGTCTCCGAAGCCCCGAGCTACGGGCAATCCGTGATGACTTACGATCCGGGGTCGAGCGGGGCGCAGGCGTACCTCGAGGCGGCGCGTGAGATGGTGCACCGCAAGGCGCCGTCGGCCTGATCAGGATCGAGCGGCGCACCGTCATTCTTCGGCGCGGCCGGGCTGCTCGCGGCCTGGGGGTGCGGGAGCGAGCCGCGCGTTGGCCGATGATGTCTGTTTCCCGGCGGGCGCCTGGCAGGATTGCTGTGACGGGATCCGCCGGCCGGGCGTGCACGACGCAGCGGACTGGCGTGGGAGCTATGCGCGATCGGACAGCGAGGAGAGGCAATGCCGCAGCAGAGGCGCGGACTGGGCAAGGGACTCGGGGCGCTGATTCCGACCGCGGCGACAGCGGGGATGACCGGACCACCGAGTGGCGCAGATCCCGGCCAGTACCATGCCGCCGCGGTCGAGGCCCAGGTCCAGGAAGACGTCGGCGCGTACTTCGAAGAGATACCGGTGGGCGCGATCACGCCGAACCCGCGGCAGCCCCGGCAGGTCTTCGATGAAGAGGCGCTCGAGGAGCTGGCCGAGTCGATCAAGGTGGTCGGCCTGCTGCAGCCCGTCGTGGTCCGGAAGGTCATGCCAGGCCACTACGAGCTCATCATGGGCGAGCGGCGCTGGCGTGCGTGTGAGATCGCCGGCCTGTCCCAGATCCCGGCGATCGTGCGCGAGACATCAGACGACGACATGCTCCGGGACGCCCTGATCGAGAACCTGCACCGCCAGCAGCTCAACCCGCTCGAGGAGGCCGCGGCCTACGCACAGCTGCTCGAGGACTTTTCCGCCACCCACGAGGAGCTGGCCCAGAAGGTGGGCCGGTCCCGGCCGCACATTTCGAACACCATCCGGCTGCTCAATCTGCCGGCAAACGTCCAGAAGCGCGTCGCGGCAGGTGTTCTGAGCGCTGGGCACGCCAAGGCGCTGCTTGGCGTCGAGAACCTCGAAGCCCAGGAGCAGCTGGCCCGCCGGATCGTGGCGGAGGGGCTATCCGTGCGAGCGGTGGAAGAGATCGTCGCGCTTGGGGCTCAGGCCGCGAAGGCGCCCCGGCAGCATGACGCACGGCCGAAGCCGGTGGCGCCTGGGCTCAGGGAGCTGGCGGACCGGCTCTCGGACGCGTTCGACACCCGCGTGAAGGTGGAACTCGGACAGCGCAAGGGCAAGATCGTGGTGGAGTTCGCGTCACTGGACGACCTGGAGCGGATCGTCAAGGCGATGCACCCCGGCTGGAATGCTCAGTCGCGGAGCGCCTGAACTCCCACGGCCAATGTTCCACGTGGAACATCACCGCGAGGTTCCACGTGGAACATCCAGCGTCTGGTACGGCGCCACATCTCCGGCGTCACGCTATGCCCGCGCCAGCGGCCCGGCGGATCGCCGCCACGAACGCGTCAACGTCCTCCTCTGACGTGTCGAAGGCCGCCATCCACCGGACCACGTGCTCATCGGCGTCCCACACGTAGAAGTTCCATTCCCGCTGCAGCGGCTCGATCAGCGCTGGATCGAGGATCGCGAACACGCCATTGGACTCGACCGGATATCGCAGGCCCACACCGGGGATGTCGCTGACGCCCTCGGCCAGCCGCCGCGCCATCGCGTTCGCATGCCCGGCGCTGCGCAGCCACAGCTGGTCCTCGAGCAGCGCGCCAAACTGCGCGGACAGGTAGCGCATCTTGGACGCCAGCTGCATCTGCTGCTTCCGCTGGAACGGGACGTCCGCCGTGAGCGCAGGGTTCATCACGATCAGCGCCTCGGCCCCAACGGCACCGTTCTTGGTGCCGCCGAAGCTCAATACGTCCACGCTGGACGCCAGGTCGGAGAGCGGGCAGCCGAGAAACGCGGCGGCGTTGGCAAGGCGGGCACCGTCCATGTAGACGAGCAGATCGCTGGCGTGGCAGAAATCCCCGAGCCGCCGAAGCTCAGCGACCGTGTAGCAGGTGCCCACCTCGGTCGCCTGAGTGATCGCCACGACGCGCGGCTGGGCGCGGTGCTCGTCGCCGCGGCCAGCCAGCCGGGTCGCAACGAGTTCGGGCGTCAGCTTGCCGTCCGGGGTCGGCACGGTCAGCAGCTTGCAGCCAAGGATCCGTTCCGCGGCACCGCACTCGTCCACGTTCAGGTGGGCGTCCTCGGCACAGATCGCCGCGTCGTACGGGCGCAGCATCAGGCTGATGCCAAGCACGTTCGCCGCGGTGCCGGTGAAGACGAAATAGGCAGCGCTGGCACCGAACTCATTGGCGAGCTGAGCCACGACGCGCTCGGTCCACGGGTCATCGCCGTAGGCGGTCACATCGCCGCGGCTGGCGGCTCCGAGCGCGGCCAGGACGGCCGGATGCGCGCCCGCGTGGTTGTCGCTGCCGAAACTCTTGCGCGGCAGCGCCTGAGGGGGTGTCAGCATGGAAGTCACTGACTGAGCGTAGCGGGCGCTCAGTGGGTATCCTTGAGGTACGGGTCAGGGGGCGCATAGGGAAGCACTGCGGAACCACAGCGGGATGCAGAGAACGCAGCCCAGCCTCCAGCGCCCAGCATCAGACCAGCTGCCACGATTTCAGGGGTGCCAAGTGTCGCGCCGCCTCGCTAGCATCACGCTGGACAACATTGGTGATCTGCCGCCCAGGTGCCGCCGGTGTGTCTTCTGGGAACTCGACCCGGTGAGCTACGCCAGGGCTCACGAGGAGGCGGACCCGAGGCTGGAAAAGGAGTCCTGGGTCTCCTCGGTCCTGCTCGAGTGGGGCAGCTGCGGAAAGATCATCTACGTCGACGGGGTTCCGGCCGGATACGTGATGTACGCCCCTCCGCACCACGTTCCGAGGTCGGTTGCGTTTCCTACCAGCCCGGTGAGCGCCGATGCCGTGCTGCTGATGACCGCGACCGTGCTGGACGAGTTTGCGGGCGGCGGGCTCGGCCGGATGCTGGTGCAGGGTGTGGCCAAGGACATGACCAGGCGCAGCGTGAAAGCCATCGAGGCGTTTGGCGACCTGAAGTGGGACGGGCCATCGTGCGTCGTTCCAGCCGACTACCTGCTGGCCGTCGGCTTCAAGACCGTCCGCCAGCATTCCCGGTACCCGCGGCTGCGGCTGGAGCTCAAGACCGCGCTGTCCTGGCGCGAAGACGTTGAGGTCGCCCTGGAGCGCCTGCTCGGCTCCATGACCCCAGAACGCGCCCTACGTTTGGCGTAGGGCGCGTTCTGGGGTGGTCTAACCCCGGCCAGTGCTGAGCTTTCCGGGGGAACTGACGAGTTCGTACGAGGGTTTGGGTTAAACCCCCGCCAGTGCTGGTTTTGGAAGGTCGGCGGGATGGTGTGGATCAAACCCCCGCCAGTGCTGGTTCGGGGGGATGTTGGGGGGCGGAGCCCCCCAACTGTCAGATGAAGTCGGCCAGCTCGCGAAGCAGCGCCGACTTCGGCCGGGCCCCCACGATCTCCTTGACGACCTCTCCGCCCTTGAAGACGGACAGGGTCGGGATGTTCAGGATCCGGTACTTTTGCGACGTGACCGGGTTCTCCTCCACGTTCAGCTTGACGACATCGATCTTGTCAGCGTGCTCGCTGGCGATCTCCTCGAGAACCGGCGAGACCTGGCGGCACGGACCGCACCACTCGGCCCAGTAGTCCACGACGACGGGCTTCTCGTTCTTGAGAACCTCGTCCTCGAAGGTCGCGTCGGTTACGGCTCGGGTTGCGCCCATGGTGCGGTGTTCCTTTCCATTCTCAGTGGCGTTTAGTCGCGAGGTCCGGGGTGGCGGTCCCCATCCCCGCCTCAGGTCTCACGGTCCGCCAGGTCCGCCAGCCACCGCTCGGCGTCCAGGGCAGCGGCACAGCCGGTCCCGGCCGCGGTCACGGCCTGGCGGTAGGTGTGGTCGACCACGTCGCCCGCGGCGAACACGCCGTCGACCGCGGTGCGCGTGGACGGCTGATCGACGAGCAGGTATCCCTCGGGGTCGGTCGGCAGCTGCTCGGTGAACAGCTCGCTGCGCGGGTCATGGCCGATGGCCACGAACACGCCGGTCACCGCGAGCTCGCTCTCCTCGCCGGTCCTGGTGTTCCGCAGCCGCACCCCGGTCACCCGGTCCTCGCCAAGGATCTCGACGACCATGCTGTCCCAGGCGAACTTGACCTTCGGGTTGGTGAAGGCCCGGTCCTGCATGATCTTGGATGCGCGGAGCGCGTCCCGCCGGTGGATCACGGTCACCGACCGCGCGAAGCGGGTCAGGAACGTGGCCTCCTCTAGGGCCGAGTCGCCCCCGCCGACGACAGCGATGTCCTGCTCCCTGAAGAAGAAGCCATCACACGTCGCGCACCAGGAGACGCCGTGGCCGGCCAACAGGTCCTCGCCGGGCACGTTGAGCTGGCGGTAGGCCGAGCCGGTCGCGATGATCACGGTCTTCGCGAGGTAGGTGTCGCCGCCAACCTTGACCACCTTGGGGTCGACGGTCAGGTCGACCTCGGTGACGTCGTCGGTGATCAGCTCGGCGCCGAACCGCTCGGCCTGCTTGCGCATCGAGTCCATCAGATCGGGACCGAGGACCCCATCGGGGAAGCCCGGGTAGTTCTCGACGTCTGTGGTCTTCATCAGCGCGCCGCCGGAGGTCACCGAACCCTCGAAGAGCAGCGGGTGCATCCGCGCCCGCGCCGCGTACAGCGCAGCCGTATATCCTGACGGGCCGGACCCGATGATGATGACATCCCGAACGTCGGTCACTTCTTGCTGCCCTTCTGTGCAACACGCAGCGGCGTCAACAGATCCGAAGGCCCGGAGATTCCCGTGGTCACCGCTCAGTTAGGGGGTAGTGGCCGTGGCATGCTGCAGCACGTTGCTGGTTGATGCCGAACAGCCAGTGCCCACCACCCATATCTGCATCGGGCCGGTCTTCGCAGCCTCCGTGACAATAATGGTCGCAGGCGCGCCCCGGTAGTGCGCCACGTCGACGAGCAGCACCAGACTTCCTGCGGCTATTCGGTTGACACATCCCCGCAGCGATGCCAGCGGGATGTCCGCGAACGCAGGTGTCTGCTCGCCCGGCACAGCGGCCGGGCTGGCCGATCCGTACCGGCCGGACTGCTGAGCGTTCGGGCCCGTCTTGGTGAATCCAGCGCCGTATTTCTTGACTTCCGCCGTGACCTGGCTGCTGAGCCCGGCCGGGGTGAAATTCGCGCTGGTAGTGATCGGGGTGATGCTGGCTCTGCGCCCGGTGCGCTGGTACTGCAGGGCAGGCCCGGAGACCGGTAGCGCCGAGGCCATCGGCCCGTTGGCCGGCGACCTGGTGGCAGGCCCGGCCGCCGATGGCACACCCGATGCGGTGCTGCTTGCCGTCGAGCCGGTCTGCGTGACCACCTTGTAGATGCCGCCGCCGACGAGGACCACCGCCGTCGCGGCGGCAAGGCCGCCGAGCGCGACCCTGGGGGCGACGCGGGGCAGGCGGGACCGGCGGGGCGACCGGTGCTGCCGGGCAACTGGAGGCCTGCCGGTGACAGGCGCCTTTCCAGCGGCCGGGGCCGCGGTGCGCCTGGCGCTCTCGGCCGCGATCGCACTGGTGATCCTGGCGGTGAGATCCTCGGGCATCGGCGGCGGATGGACGCCGGCGAGCAGCGTGGTGACCCCGCCGAGGTCCTCGTTCAGAGCGCTGCAGCGCTCGCACCCGGCCAGGTGCGTGCCGATATGGGAGGTCCGGCGCTGGTTCAGGTCACCCTGCCGGTACCTGGCCATGGTCTCCGCGCTGACGTGCGGCTTCATGACGGGTTTTCACCCCCTTCCCGCGCAGGTAGGACGTCTCCGGTCGCTGATCGGTTCCCTGGCGCCCGCCGCCGGGTGCCCGCGGGGTGCTGCTCGGCGGGCCGCCGCAGGTGCGCCAGCCGGGGCAGCAGCCGGGCCCGGCCCCGGGCGCAGCGGCTCTTCACCGTGCCCTCGGACACCCCGAGAATCTCGGCGGTGGCGGCCACCGGGTAACCGAGCATGTCCACCAGGACCAGCGCTGCCTGCTGGTTGGGCGGGAGCGTGCGCAGCGCGGACCTCACGTCCATTGAGGTATCGCTGTCCGACGACGGGTCTGGCATAGCATGACCGACCGCCAGGTTGTCCAGGGTGCGCTCGTCCGCGCCGCCGGCCACGGGCCGTGCGGCCTTGCGCCGCAGCCGGTCGAGGCAGGCGTTGATGACGATCCGGTGCAGCCAGGTGGTCACGGCTGAGTCGCCGCGGAAGCTCTCGGCCCGGCGGAACGCCGAGATCATCGCCTCCTGCAGCGCGTCCGCGGCCTCCTCCGGGTCGGACAGCGTCCGCACGGCTACCGCCCAGAGCCGGTCACGGTGCCGCAGGAACAGCATGCCAAAGGCATCCGGGTCGCCGGCCACATGCTTGCGGATCAATTCCGCGTCGGACGGCTCCTCGGCGGGTGCCCACGGCTTCGCCCCATCGTGTTCCGTAGCCGTCCCTCCCGTCGTCCCCGGTGCCCAGGACTCAGCCCGATCCGGTCACGACGACGTTAAAGATGGACCCCTGGTACTTGTTTGGGTGATTGGCCATCGGCGCGAGCTTGGTGAACCAGATCAGGACGTACTGTCCAGAGTCCGAACTGTTGATGGTGAACGTGACGGTGCCGCTCACGTTGCTCTGCTGGGCCACGGTCGGCATGCTGTCGGCGATCGACTCCGCCTGGCTCACGTCGGCCTGATTACCCTGCGGCGGCGACGGGTTGGACGGGTTGCCGATCTTGATCTGAACGTCCGCACCCGGGGTCGACTGGAACGTGACCTTCACGGAACTGAGCTTGACCGAATGACCCATGTTGAGGATCAGGCCGGAGCCCTGCTGCAGGCCGCCGAATACCGGGTTGCCGATGTACTGGAACGTCTGCCATGCGGTCGACGGGTTGTTGTCGATCGCCATGTTCGCGTCCGCCGGGTTGTCTTCGAACGCAGCCGCGCCAACCGGGGTCAGCGCGGTCGCGGCCGAGGACGTCTTGGGGCCGCCGGTGTGGTGCGATGCCGGGGGAGGCGTATTGGTGCCGCCGTGGTTCAGCGAGGTAAGGGCGAACACGACGAGCGCGACCGCGACGACGACCACCACCGCAACGATCGCGATGGTCCGCGACCTGGACGCGCCGCCACGCCGCCCCGGGCCTCCGCCCCGCCCGGCACCACCGCCCCGCGTCACCGGACGCGTTGAGCGCTGGCCGTCCTGGGGCCAGTATCCGCCGGGCTGCTCGTCCGGGTACAGGTACTCGTCCTGGCGCCCGTATGGGTCGCCCCGACCGTACATGTCTTCCCGGGTCGGCCCCGCGGGATGCCGGTGGCTGTCTGCCCGCGATCGCCCCCTAGTCTGCGACCGCGGCGCCGGACGTGACGGCGGCGGCGGGGGCAGTTGCGGGATCGGCACCGGCGGGATCGCCTCCACCAGAGCCGCGGACAGCTGGTCCGGCGTGGTCAGCGCGTTGCCGTCCCTGCCGTCGAGCATCAGGGCCTGGGTGGTGATCTCGTCGAGCACGGCGGGCACGCCCGCCCGGACCTGCCGCGGGCTGCACGGAAGCCCGTCCTGGACCGGTGCCGGCGGCAGGGTGGGGCAGTCCGGGCCCGGCCAGTGGCCGGTCAGCGTCGCGTAGAGCAGCATGCCCAGCCGGTGAGTGTCGGCGAGCCCCGGGTCGTCGGAACTGGCGCCGGTCAGCGCGGCGTCGATGCCGAGGCCGGTGATCTTCACGCCGCCGCCGGCGGTCCAGCGCAGCGAGTCCGGGGACAGGCAAAGGTGTGCGAGACCGGCGGCGTGCGCCGCGGAGATCGCCTCGGCTGCCTCGGCGATGATCCGGGCGCCGCGCGCCGCGTCCAGCGGGCCGTTGGTGAGCATGTCGTCCAGGGAGTCCCCGGCCGCCCACTCGCTCACGATGTAGGCGTGGTCCCAGTCGTCCTCGACGTCGAACACTTGTGCGAATCGCGGGTCATTGAGCCTGCTCGCGGCCCGTGCTGCCGTCACCACCTCGCGAAGTCGCGGGAAGCCGGGCGCAAAAGTGAGAACGCTGACCGCCCGGGCCAACGTCTCGTCGATGGCTTTCCATGCAGCCCAGCCCGCAGCGGCGGCTATCCGGTCCTCAAGCCGGTACCGGCCACCGAGCCGCGTCCCCGGCTCAGAGGTAAACGTACTCACATGTCTGTGACGAGCGGGGCGGCTCCCGAGCCTCCTTCGTAGCCCCGTAGGTGATGAACCGAGACAAGACAATCATGCTGTACAACATGCTAGGCCGCAGAGCGCCCCCCGACAGTCCCGCGCAACCTCCCATTGCAAACCGTTACCACCAAGAGATGTCCAAGGCAGCACGCAGAGTTATCCCGCGACCGGGTGCTAGTCATCATGGACCGTATCTGCGCAGGTCAACATAGGTCAACGCAGCCTCGCCCGGACGGTTGCGGTCAGGTCGTTGAGTTCGGCCACGCCGAAGGCCTTGGCGAACATGACGTAGAGCAGCATCGCGCCCGCACCGCCGAGCGTCACCGTCGCCAGGGCGGCGATTCTTCCCCCCGGGATGACCGCGCCGAGCATGACCGATACGGCGATGGCGAAGACCGCGCCCGGGATTGCCGCGGCGTGCATCCGCACCAGCCCGCGGCCGATCACCCGGCCGTCAAGGCCGCCGATGCGCCTGCGCAGCACCTGCCACGCCACGAGAGTCCCGACCAGGTTGGAGACGCCGAAGCCCGCGCCCAGGCCGGCGACCACGTGCTGCGGCGGCAGGACGGCCAGCGCGATCAGGTTGGTGGCGATGTTGAGCACCATCGTGACGCAGCCGATGAGCGCCGGGGTCCGGCTGTCGTGCATCGCGTAGAACACCCGCAGCAGCAACTGGAACATCATGTAGGGCAGCAACCCGAGCGAGAACACCGCGAAGATCTCGCCGAGGTACCTGGCGCTGGCCACTGAGGTGCTGCCGTACCCGAAGATCCCCTCGGCCAGCGGCGTGCCGAGCACGGCGAGGATCAGCGCGGCAGGCACCACGATCACCGCGGCGAGCCGGGTGGCCGTGGAGAAGTCCGCAGCGACCAGCCGGTACTTTCGCTCGGCCGCGTGCGCGCTCATCCGCGGCAGCAGCGCGGTGATCACGGAGATGCCGACGATCGCGTACGGCAGCTGGAACAGCGTGTAGGCGTTGCTGTAGGCGGCGAACCCGGCGCCCACGGCCTGGCCCGCCCGGTGGCCGGCGATGTTGGAGACCCGCGTGGTGAACAGAAACGCGATCTGCGTGGTCAGCACGTAACCGAACATCCAGCCGCTCATCCGGCCGATCTCGGAGACCTCATAGCGCCGGAAATCACGCCGGGGACGCCAGCGGAACCCGACCCGGCGCAGCGACGGCACCAGCGCCGCGGTCTGCAGCACGATGCCGAGCGTGGTGCCGATGCCGAGCAGCCAGATGCCGCTCGCCGAGATATTCTGCGGGGTCCGGTTCAGCCCGACCACCGCCATGAACGCGACGCCGACCACGATCACGACGATGTTATTGATCACCGGTGTCCACATCGGGGCAGCGAAGCTGCCCCGCGCGTTCAGGATCGCCCCGGCCAGCGAGCTGACGCCGTAGAAGAAGATCTGCGGGATGAAGAAGTAGGCGAAGATCTCCGTCAGGTGGTAAGCGGCGGCGTTGCCGATCCCGGTCGCGTAAACGCTGGTGATCGGCGCGGCGGCGAGCGTCGCGACCAGCGTTATGCCGCCGAGCGCCATCACGCCGAGGGTGAAGATCCGCTGGTCGTATGCCTCGCCCCGGTCACGGTCCCGCTTGGCGGCGTTGACCAGCAGCGGCACCACGACGCTGGTGAGGATCCCGCCGAGCGCCAGGTTATAGACGATGTTCGGCAGCGTGTTGGCGAGGTTGTAGGCGTCGCCGAGGTACAGGGTGCCGATCGCGAAGATCAGGATGGCGTTGCGCACGAATCCGGTGACCCGGGAGGCGATGGTGCCCAGCGCCATCGTGCCGCTGGAGCGCAGCAGGCTGGCGCCCCCCGCTGCGGGTGAGGCGGCGTTCGCAGTGCCGCCTGTGGCGCCCTCCGTGGTGCCGTCGGCCTCGGCGGCTTCCGCGGCGTCGGCCTGCCCGGCAACGTCGGCCTGCGGATGCCCCGCAGCGTGCGCGGGGGCGGCGTGGGTGTGCGCGGCGTGGGTGCGCGCGCCGGCGTGCGCAGGCTCAGCGGCGTGCCGCGGCCCGCTCATGTCTGCTTCGGGAAGCACGTCGCCTGGTGCGAACCCGTTGCCTGGGGCAAGGCCGTCGTCAGCGGCGGTCGGTCCGGCCTGGTGCCCAGGCGTAGTCATCTGTTCCCTCCGCTGCGTTGTGCCCGGTGGCCTGGCTGCCGGCCTGGTCTGGGGCGCGGCCGCCGGCCTGACGGCCGGCACCGTCGTCGGCGTGCTCGGCGGTAAAGCCGTCAGCCACGACGTTATCGGCTTCTTCCGGCTCGTTAGGCCAGTCCGGCTGACCAGCGGCATCCTGCGGCTCCGGCTCGCCGCTGCGCTGCGGTTCCGGTCCGGCGTCCCGCAGTCGGTCGGCGTCGCCGCCAGGACCGTCCCCGCCGCCGTCCTGCCGCCGGGCCCCCCGCCCTCCCCGCCCCGATCCACGGCGCCGGAGCCCGCGGGCGACCGCGGTGAGCACGAGCACGCCGAGTGCCGCAGCCATGATGACGAGCGCCAGCGTGCCATAGTGCGTGGCCTGGATGGTCACGGTGGCCGCCGCGGAGAACGGCGCGCCCTGCGGGGTGAGCAGCCGGAGCCTGAGCGCGGTCGAGCCCACCGTGGTTGCCGCCACCGAGATCTTGACGATGTCCTGCTGCCCCGGCGGGACCGTCACTACGTGCGGCGGCCCGCGGACGGTTATCCCGCCGCTGGGATCGGCCTGCAGCTTGACGTTAACGGCATAGTTCAGCCCGTTTGAGATGGACACGGGCACGGTGCCCTTCAGCCCGCCGAGCGTGACCCTGGGCACGACGAACACGGTCAGCTTGCCCGACTGCTGCGTCAGGTAAGCGGATATCTGCCGGGCGAGCGTGGCGCCCTGCTTAGCCGCGCTGCCGCCGCCCCGCCAGGCGGAGGACTCGATGGCGGCCGCCGCGTTCTTCAGCAGCGGGCTCGGGTTCTGCTCGACGCTCGTCAGCAGGCCTGCCTGCTGCTCCACGTGCCGCGCCTCGCCGAGCAAGCCCCTGCTCAGCTGGGACTTGCTGTGCGCCCTCGGTGGCTGGCGGGGGACCTTCCCCGAGGCATCCTTGACGGAGGCCAGGTCGCTGAGGCTGACCGAGTGCAGCCACGGAGCGGTAACGGTCTCCGAGAGCAGTTCGTTCGCCAGCCCGGCCGGGGGATCCCAGCGACGTGGCGGTGCGACCACGACCGACCGGCCGATGCTGGGCTGTTCCGCGGCGATCATTGCGGTCTCGGCCAGGTAACGCTGCTCGACGGCGAACGCCGTGGCCTTGGAGTCGGACGGGGCATTGGCGGTGCCGATGATCTGGGTGATGGTGTCGTCGGAGAGCAGCACCGTCATCGGGGTGCCCGTGCCGTCCGAGGCGGTGGTCTGCGCGCTCGGCGTGTAATCCTGCTGCGGCGACGGAGGCATCGTCGAGCTGTCCAGCACGACCGTGCTGATCCCGTTCGCGGCGAGGTTCTTCAGCACCGCGCGGTTGGCGATCCCGTCGGCCGGCCACGCCAGCCCGGTCAGGTTCGTGCTGCCGGTCGCGCCCGGTCCGGTGAAGTTGCGGCTCAGCAGGCTGGTGGCGACGGCTCGGCCCTGGGTGAAAGCCTGGGCCAGGTCGGTGGTCATGTGGGACCGGGTCAGCGCGGCAACATCGGTGTCCGCGTACGGCGTGAGGAACACCGGCTGGCCGGCGGTCGCCGACTTGACCTGCGCGAGCCAGGACCCGGCGTTCTGGCTCGCGGGCTTGGTCGCGCTGCCGCATCCTCCGTTACCAGCCGCGTACGGCTTGGTCATGGTGTTGACGTTGGCCAGCAGCGCCGGGTCGATCGCCCAGGTCAGGTGCGCCATGCCGGAGTACTCGCTGCCCGCTTGCAGCAGGTTATGCAGTCGCCCGCCGCTCGCCAGGCTGGAGGTAAGGCCGTCGTTCAGCAGCCCGGGGCAGACGCCCTGCCGCGGCTGGTCGATCAGTGGCCAGATCCAGGCGATGGCCTCTTTATCGGGTTGCAGCGACCTGTTCTTCGGCCAGAACGGCAGGAAGGTCCGGCTCACGGTCAACGCGGCGAGGCTGGAGTTCTCGGCCTGGGCCGCCAGCGGGTAGACGCCGAAGGTGCTCATCGAGACGGCGTTGACGGGCAGTGAAATCGTCCAGGGGACCGTGGCCCGCCCGGCAAGCGGCTTTTTCAGCGCGGTGACCGCGCCGGCCACCGGCTCGTCCGCCAGGAAGGTGCCGTCGGCGTACTCCTGCAACTCGCCCCTGCTGTCGAACGGGGTTCCCGAGGAGCGAAGCTGGATCGACAGGCCAGACATGGTCCTGTTGGAGCTGTTGGTCAGCGTCCCCGAGACAGTCACGGTCCCGCCGGGCGTGGCGTAGGTAGGGCTGACCGACGTGATCGCGACGGAGACGGGAGGCGCCCCCGCGGGCTGCGCCGCCGCCGCGGTTGCCGCGCTGACGGGCACCGCAAGCCCGGCCAGGGTCAGCGCCGAGACGGCGATGGCCATGGCTGCGCAGCCGGTCAGCAGCGGTCGGGGCATGGCGGAAATGCTATTGCGGACGACCCGGCGAGGTGTGCCAGGTCGTGCGGACTGCTGCGCATCGTCTCCCCGCTGTCCATCCGCGCTCCCCGGGTTTCCCAAAGCTTATGTGCAGGACTTACCCTCAATGCCCGTGCCGGATTCCACGCCACTGACCCCGCAGCAGCGCAGGGCTGCGGCCCGCCTGCTTGCCGCCGCCGCGTCGGCCGATGAGCTTGGCCGCCTGTTCGCCAGCCACGGCCATGAGCTCGCGCTCGTCGGCGGACCGGTCAGGGACGTCTTTCTCGGCCGCAGCCCCGGTGACCTGGATCTGACCACGGACGCCACGCCCGCCCGCGTCCTTGAGATCATCGATGCCTGGGCCGACCAGTTCTGGACGGTCGGGATCGAGTTCGGCACGGTCGGGATGCGTAAGGGCAGCGAGATCTTCGAGATCACGACCTACCGCAGCGAGCAGTACACGGGCCGGTCACGCAAGCCCGATGTCGAGTACGGCAAATCGCTCACCGAGGACCTGTCCCGCCGCGACTTCACGGTCAACGCGATGGCCGCGCGGTTGCCCGGGCTTGAGCTTGTCGACCCGTTCGGCGGGATGGCGGACCTGAGAAGCAAGGTGCTGCGCACGCCCGGCCCGCCGGAGGTCTCGTTCGGCGACGACCCGCTGCGGATCCTGCGCGCGGCCAGGTTCACGGCCCAGCTGGGCTTCACCGTGGCACCCGAGGCGCGCGCGGCCATGACCGAGCTTGCGCCGCGCCTGCAGCCGCCAAAGGTCTCGGCCGAGCGGATCTCGGCCGAGCTCTCCAAGCTGCTGCTGTCGCCGCTGCCCAGCGGGCCGCGCCGCGGCATTGCGCTGCTCGTGGACACCGGCGTGGCCGACCAGGTGCTGCCGGAAGTGCCGAAGCTGCGGCTGGAGATGGACGAGCACTTCCGGCACAAGGACGTGTACCTGCACTCGCTGACCGTCCTGGACCAGGCCATCGAGCTGGAAGATCGGTATGAGCTCGGACCCGACCTGGTGCTGCGGCTGGCCGCGCTGCTGCACGACATCGGGAAGCCGAAGACTCGCACCCGGCTGCCCGGCGGCAAGGTGGCGTTTCATCACCATGACGTAAAGGGCGCCAAGATGGCGAGGGCCCGGCTGACCGCGCTGCGCTTCCCGAAGGATGTCGTGGCCGACGTGTCCCGCCTGGTCGAGCTGCACCTGAGGTTTCACGGGTACGGCACCGGTGAGTGGACCGACTCTGCGGTGCGACGCTACGTCAGGGACGCCGGGCCGCTGCTGACCAGACTGCACGCGCTGACCAGAGCTGACTGCACGACCCGTAACGCCGCCAAGGCACAGCGCCTGGCCCGCGCCTACGACAGCCTCGAGGACCGGATCGCCGTGCTGGCCGAGCGCGAGGAGCTGGCGAGCATCCGCCCGGATCTGGACGGCAACCAGATCATGCGGATCCTCGGCATCTCGCCCGGGCCGCTGGTCGGCAAGGCGTACGCGCACCTTCTCGAGCTGCGTCTGGAACACGGCCCGCTCGGCGCCGAGCGCGCCACTCAGGAGCTGCTTGACTGGGCCGCCGCCGAAGGACTCGACGTCCCCGGCTCACCGCCAGCGGAAGGCTGACGGGTCAGCAGCCAGTACCCGGCGGCTATGGCCGCGTAAGCCGCAGCGACCACCCCCATGAGCACTGGTGACCTGCCGGTCCGCGGCATGAAGCCCACGCTGATCAGCGCCCCCGCGGCGATCGTGACGTTGAACATCACGTCGTAGAAGGCGAACATCCGCCCGCGGTAGGCGTCCGCCACTTCTTCCTGCAGGATTGTGGTCGCGCAGATCGCCACCCCCTGCGAGGTCAGGTACAGGAAAAACCCGAAAGCCAGGAACGCGACCTGGACGAAGGTCTCGCCGAGCGCGGCGGTGGCCACCGCGCAGACGGCGAGCAGCAGCGTGATGAGCGTCGGCTTGGACAGCCGCCTCACGGCTGGCGGCACCACCAGCGCGGCGCAGAAGTAGCCGATCCCCGAGATCGAGGCCAGGACCAGGTAGTGGCCCTCGGCCACAGGAGCGCTGGACGGGTAGAAGTAGTTGCGGTACAGCAGGATCGACATCACGAACAAGATCCCGTACAGGAACTTGCTCCCGCCGGTGGCGCCGAGCGCCGTTGCCGGGCCGCGGCGCCTGATGGCATAGCGCGCGCCCGCCCAGAGCTCTGCGGTGACCGAGGCGAGATCGCTCATCAGCCGGCGCGGCGGCGCGCCTGCCTCATGCACCGGGCCGAGCAGATCCCGGTGCATGGTCCTTGCGACCAAGCTGGCAGCCACGTAGCAGCAGCCCGCGACCAGCATCGTGATCGCTGCGCCCCGCTCTGTGTCGCCGGTGGCCGCGTTCAGGCCGCCGGCGGCCAGGCCCCCGATCAAGGCCATGATGCCGCCCGCTGTCGGTGACACCGAGTTCGCCATCACCAGCTTGTCCGCGGGGACCACATGCGGCAGCGCCGCCGAAAGCGACGCCAGGAAGAACCGGTTCACGCCCAGCACCAGCAGGTAGGCAACATACAGCGGGACCGATCTGTTGCCGGAGGCCATCAGCACAGCCGTCAGTACCACGAAGGCAGAGCGCAGCAGGGCGGACAGGACCAGGATCTGCCGGCGTGACCAGCGGTCGATGAACACTCCGGCGAACGGGCCGATCAGCGAGTACGGCAGATACAGCACGGTGAATGCGGCCGCGGCGGCCGCCGGGCTCGTGAACGTCTCGGCGTTGAAGAACACGTACGTGCCGATTCCGGCGGTGACGATGCCATCGCCGGTCTGCGAGATCAGCCGGACCGTGAACAGCCGCCGGAAGTTCCGCTCTGCCAGCACAATGCGCAGATCGGAGACGAAGGCCGACCGGGTTATCCCGCCGAACGGGCTCCTCCGGTCGCGCCCGGGGCCGCGGTCCGCCTGCTGGGACACGCCCTCAGCCTACGGCGCACGCGCGTCGCCGGGCGATGCCGGCGCCCGGGTCAGGTGCACGGCCGCGCCGCGTGTCCCCACGGCGCGGCCCAAACCGAGGCGCCCCGAGGTGCCGGAGCGCCAAGGTCAGCGCTCTACCTCGCCCCGGATGAACTTGTCCACCAGGTCGCGGGCGACGTCGTCGCCGTACTGCTCGGGCGGCGACTTCATGAAGTACGACGCGGCAGAGAGAATCGGCCCGCCGATCCCGCGGTCGAGGGCGATCTTCGCGGCGCGGATGGCGTCGATGATCACCCCGGCGGAGTTCGGCGAGTCCCAGACCTCGAGCCGGTACTCCAGATTCAGCGGCACGTCGCCGAAGGCCCTGCCCTCGAGCCGGACGAACGCCAGCTTCTTGTCGTCGAGCCACGGCACGTGGTCGGAGGGCCCGATGTGCACGGACGCCCGCTCCATCTCGTGCGGGATCTGCGACGTGACCGACTGCGTCTTGGAGATCTTCTTGGACTGGAGCCTCTTGCGCTCCAGCATGTTCATGAAGTCCATGTTGCCGCCGACGTTGAGCTGGTACGTGCGCATCAGCTCCACCCCGCGGTCCTCGAACAGCTTCGCCAGCACACGGTGCGTGATCGTGGCGCCCACCTGGGACTTGATGTCATCGCCGATGATCGGCACCCCGGCCGCGGTGAACTTGGCGGCCCACTCCGGGTTGGAGGCGATGAACACCGGCAGCGCATTGACGAACGCCACGCCCGCGTCAAGCGCGCACTGAGCGTAGTAGCGGTCTGCCTCCTCCGAGCCGACGGGCAGGTAGGAAACCAGCACGTCCGCACCGGAGTCCCGCAGCGCCTGCGCCACGTCGACGGGCCGCTCGTCCGACTCATCGATGAGCTGCAGGTAGTACTCGCCGAGCCCGTCCAGAGTGGGCCCGCGCTGCACCGTGACGCTCGTGGGCGGCACGTCGCAGATCTTGATGGTGTTGTTCTCGCTCGCGACGATGGCCTCGGCGATGTCGCGCCCGACCTTCTTGGCGTCCACGTCAAACGCGGCGACGAACTCCACGTCCCGCACGTGATAGGGCCCGAACTGTACGTGCATCAGGCCAGGCACCCGGCTGCCTGAGACGGCATCCTTGTAGTACTCCACGCCTTGGACGAGGGAACTGGCACAGTTCCCGACGCCAACGATGGCTACCCGTACCGAACCCATTCGGATTGCTCCTTATCTGCATGCCATGCGGGTGGCAGCGTCGTGCCGCGTCAGTCGGCGGTGCCGCCTGAGCTGCGTTACTTGTGATCCCCGGTGCGCCGCGGCGGCTCCGGGTCAGACTCTCGTTCCGAGGCGATTAGTTCGTTGAGCCAGCGCACTTCCCGTTCCACCGACTCGAGGCCGTGCCGCTGCAGTTCGAGCGTGTAGCTGTCCAGCCGCTCCCGGGTCCGCGACATCGCGGCACGGAAGCTGTCCAGGCGCTCCTCGAGTCGGCTGCGCCTGCCCTCCAGGATCCGCATCCTGACGTCGGCGCGAGTCAGCCCGAAGAACGCGAAGTGAACTCCGAACCCGTCGTCTTCCCAGGCTGCCGGGCCCGCTTCGCCGAGCAGATCCTGCAGCCGCTCCTTGCCTTCGGCGGTCAGCCGGTAAACGATCTTCGACCTGCGCCCGGCCAGCGGCTTGGCGGTTGGCCCGGCCGGGGCCTCCTCGGCGATCAGGCCCTGCCGGAGCAGGTCCTTGAGGCAGGGATACAGCGACCCGTACCCGAAGGCACGGAACGCGCCGAGCACGGAGTTGAGCCGCTTACGCAGCTCGTAACCGTGCATGGGTGTCTCGTGCAGCAGCCCGAGCACAGCAAGCTCGAGCACGCCCGATCGCTGGCTGGTCATCCGCGCTCCTCCTCCCTGCTGTGCGCTGGCCGGTCGTCCCCGCCACGCCTAAGCTCCACAACTAAGCCGCACCATGGCATGGCATCAACCGTCTTCAGTGTCTCAGGCCGATGTATCGGCCCGATACATCGATAAGATATGCGCTGCCGTGCGGCAGCGCAAGCCAGCCCCAAATGGGACGTCGCGGAACCGGCCGCCGACGAGCCCAGGACTCGGCGTCCGAGCGGTTCCGTCGTAACCTGTCGGGCATGAGGCGTTCGGTCGTGGACTACGCGCTCGCGCGGCGGGCCACCCTGGCGTCCGTGTTCTCAGGGCGGGCCACACTGACCGACGTCTGCGATGCACACCCGTACTTGCTTCGAGCCGCCAAATTCCACGGGGAGGCGACCGACCGGGCGTGCCCGATCTGCAAGAAGATCAAGCTCACGCACGTGACGTACGTGTACGGGGACGAGCTCGGCCGCTACGAGGGGCGCGTGAAACAGGCCGTTGAGTTGGCGGAAATGGCTGCGGAATACGCGGAGTTCCAGGTTTACGTCGTCGAGGTCTGTCAGAGTTGTGCCTGGAATCACCTCGCGTCGTCCTACGTACTCGGCACAGGCGAACCGCAGACCCGGCGCAGTCGGCGCGCCCGTGCCGGTGATTGAGCGCGCCAGCAGGGTTCACGGCCTGATTCTGCGGGCATGCGGGACGGCCAGGTGTGACTCACGATAAGTGCCGGGACACTAGGTACCACCGGGTACCTTGAGGCTCGCGGCGGATCGCTACGCTCGCGAACCCCCACTCCGACCAGCGAGGACGCGTGAGTAATCCAGATTCGCCCGGGCCGTATTGGCAAGAGCCCGCGGGCGAGGGTCCCTACCGCGACGAGCTATACAGTCGCCGGGCCGGCAATGGCCACGGCAGTGGCGGTAACCGGTCTTCCAACGGCAGCAGCGGGAATGGCTACGCCGATCAAGGCGGGGCGCAGTACGGCCGTCGCCGTATCGGACCCGCGCGGTCCGGCGGCTCGCAGATCGAAGCGGATCTGAGGGCCAGGCTCGGCCTCGGCAACGGTGCGCCCGATTCGGCCCGCGCCAGCACCGGCAATCCCGCCAGGGGCCCTTACGCGACGCCAACGGGCGGCCCGGACGGCCAGGGTCAGCGTTACGACCGCGGCCCCCGGTCCGGGGCTGGCCCGCGGAGCAACGGCGGACGCGCGGCGTCCGGGAACGGGCAGCGCGGCCGGCGGTCCGGCGGCTCGCAGACCGAAGCGGATCTGAGGGCCAGGCTCGGCCTCGGCAATGGCGATGGCGCGCCGGCCGCGCCCGGCGGCACCGGCAACGGCTACGGCGGCGCGCACGGCTACGACGGCGGCAACGGATTCGGCGGCGAGGAAGTCGGCGGCTACGCGGCTCCGGCCGGTCGGCGCGGTGCCACGGCGCTGCGGGAGCGCGGCGCGACCGACCTCCTTGACTCCCGGACCAGTGGGCCGCGCCGTGCCCGTGGGTACGCCGACGGTGGCGGGTCGGGCGGAGGCAAGGGTGGCTCCGGCACGCGCCGCAAGGGCAGCTGGTGGCGCCACTGGACCTGGCGCAAGGCCCTGGCGACGTTCGCCGGGACCTTCGCCTTCTTCGTGCTGCTGATAGTGGCGGCGGTCGTGTACCTCTACGGAAAGACCCAGATCCCCACCGACGTGTCCTTTGCCGCGGTGCAGCAGTCCTCGACCGTGTACTACAGCAACGGCAAGACCGAGGTGGGCACGTTCACCGCGAACGGCATCGACCGGCAGATGCTGACCTCGGGCCAGATCCCGGCCGTGATGAAGAACGCGATGATCGCCGCCGAGGACCGGCACTTCTACACCGAGGGCGGCATCTCGATCAGCGGCATCGTCCGCTCCGCCTACGAGGACCTCAAGGGCGGCGGGAACCTGCAGGGCGGATCGACGCTGACCGAGGAGTTCGTCAAGAACTACTACGCGACGGTCGGGACCTCGAGGACGGTCAGCACCAAGCTGAAAGAGATCTTCATTTCGATCAAGCTGTCGCACGAGGAGTCCAAGGACTGGATCCTTACCCAGTACCTGAACACGGTCCCGTTCGGCAGCAACGCTTACGGCATCGGGGCGGCCGCGCAGATCTACTTCGACGAGCCCGCCAACAAGCTGACGATCTCGCAGTCCGCGATGCTCGCTGCCATGGTCAACCAGCCCGGGTTCTTCAGCCCGGATCCGAAGGCCGGGGACGCCTACAACGCACTGGTATCCCGCTGGCAGTACGTGCTCACCAACATGGTCAGGGATGGCGCGATCACCCAGGCCGAGGCCAACGCGCAGAAGTTCCCGGCCGTGAACGAGGGACAAGGGCTGGCAGCCAGCTACACGGGCTTCCGTGGCTACATCATGCAGGCGGTGGAGAACGAGCTGCATAGCACCTACGGGTACAGCGTCACGCAGATCGACACCGGCGGCCTGAAGATCGTCACGACCTTCAACCTCAAGCTGATGCGGGGCCTGTACCAGGCAGTCAACCAGAACCTGGCCCAGATGAAGGCGGATGGCCAGCGGCTGCCGAACTACGCTCACGTGGGCGCGCTGCTCGAGCAGCCCGGTACCGGCGACATCCTGGCCATGTACGGCGGGCCGAGCTACACCGCGGCCAACTGCCCCAAGATCGACTGCCAGTACAACATGGCCACCGAGAGCAGGAACCAGGTCGGCTCCTCGTTCAAGCCGTACGTCCTGGCCACGGCGGTCCATGAGGGCATGGACGTGCAGAACAGCATCCTGAACGCGATCGAGCCGATGTGCGTTCCGCCCGACTACACCGAATCCGACCGCCTGACGCTATCGACCGAGACCACGAACTGCCCGGCGGGCTGGTTCCCGGTCAACATCATGGGCGAGAACATGGGCCCGATCAGTGTGGTCACCGCTGCGGCGCAGTCCTCCGACCCGGCGTTCGAGGATCTCGTGCACCGGGCGGGCACCGAGGCCACGATCAACATGGCCAAGGCCTTCGGCGTCAACACGGTCGCGTCCGGCCTCCAGGGTGATGACCACGCCGTCGGGATAGCGCTCGGCATCGCCTCGCTGACCGTCGAGGAGCAGGCGACCACGTTCGCCACCCTGGCCGCCGGCGGGAAGTACGCCACCCCGCACGTGATCAAGCAGCTCACGCAGAACGGCAACAACGTCCCGTTGAAGATCACCTATCGCCAGGTGCTAACCCCGGCGGAGGCTGCCGACGTCGACTACGCGCTCTCGTTCGACACGATCAACGGGACCGCGCAGGCCCAGGGCCAGCTTGATCCCGTCCGCCCGGACATCGGCAAGACCGGCACCACGGACCAGGCGCAGTCAGCGTTCTTCATCGGCGCGATCCCGCAGTACTCCCTGGGGATCGGGATGTTCACGAACCAGCAGAACGAGAAGCCGGGCGGCCAGACGCTGAACGTCCTTCCCCAGCTCGTCGGCAACCAGACCGGCGGCTACGGCGGCGCCTGGCCGACGGCGATCTGGCGCACCTACATGAACAATGAGTTTGCCAGCCTCCCGAGTGAGAATTTCGCGCCGCTGGACACGGTGGGCTTCACCAAGTGGAACCAGGTCCCGCCGCAGCCCAAGAAGCACAAGAAGCCGAACCCGAATCCAAACCAGAACCAGTGCCCGAACGGACAGCACCGGGTCTTCGGGATATGCGTCGGCGGCACGAACCCGGTAAACCCCAACCCGAACCCGACCAACCCCGTCAACCCGACACCGACACCGACCGTGTCAACGCCGCCGGTCCAGGGAACGGAGGCGGCGGGCGCGGTGCTGCTGGCGGAGGAGCCGACTACAACGGCGGCCCGTCGCCCGGGCGGCGGGTAGCGCCGGGCTGCGCTAGCCGAGCTGGCGGCGCAACCAGGCGATGTCTACTGCCGGATCCGGCGTCTCGCAGACGGCCGGTGCGCCCGCGGCGCGGATCACGTCCACGATCTGCGCCGGGTTGATCGTCCCCGACTCGAGGCCCGCGTGCCGGTCCCGGCCGGAGTCGAACTCGTCCCGCGAGTTGTTGCAGTGCACGAGGTCGATCCGGCCGGTGATCGCCTTGAGCCGGTCGACGATCCCGTCGAGTTCCTCCCCGGCCGAGTAGGCGTGGCAGGTGTCCAGGCAGAACCCGACCTCGCCGCCGCTCGCCGCGGCGTCGGCGATGACCTCCCACAGCCGGGCGATCCCGTCGAAGCTGCGGGCCATGGCGCCGTCGCCGCCCGCGGTGTTCTCTATCAGCATGGGCAGCGGCCGCTCGATGCGCTCCACCGCCTTGCGCCAGCTGTCGTAGCCCTCCTCGGGGTCAATCCCGGCGGTCACGTGCCCGCCGTGCACGATCAGGCCCTTGGCGCCGATCGAAGCGGCGGCGGCGAGTTGCTGCTCGAGCAGCTTGCGGCTGGGAATCCTGATCCGGTTGTTTGGCGACGCCACGTTGATCACGTAAGGCGCGTGCACGTAGGCGTCGATGCCCGCGGCTGCGAAGGCCGCGCGGACCTCATCGGGTTCGCGGTCGCCGGGGAACGTGGGAGCCTTCCAGCCCTGCGGGTCCCCGAGGAAGAACTGCGCGACTTCGGCGCCGGCAGCCTGGGCGGCGGCGAGTGGGTCGGCGTCGTGTAGGTGAGCTCCGATGCGAACCATGTGCCTGAGCCTAACGGCCGCTCCCGTCAGCGGGATGCGCCCCGGCTCAGCCGTGCAGGCTGAAGCCGCCGTGCGCGATGCTCAGGCCGGCCCCGACAAACGCGGCGATCATGCCGGCCATGATGAGCACCCGCTGCTCCCTGGTGTTGGAGACCAGCTGCGCGTACAGGCCGACGAGGAAGGCCAGCAGGCCGATCAGCGTGGCGGCGAAGTGAACGCGCACGATGAACCCGATCGCGAACGCCAGGAGACCAAGCAGGAAGACGGAGATCGTGAGCATGTTCTCCATCGGGTGGCGCTGGCCGTCGCTATTCAGCGTCAAGCGAGCGTGAGACTGAGTCTTGGTGGCCTCGTCCATGGCGCTGACCCCCTGACGGCTCGGGTCTTGTCGACTTCATTTTGTTCCCGCACCGGGCGAAGCGGAATCACAACGCCGCGGAATGACGGCGATCAGCCTAGCGGACGGCGATTCCGGCGCTGCGCCGCGTTCCGATTTCTCGCCGGGGTGGTCACCGAGTGCGGCGTCTCAGGTCGGTGTGCCACGGCAACCCCGGCAGAACCGGCGTTGCCTGCTGGTAAGCTGGCTCGGCCGCGCTGGGCCACCGCTGGTGGCGCGCGGCGCCCTCCTGTCACGGAGAGACCGTGACCGCGTCAGTCCAGAGGAGGCAGGGTAAGCGCATGCGTAACTACGAGATGATGGTGATTCTCGACCCCGCGCTCGAGGAGCGTACCGTCCAGCCGTCGCTCGAACAGTTCCTCAACGTCGTGACCACCGCCGGCGGCACCGTGGACAAGGTAGATGTCTGGGGCAAGCGCCGGCTGTCGTACGAGATCGATAAAAAGTCAGAGGGCATCTATACCGTCATAGACATGACGGCAGAGCCGGACACCGTCAAGGAACTCGACCGCCAGCTCAACCTGAACGAGGCGGTCCTGCGAACGAAGATCATCCGGCCAGACCACAGATGACGGCGTCAGCCGGGCACGGCCCGGGCTGACACCACCCGAACGACCGGGAGGATCCCGATGGCAGGCGACACGCAGATAACCATTGCCGGCAACCTCGTCGACGACCCCCAGCTCCGCTACACCCCGACCGGCCAGGCCGTGGCAAACTTCAGGATCGCCTCCACGCCGCGCTGGCAGGACCGGCAGAGCGGCGAGTGGAAGGACGGCGACTCCCTGTTCCTGTCGTGCAATGTCTGGCGGCAGGCGGCCGAGAACGTGGCCGAGTCACTGCAGCGCGGAATGCGGGTCATCGTGCAGGGCAGGCTGCGGCAGCGGTCGTACGAGACCAAGGAAGGCGAGAAGCGCACGGTCTACGAGATCGAGGTCGACGAGGTCGGCCCGTCGCTTCGCAACGCATCGGCCAAGGTCACCAAGTCGACCCGGTCCACGGGCGGCGGCGGCTTCGGCGGCGGCCAGTCCGGGGGCGGGGGCGGCGGCCAGTCCGGGTATGGTGGAGGCGGCGGACGCCCGGCCGACGACCCGTGGGCATCATCCGATGCCGGCGGCAGTGGCGGCGGCGACGGGTTCTCCGACGAGCCCCCGTTCTGACGAGTTTCACTAACCATCCCCGCCCTCGGGCGGGGGCCAGACCATCCCCGCCGCTGGCGGGGGCGACCATCCCCGCCTTGGCGGGGCTCTGAGGAGCACCACGATGGCCAAGCCACCTATTCGCAAGCCCAAAAAGAAAGTCTGCCTGTTCTGCCAGGAGAAGATCGCCCACGTGGACTACAAGGACACGGGGCTGCTGCGGAAGTTCATCTCTGACCGCGGCAAGATCCGGGCACGTCGGGTTTCCGGCAACTGCACGCAGCACCAGCGCGATGTCGCCACGGCGATCAAGAACGCGCGCGAGATGGCGCTGCTGCCGTACACGAGCACGGCCCGATAAGGCCGAGGGAGGCTTGCACCGATGAGCGGTACGCCGATGAAGCTCATCCTGACCCAGGAGGTCACCGGCCTGGGCGGCCCCGGCGACGTGGTCGAGGTAGCGGGCGGCTACGGCCGCAACTACCTGGTGCCGCGCAGGCTCGCCATGCGCTGGACCCGCGGCGCGGAGAAGCAGATCGAGCTGATCAAGCGCGCCCGGTCCGCCAGGGAGATCAGGGGACTTGACGACGCGCGGGCCGCCGCCGAGCGGCTCGCGTCGCTGCAGGTGCGCCTGCAGACCCGCGCTGGCGGCGGCGGCAGGCTGTTCGGCTCCGTGTCGCCCTCCGACATCGCGGCCGCGGTCAAGGCCGCGGGCGGCCCCGAGCTGGACCGCCGCCGGATCGAGATCAAGAACCCGATCAAGACCGTCGGCGCGCACCAGGTGACGGTCAAGCTGCACCCCGAGGTGACCGCCACCATGGACGTGGAGGTCGTCGGCGCTTAGGCCAGGGCCAGGCTGATGGCGTGCAGCGCCAGGCCCACGCTGGCGCCCACCACGGTGCCGTTGATGCGGATGAACTGCAGATCACGGCCGAGGAGCAGTTCCAGCTGGCTTGACGTCTGTTCCGCGTCCCATCGCTGGATGGTTCCCGTGACCAGTCCGGCGAGTTCGTCGTGAAACCGGTCGGTAAGCGCCCTGGCTCCGGAGTCGAGCATGCGCAGCACGCCGTCGGAGAACCGGCGGTCTGATTCGAGGCGCCTGGCTGCCACCAGCGCGGTGGCCAGCTGGCGGCGCAGCTCGGACTCGGGATCGACTGCCTGAGCCCGGAGCGTGTCCTTGGCGTGCTTCCACAGCGACGAGGACCAGTCCCGGAGCTCGGCGCTGCCCAGGACGTCGCGCTTGATGCGCTCGCCTCGCTCACGCAGCTCGGGCGACGTCTCTAGGCGGTCAGGGAGCCCGGCAAGCCACCCCTCGAACTGACGCCGGGTCTCGTCGTTGGGATTGGCTGCCATGGCCACCAGCCGAAGGCGCAGACGGGTATACAGGCGGTCGAATACCCGCCGGTAAACCGCATCGGGCACCCATCGGGGGGCTTCACCCTCGAACAGCTCGCGAACCTCTGTGTAATGCTCGCCGAGGTAGCGATCGGCACCGGACACGATCGCGTTGAACAGCCCGGTGTGATGCCCTTCCGCGATGACGACCCGCAGTGCCTTCCCGGCCAGCGGGGCCACTTCCACCGCGTCGACCACCCGGGTCAGCTCGTCGGTGAGCATCCGCTGGACATCCTCATCCCGCAGCGTCTCGGCCACCGTGACCACCAGATCAGCGGCGTGACCAGCGAAGACGGCGGCGTTGGACTCGTCGGCCAGCCAGGCAGCCAGGCGAGGAACAAGCCCAGCCGAGCGGATCCGCTCGCTGACGACATCGGCGTTGAGGAAGTTCTCCTGGACGAATTGGCCGAGAGTGGCGGCGAACTGGTCCTTGCGCTCGACGATCAGCGCGGTGTGCGGTATCGGCAGGCCCAGGGGGCGGCGGAAGAGGGCCGTGACCGCGAACCAGTCCGCGACGCCTCCGACCATGGCCGCCTCGGCTCCGGCCTGCACGTAGCCAAGCGCAGTCCCGTGGACGCCGGCCACGGTCACGGCCACGAACACGACGGTGGCCGCCGCGAGAAGAGCGGTGGCGCGCCGACGTGCGGCGGCCAGGCGGCTTGCTCGCAGTTCCGGCGACTCACGTTCGATCGCGGCCACCGGTGCAGCCGACGTCGTCGCGGCAGGTTCCATTAGCCCCAGTCTCGCAGGATCTGCGTGATCACCCGTAACCCGGCCTTCTCGCGGGGCGTGATCACCCGAGACCCGGCCTTCTCGCGGGGCGTGATCACCCGACATGCGGCCTTCTCGCGGGCGCGGTCGGCGGGCGCAGCGTCGCCCGAAGGCGGTTATTCGGCAGCGGATAGGTAGCCGGGCAAGCGCTTCGCGAGTTCGGGATCGGCGTCGGCGACCATTTCCCAGATCGCGGCCAGCCGGGCGATGTCACCGTCGTCCCGTCCGGCGTGGGGCGTCGGCCCGGTTCGGTCTGCCGCTCCGGTCCGGCACGCGGCTCCCGCCTGACCAGTGTCGCCCTCGCTAGCAGCGGGAGCCGGTCCCCCGGTTGCCGCATCATCTGAGCTGGCCGAGCAGCCAGCAAGCTCGTCGATAGCCCGGCAGATCCGGCCGAGCTGTCCCCCGTTCGTCGAACACATGCTCGAATGCTAGAGAAGCGGGCGAGTGCCCGCCCTGCAAACGCGCGCATCCCCCCAGAGCCCACGCCGAGCCGCCGCCGGCCCCGGCTGGGGCCCTGCTGACCCGAGCGCGGAGATCCCAAGCTATCGATGTACGGATGCCGCATAGATGAAGCCCGTTGGTACATCGATGAGTGCTGCGCGGGCTGGCCGGGGCTGCGCTCAGACCGGCTGCGGAGGACTGCGCATGTAACGTCGTACGTGAAATTCCTAATGTGGATAACTTCCGACCATTGTGGACGACCTCCCGGGCCAAAAGTTTTTCCTGCGCACAACCCGTGGACGGCATAACCGCAGGCAGACGCGTTCTCGCGGTGAACTGAACTGCTATATCCACAGCGCCATCCCCATGCTGCGCACAGCGGCGGCGGCGTGTCTGCACAGGCTATCCACAGGCCTGTGCACAGCATCGCTGGACGTCCACCAGCGCTGGCGCCAGACTGTCGGAGCCGTCAGATACAACGGCTATGAATGGCCCGCGCGGGCAGCCGCGGGAATGCCTACCGAAATGGGGGAGGTGGCACCTGTGAGTGTGGCGGAGATCGCCCCGCGCGGCGAGGAGTTCGAGCGGACACCACCGCACGATCTCGCCGCGGAGCAGTGCGTTCTTGGCGGCATGCTGATGTCCAAGGACGCGATCTCCGACGTGCTCGAGGTGATCCACCCCGGCGATCACTACCGGCCTGCGCACCAGCTCGTGCACGAGGTCATCCTCGACCTGTACAGCCGGGGCGAGCCGGCCGACGCGGTGACGGTCGCGAACGAGCTGACCAAGCGCGGCGAGATCACCCGGGTGGGCGGCGCCCCGTACCTGCACACGCTCATCGCCTCCGTGCCCACCGCGGCGAACGCCGGCTATTACGCCCGCATCGTGCGCGAGCGTGCGATCCTGCGTCGGCTGGTGGAGGCGGGCACCCGCATCGTCCAGCTCGGCTACTCGGGCGACGGGGATGCCGACGAGATCGTTGACCGGGCCGAAGCCGAGGTCTACAGCGTGACCGCCCGGCGGGTCAGCGAGGACTACCTGGCGCTGGCCGAGATCATGCCGGGCGCGCTCGACGAGATCGAGGCGATCGGCAGCCGCGGCGGCGGGCTGACCGGCGTGCCCACCGGGTTCGCCGACCTCGACGCGCTGACCAACGGACTGCACCCGGGCCAGATGATCGTCATAGCTGCCAGACCCGCCCTCGGGAAGGCACTGGCTCTTGATACACCGCTGCCGACGCCGACCGGCTGGACCACGATGGGCCAGGTGGCCGTCGGCGATCAGCTCGTCGGCGCAGACGGACGGCCGGTGAGCGTCGTCGCGGCCACCGAGGTCATGCACCGGCGGCCGTGTTACGAGGTGACGTTCTCCACCGGCGAGGTGATCGTCGCCGACGGCCAGCATCAGTGGCTCACCTGGGACCGCCCCTCCCTCGGCCAGCATGCGGGTAGCGAGGGCGAGGGACCTGGCACCAGTTCCGCCGCAGGGACCGGGACGGTGCTGACCACGGAGCAGGTCGCGGCAACGGTTGACCGGCGGTCCGAGGATGGTCGGCGGAGCCACGCCGTGCCCGCGTGCGCGTCGTTCGATCTGCCCGAAGCCGACCTGCCAGCTGTGCCGTACACCCTGGGCGTCTGGCTGGGCGGTCCGTACACAGCGGCCGCGGGCCTGGCTATTGCGGACCCCGAGATCGGCATGCGGGCGGCGCCTGCCGACTTCGCGGCGATCCCGGCGCTGCTGCCCGGCGGCGAGGAAAAGCGCATCCCGATGACCTACCTGCGCGGCAGCGAGGCGCAGCGACGAGCCCTGCTGGCCGGCATCCTCGATATCGGCGGGACCGTGGCCGGCAATGGGGCCATCCACCTGGCCGTCACGAGCCGCGATCTGGCGTGCGACGTCAGGGAGCTGGTTCTCAGCCTCGGCTACCGCTGTTCGATGCCCAACAGGAAGGCACCGCGTGGTGACGCGTCGTGCGCCCCGCTACCTGGTCCGGTTCCTGACCGATGACCAGGTGTTCCTGCTGAGCCGCAAGCAGCGCCTGCATAAGGAGCGGCTGCTCCACGACCCGCAGATGGCCCGCTGGCGCTACATCGTCGGCGTTCGCCGGGTGTCATCGCGCCCGGTGCGCTGCGTGCAGGTGGACAGCCCGGATCACCTGTACCTCGCGGGCGACGGCATGATCCCGACCCACAACTCGACGCTGGCCCTCGACCTGGCCAGGGCGGCCTCGGTCAAGGCGGGCCAGACCGCGGTGATCTTCAGCCTGGAAATGAGCCGCAACGAGATCACGATGCGGCTGCTCTCTGCCGAGGCGCGGGTCCCGCTGCACTCCATGCGGACCGGCCAGATGAGCGAAGACGACTGGACCAGGCTGGCCCGGCGGATGAGCGAGGTCGTGGACGCCCCGCTGTTCATCGACGACTCGCCGAACATGTCGATGATGGAGATCAGGGCGAAGTGCCGGCGACTCAAGCAGCGACACGACCTGCGCTTGGTGATCATCGACTACCTGCAGCTGATGAGCTCCCCGAAGCGGGTGGAGAACCGGCAGCAGGAAGTCTCCGACATGTCGCGCCAACTGAAGCTACTCGCCAAGGAGCTCGACGTCCCCGTCGTAGCCGTCGCCCAGCTCAACCGCGGCCCCGAGCAGCGAACTGACAAACGTCCGCTTTTGGCCGATTTGCGTGAATCAGGCTCGATAGAGCAAGATGCGGATGTTGTCCTACTTTTGCACCGAGAAGATGCGTATGAGCGCGAGTCGCCGCGGGCGGGAGAGGCCGACTTGATCGTGGCCAAACATCGCAATGGACCAACGGCCACGGTAACAGTGGCATTCCAAGGCCATTACAGCCGATTCAGCGACATGGCCAGAATATGATCAAGCGTTTAGTGAATCATGAGGCATTCGACCTCGTCACTGACGATGCGGCTTACTGGATTGGGTTCCTGTTCGCGGATGGTTCTGTTTTCCATAAGAAGAACGGGGGCCTAACAATTCAGCTCAGGCTATCTGAGATCGACAGAGGCCACGTTGAGAGCTTCCGTCAATTCCTCGGCTCTACGCATGCCATTGCTACGAGCCCGCCGGGTAACTTCGGTGGATACCGGTCGAGGCCCTCGGTTTGTTTTGCAGTAAGTTCACGACGCCTGGCGGGGCGCCTTCTCGAGATGGGCCGTTATGAAGGCCCGATCGCTCCTGAGCTTACTACATCGCGTCACTTCTGGCGTGGCGTGGTGGATGGCGACGGCTCAATATTTATCCTGAAGACAGGCTATTCCGGTATTAGCCTGGTGGGCTCCCAAAGGCTACTTGAGGCATTTCTCCGGTTCCTAAGAGAGCGCAACCTGTCCGGCCGAATGACCGTTAGCCCTCACAAGAGCATCCACGAATTAAGCACTGCGGGCTATCTTGCAGAACTGATAATCGACGAACTCTATAGGAACGCGACTACGGCACTTGACCGAAAGGCAGCAGCAGCCAGTCCGATCATTGAGTCTGTGCGCGCTAGGCGGATCCAGGCCGCGAACGATGCGGACGAGTTGCGTCGGCGATATGAGGCTGGTGCAACGCTTGTCGAGCTTGGCCGTCATTATGGGGTCTCGAACGTAACCATCCTGCGCCGGATGCGTAAGGCTGGCATCCCGCGCAGGCCCCCATGGCCTGCGCCTAAGGATCTTCCGAAGTCGGCATGAGGCTGGCACCCTGTCCTGACGCATGCCTTGCTGAGGTGCCACGTTCGGTCAGTCGATCAGGTCGAGCTGCTGCAGTCTCGATCGCCGCCAGCGAACTTCTGACCAGGCGCTGATCTGGAGTTCTGGCGCCGTCGGCCCGTTGTGCCTGTCCTGCTGCTGGGACCTAGACCGGCTTGCAGTCACATCGGCCCGTTCGGCGTGATCTTGCGGTCGCAGGGGCCATCCCGGTTGACAAATCTGATATCAGAAATCTATCATTGTGATATCAGATTTAAGCGCGGGCCTGCCCGGGCGTCGCGCGGCTTCTGGGAGCAGGTGCACCATGATCAAGTACCAATGGATGAGTTACGGCGGGGATGCCAGGATCTGGCTCGCCATCATTCTGCTGGTCGCCGCGGGTGGTGTGATCTTGGCCGGGATGCGGCTGCCGCTGCCCGTCCGGACTGCCCGGCCTGGACTCGTGGGCCGGGCCCCCCTGATCTTCGTCTGGCTCGCGTCGATACTGGCGTTCCTGGTCGCCCTGACGATCTACCTCCGGCAGTTCATTCACGACTACGGCGTGAATACGCTCGCCGGCGAGCCCAAGGATCCCGTCGCCCCGATCACCTTTACGGCGGTCGTGGTCGTCTTCATCATCATCGTCATCTCGTGCCGCTCGGCTGGCATCGGGACGAGGCTGGCCGGCGCTGCTATCGGTGCGATAGCCGCACCGATGATCTTCGAGCTTCCCTTCGATCTCATCGTGATGGCCAGGACCTACCCCTCCATCCCGCCCGACCCGGCCTTGTACCGGGCGCTGTTCTTCGCTCCCCTGTTCCTGATCGAGATCACCACGCTGCTGCTCCTGCGGCAATCGTCGATGGTGCGGCTGACCAGGGCCACGTTCTTTTCCTTCGCGCTGATGCTGGGCGTGTTCGCGGTCTGGGCCCTGTCCGGGTTCGGCTACCCGTCGGCTCCTCTCCCTACCGCGCTGAACATCGTGTCGAAGATCCTGGCCTTCGTCACCGTCCTCACCCTGTTCCTGCCCCAGCGCCCCGCGCCCGAGCCGGAATCCCAGCCAGATAGCAACGAGCAGGCCCAGCTCGTGTTTGCCGCCGACACCGGCGAGAACCAGGCCCAGCGCTGACCTCACGTTCGGGTGCTGCCAGTCGTTTACCAGATGACAGCACCCGAACGAGGAGAACGGTCATGGCAACCCACACGACCATCGACTCGCCGATCGGCGAGCTGACGCTGGTCGCCGACGACGGCAAGCTGACCGGCGTGTACTTCCCGCATCACTGGTACAAGCCGGACCCGGCCACCTTCGGGCCACGGTCCGGTGCCGGGTTCGAGGAGGCTGCCGAGCAGCTGGCGGAGTATTTCGCCGGCGACCGGAAGAGCTTCGACCTGGCGGCGGAACCCCGGGGCGCAGCGTTCCAGTCCCAGGTGTGGGGTTTGATTGCGGAGATCCCCTACGGGCAGACCGTCACCTACGGCGACCTGGCCGGCGAGGTGCGCGGCGGGGCCACGCCCAAGGACGTCGGTGCCGCGGTAGGCCGCAACCCTCTGAGCGTGATCGTCCCGTGTCACCGCGTGGTCGGCAAGGACGGCAGTCTCACCGGCTACGCCGGTGGCCTGGCGCGCAAGAGGTTCCTGCTCGACCTGGAGGAGAGGGCCGCCAGGCTGTTCTGATGACCTGGCGTGGCGCCTGAGACCGGCGGTCCCAGGCGCCACGTTGCCCTGCATGAGGAGCGATCCCCTGGGCAGTAGTGGGGCCATGAGCCTCACGAGCAAGAGCCGGAACCGGTCCCGGATCCGCCGGGGCCGGGCCAAGCAGGGGATTGGCCGCGTCACCCGCAGCCAGCGGCTGCAGGCTGAAGGGCTGGCCGACCGCGTCAGCGGTGGCATGCGACAGTTCGGCGACGACCTCGGAAAAGAGTTCCGGAAGATGAGCCGGCGTATCGAGCGGGCGTTTGGCCGCTAATCCCGGTCCGCTTGGCCCAGGCGCGGACGACGGCTGCCCCAAGCACATGGTCATGGGGCCGTGTGGCGGGGTGCGGGCCGACGGCGGCTGTGAGGTCGACCCGCACCCCTGCGTGTTCCCGGCGCCGGTGACCTGGTCCGATCCAGTGTCGCCGGTGCCGCTGGACACTGTGCCACTGATCCTGACCGACTTCAGTTCCGAGCCGTACTCGCTGTCGGCGCATGCCGCGGTGGCGGGCATTCTGGCCCCGGTCAGCGACGCCGTCCTGGTTGGCGAGCACCAGGACCGGCCCGACTTCCCGCCCGCGCAGCTGGCCTCGATCTTGCAGCAGGCCGGGGCCCGGCCGTGGATCACCCTGTCTTGCCGGGACCGGAACCGCGTGGTGCTGGAGCAGGAGCTGCACGGTCTGCGCGAGCTCGATGTCGGCGCGGTGCTGTGCGTGACCGGCGATGCCCGCGCCTACGACGTCCGGCCGGATGTGACGCAGGTCTTTGACCTGGACGGGCCGCGGCTGGCCGCGCTGGCCGCCGCGATCGGGTTGCCGGCGGCCGTCCCGGAGACACCTGCCGCGCCGCCCCGGCAGCTGCGGCCCTTTCGGCTGGCCCAGAAGCAGCGCGCGGGGGCGGCGGTCGCCGTGCTCAACCACGACACCGTCGCATCGGTGACCGGCTTCATGGCCGCTGCCGCGCGAGCCGGGGTCACCATCCCGGTCATAGCCGCGGTGGCCATCTTCACCGATGCCGCCTCCGCCGCGGCGCTGTCCGGCCTCCCCGGCCTGGAACTGGATCTGGACGTTGTGCGCACGGTGCTGGACGACGCGGACCCGGTTGCGGCGGGGATCGCGGCGGCGGCCCGGCAGGCCCGGGCTCTGCTGGACATCCCGGGCGTGGCCGGGGTGAACATCTCCGGGCTGGCATCGGCGCGAGGGCACGAGTTCGCCGCGCAGATCAAGGCGGAATTGGCCGCCCGGATCCGGGAAGGAGCTGCCGCGTGAGCCCTGAGATCGGCGGCGCGATGGAAGCCGAGTTCAACACCGTGGCCGACTGGACCGCTCGGGTGGCCGCCGACTTGGGCCCGGAGTACTACATCCCGGCCGCCTGCCGCGGAAGCGGCCAGCCGGCGGTCCTGGACTGGCTGCTCGAGTGCCTCGGGCCGCGACCCGGCGAGGTGATGATCGACGTCGGCGCGGGCATGGGCGGTCCCGCTGCCTACGCCACCCGGCGGACCGGCGTGCAGCCCGTCCTGGCCGAACCCGAGCCGGGTGCGTGCCGCGCGGCGGCTCGGCTCTTCGGCGCCCCCGTCGTCCAGGCCGACGCGACCGCCCTGCCCTTCGGCGCCGCAACCGCCGACCTGGCCTGGTGCCTCGGCGTGCTGTGCACCGCGCCCGGCAGCGCCGCCCAGCGGGCCATGCTCGGTCAGCTCCGGCGCGTCGTACGCCCCGGCGGCCGCATCGGACTGCTGGTCTACCTGGCTGCCGCGGTCGAGCTGGACGACCCGCCGCAGGGCAACCACTTCCCATCCAGCGGCCAACTGCACGACCTGTTCGGCCAGGCGGGCCTGGAGGCGGTGGAAGTGGCCGGCTTCCGCGACGTCAGCCAGCCGCCGCCGGACTGGGCCGGCCGGGTCGAGGCCATGGAGCGCGAACTGCACCGCCGGTACGGGCACACGCCGGAGCTGACCGCGGCCGACGAGCAGAGCAAGCTGTTCGGCAGGCTGCTGAGCTCGGGTCAGCTCATCGCCCAGGTCATCGTGCTCCGGGTCGCTGGGCCGGCTGACTGTCACCGCGGTTCACGTAGTCCCTGCAGGAGCAGTCCGACCAGCCGGCGAGGGTCGTAGCCCGGGTCGTTCCCTCGCCCGGCGCAGAGATTGCCGATCCCGCGCATCAGCTCGTACGCGCCGGGACCGGGCCTGACTTCGCCCGCGCTGACAGCGGCGCCGAGCAGTTCGGCGCAGACCGGCACCAGGCGGTCCAGGAAGTAGGTGTGCAGCGCCTCGAAGCCGCCGCTTTCCGATTGCAGCACGTTGGCGAGCCCGTGCTTTGTCACCAGGAAGTCAACGAAGAGGTCGACCCACTCACTGAGTGCCGCGAAGGCAGAGCCGGCACTCGCCAGCAGGGCCGGGCCCGCCTCGGCGCAGGCCTCGACCTGGTGGCGGTAGACGGCGACGACGAGGTCCGCCCGGGTCGGAAAGTGGCGGTAGATCGTCCCAATCCCGACACCGGCCCTGGCCGCGATCTCACGGATCGGTGCGTCGACCCCAGAGGTGACGAAGACCGCCGCCGCGGCGGCGAGCAGCGCCCTCTCGTTGCGCAGCGCATCGGCCCGTTTGCTTCGAGCTGGCGTCTCCGCGAACTGCCTCTCAGCGGACACCCTCTGCCTCCGGACGGTCGTTGGCGAAACGAAACACGGTCCCGGACCGATTTCCGGAACGACGTTCCGCTTTAAGTTTAGCTCAGGGAACATGCCTGCGGCCCGGGCGGGCCGCGAGTGGCCGGTCAGGGGCTGAGGCGGCGCGGTCGGGCGCAGATGTGCTGGCCGAGGGCGGCGCGGCGGGCTCAGCGCGGGCGCGGCGGCCGACGGCCAGCATGGAGTTCCGGGATCCGCGATTGACGCGGAGATCTATGACAGCATAGCTTGACGGTCAATGAGCATTGACATAGATTCGGCGCTGGATGCCCTCGGGGACTCCATGCGGCGCCGGATTGTGGGGCGGCTGGCCGTCGGCCCGCTCGATGTCGGCGGCATATCCGCGGGCATGCCGATCGGCCGGACCGCCGTGTCCATGCACCTGCGGGTGCTCAAGGCCGCCGGGATCGTGGCCGGCCAGTCGGCCGGCAACCGCCGGGTCTACCACCTGGAGCCGGACGCGATGCGGGAGCTCCGCGATCACCTCGACTGGTACTGGGAGCGGTCCCTCGCGTCGTATCAGCGCGCCGCCGAGGCGCGCGCAAGGGAGCAGGGCATGACCCCCGAACGGGAGATCGTGGTCACCAAGACCGTGCGGGTGAGCGCGCCGCTCGCGGTTGCGTTCGAGGTCTTCGTCGGGCAGCAGTGGTGGCCCGTGGACACCCATCACCTCGCCGAGCCGCACGGCAGCGAGGTCGTGCTGGAGCCGTTCCCCGGCGGCAGGTGGTACGAGCGGGCCACAGACGGCACCGAGACCGACTGGGGCGCCGTGCTCGCCTGGCAGCCGCCGCACCGGCTGCTGCTGACCTGGCAGGTGAGCCCGCAATGGACGTACGAGGAAGACCCGGGCCGCGGCTCGCAGATCGAGGTCACGTTCACCCCGGAGGGCGCGGACACCACGCGCGTCGACCTCACCCACCGGCACCTCGAACGCTACGGCCCGGAAGCCGAACGGATGCGCAGGATCCTCGACGGGAAGGGCGGCGAGCCACTGAACGCCTTCGCCAGGCACATCGACGCCCAGGCGCCAGCCAGATAACTGGTTAAGGAGCAACGATGACAGTCCAGTCCGTCATGCCCAACCTGTACTCGGCCGACGTCGACCGGGCGGTCGCCTTCTACCGCGACCTGCTCGGGGGGACGCAGACCTTCCGCCACCCCGCCGAAGGGAAGGCCGAGCACGTGGAGCTGCGGCTCGGCGACATCATGATCGCGATCAGCAGCAAGGAGGCCGTGGAGGCGGAAGGCATGCCGGCGCCGACGGCAGGCCATCCGATGGAGCTCGTGGTTGGCTGCGACTCGGCCGACGACACGGTCGCTGCGCTGCGGGCCGCCGGGACGCCTGTGCTGCAGGAGCCGTACAGCCACTTCTCCGGGCACCGGCGGGCCTACGTCGCCGACCCCGACGGCAACTGGATCGTGGTGGCGAGCAAGGAGAGATAGCAGCGCGGCGCTCAGCTGCGGCGGATCCGCCAGAGGCACACGTTGGCCAGGATGGCCGCGGCGCTGAGGAAGATCGCCAGCTCGTACCACTGCAGCGGCCAGTAATGGCTGGCCGGCTGATACGCCAGTGCTTCGTGATAGCTGGTCCCTATCTTCGCCACGCAGTCCTGGAGCCTGTTGACAACAGCCTGCGGCGCCTTGCTGTGTCCACCGAGCCCTCCACCCCCTCCACCGCCCCGCCCCTGCCCGATGCCCGGGCACGCGCTGCTCAGCAACTGCGTGGTGAGCGCCCGGCCCCGCGCGTTGACGATCCCTAGCGAGGTGATCCACGTGTTCGGCAGGTTCGGTGGGTTCGGCATCAGCGTCGGGCCGGAAAACAGCACGGACAGCGTGCCTTGCTGGCCGTATCCGGTGGACGCGGGGTTCAGCGCCAGGTTCAGCAGCACCGGGTGCAGCAGCCGAGGCCGCAGCCAGCTGAACTCGGTCAGCCGGACCGCGACGAAGACGGCAAGCGTGACGAACATGGCCGGGAGTGTGCGCCGGATCAGCGCCCCGGCCAGGACGCCGAGGGTGAACGCGAACGCGGCGTAGCCGACCGGGACGATGCCGCGCTGGTCAAACGTGGCGAACTGATTCAGGTCTGTCCGGTCGAGGGGACCGGACCACCAGGTGACCACCAGGCTGAGCAGCCCGGCAGCAGCCATGCTGGCCAGGCCGACTACGGCGAGCTTGACCGCCATCCAGCGGGTCCGGGTGACGCTCTGGGTCCACGCCAGCCGGAACGTGCCGTCTTCGAACTCGCGCGCGACCAGCGGAGCGCCCCAGAACATCCCGATGAGACCGGGCGCCACCAGCACCAGCACCCCGAGCCAGAGCCGTACGGTGCCGTCGTCGCGATGCAGCAGCCCGGCAGCCGCGATGGCCAGAAGCGCGAGCGCGCCCGCGACCACCACGGCCTGGGCCCGGAACTGCAGCCAGGTGAACCGGATCATCGGACATCTCCCGTCTGGCTCATGGCCGCGACCACCAGGTCGTCGAGCCTGACCGGCTGGCCGCTGCGCTCGTGATGCGACGCCAGTAGCTCCGCGATGCCGCCGGCCAGCCGCACCCGGGAGGCCACCAGCACCACGAGGTAGTCGCAGACCAGCTCGAGGTCCGCCACCAGATGCGAGGACAGCACGACGTTCGTGCCGCGCCCGGCCACCGTGCCTGCGACCGACCGCAGGAACTCCCGCCGGGCCAGCGGGTCGAGGCTGGCCACCGGCTCATCCAGGATCAGCAGCTCGGGCCGCTTGGCGACCGCCAAGGTGAGCGCGAGCTGGGCGCGCTGGCCGCCGGAGCAGGCCGGCGCGCTGCCGCGGGTCGATGCCGAGCTGCTCGATCCGACGCCGTGCCTCCGCACCGTCCCAGCCCGGGTTCAGGTACCCGGCCATCCGCAGGTGCCCGCCGACCGAGAGCCCCGGGTACACCGGCGTGTCCTGCGCCACGAAGCCAACCCGGCCGAGCTGCACCGGGCCGTCGCCGGGCCGTCCGCCGAGGACCTCGACCGTGCCGGTGGTCGGCGCTATCAGCCCGGCGGCGAGGTGCAGGAGGGTCGTCTTGCCAGCCCCGTTCGGGCCGACCAGCCCCACGACCCGGCCGGCCGGGATCTCGAGCGTGCAGCCGGAAAGGGCCCACCGGCGCCGGTAGCGCTTGCCGAGCCCGCTGGCGGCCAGCAGGGTTGCGGCGGTATTGGTTGAGTTCACGAAGCTGGTTGTACGCCGTGGCCGGTGTCGGCACGGTGTCCGCGGCCGACACCCCGCGGACACCCGCTGCCTGAGATCGTTGACCGGGAGGGACCGCGCCCGGAGCTAACCGTTCAGGGCACTCATCCAGAGAAGGATCGCCATGCGTGTGCTGGTCGCCGAGGATTTCCGGATCCTCGCCACGGCGATCGGGACCGGGCTGCGCCGGGAGGGCATGGCGGTCGACGTGGTCCTGGACGGCGACGACGCGCTCGAGCATCTGGCCGTCACCCGCTACGACGTGATCGTGCTCGACCGGGACCTGCCGGGAACCCACGGCGACGATGTGTGCCGCAGGATCGTGGCCGACCGGCCGGGCAGCCGGGTGCTGATGCTGACCGCGTCCAGCACCATCCGGGACCGGGTGGACGGTCTCGGGCTCGGTGCCGACGACTACCTGACCAAGCCATTCGACTTCGCCGAGCTGGTCGCGCGCGTCCGCGCCCTCGGCCGCCGCTCCGCTGCGGCGCTGCCCCCGGTGCTGGAAAGCGGCGACCTGACCCTGGATCCCAGCCGCCGGACCGCGTTCCGGGCCGGACGGCGGCTCGATCTCAGCCCCAGGGAGTTCGCGGTCCTCGAGTGCCTGCTGGCCTCGGCTGGCCGGGTGGTCTCGGCCGAGGAGCTCCTGGAACGGGCCTGGGACGAGGCGGCCGACCCGTTCACCACCGCGGTGAAGACCGCGATCCGGCGGCTGCGGGCCAAGCTCGGCGACCCGCCGGTGATCCACACCGAGCGCGCCGGCGGCTACCGGATCGAAGGACCGTGATGCCCAGGCGCAGGCTGCGCACCCGGCTCGCCCTGTTCTACGGCGGCGTGTTCCTCGCCGCGAGCGCGGTGCTGCTGGCCGTTGCCTTTCTTCCCGCGGTGCGGATTTCGAGGACGTCCCGCGTGGGGGCCGGGGACGCTGACGCTCACGCCGCCTCGAACGTGCACCAGGTGCTCGGATACTCCGGCATCGCGCTGGCCGCCGCGGCCGTGCTCGCCGCGGCACTCGGGTGGCTGGCCGCCGACCGGGCCCTGCGACCGTTGCGGACCATCACCAGGTCCGCGCGCGCGATCTCGGCCAGCAACCTGCACGAGCGTTTGGGCCTGAACGCGTCGTATGCGGAGTTCGCCGAGCTAGGCGAAACGTTGGACGGGCTGTTCGGCAGGCTCGAGGCGTCGTTTGAATCGCAGCGCCAGTTCGTGGCCAACGCCTCGCACGAGCTGCGGACCCCGCTCGCGGCGGAGCGAACCCTGCTCCAGGTGACGCTCGCCGATCCGGGTGCCACAGCGGAGACGCTGCGATCGGCCTGCGAGCAGCTGCTGAGCCTCGAGGCCCAGCAGGAGCGGCTGATCGATGCGCTGCTCACCCTGGCCAGCAGCCAGCGCGGGATCGACCGGTGGCAGCCGGTCGACCTCGCCGCGATCACGCGCTGCGCGCTCGCCACCCGGGGCGAGGAGGCCGCGCGCCGCGGGATCCGCGTCGACGCCGTGGTCGGCCCGGCCGTTGCCCCCGGCGACCCCCGACTGGTGGAGAGCATGGTGGCGAACCTGGCGGACAACGCCCTGCGGCACAACGTGGCCGACGGCAGCGTCGAGATCAGGACGTCCATGACCGCCGGGTCGGCGAGCCTGTGGGTCGTGAACACCGGGCCGGTGATCCCGGCCGCGGAGGTCGACCGGCTGTTCCAGCCGTTCCAGCAGCTCGGCGCCGACCGGGTGAGCCGCGACCGCGACGATGGCGACGGCGGGCACGGGCTCGGCCTGGCCATCGTCCGGGCGATCGCGATCGCGCACCGGGCGTCGCTGAGCGCGCGGGCCAGGCCCGGGGGAGGTCTGGAGATCAAGGTGGACTTCGACCGGGTAATGGCCGGGTAGATCCCGGCACCGGAAGGGGACGCTGTGGCGCAAGGCAGCAACCGTCTTACGCGCCCAACCTGGGCGCAGGCCCGGACAGCCATCCTGGAATGCACCGTCCTGGCCGTCGCTTGCATGATCACCTACTGGCTGACGACAAGCGTGCTCACCCGGGTGTACTCGATATCCCGGTCCGACGACCTGCTCGGCGGCCTGTGGGCGGTGGTCGCCACGATCTTCGTCTGCCGGGACAGCTACCAGCAGAGCGCGGCCGCCGCCGTGTCACGGATGTCCGCCACGGCCGTGAGCTTTGTGCTCTGCCTGATCTACCTGATCTTCCTGCCGGTGTACGGCTGGGGTGTCGCGCTGCTGATCGGCCTTAGCGCACTGGTCGTCATGCTGGTCGGCCGGCCCGGCGACGCCGTCACGGCGGCGATCACCACCGCGGTCGTCATGCTGGTGGCAGCCGTGACCCCGCACGACGCCTGGGAGCAGCCGATACTCCGTTTCGTGGACACGCTCATCGGCGTGGCGATCGGCGTAGCGGCCGCCTGGATCGGCGTGCGGCTGCTCCGCCCGCGAATCGAGGCCCGGTGAGGACCCGCGTGAGGCGTGCCCTACCCTTGTCGGATGCGAAGGGACGTCATCTGACTACGAATCAGCTGCTCAATCGCCGCTATGCTTAGGTGGTCTCACCACAGCTCCTTGCAAAACCGCAGGTAGACAACTCAAAACCGGCGCTCGTAGCTCAACGGATAGAGCATCTGACTACGGATCAGAAGGTTGGGGGTTCGAGTCCCTCCGAGCGCGCCACTGTCTCCGCAGGTCAGGGTCTTTTCTTAGCTTGTGAGAGCCGCCCCGGCAGGTGCCGTGCGGGCTGGCGTGTTCCATGAGCGTCAGCGTCGTGTGCCTGCTGTCGTGCAGCGTGATCCGGCGCTGCGTTACACGGCATCGTGCGGAGGCCAGGGCGGACCCTCTCGCAGAGCGTTGAGGAATGCCACTCCGGATTGTCTCCCGCTCGGGTGCTGGTCGTCGCGACTCCAGCGGTGCGCTGCGATCATCGCCAGTACGACCCCCCGGAACTCGCCGACCAGTGCTTGGTCCGCGTCCGGATAGCGCTCGCTGACCTCTTTGGGGACCCAAGCAAGGTCGAATTCGACGGGGCCATGGACAGAATCCTCGAAGTCCATGAAAAGCGGCCCGTTCTTCGTCTTGATCACGTTCCCCGGGTGCGGCTCGCCGTGCAGGATCTGCTCGGCCGCGCGCCGGTTGACAATCGTTTCGCTCAGATCTCGCAGCGTGTTGGCGAGAAGCGCCCGATCGGTCTCGGCGAGATCGGGAGTGACGTCACGGCTCGCCACGTCTTGTTGAGTCGCCGCCAATCGATCCATGAAGTGCGGCGTCGGGACGTCGATCTGCCGCAGGCCGGCATGAAGACACTCGAGCACCTGCGCGTAGTCGGCCGACGGAAGCATCCGGCGAACAGGCGCAAAGTAGGTCCACATGGTGATTGCAAAGCCATCATGCACAAAGACGCGTGGCTCGACTCGAGGGTCGAGTCCAGCAACCGGGCTGTCGTTCTCTGCGAGCCGTTTCACAACTTCAACTTCCGTCGCCAACCTCGCTTGATACGCCTCCCCGCTGAGCCAACTCGCCCTGGCAGTCACGGGTACCAGAGCCTCTGGAGGCGTGACCCGCGCAACGACATCGCATGGCATCAGGCGGACGACAAGGCGGTTGGAGTCGTTGAGAACAACCGTGGCGTCGACCGGCAAGTCGAACGTCGAGGCGGTCGACCTCGCTGCAGCCACCGCACGCTGCGCTACCGATGCTTGCACCTCCGTGTGCCCTCCTCCACGCGGGACCCGCACGGCTGCAAAACGCTACACCGTCGGCGACGCCCAGGACGACGACGCCCGGTTGTGATCCTGATGAGCGGGTCAGCGGCAGCGACCGCCGTGCCGTTGATTGATGACCGGCGACCCCGCGCCGTTGATATGCACAGTCAAAGGTGAGATCTCCACAGCCGGGTCCGGACTCACCATATGAGCAGCCAGGCGATCGTGACCTGCCTGGTCTCCGCCGCCAGTTCCCACTCCTTGCGCCGCCTCATATCGGCGGCACCGGCGACGGCGGCTCGAGTGGGATCGGCGGCGGCTGTGGTTCCCCGAATGCTGCCTCGGCCGCTGACATGCCGCCGTAGTCGGTCGCAAGGTTGGCGTAGATCGAGTAGATCAGCGTAATGAAGATGCCGAGCTTGACCCACAGCGTGGGTGTGAAGAAGAACAGGCAGCAGATCAGCGGGAAGTTGATCAGCCAGTAGATCGCGCCCCACATATGGACCTTGTACTGGGTGTAGGGGTTCGTGGACAGATCTTTCAAGAGCAGGTTCATCCAGCCGTGCCGGAGGTGCACCGGCGCGTGCGCGGCGTGCAGCCGGGCGACGTCGGCGCGCAATTGGCGCACCTCGGCGGTGAGGGACTCGATCTCAGTCATAACACCAGTATCAGGGCACTCACGCCGATGAGCACAGGTCGCAGCCGCGGGCGCCTCGTCGCCTCAAAGGTGCTCGATGGCGAAGAGGATGTGAGTCCCTCCGTCGAGCATCCCGGGCTCCTGCGCCAGTTCTTCCTCCCAGTCCAAGAACTGTGGCCAGACAGCGGGATCAGCGGCCAGGCGGTTGAGCTCTAGCTGAACCGCTGAGATATCTGACACGACGACGGATGCGCCCAAGGCAGCCAGTTCGACCGTAAAGCGGCCTGGCCCCGCACCGATCTCCAAGACCCGCGAGCCAGGCCGGATGAACCTGGCGAGGAACCGGCGGTGCAGTTCCAGCGCTACGCGTGCGCTCGGCGCCTGCACCAGGCGCTCCCACTCACCCGCGCCGAGCGTATCGAAGTAGTCCCGGACAGCTCTGACGTCGTCCTCGACGGGGTCGTTTGTCATCCCTGCATTGTGATTCGCCAATCTGCGCCCGGCACCTCATTAACCCGCGAGACGGTGGCCGTGGAGACGCCGGCCATGTGCGCCACTCCTGCAGCGCGCATGCCGCCCGGTAGCCCATAGGGTGGATGACTAACGATCCAATCGGAGGAGGCGACCCGCTTATGAGCGAGTCCCCAACGACGGAAGCTACGTCACAGCTGGCCGACGGGACGGCCGCGGGCAACTGGGTACTTGACCCAGAAGGGTCACGCGCCGAATTCCGTGTTAAGCACTTCTGGGGCGCCATCACCGTGCGCGGCACGCTGGAGCGCATGACCGGCGAGGCAACCATCGGCCCGGATGGCAGCGTGGCGGGACGGATCAGCTTCGACGCTGAATCGCTCAACACCAAGAACAAGCAGCGCGACAAGCACTTGCGCTCGGCAGACTTCTTTCACGTTGAGAAGCACCCGCAGGCCGTCCTGACCATAACCTCGGCACGCCCGGCAGGACCAGGCGACTTGGCGTGCGAGGGCACCTTCGAAGCGGCCGGACATGCCAGGCCGGTGACCTTCACCGCGCACATCCAGGAGGCGACCGCTCAGGCCGTTGTGCTCACCGCCGACCTCGAGGTCGACCGCACGGAATTCGACATGACCTGGAGCCCGATGCACATAGCCTCGGCGGCGGCGCACGGCACAGTGAGAGCGCGGTTCGTGCGCGCGTGAACGCCGCGCCTGATGACAGGCGCGCTGGGCGGCTCGAGCGTGAGCTGTCATCGTGGAAAGGCCGTTCGGCGGCGTCGTTCCTGCCCAGCGACCCGGTTCGGCTGCTGGTCCTGGCACACGGGTTTCCCTGGCCGGATGGCTCCAAGCCCGACAGCGACCTGATCGGGTACGCGCAGGCGGCCGTGGAGCGCTGGATAGCCTTCGCCGAAAGGCATCACGCGATCGTTGTGGCGCCCGTTTTCGGCGGTCAGGAGTTCCCCGTCTACCGGGAGATGGTGGGCCGGGGCACCGGTCCCGACGAGTTCGTGAACCTCCTGGCAGACACGGCGGGGCGGGAGCAGATCCCCGGGTTTGCGGGCCGGTTCACCCTGCACGGCCACTCCGCTGGCGCGCAGTTCGCGGCGCGCTACCTGGTCACTCATCCGCATCGCCTGGACGAGGCCATCCTCAGCGCGCCGTCCACGTTCCCGATGCCAGATCCCGGCATTCCCTGGCCAAACGGCATGGCCGCGGCGGCAAGGTCCGAGTTCGGTCCGCGGGCTGCGGGGTGGCTGGAGGCAGCAACCGAGGTCCGCGTAACGGTTCTGGTGGGATCGCGTGACACCGAGCGGCGTCCGCCCGCGCCGGCGCAGCAGGGTGCCACCAGGATTGAACGGGCAGCCGCGTGGGTCGAGAGCATGTGTCGCCACGCGGAAAGCAGGGACAAAGCAGCCACCATCCGCTTCGTCGCCGCCGAGGGACTGGACCACGACGAAGAAGCCATGGCGGCGGCCGCCCAGGAGATACTGGCGCAAAGCTGGGCGAACCGCTGACCTGCGACGTTGGCGCGTAGGTCAGGCCACTTGCCAGATTGTTTTGTGAGGGGTGGGCGACACCGGATATTCTGTTGGTGAAGGGGAGTAGTCCTTCGTCGGCTGGCCGACATACCGGCGCACACAAGCGCCCGGCCACCGGGCCACGGTTGTGGTGGACGAGACCTTCGGCTGTTGAGCACATCCGGCCGGAGATTCTGCCCTGATCCCGGCCGGTTGACCGACCGGAGGAAAACCCCGTGCCGTACGTCGCAGTGATCGGGACCGCGTTCGTCCTCGCGTTCCTGGCTGAGCTCCCGGATAAGTCGATGTTTGCATCGCTGATCCTGAGCACCCGGTACCGGTCGTCCTGGGTGTGGGCCGGGGCGGCCGCAGCATTCGCGATCCATATGGCCATAGCCGTCAGCGCCGGGAGGCTGCTGGCCCTTCTCCCGCACCGCGCCGTCGACGCGGTGGTCGCGTGCCTGTTCCTGGCCGGGTCGGGTTATCTGTGGGTCACCAGCTTCCGGCCCGAACACCGGGACGGCACGGACGCATCCCGCCAGGGCGGCCGTGCCCCCTCATTCTGGCGAGTTGCCGGAACGAGCTTCGGGGTCGTGTTCGTCGCCGAGTGGGGTGATATCACGCAGCTCACCACCGCAAACCTGGCCGCAAGGTATGACCCGTTCCTCGTGTTTGCCGGTGCGACCCTCGGCTTGTGGACGGTCGCGGCCGTGGCGGTCAGCGTGGGCGCCAAGAGCCTGGCACTGATCCCGATGGCTTGGGTCAGCCGCATCACCGCGACGATCTTGCTTGGCCTGGGCATCTACACAGCCGTGGTGGCGATCCGCGGGTGACGTGCCGGCCGGAAAGCGCTCGGCACGATCCACGTGGAACATGGGCTACGCCACGGAAGGGTCGTCGGTGCCCTTCGGTCGCCTACCTTGGCAAACCGATCAGGAACCGAGAAGCACCTGCTAGCTGGCTGTTGTCATACTCCTGAGTGCGATCAGGCCAGCCTGGCGGCGCCGAGGAGACCGCGGAGGCGGCCCCCCTGACAGATGGAGACAGATGAGCATGGCCACGAAGACGGGCACGCAGTCGCATCCGCTGCACGCTGCCGCCGGCCACGAGCTGATCCGCGTACACGGCGCGCGCCAGAACAACCTGAAGGACGTCAGCGTCGAGATCCCGAAGCGCCGGCTGACGGTGTTCACCGGCGTCTCGGGCTCGGGCAAGAGCTCGCTGGTGTTCGACACGATCGCCGCAGAGTCGCAGCGGCTTATCAACGAGACTTACAGCGCGTTCGTGCAGGGCTTCATGCCGACGCTGGCGCGGCCCGACGTCGACGTACTCGAGGGGCTGACGACCGCGATCATCGTTGACCAGCAGCGGATGGGTTCCGACCCTCGCTCCACGGTCGGCACTGCTACCGACGCCAACGCTATGCTGCGCATCCTGTTCAGCCGGCTCGGGAAGCCGCACATCGGCTCACCCAAGGCCTTCTCGTTCAATATCGCCTCGATCAGCGGAGCGGGTGCAGTCCAGTTCGAGCGCGGCGGGAAGACCGTGAAGGAGCGGCGGAGCTTCAGCATCACCGGCGGAATGTGCCCGCGCTGCGAAGGCCGGGGCGTGATCTCCGATCTCGACCTCACCCAGCTCTTCGACGACTCGAAGTCGCTCGCCGACGGCGCGATCACCGTTCCCGGCTACAAGGGAGGCGGCTGGAACTCCCGGCTCTACATCGAGTCGGGCTTCGTCGACCCGGACAAGCCGATCCGCAAGTACACCAAGAAGGAGCTGCACGACTTCCTGTACCGCGAGCCGACCAGGATGAAGATCGCTGGGATCAACATGACCTACGAGGGGCTGATCCCGCGAATTCAGAGGTCGATGCTGTCCAAGGACAGGGACGGTATGCAGCCGCACATCCGGGAGTTTGTGGACCGCGCGGTCGCGTTCAGCGACTGCCCAGAGTGCGGCGGCACGCGGCTCAGTGAAGCGGCCCGGTCATCGCGAATCAACGGCATCAACATCGCCGAGGCGTGTGCCATGCAGATCAGCGACCTGGCCGGATGGGTCGAGGCTCTCGACGAGCCGTCGGTGGCACCGCTGCTCGGCGCGCTCGAGCACACCCTTGACTCATTCGTGGAAATTGGCCTGGGATACCTCAGCCTCGACCGCTCGTCGGCCACCCTCTCGGGCGGTGAGGCGCAGCGCACCAAGATGATCCGGCAGCTCGGTTCGTCGCTGACCGACGTCACCTATGTGTTCGACGAGCCGACCATCGGGATGCACCCGCACGACGTCCAGCGCATGAACGGGCTGCTGCTGCGGCTGCGCGACAAGGGAAACACTGTGCTCGTCGTGGAGCACAAGCCGGAGGCGATCGCGATCGCCGACCACGTCGTCGACCTTGGCCCGGGCGCGGGTTCCCAGGGTGGTGAGGTCGTGTTCGAGGGCACCATCGACGGGCTGCGGGGCAGCGGCACGCTTACCGGCCGGCACCTCGACGACCGGGCCGGGCTCAAGGACACGGTCCGGACCTCCTCCGGCGTGCTCGAAGTTCGCGGCGCGACAGAGCACAACCTGCAGAATGTCGACGTCGACGTGCCGCTCGGGGTGCTTGTCGTCGTCACCGGAGTCGCCGGCTCGGGCAAGAGCTCGCTGGTGCAGGGCTCGATCGCCGGCCGCGAGGGTGTGGTGTCCATCGACCAGGGCGCGATCCGCGGCTCCCGGCGGAGCAACCCGGCCACGTACACCGGCCTGCTCGACCCGATCCGTAACGCGTTCGCGAAGGCCAACGGAGTGAAACCGGCGCTGTTCAGCGCGAACTCCGAGGGGGCCTGCCCCAACTGCAACGGCGCCGGGGTCATCTACACCGATCTGGCAATGATGGCCGGCGTCGCCACCACCTGCGAGGAGTGCGAAGGCAAGCGGTTCGACGCGTCGGTGCTGGACTACCACCTCGGCGGCCGCGACATCAGCGAGGTGCTCGCGATGTCGGTGACCGAGGCCGGGGAGTTCTTCGGCGGCGGGGAGGCGCAGACCCCGGCCGCGCACGCGATCCTCGGGCGGCTGGCCGACGTCGGGCTCGGCTACCTCACCCTCGGCCAGCCGCTTACGACGCTGTCCGGTGGCGAGCGGCAGCGGCTCAAGCTGGCCACCCGCATGGCTGAGAAGGGCGGCATCTACCTCCTCGACGAGCCGACCGCGGGCCTGCACCTCGCCGACGTCGAGCAGCTGCTCAGCCTGCTCGACCGGCTCGTCGACGCGGGCAAGTCGGTCGTCGTCATCGAGCACCACCAGGCGGTCATGGCGCACGCCGACTGGATCATCGACCTCGGTCCCGGTGCCGGCCACGACGGTGGCCGGATCGTCTTCCAGGGCACACCCGCCGAGCTCGTCGCCGAGCGCTCCACCCTCACCGGCGAGCATCTAGCTGCCTACGTCGGCGTACGAACGGGCGGCAGCCGGAGCTGAGCGGGCCATGAGGGCGCTGGGCGGGCATAGGCTTGTTTGCACAGAAACCCGGGCAAACTCAAGGAAAACTGCCGTGACCGACAGCAGAAATGAGGGCGAAGCGCGCCCGCCCGCGGACCTCGACACCAGCGTTGCGCATCCGGCCCGCGTCTACGACTACTGGCTCGGCGGGAAAGACAATTTCGCCGCCGACCGGGAGGCCGCTGAGCAGGCGATCGCGGCGAACCCGACGATCGTTCCCGGGGTCAGGACGAACCGTGCGTTCCTCCGGCGCGCCGTGAGTTACCTGGCCAGCGAGGCCGGGATCCGGCAGTTCCTCGACGTTGGGACCGGGCTGCCGTCAGCGAACAATACCCACCAGGTCGCACAGGCGGTGGCCCCCGGTTCCAAGGTCGTCTATGTGGACAACGACCCAATCGTGCTGCTGCATGCGCGCGCCTTGCTGACCGGCACGCCGCAGGGCGCGACCGCGTACCTCGATGCGGACGTGCGCGATCCCGGCTCGGTCCTGGCGCAAGCGGCGGAGACCCTTGACCTCGCCGAGCCGGTCGCGCTGATGCTGCTGGCCATCCTGCAGCTCATCCCCGATGACGCGAACCCGCACGTGATCGTGGAGCGGTTGATGGACGGCCTGATCGAACCCGGCGTGGTCCAGCCGCACCGGTGGCGCCCGGAACCCGGTGACATGTGGCCGGACCAGGAGGTCACCGCCTGGAGTGGTGTCGCGCGGAAAAACTAGAGACGGCTGGCGAGCGCCACGGCCTCGGCCCACGCGTCGTACTCGTAGATCCACCGCCGGTCGGTCAGCTCGCTGCCGGAGCTGTCGTAGCCGGCGCCATTGCGCCGCGAGCCGAGCTGGACCCGTGCGGTCCGGCCGCTGCGCAGCTCCTCGTAGGCGGCCAGCGCCCGGGGGACGCCTGCCGAGGTCGTGACCGCACCCAGCAGAGTTGCCAGCGCCACCGCGTCCTCGAGCGCCTGGTTCACGCCCTGGCCCAGGTGCGGCAGCATCGGATGCGCCGCGTCGCCGAGCAGCGTCAGCCGCCCGCTGCTCCACCGGGGCAGTGGCGCCCGGTCGTACATGCCCCACTGGAAGCCGCTGCCGCCCGGTTTGCTGACCGCGGCTATGACCTCCCCGATGACCGGATCCCAGCCCGCGAAGTGCCGGGCCAGCGCGGCCGGATCGCCGGGCGCCGACCACGACTCCCGGACCGAGGTGTCCGACTGGACGAATCCCACGTAGTTCAGCAGCCGCCCGGCCCGCACCGGGAACACCAGGAAGTGCCTGCTCTCGCCGACCCACATCCGCATCGTGTCGGCCGGGCACCCGCCCACCCGCGGCACCAGCCCGCGGTACGCGACCACCCCGGAAAAAACGGGCTCCGCTGGCGTTACGACGGACCCCTGCAGCACTGAGTGGATGCCGTCCGCCCCGATCACAACGTCCGCCGTGGCCGCCGTGCCGTTGGCGAAACTAACCACGGCGCCTTCGGCGTCCTGGTGCAGGCCGGTGCACTGATGCCCGGTCCGCACCGTGCCGGGCGGCAGCTCGGCCACGAGCAGCCCGAGCAGGTCGGCCCGGTGGATGCCGACGTTCCGTCCGGCCCGGGCGAACTGGTGCGGTTCGTGCCGCGCGGGCCGTCCGTCGGAGAGCCTGAGCTCGGTCGACAGGTGCCGCGCCCCAAGCCGCTCAATTCCGTCGCCGACCCCGAGCTGTTCCAGCATCCGCAGCCCGTTGGGCGCCAGCGACACACCGGCCCCGACCTCGGCCAGTTGCTGCGCCTGCTCGTACACCCGCACGTCGATCGCGGCCCGCGCCAGCGCGACCGCCGCCGCGGTCCCGCCGATCCCGCCGCCGACGACCACCGCCCGCAGCGCCACGCTTTTCGCCCCTCTTCTCGCCGTTCGCCAAGAGGCCGGGATCCCCGAGACGTCACGTTCAGGCTAATCCGCGTCGGTGCGTCCGGCCCGAGCCGATACCAGGGGCCGGTTCACATCGGGACCTTGATACCCCGCTTCACCAGCCAGACGTTGGCCGGCCAGGAGGTGGCGAAGCCGATGATCATGCCGATCTGCATGAGGAGCCAGAAGGCGGCCCGGTCCGGCATCAGCTGGTGCGGCGCCGGGAACAGCACGAACGTCATCACCGCCATCCAGCCGAACAGGCCGACCTCGAAGGCGGTCAGCGATATCACGTCCGCCTTGGCTGCCGCCCGCAACCCGTCCCTGACGCCGAGGCCGCGCATCGGGGCGATCGCGAAGTACTGGAACATGATGCCTAGGACCAGGGCGAGGATGTAGTCGCCGATGTATTCGGCCCACAGCGCGGTACCGGCGATCGTGAGCGCCAGCGCGAAGATCACGAACTCGGAGATCACGTCGCCGAGGACGCACCCGGAACCGCAGTGGCTCACTTCTGTGGCCATGGTGGCCCAGTACGGTTTGCCCCGGTTGGCCTTGCCGGGCGGCGTCGGCTCACCCGCGCGATCCGCCCCGTGGCCGCCGGCCATGTCGTGATCGGCGGGCTGGCCGCGGTGCGCCCGCGGGCCGTCGCCCGCCGGTGCCATCGCTGGCCGCGGCACGGATTCCCTGCTCACGGGCGCCGGTGCGGCCGCAGGACGGCGGGCGGCCCGGGCCCACCGCCAGTAGAACGCCAGCGCCAGCGGCCCGAAGTACAGGGCCGTTATCGGGTAGACCGCGTTCATCACGCCCATCGGCTGCCGTCGCCGGTTGACGGCGATGTCGTAGCCGATCACTCCCGCACAGGCGAAGCAGATCGACAGATAGACCCACGCCACGGCCGTCAGCCAGGTTGGCGCCAAGCCCCACCCCCACGGCTCGCTGGGCCGTCGCTACGCTCCGCAATGTGATGATCACTCTATCAATGGGCCGGAACGTGCGCCCGCAGCAGCTGCTCGGCGGCCTCCCAGCTGGCGGTAAAGTGGTCTTTACCTCCCATCCAGTAGCCGTGGAACGTGGCAGTGTGAGCAACCGTCGTGTCGACGTCCTTGGGCGTCATCGACGACCTTTAGTTCGGCTGAATTACCCGCGTGAATTGTGCGGTACACGGCATTCCGGCGCAGGACTCCCAATATTGTCCCCTCTGTGAACCTAATCAGGCTGACACGAACATCGCTGCGGTCGGCGGCCAGGAACATCCGTGGCGCCGGTACGGCGAGGCAGGCCAGGGCAGCGCTCGCGGCCGGGCCGGCCTGGGCGCGGTCGTCGTGGCGGTTGCGCTCGCGGTCGCCTTCTCCTCTGATCCGTCGTCGTCATCATCTTCGTCGAGGGCGGACCGCCCGGCGGCATCCACCGGCCCGACAGTAAACGGCTTGGTCAAGCACTGGGGGACGTTCTTCGGCGGCGCGAAAGGCGTGAACTACGACACGAGGACGGAGCCGGTCGCGGTGACCCTGCCCGGGCCGATCGCCCAGATCGCTACGTCGAACTCGACCGAGTACGCGCTGCTGACCAACGGCGCGCTCTACGCGTGGGGCCTGGGCGCTCAGGGCGAGTTCGGCGACGGCAAGCGGGCGAACTCGTTCACCGGGCCGGTGCGGGTGCAGTTTCCCAAAGGGGTGAAGATCGCGTCGATACCCATTGACGTCGAGCCGTTTGACAGCGCCATCGCGATCGACACGAAGGGAAACGCATGGGGCTGGGGCCACAATGGCGGCGGTGAACTCTGCCAGGGCAACAGGAGAACATACACCAGGCCGGTCAAGCTCCCGTTCTCGCACGTGACCGCGTTGGCGGGGGCGAGCAATCACGACCTGTACGACGCCAACGGCACCGTCTACGCGTGCGGGCAGAACCTGGCCGACTCCCTCGGCGACGGCAGCACGCACAACAGCACCACGCCCGTGATCGTGGCCGGGCTCGACGGCAAGTTGGTCACCCAGCTGGTGACCTCGTTCGCCAACTCCGGGGCGCTGCTGTCCAACGGGCAGTACTACGACTGGGGTTACGACGCCAACGGCCAGCTCGGCGACGGCAAGGTCCGCAAGAATTCCGACGTCCCAGTGCTTGTCCACCTTCCCCAACCGGTCACGCAGGTCGCATTGGGCGGCTCGATCTGGGGCAACGGCCAGACGCTGGTAATCCTCTCCGACGGCTCGATGTGGTCCTGGGGCGACGACGCGTACTACCAGCTGGGCATCGGCAGGGCCGGCCAGGAGGCCTCGCCGGTGCAGTTCCACGCTCCCTCGGGCGTCACCTACCAGACCCTCGCCACCGGGTCGGCCACGTCGTATGCGGTTACCTCCACCGGCCAGGTCTACGCGTGGGGCGTCAGCTTCGTCGGCCAGATCGGCAACGGGACGTATCACACGGCCAGGAACCCGGTGCTCATCGCCTCCGGGGCCACGGCGATCTCCGCCACGGCCAACAACGTGCTCATCGCAGTCTCGAATAGCCTCTGACGCCGGTGGCCTGGCCGGGGTGCCACAGGCGCAGGTGAGGGCGGGCGGCCGCTGGCTCACCCGGCCGGCGGCCGCTGCTGCCGCTCCAGCGCGGCCAGCCGCAGCTCGAGCTGGTCGACGCGGTGCCGGAGGATCTCGAGCTGGGCCTCATCGGCGAGCCGCCGTTCCGCGCTGCGGCGCAGCCGTGGCGAGGCCTCGGCGCGGGCGGCGACGACAGCGAGCGGCACCAGCCGCTGCGGCCCGTGCGGCCCGTCGACCAGCCGGGACGGGATCTGGCCGGTCCGGTACCAGCTGCGCAGGGCGGCGCGGGACGCACCGGTTTCCGCTGCGGCCCGCTCGAGCGGCACCCAGTCCGAGTCTTCGAGCCGTGTGGCCAGCTCTAGCTCGAGCTCCCATTCGTCGAGCCGGTCCTCCCACTCCACGCGTTCCCGCCCTCCTCGGCGTTCGATCTGTGTGCGCCAGCCCTATTATTAGCATGGTATTGACGGGGTGTGAAGAGCGGCGCACCCTTGGTCTCATGTTTGAGAGATTCACGAACCGAGCCCGGCACACCGTCGTGCTTGCCCAAGAGGAAGCGCGACAACTGCACCACAACTACATCGGAACCGAGCACATCCTGCTCGGCTTGCTCGGCGAGCCCGAGGGGTACGCCGGCCGCGTCCTGACCAGCTTCGGGATAACGCGCGACGGCGCGCGTGAAGAGGTCAGGGCCATGGTCGGCACCGGGACCGACGCGCCGAGCGGGCACATCCCGTTCACGCCGCGGGCGAAGAAGACCCTCGAGCTTTCGCTTCGAGAGGCGCTTCAGCTGCATCACAACTACATCGGAACCGAGCACATCCTGCTGGGCCTGATCAGGGAGGGCGACGGCGTCGCCGCCCAGCTCATGAAGCAGCACGCCGACCTCCTCGCGATCCGCATGGCAGTGCTCGACGTGGTGCCCGCGGGGAAGTCCGAGGCCGCCAGGGGCCGCCGCTGGCTGCTGCGCCGCCGTTCCGAGGGCGATCCGCTCGAGGCCGAGCACCCAGTCGAGCTCGGGCAGCTCGAAATGCGCACCACGCCGGCCGCCGACACCAGCCTCAGCGAGGCCGCCCGGCTGGCCGGGGCGCAGCCGGTCGGCTCGCATCACCTGCTACTCGCCGCCTTGGCCGACGACAACACCGCGGCGGCCAAGGCCCTCGCGGCCCTTGGCGTGAACCTGGAGCAGGCCAAGGAGGCGCTGCGCAGCGCGGATGTCATCGGCACCAGCGACGAGCAGCCCGAGGAAGCCGGGCGGCGCCAGATGCTGATCCACGTGACCGACGACAAGCTCACGATCGAGGCCAGCGATCCGGTGATCGTCCGGGCCGGCCTCGCCGCCCTGCGGGCCCTCGCCGGCGCGGCGGACCCGGCCGGCACCATCCGCGGCGACCTGCCGGTCAGCGCCAGCCTGAGCAACGTCTGGCAAGCGCTCGAAGACAGCCTCGGGGTGATCGAGCGGCGCGCGACGCTTCCCGCCGAATCTGCCCAGGGTGACCCCGAAAAGCCAGGCACCGAGACCGCCTGAGAGCCATAACGCCACGCCAGCCGGCCGGTCCCCCGTGATCAGCCGGCTGGCTTGATGTTCTGGTTGATCCGGGCATGCAGGTGCATGTCGTGCCAGCCGTCGATGTGCAGCAGCACACTGCGCAGCGTGGCCTCGAAATGGAACCCGGCCTTGCCGGCGACGCGGCAGGATGCGGTGTTGGCCACGGAGTGACCCAAGCTGAGGCGGTGCAGGCCCAGTTCCTCCAGCGCCCAGCGGCTGGCCTCCTGCAGCGCGCGGACGGCGATGCCGCTGCCCCGGGCGGCCGGCAGCACCCAGTAGCCGACTTCGCCCTGGCCAACCTCGAGATCGACGTCGCGGATGGCCACCCGGCCGGCCACGTCTGCCCGCTCACCGGCCAGAACGGCCCAGCAGGCCGTGGTCTCGTCGGTCCAGCCGCGGTTCCAGCGCGCGATCAGCTCCCGCGCCTCGTCCTCGGATGCGACGCCCCGCCGGTGCCACTGCCGGATCCCTGGGTCGGCGTAGGCGGCCAGCACGGTGACCGCGTCGGACGGCAGCCACGGCCGGAGCGTCAGGCCTCCCGGCGCTACGAGGACTGGCTGATCACGGTGCCGCATCCGTCCAGCGGGAACGACGGGCGGGACGAGACGGGGCATGGCCCCATCATCGCGCACGGTTTACAGCTGACGGCTCCACTGCGGCTCCACCGAGAGCCAGCCGGCCTCCCAGCTCGCGATCCGCCTGCGGTCGAGCACCCACCGGATGACCAGGGTGGCAACCGTCAGCAGCGCCGTGAGGCCGGCCAGGGTGAACAGCGCCGCGATCAGGATGCGGTTGCTGGCCCCGGCGGCGGTCAGTGGCGGCGCCTGCGCCTTGCCTGCACCGTTGAGCCAGACCTTTACGGTGGTGCCGACGCTGGCCCCTGCGGGCGCGGGCACATCGCCGGTCCGCGCGTGGCCGTCGGCGACCCAGCGGGCCGGCGTCCAGACCAGCCAGGAGTTGGCGCCGTTGTCAGCGAACAGCGGCCCGGGAACGGGCTTCACCAGGACGGCACTGACCTGGTGCCATGACTTGTCCGCGCGCTGAATGGCCATGTTTTCGGCATGGGCCCACAGGCCCGCCCCGGTGGCGGCGAGCGGTCCCAGGACCAGGAACGCGACGATGGCGGCGGGCAGCAGCCACCCGTCGATCAGGTCCGAGCGCCGGCGCAGCGGGTTGTGATCAAACCCCAGCCGACGGATCACCTTCGCCCACATCGTTGTGGCCGCCATACCGTTCACCTCAACACGCCAGTCCCCTGATGCGCGTAACACATCCGTAACACATCCGTAACATACCCGGCAAGCCGGTGCGTTACGCGAGGTCCGCCGCCGTCGGGGCCTATCGCCCGGCGTGTGGCCATAGAGGCGCATTTGCCGCCCCGTTACGTTTGCCGGCCCGTGCTCCGGGTACCCGGCGATCAACGGTAGGAGGTCGGCAGATGGTGTCGGAGACTAAGCCTGCTCAGCCATCAGGGCGCAATATTCTCGATGATCTCGACTCGCGCATCCCAACGAACTTTTACTGGTACCTGGCGGTCCTGGCGTGCATCGGCGGGTTCCTGTTCGGCTACGACACATCCAATATCGGGTCGGCGCTCGGCTTCATCCCCTATCACCTGTCGAGCTTCGCGACCGGCTACCTGGTGGCCGGGGCGTCCCTGGGCGCGGCGGCCGGCGCGCTGATCGCGGGCCCGCTGACCGACAAGTTCGGGCGCAAGATCCTGCTGGTCGGCGATGCGGCCATCTACGCCGTCGGGGCGATCCTGTCCGCGGTCACGGTGGACGCGGGCATGCTGCTCGCGTCCAGGACATTGATCGGGCTGGCGATCGGCGCCGACTCCGCGATCGCCACCTCCTATATCGCGGAGTTCGCGCCGCGCAGCCGGCGCGGGCAGCTGAGCATCATCCAGCAGTGGATGATCACCGTGGGGATCCTGGTCTCCTACCTCGTCGCCGTGATCATCCTCAAGGCGGATCCGGCTGGCGCCGGCAACGAAGACTGGCGGCTGATCCTGGGTCTGGGCGGGGTACCCGCCCTAGTCGCGGTGGCCCTCCGGTCGCACATGCCCGAGTCACCGCGATGGCTGATGCTGCACGGGCGCTACGACGACACACGCAAGGCGTTCGGCCGGCTGGGCATGGACGTCACCACCGATGAGGTGAAAAGCGCGGCCGAACAGATCGCCGCCCAGGAAGGAGAGCGCGCGCGCAAGACCCAGTGGACCCGCGGGGTGCGGCGGGCGCTGATCATTGTCTGCCTGTTCTTCATCTTCCAGCAGATCACCGGGATCAACGTGCCGTTCTACTACGGGCCGACGATCCTGTCGAAGTACTTCCTGTCCGGGCACAACCAGGTGGCCGCCGTGGTCGCCGGGGTCGAGGCCACCGCGATCCTGGGCGCGGTCAACGTGGTCGCCACCTACTTCGCCTTCCGGTGGATCGACAAGATCGGCCGACGCCCGCTGGCCATCTGGGGCTATGCGGGCATGACCGTGTTCATCCTGGTGGCCGCCCTCGGCGTGTCGTTCCTGGCCGGGATCCCCCAGGTCGTGCTCGTCATGGTCGGGTTCTCGTTCTTCATCTCCTCGTTCGCTATCGGGGTCGGCGGCACCGGCTGGCTGATCCAGGGTGAGGTCTTCCCCACCGCCGTGCGTGGCCGGGCAGCAGCCACCGGCGCGTGCGTCGACTGGCTGGCCAACTACGCGCTGATCGAGGCGTTCCCCGCCTGGCACAACTCCATCGGGCTTGGCGGGGTCATGGTGTGCTTCGCCGTGCTGTGCGTCGTGGCCATCGGGTTCGTGTACAAGTTCCTGCCCGAGACCAAGGGGCTGTCGGTGGAGCAGGCCGTCGACGTGTACGAGAAGGAGGCCGAAGGCGGCAAGCTCGGGCGGCTGTCGGGTACGCCGCCGAGCGAGCCGAGCACCCAGACGGCCTGACCCCGAGGCCGGCTGGCCCGGACGTCCTGCCGCTACGCTGACTTCGTGGCGCGCCGGTTCGACAACATCTGCACCGATCGCCTGGTGATGCGCCGATGGCGCGATGCGGACCGGGAGGCGTACGCAGCGCTGAACGCCGACCCCGACGTGATGCGCTACTTTCCGGCCCCTCTTAGCCGGGCTACCAGCAACGCCAGCGTCGACCGCATCGAGGATCTCTTCGACGCCCAGGGCTTCGGTCTGTGGGCCCTCGAGGTGGCCGCCACCAGCGAGTTCATCGGCTTTGCCGGGCTGAACCCGATGCCCGATGGGGTCCCCGGCGCGGGCGGCATGGAGGTGGGCTGGCGGCTGGCCCGGCAGGCGTGGCACAAGGGATTCGCCACCGAGGCGGCCAGGGCCGCGGTCGACGTGGCGTTCACCGGGGCCGGTCTCGCCGAGCTCTGGTCGATGACAGCCGTCCTGAACCGGCCGTCACAGGCCGTTATGCTTCGGATTGGGATGACACCGCACGCGTTTTTCGATAACCCGAAGATCGCGGTTGGCCATCCCTTGCGCCGCCATATCGTCTACCGGCTAGAACAGTCGTGCTAGCTGGGTAGAAACCATACTTGGAAAGCGCAGGAGCATTTTCAGGTAGAGGACGGGTTGTCATGCGGCTGCGGCCAGGGGTAGCGATCGACCTAGGCACGGTCAACACGCTCATCTACGTCTCCGGCCGCGGCATAGTGCTCGAGGAGCCGTCGGCGATCGCGATCGACCGGACCACGGGCAAGCTGGCCGCCGTGGGCGAGGCTGCGGACGTGCTGGCCGGTAAGGACCCCGAGGCGATCGACGTCGTCCACCCGCTCCGCGATGGCGTGATCGCGGATCTTGATGCGGCAACGGCCATGTTGCAGGCCTTCCTGCGCCGGGTCCGGCTGCGCCGCGGCATACGCCGCGGATCGGCGGTGGTCTGCGTGCCGAGCGGCGCTACCTGGGTGGAGCGCCGGTCGCTCGCGGCCGCGGTGGAGGCGCAGCGGCCGCGGTGCACAGTGCGGCTCGTTGACGAGCCGGTCGCCGCGGCGGCCGGAGCGGGCTTTGGCCGGGCGGACGGCGCCGGTGCGTTCATGGTGGACATTGGGGGCGGGACCACAGAAGCGGCAGTGCTCGCCGGCGCGCACGTGGTGCGGGTCAGGTCGCTGCGCCTCGGCGGGAACGCGATGGACGAGGCAATCGTGCACGCCGTCAAGACCGAGCTCGGCCTGCTCATCGGCCGTAACGCCGCCAGAAACCTGAAGACCACGCTCGGGATCGGCGAGGGCGCCACGGAGCTGATGGAGGTCGTCGGGGTCGACGCTGCACGCCGCACTCCGCGGGTCGAGTACGTGTCGGCGCGGCTGGTCGCGGACGCGCTCGAGCGTCCCGTAGCTGCGATCGCCGAGTCGGCACAGGAAATGCTGTCGGATATCCCGCCGAACCTGGCCGAAGACGTGGTGCGGGGGAAGATCCGGCTGGCCGGGGGCGGCGCCTTGCTCCCCGGCCTGGCGAGCAAGGTCGAGGCGGTCGCCGACATTCCGGCCGTGGTGGTTGACGACCCACTGCGGTGCGTAGTCCGCGGGGCGGCCGAGATCCTAGAGCACGGCGACGGTTCCTGAGGCGGCCGGTGACCAAGCGCTCCGTCTGGATTGACCTCGGGGGTCCGGTCCACTATCTCGACTTTGGCGGCCGCGCCAGCGGGCCGCTGATCGTGTGCGTGCACGGGCTCGGCGGCTCCGGACTGAACTGGTCGGCGATCGCGCCGCTGCTGACCCGCCGCTGCCGGCTGATCGCTCCCGACCTGGCCGGGCACGGCCTCACGCAGTCGCTGGGCCGTGGCGCGAACGTGGCCGCCAACCGGATACTGCTGCACCGGTTCATCGAGTCCGTCGCCGGCGGCCCGGTGATCCTGATGGGCAACTCGATGGGCGGGATGATCTCGCTGCTCGAGGCCAGCGCCGCGCGCGATGCCGTCGCGGGCCTGATCCTGCTCGACCCGGCTCTCCCATTGGTGCCAGCCAGGGTCGATCCGCGGGTGGCCGCCGGGTTCGTGCTGTACGCCACGCCGGGCGTCAGCCGGCTGGTGATGGGCCGCCAGCGGCCGTCCCCCGAGGACCTGGTGGCCGGCGTTCTCGCGGCGCTCTGCGCGGATCCATCCCGGGTGGCGCCCGACGTCGTCGCCGAGCACGTCGAGCAGGTGCGCCAGCGTGCCGCGTTCGACGGCGCGGACCGGGATTTCACGGCGGCGATGCGCTCGGTGCTCGCCACCGCCGGCTATCTGAGGGGCACGGCCTACCGGCGGGCAGTCCGCTCGGTCCGCTGCCCGGTGCTGCTGCTGCACGGAGAGCGGGACCGGCTGGTGCCGGTATCGGCTGCCCGGAGCGCGGCGGCGGCGAATCCCTCCTGGTCACTGGTTGAGCTGCTCGGCGTTGGTCATGTGCCGCAGTTGGAATCGCCGCGGGAATGCGCCGCGGCGATCACGGAATGGCTCGGATCGGACGGCAAGAGCGCCGCGGAGGCGGCATCGCCGCTGGTGAAGTTATCGCTGGCAGAATAAGCCGCATGACCGATGGTGACCTGCTAGGCGAGGCCGTCGCCGAGCTCTACTCGTCCGACCCTGACGAGTTCGTCGAGCGGCGCGGCGCGCTGGTCGCCCGGGGGCGGGAGGCCGGGCAGGCTCCGGCGGCCAAGCAGATCGCCGCGCTGCGCAAGCCCACCCGGTCCGCCTGGGTTGTCAACAGGCTGGTCCGCGCCGATCCCGGCGTCACCACCGAGCTCGCCGAGCTCGGCGAGGAGTTGCGCGCGGCGCAGGACTCGCTCGACGGTGCGGCCATCCGGGAGCTGTCGCAGCAGCGGCGCGAGCTGATCGAGTCCCTGGTCCGCCGGGCCTTCACCGTCGTCGGCGTTTCCGCGCCGCCCGCGGCCATCAGGGACGAGGTGACGGCCACCCTCGGCGCGGCCCTCGTCGACCCGCAGTTCGCCGACACCCTGGCGGCCGGGGCCCTGGTGCGCGCGGTGCAGGCCGAAGGCTTTGGTCCGGTGGGGCGGCCGACCCTGACCGTCGTGAGGGGTGGGGGGAGCGGGGTCAAAACAGCGGGGAGGGCCGGGGAGGTGGGTGGGACCCGGGCGCCGCGGGGAAAGACGGCCGCGGACGCGCGCTCCCGGGCGCCAGCTGCACCGTCACCGGAGCAGTTGCGGGCGGAGCGGGAACGCCGGCACCGGGCGGCGGTTGCCGAGGCCGAGCAGGCAGCGTCCGAGGCCAGCCGGGCGGCCGACGCCGCCACGGCGGCCGAGCACGAGCTGGAAGCCACGGTGCAGCGGCTGGAAGAGGAGCTCGCCGATGCGCGGCAGGCCTTGGCCGGCGCCCGGGTCCAGGCGAGGCGGGCGAGGACAAGGCAGCGGTCCGCGCAGCAGGCGCTTGACCGGCTGCGCTGACACCAGGGGCCGAGGTGCTCGTACCATGACAGCCGTGACAGATTACGAGCTGGCCCACGCGTATGAAACGGTCAATTACTACCGGAGCGGCGGAGCGGCGAAGATCGAGCTCAACCGCCCGGACCGGCTGAACGCCTGGAACAATCAGTTCAGCCTCGACCTGCTGGCCGCAGTGCAGGAGGCCGCCGAGGACCAGTCCGTCCGGGCGGTGATGATCACCGGGGCCGGGCGCGCCTTCTCCAGCGGCGCCGACCTCAGGGACGACATCTCCACGGAGTCCGGGCCTCCGGACGTCTACGGCCGGCTGACCGAGCGGTACCACCCGATCCTGGTCACGCTCCGGCGGATGCCAAAGCCGGTGGTGAGCGCCGTCAACGGCGCCGCTGCGGGGATCGGCCTTTCCCTGGCGCTGGTCTGCGACCTGGTGGTCGCCGCCGAGTCTGCCTATTTCCTGCTTGCGTTCGTGAACATTGGCCTGGTGCCGGACGGGGGCTCGTCGCTGCTGGTTCCGTCGCGAGTGGGGTTCGCCAGGGCGGCCGAGCTGGCCATGCTCGGCGAGCGGCTCGGTGCCCGGGAAGCACTGGAGTGGGGGCTGATCAACCGGGTCTGGCCGGACGAGGAGTTCGCTGCGAAGTCCGGTGAACTGCTCGAGCGGCTCGCGAACGGCCCGACCAGGTCGTACGCGGGAACCAAGCGCCAGCTCAACCGGTGGCTCTACGAGCAGATGGACTCCCAGCTCGAGTTCGAGGCCAGCATTCAGCAGGAGATGGCGGGCTCGAAGGACTTCGCCGAGGGCGTCGCGGCGTTCGCGGAGAAGCGGACGGCCCGCTTCACCGGGAGCTGACCAGCACCTCGATGCCGTCGAGGATGCGCTCGAGACCGAAGATGAACTCGTCGTCGGGCTCGTCGGCCCGGTCGAACACGCCCGCGGCGATGAACTTGGTCAGCGCCGGGTAGCGGCCCGGGTCGGCCAGCGCCGTCAGCATCCGGGGGTAGGCGGCCATCCACTCGTCCGGGGCGACGCCCGCTGCCCTGACGGCCGCCTCGAGGTCCGCTTCCAGCGTCGCCAGGGTCCGCACATAACCGCTGATCAGCATGATTACCGATGCCTTCTCGGCCTCCACCAGCCCGCTGTCCTCCAGGTCGGCCAGGGCCTGCTCGAACCAGGCGACCTCATTGGGCATCACCGGCAGCCCGCTGATCGGGACCCTCGCCGTCCACGGGTGCCGCCGGAGCGCGGTGCGCATCCCCCACGCCCAGCGGGACAGCCCGGCGCGCCACCCCGCACCCGGTTCCGCCTCGGGGGCCGGGGGCGACCCCCACGCCGCGTCGATCATCAGCTTGACCAGTTCGTCCTTGGCGTTCACGTACCGGTAGAGCGACATCGTTGACGCGCCGAGCTCGGCGGCGACCCGGCTCATCGACACCGCGTCCAGGCCATCGCGGGATGCGATCTTGACCGCAGCGGCGACGATCCGTTCCAGGCTCAGGCCTGGCTTGGGTCCCTTGCCGGGGTGCGCCCGCACGCCCCAGGCGGCCGCGACGGCGGCGGGCAGCTCATCGTCCATGGCTCATTCTCCCAGGCCGGCCGGTTGACAGCGGCCCACTTACTGTGTATACCCTACGCAGTAGTGCGTATGCCATACGCAGAAGGGATGGGTGGCGCTGGCATGAACGGGATAGACCGCGCGGACTCAAGCGGCGCGCTGGCAATCGAGGCGATCGGCCTGGAGAAGTCCTTCGGCGCGGTGCGGGTCCTGGATGGGGTGGATCTGGCAGTACCGACCGGCATCGTGTTCGCCCTGCTTGGGCCCAATGGCGCGGGCAAGACCACGACCGTCCGCATCCTCGCGACGCTCACCAGGGCGGACGCCGGGCGCGCCCGGGTGGCCGGCCACGACGTCGAGCGCGAGCGGCACAGGGTGCGCCGCGGCATCAGCCTGGCTGGGCAGTACGCGGCGGTCGACGGGCTGCAGACCGGAGCCGAGAACCTGAGCATGATGGGGCGCCTATCCGGGCTGTCACCCCGGCAAGCGCGGCGGCGCGCCGGCGACCTGCTCGAGCAGTTCGGCCTCGCCGCCGCCGGGAACCGGCGGGTCGGGACCTACTCCGGCGGGATGCGCCGGCGCCTCGACCTGGCCGCCAGCCTGACGGGCACCCCTTCGGTGATCTTCCTGGACGAGCCGACCACCGGGCTCGACCTGCCGAGTCGCCAGGCGCTCTGGCAGGTGATCGGCGACCTGGCCGACAAGGGGGTGACGGTGTTCCTCACCACCCAGTACCTGGAGGAGGCGGACCTGCTGGCCAGCCGCGTCGCGGTGATCGACGGCGGGCGCGTGGTCGCCGACGGCAGCCCCGGCGACCTGAAGAAGCTGATCGCCGGGCAGCGCCTGGACCTGGTGCTGGCCGACGGCGCGGCGTTCGACGCGGTCACCCGGCTGGCCGGCGACCGCGCGGTCACGGCGGACCCGGTCGGCCTGACGATCGGCGTTGCGACCGCGGGTTCCGCGGGCGAGGTCCGTGCCCTGCTCGACGAGTTCGACCCGGACCGCTCCGCGGTGCGCAGCTTCTCGGTACACAGCACGACCCTTGACGACGTGTTCCTCGCCCTGACCTCCGGCACCACCGGCCGACCCGAAACGGAGCCTTCCCGTGTCTGACGTCCTGACCATGACCGCGCGCTCTTTCCGGCTCACCAGGCGGCAGCTTGACTCGCTGTTCACCGCGCTGGCGCTGCCGGTCCTGCTGATGCTGCTGTTCGTCGGCCTGTTCGGCGGCGCCATCCGCACCGGCACCGGCACCGGGTACGTGACCTACGTACTGCCGGGGGTCTTGGTGCTGTGCGCTGGGTTCGGCGCAGCGATCACCGCCGTGAGCGTCAGCCAGGACATGACCGGCGGGATCATCGACAGATTCCGGTCCATGGACGTCCGCGGCCCGGCAATCCTGGCCGGCCACGTCGCGGCGAGCATCGCGCGCAACGTCGCATCCACCATCCTGGTGTTCGGCGTTGCCTGCCTCATCGGCTTCCGGCCGCATGCCAGCCTGCCGGACTGGCTGGCCGCCGTCGGCCTGCTGCTCGCGTTCATCCTGGCCGTTTCGTGGCTCGCCGCCGCCTATGGGCTGGCCGTCAAGACCCCGGAGGCCGCCAACGGGTTCATGTTCCTCGTGGCGTTCCTGCCGTACGCGAGCAGCGCGTTCGTCCCGGTCGACACCATGCCCGGGTGGATTCAGGGATTCGCGCGCAATCAGCCGGTCACTCCGGTCACCCAGTCTCTGCGCGGGCTGCTGCTGGGAACGCCCGTCGGCACCGCACCCTGGGCGGCGCTGGCCTGGCTCGGCGGCATTCTGGCCGTCTCGCTAGTGCTCTCCGGCGTCTTGTTCTCCCGCCGCACCGCCTAGGTCAAGGGCCGGGGGTTCACCCCTGTGCGTGTGCTGGACCAGCGCCACCGCGGCGGTGTGCCATCCCACCGTGTCGTACGCGGAAGCGAGATTCGCCCGGGCGGCCAGCGTGCCCGGGTGATCCTGGCCCATCATCCTCTCGTGGTCCTGCAGCGTCCGCTCGTACATCGGGATGGCCTGGGCGAGCCGGCCGGACGAGTGGTAGGCCGACGCGAGATCGCCGCGCGCGGCCATGGTCTCGGGGTGATCAGGGCCGTCCCGTCCCTCGCGGCGGTACAGCACCTCTGCAAAGAGCGACAGCGCCTGCTTGAGCTTGCCCGCGGCGTGATAGGCCGACGCGAGGTTCGCCATCGACGCCAGGGTTTCCGGGTGGTCGGGCCCCAGCGCACGCTCACGGTCGGCGAGCGTGCGCTCGTATACCGGCAGGGCGTGCTTCGTCCGGTCTGCGGAGCGGTAGGCGTAGGCGAGGTTTGCGCGCGCGCTCATGGTGTCGGGGTGGGTTGCCCCCTGAGTTTCCTCCCGGCCGGCCAGCGCCCGCTCGTACAGCGGGATCGCTTCGGCCAGCCGCCCACCGGAGTGCAGCGCGGACGCGAGATCGCCGCAGGCGGCGAGCGTCTCTGGATGATCGGCACCCATGGCCGCCGCCCGGTCGCCGTATACGGGCTGCAGGATGGCGATCGCCTGCTCCGGCTGGCCCGCCCCCAGGTACGCGGACGCGAGATCGCCGCGCGCCGTCATGGTGGCCGGATCGCCAGGCCCGAGTGCCTGTTCCCGGCCGGCCAGGGCGCGCTCGTACAGCGGGACCGCGTCCGTCACGCGGCCAGCGGCCATGCAGGCGCGGGCAAAGTTGCCGCACGCGGTGAGGGTGTCCGGATGATCGGCCCCGAGCACCCGTTCCCGGTCGGCGAGGCCCTGCTCGTTGGCGACTGCGGCATCGGCGGCGCGGCCCGCGCTCAGGTAGGCGGCCGCCAGGCCGTCCCTGGCGCCCAGGGTGCCGGGGTGATCGTCGCCCAGGATCCGGCGTCCGGCGTCGAACAGGCCCTGCCAGTATGAGACGGCGACGTCGTGCAGGCCGGCGAGGCCGAGGCTCTGGGCCGCCCGCAGCAGTACCGGGTGAGCCTCCGGGGTCCAGAGCGGCTCGGCGGCAGCCCGGTGCAGGCTGGCGGTGCAGTCCCGCAGGGCCTGCGCGAGCACCTGGTCGCGGTCGGCCGGTGGCCACGCCTGGAGCAGGGCGTCGGCCGCGGCCAGCGCGGCCTGTCCCAGGCCCATCGGGGTGATCACCTGCCGGATCGCCGCCTGGACCGCGCCGTGCACCCGGACCGTGCGGGGCGCGCACTCGGCGTCGATGGTCACCAGCCCGACCCGGGCGAGGCTGTCGAACACACTGCGGACTGCGGACTGGTCGGCCGGCGTGCCGGTGGAGCTGGGGCCGCAGATGTAGTCGCACGCAGCGCGGCTGGTCAGCACCGCCTCCGGGACACCCGCAGGATCGAGCAGCGCCGCCATTGCCAGCGCGTATCCCGCCGTTTTCGGCGGGGCGATGGCGTCGGCCCGGTCCAGCGACAGCGACCAGGTGGCCGCCAGGGTCCTGGTGCGTTCGTCGGCCCCGGCACCGGACACCAGCCGGGCTCGCTGCGCCAACTGCTCGCGGTAGCGGCGGCAGCCGCTATGGCTGTCAGCGACCACGGCCGACGCCATGGCCAGGCTCAGTGGCAGGCAGCCGAGGTCGGAGGCGAGGTCAAGCGCCCCGGCCCGCATCCCCGGTTCGCCGAGCCGTCCGGTCAGGTAGCTCAGCGCTTCGCGAGGGCTGAACGGGCCGACTTCGATGACCCTCCGGTTGCCTCCGCCGATCACGGCGGCGGGCAGCCGGGTGGTGACGAGGACAAGGCCGGCCGGTCCCGACGGCCAGAGCCCGTCCAGGTCGCCGGCATTGGTGACGTCGTCGAGCACCACCAGCCACGGTCGGCTGGTCTCGGCCAGCCAGGACAGGAAGCTGGCCGCGGCGACGCCGGGATTAGCGCGGGCGCCGGGGATTTCGGCTGCCGCCAGCGCCTCGGCGTAACCGCTCAGAATCGCGTCTCTGCCGGCAGCCTGAACCCATGCGAGCAGGTCTATATCGCCGGCCCGCCACGCCGACAGTGCAATCGCGGCGGCGAGCTGGGTCTTGCCGGTGCCGCCCAGGGCGTCCACCGAGTGGCATCCCTGCGCCTCTGGGAGGGCCGGCTGGGTGAGCACTGCTGTCCCGCCGGGGCCCGGGGCGCGAGCCCCCGTCTCCGGGCGCGTGTTGAAGCACGCGGCCAACGGCGGCACCGGTCCCGACCGGACCGGCCAGGGTGCGTGCCGGGACGGCATGCCCGCCTTGGCCTGGCGGGTGATGATCACGATCAGGACCTTCCGTAGGCGTACCGTCTGCGAGGCTGCGACGGCCTGCCACAGGATAAGAGATCATTGCGCGCATTCGTAACCAGATGATTACGCAAGTGATACATGCGCACTCAGTGTGCTCAAGGGGACTAGTGTGCGTCTTTCTCGTGCCGCCGCTCGCCCAGCGTGAGGCTCAGCAGCCAGCTGACCACCCCAACGATGATCGCGCCCCAGAACGCCGGCCAGAAGCCAGTGATGTGGAACGGTTCGTGCAGCTTGCCAGCAACCCAGCTGGTGAGCAGGAACAGCAGCGCGTTCACCACGAGGCCGATCAGCCCGAGGGTCAGGATGTAGAACACGCAGCCGACCGTCTTGACGATCGGCTTGAGCACGGCGTTCACCACGCCGAAGATCAGCGCCACCACGACCAGCGTGGTCACCTTGGCCAGCGTGGTGCCGGCCTGCAGCTGGATGCCGGGAACCAGTGCGGTCGCCACGAACAGCGCCGCCGCGGTGATCAGCAGCCGGAGGATGAGCCACATGGCAGCATCCTGCCACGGCGCCCGACACGAGCGATATGCCGGATCTATCTGGCCGGTGCCGGGCGGATGAACGCGTGAGCGCCGTGTTCTCCCGGCATGGCGGACGGGAGTTCGGAAAAGCGCGTGAAACGATTTCCCCCGGGGAAAGTCTGCAAGTGGCCCTCGCGGGATTCAGCGAGTCCTCAGCGAGGAGTCACGGATACGGGGGAGCGGGAATGGGATTCGCTTTGGAGCTTGCCAACGCGGGGAATTCCGGAATGCCAGAAGCCTGGGACGTTCCGTCCGCCGCGCCGCGGCATCGCAAACCGCCGCGCAGGCGCCGGCTTGGGCTCGCCGGCCTGCCGCATGCCACGGCAGCGGCGGCCGCCGCAACGGCACGCCGGGCCAGGACCGTCATCACCAAGCGGCCGGCCCTCGCGGATCACCGGCGCGCCTTCTAGCTCTGCAGCAGGCCAGTTACCAGCGGAAGTGCACGAACACGCGGCCGAAGTTCTTGGAGTCCTTCTCGACCCGGTGATAGAGCGCCTTGATCTCTTTCTGCTGGAGAAACCTGAGCACGTGCTTTTTAAGCTGGCCAGAGCCCTTGCCGGGAATGATCTCGACAAGCGGCGCTTTCTTTCTGACCGCCTCGTCCATGATGTCGCGCAGCGCCCGGTCGATGTCCTGGCCGCGGTTGTAGATGTCGTGCAGGTCGAGTTTGAGCTTCACCTGGCCATCTCCGCTCCGCCGGCGCGAGTACCGGCGATACACCGCACGATATATCCGCGGTGCGCCGTCCGGGCCGGCCAGACGTGCTGACCGGCCTCTTTGACGCCAACCACGGGCGCGGTAAGGTGCGCGACAGACGCTGCCGCAACGGCAACCCCCGCCTTTCGGCCCCCAGGAGAGACCACATGCGCCACCTCCGGCCTGCGGCGGCGGCTGCCGGATCCGTCCTGCTCGCCATGGCCGCGACCGGGACCAGTGCGGTCGCGCCCGCCGCCGGCCGGGCAACGGTTCCGCTCGCCGACGTGGTGACCATACGGCCGGACGCCGTCCACATCCTTGACAGCGTGCTGAACAATCCCCCCACCACGGCGTACTGCGAGGAGCACTACCACATCGCGTGCTATCTGCCAGCGCAGATCCAGCAGGCCTATCACCTGCCGCAGCTGTACCGGCACGGAATCAAGGGCCGCGGCCAGACGATCATCATCGTCGACTCGTTCGGCTCCCCGACCGTTCAGCGCGATCTGGCCAGGTTCGACAAGGCTGCGGGCCTTCCCGCGCCGCCGTCGCTCAAGGTCATCCAGCCGGCGGGCAAGGTCCCGCCGTACAAGCCGGACGCCGACCGCGAGGGCTGGGCGGGCGAGACCGACCTGGACGTCGAGTACGCCCACACGATCGCCCCGGAGGCGAACATCGTGCTGGTCGAGACGCCGACCTCGGAGAACGAGGGCACGACCGGCTTCCCGCAGATAGTCGCGGCCGAGAAGTACGTGATCAGCCATCACCTCGGCGGTGTGATCAGCCAGAGCTTCAGCGCTACCGAGCAGACCTTCGCGTCCAAGCAGTCCCTGCTGGACCTGCGCGGCGCCTACATCGACGCGGCGCGCAGCGGGGTCACCGTGCTAGCCGCCTCCGGTGACAGCGGTGCGGCGGACGTCAAGTTCAACGAGGTCACCTACTACCTGCACCCGGTGACCTCGTGGCCGGACAGCGACCCGCTGGTGACCGGCGTCGGCGGAATCCGGCTGCACCTGTCCGCGGCGGGCAACAACCTTAAGCGGCCCACCGTATGGAACGACACCTACAACGTGCCGGCCAACGAGTTCGTCAACGGCAACGCGGGGCCCAACCCGCTGGCCGGCGGTGGCGGCAAGTCCGTGATCTTCACCCGGCCCGGCTACCAGAACGGGGTGCGGGACATCGTTGGCGACAGCCGCGGCGTGCCCGACATCTCGATGAGCGCCGCCTGCAACGGCGCGGCCGACATGTACCAGAGCTTCGCGGGCCAGCCAGGCTGGTACCCGACGTGCGGCACCAGCGAGGCGACGCCGGAGTTCGCCGGGATCGTGGCCCTGGCGGACCAGGTGGCCGGCCATCCTCTCGGCGCGATCAACCCGTACCTGTACCAGCTCTCGGCCCGGCACGCTCCCGGCATCGTGGACGTCGTGACCGGCAACAACACCGTCTCGTTCCGGCAGGAGGGCAAGCGGCACACGGTGCCCGGGTTCCATGCCCGGCCCGGCTACGACCTCGCATCCGGGGTCGGCACGGTGAACGCGCCCGACTTCGTGCACGAACTCGCCGCGGCGGCCGACCGGCGGCACACAGGCCGGCCCCGACCGCAGCGTTCTGGCTAATGAACCTTTTTGTGCCCGCGCAAGCGCTCTCAGCGCGACTACGACGGATGAAAAGAGTTCAGTGATATGCGTGCTCGGCGACGCGCACCTCGACGTCGTCGTCTCCGCCCGCTGGCCGGTCGCCGAGGAGACGGACACCCCCGCGCGCACCGCGGTGGGGGTCGGCGGGCAGGCGGCCAACGTGGCCGCCTGGGTAGTAGCCCTCGGCGGCCAGGCCCGGCTGATCGCGGCGCGCGGAACCGACCTCGCCGCCCGGCTCGTGGCCGCCGAGCTCGGCCGCCGGGGAGTGGAGCTGGTCGGCCCGGTCCTCGGTGGCAGGACCGGGGTGGTGGTGTCGCTGACCGACCACGGCGCCGGCCGCTCGATGCTGACCGATCGCGGGATCGGGCCCAGCCTCTCGGCCGGGTCGCTGCGGCCGGAATGGCTCAACGGGTGCGCCTGGCTGCACTTGCCCGCCTACAGCCTGGTTGCCGAGCCGGTCGCGGGCGCGGCGCTCGCCGCCGCCGAGCGGGCGCCGCGGCTGAGCGTGGACCTGTCCTCGACCGCGGTGCTGCAGGCCTACGGGGTCGCCCGGTTTGCCGACCTGATCGCGCGGCTGCACCCGGACGTGGTCTTCGGCAACGAGGCCGAGGCAAGCCTGGTCGGCGACCTGGCCGGGGCCGAGCTCGTGGTTAAGCTGGGCCCGCGCGGCGTTCGGGCCGGCGGTGCGGTGTTCCCCGCGCTGCCCACCCGGCCGGTGGACTCGACCGGGGCGGGCGACGCGTTTGCCGCCGGCTACCTCGTCGGCGGCGTCGAACTCGGCCTGCAGGCGGCGGCGCGGGCGGTGGCGACGATGGGGGCGATGCCATGACGTTCTCGCCGGTGCTGGCCGAGGAGGTTGCCGAGGCGCTGCGGGCCGGCCAGCCGGTCGTGGCGCTGGAGACCACCCTGGTTTCGCACGGCTTCTCCGGCGGGCGGGGGCTGGTCGCAGCACGTTCCGCGGAAGATCGGGTGCGCGCGGCCGGGGCGGTACCGGCCACCATCGGCATCGTCGACGGCACCGTGCGGGCCGGGCTCGGCGGCGCCGACCTCGAGCGCTTCGCCGAGCATGGCTCGGGTGCGCGCAAGGTGGGCGCCCGCGACATCGCCGCCTGCGTGGTGCAGGGAGCGCTCGGGGCCACGACCGTGGGCGGCACGCTCGCGGTCTGCCGCGCGCTCGGCATCAGGTTCCTCGGCACCGGCGGCATCGGCGGCGTGCACCGCGGGTTCGCCCAGACCGCGGACATATCGGGCGACCTGGTCCAGATCGCGCGCACCCGGGCGGTCGTGGTGTGCTCGGGCGCCAAATCGATCCTGGACGTCGACGCGACCGGCGAACTGCTCGAGACCCTGGGGATTCCGGTCCTGGGCTGGAACACTCCCACGCTGCCGGTGTTCTACAGCGCCGAGGGCGGCCCGGCAGTGCCCGCGGTGGTGGCCACGAGCCAGGAGGTGGCCCGCATCGCGCACACCCAGTGGCAGCTCGACGGGTCATCGGGGCTGCTGCTGGCCAGGCCGCCAGCGTCCAGCCTGGATATCGAGCCGATCGTGGCCGAGGCGGTGCAGCGCGTGCGGCGCCAGGGCGTGACCGGCCAGGCCGTCACCCCCGCCGTTCTCACGCTCGTGGAGGAGCTGAGCGACGGCCGGAACGTCGAGGTCAACCAGCGGCTGATCGCCGACAACGCCGGCCTGGCCGCCGAGGTGGCCGTGGCCTACGCGGGGCTGGGCAGCTAAGTAAGCCCTGGTAACGCAAATGCCATGTGTAGCCAGAGTGTGTCTAATGAGTCACTGTGGGTACTTACCCGGGAACGCCCGCTAGTCGGGGCCAGGAGCCGCCACCGCGGCCTTGGGTGGATCATCGGGGGGACACATGAGCATGCCTCAGGGTGGCGAGTCAGGCCAGTCCCGGGAAACCGGTCAGCAGACCGACACGCCAGGCCAGCAACGGCAGAGTGGTACACCCGGCCAGAGCGCCGTGCCGGGCCAGAGCGGCACGGCCGGACAGGGCGGGATCCCCAACCAGGCAGGCCCGCCCGGACAGCATCCGGCGGGCGAGCAGCAGGGTCAGTACCAGTACGGCGCGCCGCCGCAGGGGGGCATGCCGGGCGGGTATCAGGGCAGCCCGATGGCGGGCCAGCCGATCTCTCCGGTCAACGAGATCGAGACCCGGGTCAGCGGGCGCCGGATCGTGCAATACATCATCGACATCATCATTTACGGCATCGTCGCCGGGCTCATCTCCTGGGCCCTGGCGGACCGGGGCACGGGCGCGGTGCACGCCGTCCTGGTTCTGGTGGACGTCGTCGTGATCATCGCCTGGTACCTGATCTACTGGGCGTACATCCCGTTCCGCAGGGACGGGCAGACGCCGGGCATGTCCGTGCTGGGCATCCGGGTCATCAGCGCCAGCGGCGGCCCGGCCAGCTTCGTGCAGCTGGCGGTCCGCTCCATTCTGCTGATCCTGTTCGGCCTGGTGTCGGTGATCGTCGGGTTCATCGTGATGATGTGCTCCAGGTACCGGCAGCGCACCGGCGACCACATGGCCCACACGATGGTGGTCAGGGCACGGGTGGAGCCGGTGCCAGCGCAGCAGATGTACGCGGGCGCCGGGCAGGCCGGCCCCGTGTAGCTGGGCAGGCAGTTCAGGCACGGCAGTTGGCCAGGGTAGCTGGCCAGGGCAACGGACCCGGGCGGCGGCCACGCCGCCCGGGTCCTCGCGTCCGCCGTAAGGTGGTAGCGCATGCACGAGCGTGAACGGGACCGGGTCGCGCCGGCGCTGCGCGGGGCGCGGCGCCGGATCGCCGCGCTCGACCTCGCCGCCGTGCGCTGGGTGGCGCGGGTGAACTCCCCGGCACTCGACCGTGCCATGCCCGCGCTGAGCGAGGCGGCCAACCACGGAAAGCTCTGGATCGCGCTGGGCGCCTGCCTGCAGGCCACGGGCAACCGCCGGGCAGGCCGCGCCGCGCGCCGCGGCCTCGCCAGTCTCGCGGTAGCCAGCGCGACGGCCAACATCATCGGCAAGGGCCTGGCGTCGAGAAGGCGCCCCGACGCCGAGGTGCCCGCCGCCCGGCGGCTCCCGCATGCGCCGTGGACCTCGTCGTTCCCGTCCGGCCACGCGGCCTCCGCGGCCGCCTTCGCCGCCGGCGCGACGATGGAGCTGCCCGAGCTCGCCGCCGTGGCCTGCCCGCTCGCCCTGGCGGTAGCTGCATCGCGGGTGGTCACCGGGGTGCACTACCCGTCCGACGTGCTCGCCGGGCTAGCGATCGGCACCGCGGCGGCGGCCTCCACGCTGCTCTGGTGGCCCCGGCCGCCCGCTAGCTAGCCGCGGTTTTCCCGTCGGCCTCGCCGGCGCCGGCCGCGCCGCTGGCCTCGGTCTCCGCCGTCAGCATCGCGCGCAGCAGCTTGCGGTCGGTCTTCATCACGCTGGTCAGTGGTATCGAGTCGACCAGGCGCACCTCGCGCGGGTATTTCACCGCCGACAGATGCCGCCGGCCGAACTCAACCAGGTCGGCGGGCACGACCATGGCGTCGTCGCGCAGCTGGACAAACGCCACGACCTCCTCGCCGTACTTCTCATCGGGCCGTCCGACCACGGCGACCCCGACTACGTCGGGATGCTTCATCAGCGCGTCCTCTACGTCACGGGGGTACACGTTGTAGCCGCCGCGGATGATCAGGTCCTTGATCCGGTCGACGATGTACAGGTAGCCGTCCTCGTCCAGCCTGCCCACGTCACCGGTGTGCATCCAGCCGTCCCGCAACGCCTGCGCGGTCTCCTCCGGAGCGTTCCAGTAGCCGCTCATCAGCACCGGCCCGCGCACGCAGACCTCGCCGTCGGCGCCTGTCCTGGCCACCGACCCGTCCGGCCGCTCGATGCGGACCTCGACACCGGGCGCTGGCCTGCCCACGCTGCCCTGCCGCGCCTGGCCTAGCGGGGACGTCGAGATGATCGCCGCGGTCTCGGTGCAGCCGTAGCCCTCGGCGATCTCGACGTGCGGCAGCCGCTTGCGGAAGTCCTCGACGACCTGCGCGGACAGCGGGGCGCTGCCGCTGGTCAGCCGGGACAGCGCGGACAGGTCGTAGTCCTCGAGCGGCTGCTGCAGCAGCATCTGCAGCATCGAGGGGACCATCGGGCTGACGTTGACCCGGTGCCGCTGGGCGAGTTCCAGCCACCCGGCCGGATCGAACCAGCGCATGAGCACCGAGGTGCCGGGGCCCGGCGAGTGCAGGCTCATCACGCTCACCATCAGCCCGTAGACGTGCGACAGCGGCAGCGGGAGCAGCGCGCAGTTCCGTTCCTCGTCGTACGATGTGGCCGTGGCCGCCCAGGCCGCCACCGACAGTGCGTTGTGGCTGATCATGACCCCTTTGGACCGGCCCGTCGTGCCACCGGTGTAGAGCAGGGCGGCCAGCGCCGCCGGATCCGAGTCGGTCAGCCGCGCCGGAGGCGCCACCTCGAGCTCGGCATACGGCAGCAACGGCACGCCCGCCGTCTTGGACGGCCCGGGGATCGGCTCGCCGACCACCACGATCGCGCGCACGTTGGGCAGGTGAGCCGCCGCGGCCGTCACCTTCGGCAGGAACTCTGGCGTCGTCACCACGAGAGCGGCACCGCTGTCGCTGAGCACGTGCCGCAGCTCGTCTTCGCTGAGCAGGAACAGCACCGGCGTCGCCACCGCCCCGGCGCGCCAGATCGCGGCGTAGGTGATGCTGACCTCGGGGCAGTTCGCCATGCACACCACGACCCGCTCACCAGGGAGCAGGCCCGCCTCGACCAGGCCGCCGGCCACCCGGCGGATCCGCTCGGCGAGCTGCTCTCCGGTCCACCGCTCGTCCTCGTAGCAGAGCACGGAGCCCGAGGCGATCCTGTCCCAGGACTGCTCAGCTAGGCGTTGCAGGCTGGCGCCGGTTGGCGGGGTAACCATCGGTGCGGCCACGTGACGACCTCCAATCGGGCCCGGCGGTGCCGCGGCAGCAGGGTAACTGGCGCGATGACCCGTTTCGACTGCAATCTAAGCGTTACTCGCTATTGCCCGGCGATCCAGGGCTGACCAAACGTTCAGGGCATGGTTGCCAGGGCCTGGCGGAAATCGGCGATCAGGTCCTGCTGGCCTTCGATGCCGCAGCTCACCCGCACCAGGTCGGCGGTGATGCCCAGGCGTTCCCGGTCCTCGGGCCGCATGCCGGCATGCGTGGTCACGGCGGGCCGGGTGATCAGCGTTTCCACGCCGCCGAGGCTCACCGCCGGATACGCCAGCCGCACCGCGTCGAGGAGCGCTTGTGCCGCCGCCTCGCCGCCCCGAGGGCGCAGGCTCAGCATCCCGCCGAAGCCCGACAGCAGCCTGGCGGCGTGCGCACGATCGGGATGAGAGGCAAGCCCGGGATAGTGCACGTCGGCGACGCCCGGGTGCTCCGCGAGGAACGTGGCCAGCGCCATCGCATTCTCGTTGTGCGCCTGTACCCGCAGGGCAAGGGTCTTGATGCCGCGGGCGAGCAGGAACCCGGCGTGCGGGTCCAGGCTGCCCCCGTAGTGGTTCAGTGTCCTGCGCACCCGGCCGATCAGCTCCTCGCTGCCCATGACGGCGCCGGCGGTCAGGTCGGAGTGGCCGTTCAGGTACTTGGTGGCGCTGTGGAAGCACAGGTCGAACCCGGCGGCAAGCGGCCGGAAGTTTACCGGGGTCGCGAACGTGTTGTCGATGATCGTGACCAGGCCCTCCCGGCGCCCGAAAGCCGCGATCTCGTCGAGCAGCCCGACCCGCACCAGCGGATTGGTGATCGTCTCCACCAGGAACGCCTTTGTCCGCGGCGTGCGGGCAGCCGCCCACGTTTCCGGGCGGCAGGTGTCGACAAAGCTGTAGCTCCAGCCGAGCTCCTCGGCGTGGCCGGTGAGGAAGTCGTGCGTGCCGCCGTACAGGCAGTCGCCGGCGAGCAGGTGATCTCCGGCGCGCAACGTGCTGAGCAGGGCCGCGGTGAGCGCCGCCATGCCCGAGGCGGTCGCGACGGCAGCCTCGGCGCCCTCCATCGCGGCCAGCTTGTCATGCAGATATCGCTGCGACGGCGTCGAGCTGAGCCTGAGGTAGGGGATGTCGTGATAATCGGTGCCGGGGTCGACCGCGAACACCGTGCTCTGGTAGATCGGGAAGACCACCGAGCCCTCCGGCCCTGGCCAGCGCTCCCCGCCGTGGACGGCCAGGGTCTCCATCGACTGCCCGTCGGACTGTTTCACGTGCGTCACCAGTACGGGATCGGCCCGATACGCCCGAACGGAATCAGCGGGCCGAGCTCCTGGACCTCGACCTTGGCGTCCGCCGGGGCCTCCCGTTTGATCACCTCGGCCAGCGCGTTTGCGTCGTCGGAGTCGTTGGCCCCGAGGACCAGCAGCGTCCACCGCCGGATCACCGTACGGCCCTCCGTCTTGAGCCGGTCGCCGAGCTGGACCGCCTCGTGGTGCGACGGCAGCTCGACCCGCACCTCAAACTGGGCCTTTCCGGTGGCCAGGGACTCCCTGGTCTCGTCCTCCTCGAGCCGCTCGTGCTCGGCGGCGCGCTCCTGCTCGGTCCGCGGCGTGGCGGCGTCGGCGTTCTCCCACTCCTCCTCGTCGGGATGCCACCGGTCGAGCGCGAAGTCCGCGGACAGACCGTGCTTCGCGGTCAGTTCCCGCACCACCTGGTCCGCCTCGTGCGCGCCGTTCTCGCTGCCCGCGTACAGGAAGATGCTGGGGCCATCGGCGCTGACCGCGACCCGGCCGCCAAGCCGGCGACGCACGTCGTCTTCGACCTCGTGCTCGTGCATTGACTCGAGGACCCGCCCGGCGTGGGCAGTGTCGTGCAGCGTTACCGTTACCCGCCAGTCGTTTGCCACGGACCCGAACTTACCGCGATCACATTCCGGCAGCGCGATCAGCCCGGCCCAAACCGGGCCGGCTCATCCAGTGTTCTGCAGGCCGGCCGCGATGCCGCCCGCGGTGAGCAGCAGCAGCCGCTCCAGCCGCTCGCGCTCGTCGGCCCCGCCGCGCAGCGCGGTGAGCGCGCGAAGCTGCAGCAGCGAGAGCGCGTCCACGTAGGGGTCGCGCAGCGCGACGGCGCGGGACAGCACCTTCCGGTCGGCGAGCAGCCGGCCGTGCCCGGTCACCCGCAGCACGAGCCGCCTGGTCAGGTCGTACTCGTCCAGGACCATCGCGGTCAGGTCCTCCCGGCCGCCGAGCGCGAGGTACCGCGCCGCGATCCGGCGGTCGGTCTTGGCGAGGCTCATCTCGGCGTTGTCCAGCAGGACGGCGAGCAGCGGCCAGTTGCGGTAGGCCTCCTGCAGGGCAGGCAGCCCGCTTTCCGGCCCATCCTCGGCCTCCCCGGCCCCGGCCGCCGCCAGCCCGCTGCCCAGCCCGAACCAGCCAGGCAGGTTCACCCGCGTCTGCGCCCAGGCGAACACCCACGGGATCGCGCGCAGATCCTCGAGCCCGGCGGCGGCCGCCACGCCCCTGCGGGCCGGCCGCGACCCGATCCGCATCGCGCCGATCTCACCCAGCGGGCTGATCCTCGCGAACCACTTGGCGAATCCGTCGGTCTCGATGAGGGTCCGGAACGCGGCGAGCGCGCCGGTATCGAGGCCTGGCCACCTGGCGGAACGGCTGCTCGGCTGCTGGCTCATCGGCCTCGGGGTGGGGCGAGGCGGACGTGAGCAGCACGGCCGCCGCGACCTGTTCCAGGTGCCGCTCCGCGATCACCGGGTTGCCGTACCTGGCGAAGATCACTTCACCCTGCTCGGTCACCTTGAACCGGCCGCCCACCGAGCCCGGCGGCTGCGCGAGCACCGCGCGCCCGGCCGGCCCGCCGCCGCGCCCGAGCGCACCGCCGCGGCCGTGGAACATGGTCAGCCGGACGTCGTTGACCTCGGCCCAGCGGGTCAGCCGCTGCTGCGCGGCGAAAAGCCGCAGGGTCGCGCTGACCGGGCCGAGTTCCTTCGCCGAGTCGGAGTAGCCGAGCATGACCTCCAGCTGCCGCCCGGTGGCAGCGAGCCTCGCCGCGACCGGCTCCAGCAGCAGCATGTCGTCGAGCACCCGGGTCGAGTTCTCCAGGTCGGCGCCGCTCTCGAACAGCGGGACGACGTCGAGGACCGGCGCGCTTCCGTCCGTGACCGCGATGTCGGCCAGTTCGTAGACGGCCGCGATGTCCGCCGCGGACCTGGTGAAGCTGACCACGTAGCGCCGGCAGGCTTCGGTGCCGTACCGCTCCTGGAGCCAGGCGATCGCCTGGAACGTCGCGATGACCTCACGGGTCTGCTCCGATGCCGGGCCTTCGTCCGCAAGCTCGCCGAGCGCCTGCGCGTGCACGGCGCTGTGCTGGCGAACCTCCAGCCCGGCGAGGTGGAACCCGAACGTCTCGGCCTGCCAGATCAGGTGCTGCAGCTCGCCGTAGGCCTGCCGGACGGCGCCCGCGCTCGCGAGCTCCCGCTGCACCAGGCGCAGGTCGGCGAGGAACTCGGCCGGGCCATGGTAGGCGAGGCCGGCCGTCCCGGGCTCGCCCGCTGTCTCCGACCCGCCCGCTGTCTCCGACCCGCCCGCTGTCTCCGACCCGCCCGCTGTTTCAGTCCCGCCCGCCGCAACGCGAGTGGCGCGCAGGCGGCGCGATGCGTACAGCAGGTACGCGCGGAACGGCTCCTCCGGCGAGCGGCCCACGATCTCGGCGATCAGGTCCGGATGACCGGCCCGCGCGGCCTCGATCGCCTTCGCCATGTCCGGCCCGGCCGTTTGCGCGCCGGCGTGCACGGTCAGCGACCGGCCGATCCGCTCGGTCGCGTTCTCCAGCGCGCGCAGCACGTGCTCGGCCTGGATACCGGCCGCCTGCTTCGTAATTTCGGCGGTCACGAACGGGTTCCCGTCCCGGTCCGCGCCGATCCAGCTGCCGTAACGGATGAACGGCGGCGCCGCCGAGGCCACGCGGCCGGACGCCGGGCCGCTCAGCGCCCGGTCCAGCGACCGGTACAGAGCCGGGACCACGCGGAACAGCGTCTCGTCGAACGCGGTCATGGCGGCCCGTACCTCGTCGAGCGGCTGCATGGCCACGGCCCGCAGTGCCGACGTCCGCCACAGCAGGTCGATCCCCTCCCTTAGCCTGCGCCGGATCTCGGCGCGGTCGCTGGCGCCGAGCCGTTCGTCGTCCAGGCTGGTCAGCAGCACACCGATGCGCCGCAGCGCCTCGGTGACCGCGCGGCGCCTGGCCTCGGTCGGGTGGGCGGTGAGGACCGGGTGCACCCGTAGCTCCGCGAGCAGGTCGAAGACGCGCCCGGCCCCGTGCTGGGCCCGTATGGTGGCCACCGCCTCGGCCAGCGATTCGCGCACCGGGCGCTCGCCGGTGTCCCGCTCGCGCAGCGTGCGGACCCGCTGATGCTCCTCGGCCAGATTGGCGAGGTGGAAGTAGACGGTGAACGCGTGGGCGACGGCCTCGGCTCGCTCCAGCGGCCAGGCGGCGATCATGTCGCTGATCTGCTGCAGGGTGTCGTCGGCCGAGCGTCGTGCTGCGATGACCGCGTGCCGCAGCCGCTCCACGTCGTCGAGCAGCTCCTGGCCGCCGGCCTCGCGCAACACCTCGCCGAGCAGATCGCCGAGCAGGCGGACATCCCGGCGCATCGGCGCCGGCACATACTGGCGGTCGGCGTCCCTGCCCACCAGGCAAGCGTAACGAGAGCCTGTTACCTTCTCGGCGCTGCCCGCCTACGTGGCAACGCTCGAGGCTGACGCCGAGTCCGCCAGCGCATGAGCAGGCTACGCGGGCGCACCGGATCGCCCGCCGTCTATTTTTCCGCCGATTCGATGCTGAACGGTGGCTAACCACCGCCAACGCGGCCAGTGGCGTGTGGTCGCCGAAGGCGCGGTTGACAGCAGCGCGCAGCGCTATACTATTGTCCTATGGTCCTAGGACAGGGGGATAGCGAGCCGGATGTTCAACGGCGGGCCTCGCCTATGGAGTTCCGCCTCGAGCTCGGCTCGGGTGTGCCGCCGTACTTGCAGCTCGTCCAGCAGGTCGAGCACGCGCTGCGTCTGGGCTACCTCGCGCCGGGCGATCAGCTCCCGAAGGTCCGGGATGTCGTTGCGAAGCTCGCGATCAATCCGAACACCGTCTCGAAGGCGTACCGGGAGCTGGAGACGAAGGGCCTCGCGGTCGGGCGTCCCGGCCAGGGGACGTTCATCGCGGCGACGCTCAAACAGGTGGCGCTGCCCGAGCTCACCGAGCTCCGGCGCTCTCTGGTCTCCTGGGTGGAATCCGCGGATGCAGCGGGGCTCGACGACGACGCGATGACGGCGCTCGTCGCGAGCGTGCTGCGGGATGTCCGTGAGCGCCGGGAGGGTGCTGCCGACCGGCGCGGCGCGGCGCGAGGCGAGGCGGCGGGCGTGGCATGAACGTCATCGAGACCCGTGCCCTCGGCAAGTCCTACGGCTCGACGAGGGCACTGCGCGACTGCACGCTGGCGATCCCCGATGGGCACGTGGTCGCGCTCGTCGGGCCGAACGGCGCCGGGAAGTCGACGTTGCTGAATCTCGCGGTCGGGCTTGCCACGCCGAGCGCTGGTGAGGTGACGGTGCTCGGCGGGCTGGCCGCCGGTTCTCTGCCGGCCCTCGACGGGATCGCGTTCGTGGCACAGGACACGCCGCTGTTCAAGAACCTGTCCGCGGCGGACCTGATCCACATGACTCGCAACCTCAATCTCCGTTTCGACCAGGGATACGCCGAGCATCGCCTGGGCGAGCTCGGCATCGACCTGGAGCAGAAGGCGGGGAAGATGTCGGGCGGCCAGCAGGCCCAGCTCGCGCTGACACTGGCGCTGGCGCGGCGGCCGCAGCTGCTCGTGCTCGACGAGCCGATGGCGATGCTCGATCCACTCGCCCGGCATGACTTCATGGCAACGGTGATGACGGCAGTCGCGGACGACGGCGTCTCGGTGGTGCTGTCGTCTCACGTCCTCGCAGAACTCGAGCGGGTCGCCGACTACCTCGTGCTCGTCTCACGCGGGCGCGTTCAGGTCGCGGGGGAGGTGAACGATCTCCTCGCCACCCATCGCGTGCTCACCGGCCCGGCAGCACAGGCCGGACGGCATCTGCAGCACTGGGACGTCGTGCACGCCAGCTGTGCCGCCCCGCTCGCCGAGGTGCTCGTCCGCGGCTATGCCACCTGCGAGCCGATGCCGCCCGGATGGGACGCACATTCGCTCACCCTCGAGGAGCTCACCCTTGCCTACCTGCGCGAGCCGGACGCCGCGGCGCTGCCCGGCCCAGCGCGCACACATTCCCCCGGCACGAAGGAGCGAACGAAGTGACGACGGTTGCAACGTCTTCGGTGCCTCGTCGGGAGGAGGTCTCATCACATCGGGTTCCGTGGCGGCGGATGGCGTGGGTGATCTGGCGCCAGCACCGGCTCGCGATCGCGGGTGTCCTCGCGCTGATGGCGGCGGCGGCAATCCTCGTGATCGTCGAGGGTGTTCAGCTTCACCACGCCTACGCCGTGGTCACCGCCTGCCGGCCGGCAGGTTCAGGAGCCTGTCAGCAGGTCGCCACCAACTTCTCCGACGACTACTCCGCCACCGCGGGAATCGTTACGGCTCTGCTCCAGGCGGTCCCGGCACTCATCGGTGCGTTCGCGGGGGCACCGCTACTCGCGGGCGTCTTCGAGACTGGGACATTCCGCTACGTGTTCACCCAGGGCTTCGGTCGCACACGGTGGGCTACGGCGAAACTCGTGTCGCTCGCCGTGGTGGTGGCGGTCGCAGCTGGGGCGTTCAGCATCGTGTTCTCGTGGGCCTACGGACCGCTCCTCGGCATGAAAGGCTACGGCTACAGCCCGCTCTACTCGCTGTTCTTCGACCTGCGGGGCATCGCGTTCGCCGCCTGGACGCTCGCCGCATTCGCAATCGGCGCGCTCGCGGGCGTACTGATCCGCCGGGTCCTGCCCGCGATGTTCGCCACGCTTGCCGCGTGGTCGGGACTGGCACTCGCGACGGCGCTGCTCCTTCGCCCGCACTACCGGGCGGCGCTCAAGACCACGAACCCGAACATCGGGCCACCCGCTCAGGTCATCAGCCAATGGTGGACACTGCACGGCAAGCCCGCTGGCCTGCCCGCCCTGAGCACCGCCCTCCGTCCGGTCGATGTGCGTGTCGTGACTGCGGGTGTGTTCCAACCCGGCCCGTCCACTCCGCAAAACTTCGACCCCGTTCACTACCTCCTGGCGCACGGCTTCAGCCTGGTGGCGAGCTACCAGCCCGGCAGCTGGTTCTGGCCGTTCCAATGGATCGAGGGTGCATGGCTGCTGGTGCTCTCCGTGCTCCTCGGCGCCTCAGCGGTCTGGCTGGTCCGACGGCGGGCGACCTAGGCAGGCGGGAACCGATCTGCGCCCGCCATCCGTGCTGGCGGACCCTCAGCCACTGCCCGTCTGACGGTCGGGCGTGCCGGACAGGCAGACGATGTCAACCGTCCAGCCGCCGGGCGCACGTCACTTCGCCGGTGCGCGCCCTCGAAGGCAGCGGTTCGGATAGCCGAGGTCGTTCCAGGCGCCGAAGAGCCAGGCGATGTGGCCGACCTGCTCCTCGAAGCCGGGCCACCCGGCGGTGCTGGAGATCTTCTCGGGGGATGATGTTCATCGGGTTGTCGTTCCGGTAGTGCGGATGGGTGACCGAGGATCGCCGGGTGCGTTCGCGCATGCGGCGGCCCGGTTTGCAAGAGAGCAGGAGCCCTGGGAGCCAAACTGGAGAGCCATCCGGCCTGGCCGGAGGTGAACCTGAGCGGATGGGTGGACGGTCAGGTCATGCGGCGTGGACGTCGCCAGGCTGGTTAGGACGGTTCTATACGGATGCCCTGTAGGTTCTCGGCATGAGGCGGGGCACCGGCACGCCGACGAGGAGGATCAGTGCGCTTCGCAATCAAGACCAGGCCTGAGCACACGACGTGGGCGCAGATGCGCGATGTGTGGGTGGCGGCCGACGAGATCGGCCTGTTCGAGTCGGCGTGGAACTGGGACCACTTCTACCCGCTGACCGGCGACCTCACCGGGCCCAACCTCGAGGGCTGGACGATGCTGGCCGCGATGGGCCAGGCCACCCGCAGGATCCGGCTCGGCTGCCAGGTCACCGGCATGGTCTACCGGCATCCGGCGGTGCTGGCCAACATGGCCGCGACCGTGGACATCATCTCGGACGGACGGCTGGAGATCGGCCTGGGCGCCGGCTGGAACCAGATGGAGTGCGATGCCTATGGCATCGACCTGCCGCCGCTTCGCGAGCGCTTCGACCGGTTCGACGAGGGCGTCAAGGCGATCGTCGGCCTGCTCAGCGACACCACGACCAACTTCGAAGGCAGGTACGTGCACCTGACGGAGGCGCGCTGCGAACCCAAGCCGGTGCAGCGGCCGCATCCGCCGGTCACCATCGGCGGCCGTGGCCGGACCAGGACGCTGCGCACCGCCGCCCGCTGGGCCCAGCAGTGGAACGTGCTGGCCCAGAACGTCGACGACTGGCGCAGCCTCAAGGAGACCCTGGTCGAGCACTGCGAGCGGCTCGGCCGCGATCCGGCGGAGATCACCTGCTCGGTCAACGTCCGGCTGGACGACGGCATCGAGGCCGCGGCCGAGCAGGCCGCCGCCTACCGGGACGCCGGTGTCGATCTAGCGATCATGAACCTGCCGCATCGGGCGGAACCGGGCATTCTGGCCCCGCTCGCCGGGGCGCTGAGCGTCCTGGGATGATGCGGGGATGGGATTTGACTTGCCGTCCCTCCTGGCCACCCGGCGCGGGGAGGGTTATGACCTGCACGCGCGGTATCTGAACCCGCAGCTGCCCCGCATGCTGCACGCCATCGGATTCGACAAGGTGTACGAGCGGGCCGAGGGCGCCTACCTGTGGGACCGCGACGGCAACCGTTACGCCGACTTCCTGGCTGGCTTCGGCGTCTTCGGGGTGGGGCACAACCACCCGGTTGTCCGCAAGGCGTTGCACGACATGCTCGACGCGGAGCTGCCCAGCATGGTCCAGTTCGACTGCGCGCTGCTGCCGGGCCTGCTCGCCGAGCGGCTGCTGGCCCAGGCGCCCGAGTTCGACCGCGTGTACTTCGGCAACAGCGGCACCGAGGCGGTCGAGACCGCGCTGAAGTTCGCCCGGTACGCGACGGGCAGGAAGCGGATTCTGTTCTGCAGCCACGCCTTCCACGGCCTGACCACCGGCTCGTTGTCGGTCAACGGTGCGGCGGAGTTCCGCAAGGGCTTCGACCCGCTGCTCCCGGACGTCGCGATCCCGCTCGGCGACACCGACGCGCTCGAGGCCGAGCTGCGCAAGGGCGACGTCGCGGCGCTCGTCGTCGAGCCGATTCAGGGCAAGGGCGTCTGGATGCCGCCCGACGGGTTCCTCACCGCGGCCGCCAAGCTGCTGCATGACCACGGCGCGCTGCTGATCTGCGATGAGGTGCAGACCGGCCTGGGCCGGACCGGCAGGTTCTTCGCCTATCAGTACGAGGATGTCGAGCCGGACATCGTCACCGTGGCGAAGGCCCTGTCCGGCGGCTTCGTGCCGGTGGGCGCGACGCTGGCCAAGGGCTGGATCTTCGACAAGGTCTACTCGTCGATGGACCGGGTGCTCGTGCACGACTCGACGTTCGGCTCCAACGCGGCGGCGATGGCGGCCGGGCTTGCCTCGCTCGCGGTCATGGAGGACGAGCAGCTCGTCAGCAACGCCGAGCGCACCGGGACCGCGCTGCTGACCGCGCTTGGGGACATGATCGAGGAGTACGAGCTGCTCGCCGAGGTGCGCGGGCGCGGGCTGATGATCGGTCTCGAATTCGGCAAGCCGCGGTCGCTGAAGCTCAGGCCCGGCTGGAGCATGCTGCAGACCGCCCGGGTGGGACTGTTTGCCCAGATGGTGGTCGTCGCGCTGTTCCAGCGGCACCGCATCCTCACCCAGGTCTCCGGCGACCATACGGAGGTCATCAAGCTGCTGCCGCCGCTGATGATCGGCGATGAGGAGGTCGCGCTGTTCCGCGAGGCGTTCGACGACGTGATGAAGGACGCGCACAAGGGCAGCGGCCTGATGTGGGACTTCGGGCGCACGCTGGTCAAGCAGGCGGTGAACCGCTGACCCCGGCGCGGCGTTAAGCCTCCCGTGGCCGGTACCGCAGTCGCTCCCGCGCGGTCTCGCAGACCCCGGTGCGCTCGTTCTCGGCCGCGACCTTCCGCGCCTCGTCCAGATCGGCCGGGGTCAGCAGGGCGTTGGACAGCAGGAAATCGGCGAGGTCGCGTGCGTGACCCCGCTCCTTCCAGATGAACCCCTGGAGCAGCTTCTTGTAGTCGGACACCGCGCCTTCCCCGGTCAGGTTCAGCGCGATGACCACGTCCATCATCGCGGTGGGGTGCGGTGCGGCCCTGCCGAGGATGTACTCCTGGTAGTAGAAGGCCATTGCCAGCCGCGCCGTCGCGTTGCGCTGGAAATAGCCGCGCACGTGCGCCACCGCGTCGTCCTTGGCCGGGCCGCCGTCTCCGGCCGCCGAGTGCTTGGACAGGATCCGGCTGTCCCTGGTGGCCGGCAGCTTGTCGCTGCGCGGGCCCGCCGGATCCGCGTCGCCCGGGGCACGGTCCGGTGCGTCGAGCCGCAGCGGCAGCACCCAGCTGCCGATGCTTACCAGCCACGCTCCCTGCTCGAGCACAACCGGCAGCGCCTCATAGTGGGCCGGAGCGACCGGCAGAACGTGGCGGGCCACTCGCTGCACGGCCTCGGCGCTCGGCAGGGTCCCGCCGGAGTGTGCCGCCAGGTATACCCGGTAGGTCGTGTCGCGGCTGAACAGCTCCCACCTGTGGTGCACGTAGCGCAGGCCCGCGCACCGTGGCGCCCGGTGCAGCGTGAGGTCTTCGTTTCCGGACAGCAGGCCCCGGTCAAGCCACGTGATCTCGTCGGGAGGGCATGCCGCCCACTCGTCCCGCAGGAAAGACCAGATGAAGAGCTGGCCTATCGCCACTCGGCCGCCACCCCAAACGACGGTGCCCCCAGCCGTCACTCAGTCTTGCCGTGTCTGAGACGACAATAGCGGCACCTCGGACCTGGCTGAGCCGCGGCCGTCGGCCTGCCGCGCCTTCTCAGCGGATCTCGACCCTGGACAGCAGCGCGTCCGGCCGCATTCCCCAGCGGATCGAATCGCCGTCGTGCAGCGGCTGCTCGCCGGCCAGCGTGGCGCCGTTCACGGTCATTCCGTTCCTGCCCAGGTTGGCGATCCACCACTGGCCGTCGGAGAAAGTGAACCTGGCATGCTCCCGTGACACTGTGGGCTCCGCGGGAAGCTTGAGCTCGACGTGCCCCCGCCCGGCACGGGCGCCGGATACCCGGGTTTCGGTGACCGAGCCGCCCGTGACCAGCCGCAGCATCGGGACCGAGTTGTGCGGCAGTTCGATGACGGTCGGCATGCCGGTCACGGTCGACAGCCCCGACTCCGGGTGCGCCCGGGTGTTTCCGTCGTGGCCGACAAAGCCCCCCTGCGGCGACTGCGGAGCCGGACGCGGGACGTCAACGGCCGGGCCCGGCGCAGCGACCCCGGCGCGGGCAGCCTGCGCGCCCGCGTGCGCAAGCTGCGGGCCGGGCTGGAAGCTATGCAGGGCGCCGACGTTCACCGGCTGGCCCTGACGCAGCCGGTAGCGTCCGGGCGGCACGTCGTCATCGGGGATGATGCGCACCTCGGCCGGGCCTGGTCCGGCCGGCCGGGCGCCGTGTGCGGTCACCTGATCGACGTACACCTCGGCGGCACTCTGGGCGGCCACGCCAATCTCCATGTGCTCGCCCAGGGACCTCAGGTCGTCGGGGTTCATCCGCAGCTCGACGTGATCCGGCGCGAGCAGCGAGCCGCTCGGCGTGACCACGAACACCTCGGGCAGGTGCCGCAGGGCGACCCGCAGAACGTCCTGCCCGTCGCGCCAGGGCCGGGCTGCCATCTGCCGGACCCACGGGTGGTTCCGGTTGACGCCGAGGGCCCGGAGGGCCATCACGGCCACGACCGTCAGCGCCGCGAGGAGCAACAGCAGCATCGTGGCAGCGATGATGGAACCGGTCTGGTCGAGCAGGATCGCCCAGCACACCGCTATCCCAGCCGCTGCCAGCCACCGCCTGCGGCTACGCCGCTGCAGGGGTACGCGCGCCGCTCGGCTGCGCTCCATCGGCACCTTCCTCGGTCTGTCCCGTCGCACGCGCGATCGCCTCACCCGTCACTCGACAATGCCGGCTCCGGCCCGCTTGGGTCAACGGAAACGGGGGAACTCCCAGACATCTGGAAGTTCTCCGGCACCGGGGATGGGTCGGCCGCCGGCGGACGCCGGCCTGCATCTCATCAGGCCAGCGCAGCGTCCATATCTGGCATATCGCCGTTCTGCCCCGTTGGATTCGCTGCTCCCCTAGCATGCCAATCGTTGACGTGTCTTATAGCGCGCTGCGGAGAGGAGAGCAGACCCGCCGAGTCTCTGGCACAGCCAGGCGGCCCGGCGAGGTTGCCGCGGATGAGAATTGCGGGGAGATTCCGCTGGCTCATTCTTCCAGCAGTCTTTTGCGTGCTTGCCGGACTGGGCCTGGCTACCGGCCTCATCGGCAAGTCGGTGCCGTCCTCTCCGAGGGTTCTGCAGACCCCGTCGCACGAATCCCCTGCCCTCAGCGTCGCAGGTTCCGTGCTGGGCATGACGTCTGGTCAAGTCCCGGATCGCGCGCCGTTGCTCCCGGCGCGCCCCGGTCTTGCCGAGCGGGCCCACGCCGGGTCGTCAGCCGGCCGGGATCCAACGGCGCCGTCATCGCCCGCTCATCGCACGCCTTCACCGGTTCCGGCACCGACCCCGCGGCCGGAGTTCTCGCCCACCCCGACGGCCGAGAACCAGACACCCACGGGCGCCAGTGAGCTTGTGTGGTCCGAGGCGATCCTCACCGCTCTCGGTGACCCGCTGACGGATGCGAACATAACGTCGCTCGGCTACTGGATGCAGAACGAGGCTGGCTCTCCGCCGAGCGGCATCGTCGGGGCCAACAACCCGATCAACGTAAGCCAGCGTGGTTACGGCGGATGGCCGATCAAGCCCGAGGGCAAGGGCTACAGCCTGTACTCATATCCCACCCCGGAGGACGGCATCAAGGCGACGGTGGCGTTCCTGATTCCCACCGCTTATCCGCGCATCATCGCGGCGCTGAAAGCCGGGGTCGGCCTGTCGTCCTCCTCGCTGGCGTCCGAGCTGTCCGTCTACAGCGGAGGCGGTTACACCGAGATCCCGGACGTCTGGGGTGCCTCCCAGGGCAGGCCGGAAACCTGACCCAGCCGCGGGCGGCGGCCGAAGCGTCAGTTCAGCTGGCCCGGACGTCCGGACGGCCCAGGATGTCCAGGATCTGCTGGCCGTACTTGGCCAGCTTGGCATCGCCGACGCCGTTCACGGTTGAGAGCTCGGTCAGCGTTGACGGCGACTGCGCGGCGATCTGACGCAGCGTCGCGTCGTGGAAGATCACGTACGCGGGCACGCCCTGTTCCTTCGCTGCCGCGCCGCGCCACGCGCGAAGCTGCTCGAACATCGCCGCATCCGCCTCGGAAAGCTCGGTGGCGGCGGCGGCCGCGCGGGAGGCTTTGGCGGGCTTGGCCTGCGGGACCCGGACCGGGTCGTCCCGCAGCCGGATCTGCCGCCCGCGGTACAGAACCTCGTCGCCGGCCGGCGTGCTCAGCAGCGTCCCGTAGTCACCTTCGACGGCCAGAACGCCCTGCGCCAGCAACTGCCGAACCACCGCGCGCCACTGGAGGTCGGTGAGGTCCTTGCCGACGCCGAACACGCTCAGCGAGTCGTGCCGGTGCTGGCTGACCTTATCCGTCTGCTTGCCGAGCAGGATGTCGATCACCTGGCCCGCGCCGAACTTCTGGCCCCGCTCGCGCTTGAGCCGGACCACAGCCGACAGCAGCTTCTGCGCGGCCAGCGTGCCGTCCCAGGCCTTCGGTGGCGTGAGGCACGTGTCGCAGTTGCCGCACTCGCCGGCCTGCTCCCCGAAGTAGCCGAGCATCTGCGCGCGGCGGCACTCGATCGTCTCGCAGAGAGCCAGCATCGCGTCCAGGTGGGACGCCTGGCGGCGCCGGTGCGCCAGGTCACCTTCGGAGGTGTCGATCAGCTTGCGCAGCAGGACGACGTCCTGCAGCCCGTAGGCCATCCAGGCGGTCGAGGGCAGGCCGTCCCGCCCGGCCCGGCCGGTCTCCTGGTAGTAGCCTTCCACGGACCGGGGCAGGTCGAGGTGGGCGATGAAGCGCACGTCGGGCTTGTCGATGCCCATGCCGAACGCGATCGTGGCGACCATGGTCAGGCCATCCTCGCGGAGGAACCGCGCCTGGTTGGCCCTCCTGGTGGCCGCGTCGAGGCCCGCGTGGTAGGGGAGGGCCTCGATCCCGCTGCGTACCAGAAACTCCGCGGTCGTCTCGACCGACGCCCGGGACAGGCAGTAGACGATGCCCGCGCTGCCGGGGTGCTCGGCCTGGATCAGCCCGAGCAGCTGCCGCCTCGGCTCGTTTTTCGGAACGATGCGGTACTGGATATTTGGGCGGTCGAAGCTCGAGACGAAATGCCGCGCCCCGGTGAGGTTCAGCCGCTGCGCGATCTCGGTGCGTGTCGCATCGGTCGCCGTCGCCGTGAGCGCGATGCGGGGCACCGACGGCCAGCGCTCGTGCAGCGCGGACAGCTCCAGGTAGTCGGGCCGGAAGTCGTGTCCCCACTGGGACACGCAGTGCGCCTCGTCGATGGCGAACAGCGAGATCGTGCCGCGGTCCAGCAGCCGCAGCGTGGACTCGGTGCGCAGCCGCTCCGGTGCCAGGTAGAGCAGGTCGAGCCGCCCGGCGACGAAGTCGGCCTCGACCTCGCGCCGCTCGCCGGGTGCCTGTGACGAGTTCAGGAACCCGGCCCGGACGCCGAGCGCGCGGAGCGCGTCCACCTGGTCCTGCATCAGCGCGATCAGCGGCGAGATCACGATCCCGGTGCCGTCCCGCAGCAGCGCCGGGATCTGGTAGCACAGTGACTTGCCACCGCCGGTAGGCATCAGCACCAGCGCGTCGCCGCCCGCGGTGACGTGGCCGATGATCTCCTGCTGCCGTCCGCGGAACGAGTCGTAGCCGAACACCCGGCTCAGGACCTCGAGCGCCCCGCTCCTTTCCCCGCTTATTTCGGGTTCTGGTAGGGCCACCCGGTCATCCTACGGAGGATGACCGACAGCGGTCGGGCCAACGCGCGGTCAGAGCACCTTCCAGCCGGCGAAGCTGGTGCCACTGGCGTCCTGGTCGCCGTATTGGCGGCCGTTGCTTCCGTTGGCGTAGAGCGCGATCGCCCCGTCGCCGAAGACCACGCCGGCCAGGTCATTGGCGATGTGGCCGCCGAGCGAGGAGCTCCTGTTGAAGGCGCCGGCGGCGGCGGACTGCGCTTTGCCCCGGATGGAGCCGCCGGTGGTCCGTACGTAGACCGACACCGCACCGTTCGCGTTCGGGATGGCTATTGGGGTTCCGGTCAGGCCGCCGGTGCTGGTCAGCTTCGCCGGGCCGGTGAATGGGCCGCCGGGCCGCGACTGCTGGTATCCGTAGAGCCGCTTGTTGCCGCCGACCGCGTACACCGCGATCGTGTCCCGGACGGTGACGATCGCGGCCGGGCTTGCCGCCATGTGGCCGCCGAGGTTGCGGGTCTTGGTGACCGCGCCGCCGGTGGCGTTCTGCCAGACGGCCCTGACGGCGCCGCCGCTGGTCCTGGTGTAGACGGAGATGATGCCGTTGGCGGCCTGAACGACCGCGGGCGTGCCGGTCAGGCCGCCGCTGCTGGTCAGCCGCTTCGGGCCTTTGAACCCGCTGCCCGGGCCAGTCTGGTAGTAGGTGTACAGGTCAGCGTTGGTGCCGACCGCGTACACGGCGACCGTGCCGCGCTGGGTGGCGATCGCGGCCAGGTCGCCGGTAATGTGGCCGCCGAGGTTGGTGGTCGTGACCGCGCCGCCGGGGGCAGACTCGCGCAGCGCCATGACCGCATGCTTGGTGGTCTCGGCGTAGATCGAGATGATGCCGTCCGCGGCCTGCACGGCCACCGGCGTGCCCGCCAGGTTGCGCCCGCTGGTCAGCTTCTTCGGGCCGGTGAACCTGCTGCCCGGGCTGGTCTGGTAGAAGGTGTTCAGGTTCCCGTTACGGATCACGAAGTCGGCGACCGTGCCGGCGCTGGTCACCAGCGCGGACCGCCCGGAGTTGACCGGGCCGGGCGGGGTGAGGCTCACATCCAGGTAATCCTGGTCCACGTCGATGGTGTCGCCACCGTAGGTTTCGTCGCTACCGCCGTTGAACTGGTGCGCGCGGTCGTTGTTTGCCCAGTCGGCGGCCGGGATCGCTGGGTCGGTCGTGTTCGCCTCGCCGTTCCACAGCGCGTCCCAGATCACGTCGGGCATGGTGTATTTGGTGAAGTTCGCGACCAGGTCGGTGACCCCGGACGAAGAGCTGCCGTAGATGCCGGACTTGTAGCCCTCGGCGTGCAGCTCGGTGGTCCATGCGGACATGAAGGCCAGGGCCTTCGTCTTCTGGGCGGCCGGATACGCCTCCATGTCGTAGTAGATCGCAGTGCCGGGCCCGAGGCCCAGGGCGGCGGCCTGGGTGACCGCGTCCTCGGCGGCAGCGACCGCCTGGCTCGCCGGGGCGGTTATCTGGTCGAACTCGGCCTGCGGGCCGACATAGATGGGCATGAACCGCCACCCGGCCGCGGCCTGCTGTGCCACCCAGGCTGCGGTCAGGTTGGGCTGCGCGCACGCCCGCTCGGCGCCGCCGATGTAGATGCCGACCGCGCCGTAGGGCGACTTGCTGTGCCACGCGCTCAGGTACGCGGCGCTCGGCGCCGCGCAGGCGTCGAAGCCCTCGCCGGTGAAGCTGCTCGCGCTGGCGGGCACGTCCGCGGCCGCGGCGGCGGGCTCGGCCAGCTTCAGCGCGGCGTTCGCCGGGCTCGCGGCGGCCTGGCCCACGGCGCTCGTGCTCGCGCTCGGCGCGGGCAGCGAGGCGCTGGCCAGGATCTCTGTGATCAGCCCGGGGTCCGTGCCGTACGTCGCCGTGACCTCGATTCCCTGGCTGACCGCGGTGATCCGGTGGGCGATCGGGTCCTCGGCCGCCGACGCGGCGGCCACCCGGCCGTCCGGCTGGCTGCACCAGGACCGCCTCGGTGGTTCCGAGCAGGCCGGCGGGGCAGTCCTGGTTGCTGCCCGGGTCTCCCAGATAGACCGCGTGCCTGTCAAAGCGCACGCAGGTCGTCGCCGTCACGTGGATGACCGGCCAGCTCGACGGGACGGCGAAGTTGTATCCGAGGTAGGTCACGGTCTTGCTGGCGCCCTGGGCAGCCTCGGAGCCCGCCGCCAGCGCGGCAGAGGAACTCAGGGTGCACGCGGTGACCGCGGCGGCCGCGACGAGGCCCCATCGGGCGATGCGCGCGCTCAGCTGAACCATTGCCCCACTCCCTGAGCACGACTGGTGCTGTCGGCTTGCGCCCAGCCCGCAGCAGGAACACGGCCGAAGCCTCGGCAGGCCGAACTGGCTGGCGGGGACAATGCAGCGTATCGGGCCACCTATCAGGAAAGCGGCTATTTAGCCAATATCCGCCAATGATTCGGCGCCGCCGCCTGGCGCCCCGGCCCCGGTCCCGCCTGCGCCAGCGCCGTGCCGCCGCCGCAAATGGTTCGTCTAGCAGATAATCTGGTAACAGATCTAACTAGGTAGGCTGAGATCATGAGTACGAGCGCGCCCACGCGAACCGTGGCCGATATGTCCTATCTGCTGACCCATGCCGGCCACGTGCTGGCCACGCAGATGGCCGCGGCCATGGCCGAGCTCGGGATCACGCCACGTGGGTACTGCGTGCTCTTCCACGCCCTCGAGGCCGAGCGGACCCAGATCGAGCTGGCCGAGATCTCCGACCTGGACAAGACGACGATGGTGGTCACGGTCGACAAACTGGAGAAGGCTGGCCTGGCCGAGCGCAGGCAGTCGAGCACCGACCGCCGCGCCAGGATCATCGCCGTCACCGAGGCGGGCAGGCGCACGGTCGCCGAGGGATCGAAGATCGCCGACCGGGTGCACCGGGGCGTGCTCGACGCCCTGCCGGAGGAACAGCGCGAGCCATTCGTGGACGCGCTGACCCGGCTGACCGAGGGATACCTGAGCACGCCCGCGGAGCCAGGGTCGTACGGGCCTCAGGTCAGGCGCGAGCGCCAGCGGCTTGCTGCCCACGACCGTGGGCGCTCTACAGGCCGATGACAGCGAAGAGGGGCCATCTGTCAGCGGTCCCGGTTAGTTCGTGCGAGCCGCGGCCGGCGAATGAGATCCCGGATCCGACGACCAGGTCTTTGACGGTCCGGGAGACGAGGATCTCCGCCGGCTGGGCCTGGGCGGTGACGCGGCGGACGATGTCAGCAGAGATTCCCCCAATCTGGTCGCCGGCTAGGTCCACTTCACCTGTGTGGATCCCGGCGCGTAGCTGGATTCCGTGTGCGGCGGCGTCGGCGCTGATGGCGGCTGCGCAGCGAATTGCCTGCCCGGGCGCGTCGAAGGTGGCAAGGATGCTTTGTGCGGTGCTCTCGCGCAGGCGACCGCGGTGGGAGCGCACTTGCTGGCTGATCGCGGCACTGTGGGCATCCAGCTGGGCGGCCTGGGGTCGGTCGCTGGCCTTGTCTGGGTGTGCTGTGCTGTGTACCGCCTCGGCGAGCAGGATTGTGGCGAGCACTCGATGAGCCTCGCGGCGATGCGATGTACCGGCGAGGAAGTCCTCGATCTCGTCGAACAGCCGGTCGATGTCTCCGCTTCCGGCGAACCGCAGAGCGTGGTCTCCGGGCTGCTCGAAGTAGCGGGCGTCGGCTATATGGGATGCGAGGTAGCGTCCGTGGCACGGGGGGGTCATGATGTCGTCGCGGCGCTGGATCACGAGCGTCGGCACGCGAATCGCTGGCAGTACCGCGCGGACGTCGATTTCGCGGACCATCCGTACGATCCGCAGAAACGCGCTGGGGCTGACGGCCATCCGCTCAAAGCGCGCGAACATCTGCCGCGCCTGTGGTGAGCTCGCGCGGCTAGGAAGGAACCAGTCGATGGTTGCGCCTTGTCCCCACCGGTGTGCGGCGATCTTCTCGAGGGAATCGAGCATCTCATCGGACCCTCGTCCGCAGGGGTAATCGGGTGCCCGACGATAGCGGGCTGTCCCCGCGCCCAGGATCAGGGAGCTGACCCGGTCCGGATACGTGGCCGCGAACAGGATGCTCATCGGCCCGCCCTCCGAGTAGCCGAACAGGACGGCTTGGTCTCGCCGGCCGCGTGCATCACGGCCCGGACATCATCCATGCGCTCTTCCAGGGGTGAGTAGGCCGGCGCCCGGTCCGACAGTCCCGTGTCACGCTTGTCGAACAGGATCAGGCGACCGAGCGTGGCAAGACGGCGAAAGAAGCTGGCGGTCTCGGGGTCTTCCCACAGCAGGTCGAGGTGGCTCATCGCCCCGGGCACGAACACGATGTCGCTATCGCCCTTTCCGAGCACCTGGTAGGCGATGTGGATTTCGCCGTTCTGGGCGTACAGAGTCTCCGGCTGTGCATAGCCGTCCGTCTGCGGGGCGGGCCGGTATTCGAGCGCTGAGTCCTGGCGCAGGATCCGCGCTTGGAGGTCGCGCAGCTCGGGCCCGGGCTCGATCCCGAGCTGGTCGATGAGGGTGGAGCGCAGCTCGCGGTATGCGCGGAGCGCATCGGCCTGGCGCCCAGCCCGGTACAGCGCCAGCAGACGCTGGGACCAGAACGGCTCACGCAGCGGGTGCCTGGTGGTCAACGTCTCGAGTTCTGCGATCGGCTCCCGATGGCGTCCGCACATGAGCTGCGCATCCACCCTTGACTCCAGGACTCCGAGGCGTTCCTCCTCCAGCCGTGCCTGCTCCGCCGCGGCGAACTGAAGATCGCCGAAGTCGGCCAGCGCCGGCCCTCGCCACAGCGCCAGCGACTCGTCCAGGAGCCCGACCGCGGTGGCCGCGTCCCCTGCGGCCAGCGCTTCACGCCCGCTCGCCGCGAGCTGCTGGAACCGCACCACGTCCAGCTCGCCGGGCGCGACTCGCAGGACATAACCCGGAGCCTGGGTTGCGAGCCGGTCTTCCTCTGCGACCGACCGAAGCGCCTTGCGCAGTTCCGAGAGGCGCACCTGCAGGTTCGCAGCAGCGCGGCCGGGCGCAAGCCCGGGCCACAACTCCTCCGCCAGCCGGCCGGCAGACACCACGGCGTTCGCGTTTATGAGCAGAAATGCCAGCACCGCCCGGGTCCGGGTGCCGCCGACCGAAAGCGACCGTCCGCCGGATGTCACCTCCAGAGGACCAAGGACGTGGAACTCCACTCTGCGCCTCTCATCCGCAGACGCGCGGCACGGGGCCGGCGCGGCCATGCCAAGAGCGTATCCAAGTGCCGGTAAGCCGACCGTAATCGGCAGGTTGGCGCGCGGAAATCGACCTAGGTCACGCTTCACCTGACCAACCGAACTCGCAGGAGGCGACTATGAACACGAGCAATCCGGGCGCCGCGTCCCAGGGCGGCACGGTGCAGTCAAGCGGCGCCCAGTCAGCCGGATCGGATCGCGTGGCCGCGGCGACGCTGCTGCGACTGATCTGGGGGATGCACATCTCGCGCGCGGTCTATGCGGCGGCTGAGCTGGGGATCGCCGACCTGCTCACCGAGGGCCCCGCGAGCGCGCAGGAACTGGCCCGGGTCACCCGCACCCACGAGCCGTCGCTCTACCGCGTTCTTCGCCTGCTCGCGGCCCTGGGCCTGTTCGACGAGCGGTATCCCCGGTGCTTCAGCCTGACGGTGCTCGGCGACCGCCTGCGCTCGGACAATGCCGCAGGCATGCGGTCGTGGGCAACCTTCCTGGACGCGCTCGGCTCCGCCCGGCCGTTCGAGCACATCCTCGACACAATCAAGACGGGCAAGCCCGGCTTTGACGCCGCGTTCGGGATGGGCGTCTTCGATTTCCTCGCCCAGCACCCGGAGAACGCGGCCACCTTCGACGCCGCGATGTCCGAGCGAACCGCGGCATTCGCCCCCAGCGTCGCCGAAGCCTACGACTTCTCAGACATTCGCACCGTCGTCGACGTCGGCGGAGGCCAGGGAACGTTGCTGGCCGAGATCCTGCGAAAGCACGGCCACCTGCACGGGGTGCTGCTCGAGACCCCGGCCGTGGCAGCCCGCGCCGAGACGCTGCTCGACGCGATCGATATCGCAAACCGCAGCAAGGTGCTGGCGGGGAACTTCTTCGAGCAAGTTCCAGACCGCGCGGACTGCTACCTGCTAGCGAACATCTTGCACGACTGGGACGACGCGCGGGCGAGCGAGATCCTGCGCAACTGCCGCCGGTCGATGGCCAGGGCAGGAAAGGTGCTGATCATCGAGCGGCTGATCCCCGAGGACGGCAGCGACGCCGTGCCAACCCTCCTGAGCGACATCAACATGCTCGTGCTCACCGGCGGCCAAGAACGCACCAACGACGAGTACAAGCAACTCCTGAAAGCCTCCGGGCTGAAGCTCGGCAGCATTCAGCCGGTCGCCTTCCCCTACGGCGTGATCGAGGGCCTCGCTGCATGAACATGCCGAGCCGACCGCGAGGTCCTGGCCCCAGTGAGCCTTTCAACTTACGATCTCGCCGGCAGGTCTAGCGGCCTTCTTCCTCTATTGCGGACTTCTCGCCGCCGTCCGGCTCCTCATCACTGGAGGCCAGCGGCAGCCGTCGTTCGGTGATCGCGACGGCGAGCTCCACCCGGGAGGAGCACGAGGTTTTCCGGTACAGCCGCGTCAGGTACGCCTCGACGGTCTTGACGCTGATGTTGAGCATGTGTGCGATCTGCTGGTTCGTGCGGCCCTCGTGCACCAGCACGGCGACGCTGCGCTCGCGCGCGGTCAGCGGAACCGGGCCCCGGTCCGGTGCACCGCCCGCCGCCTGAATGGACGGCTGCGGCGCCGGCAGCCCGGCGTCACGCATGGCCGCTGCCACCGCACGCGCCCGTGCGGCAGCGCCGATACGCTCCCAAGCCGCGTGCGCGGCACCCAGGGTCGCGACGGGGTCGTCGCCCACCTGGCCGCGCGCGGTGAGTGCCTCGGCGACCAGCATCGCCGCGCCCTCGGCCTCGGCCAGTTCCTGGGCCCGGCGCGCCGGAGCCGGGCTGCGGGTCGCGTACGTCTCCGCCAGCCCGGCGAGGACAGCATTCACCGGAGCGGCCGCGTCCTGCTCGGCGAGGGCGGCGGCCGCGAAGGTGGCCACGTCCCGCTCGCCGCAGGCGAAAGCGGTCTGCGCCATCCGGTACAGCACGAGCGGCAGCGCGGTCCGGTACACGCTGCGCTCACCGACGTCGCAGACATCGGCGAGCCGGCGCAGCGCATCGCGGGGGCGCCCCTCGTCCACGTCCAGGCCCGCCCGTGCCCACGCGCTGAGCTCGGCTGGCCCGGCAGCGTCGACCACGTTGGCAAGCTGGCGGATCTCGCCGGGGACACCGAGGCCGCGCAGCAACTCCATGCGCAGCGCGGCGACGGTCCCGGCCAGGACGGCCGGAAACGCGGTCACCTGGTTGGCCTGTATGTGCGTGGCGTCGGCGAGCGCTTCCGCCCAATTCCCGCCGAGCCAGTTGCACACGACGTCGGTGAACCGCCAGAACGGCTCGGCCAGCAGCGGAGTCGTGTAATAGCAGGCCTTCTTGGCCGCGGCGAGGTCCGCGCGCGCTCGGCCTAACTGGCCAAATACCGACCGGCACGCCGCCGAGGCGGTCAGCGCCCACACCTGCGCCGCCGGGTCGTCTCCGGCCACCTTGCGCTGTTCGGCCAGCGTGGCGAGGCACTCGCTCACCCGGCCAAGGCGCAAGGCCGCCTGCGCGATTTCGCTCAGCGCGGCCACTCGCGCCACGGGTCGCTCGGAGCCGTCGGACAACGTGGACATCCACGGTGTCGCCAGGGGCGGCGGACCCTGATCGGCGCCGGGCGCCAGGCGCGCCCTGCGCAGTCGCTCGGCCAGCGGTTCTGCGCCACTGGGCGCCAGGTCGTCATGGGCAGCGTCGCGGTCTGCGGCGTGACCGTTGCGGGGGTACGGAGATGCCACATGCGTAGTTTACTGGTTGACCGACCCGTCAAGGGTTATCCCTACTGGGATTGCATGAGCGGTTCCGGCAGACTTTGCGTAAATAGCCGGGAATGCCAGCCGGGTGGGGCGGCTGGGACCCTGGCTGTCGGGCCGGTGTCATGTGCTCCGACTCGCGCCGTGGGCTGGCCAGGCCCAGCCGGGGGGGTTGGTGCCTGGCCGTCCGCGGTGAAGGTCGGCCGGGGGCGTGCTGGCGTTGTCCAAGGGTTGGCGCGAAGCGTGCCGGTGGTGGGACAATGTCATCTTCTGGCCTCCCCAGAAGGATGCGCGTGACCATACGTCGGCCTGAGAACGGTGCGGCTGTCCGGGACATGATCGCCTCACCGGGCGGTGGCCCGACAGCCCTGCGCATCATGCTGGGTGCCCAGCTCCGCCGCCTGCGTGAGGGCAAGCGGATCACGCTTGAGGACGCCGGATACGCCATCCGCGCTTCGGGCTCGAAGATGAGCAGGCTCGAGACCGGCCGGGTTGGCTTCAAGAGCCGCGACATCGCGGACCTGCTCACCCTGTACAGCGTCACCGACGCTCAGGAGCGGGAGGCCCTGCTCGAGCTGGCCCGCCAGGCGAGCGCCATGGGCTGGTGGCACAACTACGCCGACGTGATGCCGGCCTGGTTCGAGCCGTACGTCGGCCTCGAGGAGGCCGCCAGCTCGATCCGCTGCTTTGAGCTGCAGTGCATCCCGGACCTGCTGCAGACCGCAGACTACGCGCGGGCGATCGCGATGCTCGGTCACCCGGGCGGATCGGACGACGAGATCGAGCGCCGGGTAAGCCTGCGGATGGCCCGGCAAGCGGTGATCACCCGCCCGGCGCCGGCGCACCTGTGGATGGTGCTGGATGAGGCGGCGTTGCGGCGGCCCGTCGGCGGTCCCGTGGTAATGCGCAGCCAGCTCGGGCACCTGATGGACATGGCCGACCGGCCGAACGTCAGCCTCCAGGTCTTCCCGCTGACGACTGCCGGGCATGCCGCCGCGCGAGGGGCGTTCACCGTTCTCCGGTTCATGGAACCGGACCTGCCCGACGTCGTCTACCTCGAGCAGCTCACCAGCGCGCTTTACCTGGACAAGCGGGACACCGTGGATCACTACATGGCGGTGCTCGAGCGCCTGTGCGTCGAGGCCCTGCCGGCCGAGGGCAGCCTGAAGATGATCAGAGACCTGCTAGACGACTGAAGCGGATTGCACCCCGGTCTTCTGCACCGGCGGATTCTATCCCGATAGAAATAGTTCACTTACCGCAGCGTCGATTCGCCCTATGCAATCGCATGGCGATTGCCCCTGTGCCGGGATTCCCTAACACCTAGTTGACGAACCGGCCTGATCCGCATCTCATAATGTATAGAGGACCATATAAGCAGCTCTACATCTCGTCCATAGGCTCTGCATCCCGGCTGCACCGCACCGGTGTGCGCTGAGCGCCAGGACGGGGCGGCAGCTGCCACGGAACTGGAGTGATGCCGCACGCTGGCGCCGAGACCTTCGCTGCACTCGCACTGTCACCGTCGTCATTGTCGCCGCTCTTTCATTGGGACTTTTTTTTGAAACTCGGGCAGTGTGACTGCTTCGGCCGGAGCCATTTCATCGATGCGCCATCCGCATGACGAGGTCACCTCAGCTGGAGAAGGCGCAGCCGGTACCCGTCGGCCTGCTCGGTGTCGACGTGGGCGGCAGCGGGATACGGGCCGGGGTGATCGGCCCGTCCGGGGCATTGCGCTCATTGATCAGCCGACCGGACCCGGGCAGCGCCGATCAGTTCAATCCCGAGCTGACCTGGCAGGCGGTCGCGTCGGCGATCAGGGAGCTGACCGCGGCAGGAGCGCGGGTGCGGGCGGTCGGGCTGACGGCGCACCTGGCGACGGTGCTGACCGGTCCGGACGGCCGTCCGTCAGCGCCGGGAATGCTCTGGCGCGATAACCGGGCCTGGCGGGAGGCGCAGGAACTCGACGCTTTGCTCGGACCGGAGCTCGAGTCGGTAACCGGTCGCCCGGCCTCATCGGAATCGGCGGCCGCTCGGGTACGCATGCTCGGCAAGACCCGGCCCGGGGTGCTCCGCCGTACCCGCTGGCTGCTGAGCCTGAAGGATTACCTCACCTTCCAGCTCACCGGGATGCCGTGCACGGATCCAGCGACCGCTTCCTACACCCAGCTGTTCGATGTGCGGCAGCGGTACTGGTCTGCGCGGATCGCCGGGGAATGCGGCGTTCCCATGGAGATCCTGCCCACGGTCCGTCCCTGCGTCGCCCTTGCCGGGGGCGTGACCCCAGCAGCCGCTCAGCTGACCGGCCTCGAGCCCGGAACCCCGGTGGCGGTCGGCGGCCCGGACGGCTCGACGGGTGCGCTAGGCGTCGGAGCAGTCCGGCCGGGGCTGACCGTTGACATCGCCGGCACCACCGACGTCCTGCTGCACGTGACCGACATGCCGGCGGTTCGAGTCTCCGGCGGTGCGGTGCTGAACGCGTACCTGCTGGATGATCTGTGGACGGTGGGCGGGCCGACCGGCTTGACTGGGGGTGGCCTTGACTGGCTCGCTGCCACCCTTGGCCACGAGTCGGCGGATGCCGCGTACCGGGCGCTTGGGCCAACCTTGGACGCTGCGGATCCCGGTGAGCTCATGATCAGGACAACGCTGACCGGCCGGCGCCTGCCCGGCTGGGATGCCCGGATGCGCGGCCGCATCGACGGGATTTCCGGTGAGCACGGGCCCGCCCACCTGATCCGCGCCGCCGAGGAGGGCAGTGCGTTCGAGGTGCGGCTCGGCATCGACGCCCTCCGGGCGAGTGGCGCCGAGGTCAGCCACGTGATCCTGGCTGGCGGCCCGGCCACCTCGCCCCGCGCGGCGCAGCTGAGGGCCAACGTTTGGGGCGTCGAGATCGGCACGGCTGCCGAACGGCACGCCAGCCTGCGCGGGGCAGCGCTTGCCGCGGCAGTGGCCGCCGGACAGTTCGCGGATGCGCGGGAGGCTGCGGCGGCCATAGCGCCCCCGACGCAGCGTTACGGCCCCGATCCGGCTGGCGCTGCTGCCGCCGAGCGGCGCTACCGGCGGTGGCGCGAGGTGATGGAGTTACTGGGTAACGGCCGGGTCGGCGGCGGCCGAAGCCGCCGAAAAGAATCCCAGGGGCAAGTTCGTTCGCTGCTATGATGAAGGTCATTTTCCGGAGCGGGTGACCTGCCAGGCAGCACGCGTGTAACCGTCGGCTGCGCTCCAAATATCTCGCTATTTGCTAGCCAGGGACGCCGTGGGGTACTCGACAGTGAGGATAATCGGATCTTCCCGCTTAGCTGCCGCTCGGCGGCGTGAGCCGCCTGGGAGAAATCGATGAGCCGCCCCGCTCACATCTCCATTCGTGACGATCTGCGGGCCCGGATCGATGCCGGCGAATGGGGTCCAGGAGAACGACTGCCGTCCGAGACCGAATTAGCGGCCAGATACGGCGTCGCGCGCATGACGATCCGCCAGGCGGTCGGGGCTCTGGCGACCGAGGGGAGCGTGGTCCGCCGCCAGGGCCTGGGTACGTTCGCGGCCGACCGCCCAACCAGGAGCGCGGAGCTGCTGCTGAGCTTCACCGAGGAGATGCGCAGGCAGGGCCGCGAGGTCCGGACGAGGCTGATCAATGCGGCAGTCGAGCAGCCGCCGCCCGCCGTCCGCAGCGCCCTGCTGCTCGGGCAGGCGGCGGCTGCGGTGACGGTCCGGCGGGTGCGGCTGGTGGACGGCTGCCCGGTCGTGGTGCAGAATTCGTGGCTGCCGTGCTCGCGGTTCGCGGGCCTGGACGGGGATCCCCTGCTGGACGGCTCGCTGTACGCCATGCTCGAAACGCGTTACGGGGTGCGCATCGTGCGCGCGAAGCAGGCGGTCACCGCTGCGACCGCCGGCGAAGCCGATGCGTCGGCGCTCGACCTGAAACCCGATGAGCCGGTGCTCAGGATCGCCAGGACCACGTATGACAGCTCGAACCTCGTCGTCGAGTATGCGATGAGCGCGATGCGGCCCGGCTACCCCATCGAGACGATCATGCAGCGCCGCCCGCCGCCGGACGGTGGGGCTCAGTAGAGACCTCCGCTCACCGCAGGCAAACCCAGATCCGCGCGCATGATCTTGATCTGTGCATCGACGGCGGCGCTGGCCGCCTGCACCTGGCTGTCGAGCGCCCGCAGCTTCCTCAGCGATTTGACCTGCAGCTGCAATTTGATCAGCTTGATTCGCTTCGCGTCGGCCGTGGTCAGCTGGTCGGCGTGGGGGTCGGGCGCTGGCGGAAACGTGATCGTGCCCAGCTGGTTGTCGAACGCGGTTTCCGCCTGCACCTCATTCGACAGATCCGACTTGGCCGCGGCCAGATTGCGAAGCCGGTTAACGGCGTAGGCCTGGATATCAGCGGCGAGGATCCGGTCGGCCGGAACCGCAACGTTCGTGTAGAGGCTGGCGATCCTCGCCGACGAGCTCGCGTAGTAGGGGACGGCCAAGATCACCAAGACGGCGGCGACCACCGATCCCATCGCGATCAGAAGGATGCCGGTGATGTTTCTCTGCGGGGCCTGCGCCCCGGACAGCGCGCTCATTCAATCGACCTTCCGCTGTTTCTGCTCAGTTCGCTGGCGGATTCAGCGTCATTATCTGGAGCCCGGTGAAGATCTCCTCGTTGATGATGAACGCGAAGGCGAGCAGGTACAAGGCGGCCATCGGCGCAAAGGCGCACCATACCTTCCACTGCTGGCCGGCCGCGCGCTTGTCGGCAATCCAGCTCTTCACCGGCGGCAGCCGCAGCAGGACCAGCGGGAGGCTGATGGCCAGGATCTGATAAAAGCGCTGGTGGAACACGGGGTCGCCGTCACCCTGCGGCCCATCGAAGGGATGGAGGCCGTCGAGCAGCGCCAGATGGAGGACGACCATGCCCCAGATCAGGTAGGTCAGCTTCTGGAGCTTCTTCCAGTACGTCCCGAGTTTTCGCTGCGCCGGCGTGTTGGCCGTGAGCAGGATCGGTACCGCTATCAGAACGATGAGGAACCCGGTCACCAGGAAGGTGTGCCCGGCGAGCCGGCCGAAGACCCCGCCGGAGAAACTGGTCGTGATGGCAGCAGTGGTCCCGTCCGAGATGCCGATGAGCGCGAAGAAGATGCCGTACCACCGCCGGAGCGGCGCGATACCACCGTGCTCCGGTCAGCGTTATAAGCGGAGTTATCGAGACAGCTATCAGGAAGGCGGCCTCGCCGCCCGTCCCCAGCACGTCGGCTTCGGAAAGCGTCAGCACGTCCTTGGCGTTCAGCGACAGCCACCCGCGCAAGATGAAGAACCACGGGACGAACGCGGGAAGGCGCAGGAAGAACAGCGCGATCGACCGCCTCTTGAAACGGGGCAGAGTCGTGGACTTCTGGGCCATCCAGGCGTCAGCAGAACGCCTCTTAGCTTTCTGCCGCGGCTGTTCTTCGTCATACTCCGGATAAAAAGCTTCCTGGTAGTCGTCGTCCGCGTAGGGAGCCTGCGGGTAAGGGGCATCCTGGTAGGGAGCCTCCTGGTATGCGCCCTGATAGGGGCCACCGGGGTAAGGGCTTTCCGGATAAGGATATTGCTCCTGGATCGTGTCCCTCTGGCTCACTTTTCCTGCCTCCTCTTGCCCTTCCAGTCGTCGGGGCTTTGGCGAGTCAGCACAGCCCCGCCTGGGCTGGCTTCGCAGGTTTGTTGTCTAGGCTTTTTACTTGGCGTGCTTGGGCGGCGCCGGGGCGCCTGGATGGCCGGGGAACTGGCTGTCGGTGAGACCGGTCTCCGACGCGCCCGCCCCGTTCTCCCGGAAGATGAAGAAGCGGCCACCGTGCAGCACTATCTGAGCAGTTCCGGTGATGGTGCCCGCCGTGACCAGGATGGCGAGGAGCGCAAACATTTTCCGCGCGGCGCGCACCTGCCGACCTTGAGATGTGCCCGGCCGAGTGGTCGACTTTCCGGGCTTGGTGACCGGCCGATCGGGGCGGGTAGCAGGCCGCGCGGGGCGGGTGGCAGGTGCGGGCCGGGGCCGGGTGCCTGGTGCCGCGGGCCGAGCCGTTGGCCGCGTCGGGAGAACAGCCGGGGGTGCCGCTGCGAGAGCGGCCGGGGCCGCAGCGAGAGCGGTCGCCGCTCCCCCAGAGGGGAAGTTCTCCGAGAGGTATGCCGCCATGCTGCCTAGCTGTTCCGACATCGACGAGATGGCCGCCCGCATGTCGGCGGCCTCCCTTTCGGCCGCTTCCCGGATCGCGAGGGCCTCTTGCCTGATCGCCGCGGCGTCTTGCTCGGCCCGCTCGCGGATCGCTGTGGCCTGACTCCAGGCCTGAGCTACCGCAGGAGCCTGACCGCCAGGCATGGCCCGCATCCGGCCGTCCCGGAACGGGTCGCTGTCCCGCGGGCCGCCTTGCCAGGCAGGGTCGGCGAGCGCGACCGCTGCCTGTCCGCCGCCGAACTGAGCCATCCGGCCACCGGCCGGGGGGGCGGTTCCCATGCCCTGAGCGCCCGGAGCGGAGGAGCCAGGGACCGCGTACAGTCGCCGCCCAGCCTGCGGACCCGGTGGCTGCGGGTACCCCTGGCCGGCATCCATTCTGCGGGGCGGGGCCGGACTTGACGGGAACTGTGGCGCGGGTGGGCGGCCCTGGCCGCCGTTGTAGCCCTGCTGCGGGGCAGTGCTAGTGGTTCGTGCGGGGGCGCCCGGGCCCCTGCCGCTGGCGCTGCCGTTCGCGGGACGGTAGCCCTGACCGTTGCTCTGGCCGGGCGGCGGGCTAAAGCCCTGGCCGGTGCTGTAATCCTGGACCCGGGCGTTGGGCCGCATCGGCCCGCCGGCCCGTGTTGGCCCGCCGGGTTGCGCAGGGCCGTTGGGTCCGGCTGGCCCGCCGAGGGTGGGAAGCCGTTGGACGCGGCGGGTCCGCCTGGCCCGGGGGCCGCGTTCGGTCGCCTGGCCGCAGGTCCGCCTAGCCTTGCGTAGCCGTTGGGTCCGGTGGGTGCGGGTGGTCCGGCGTAGCCGTTGGGTGCGGCTGGTGCCCCTGGCCCGGGCATTGCGTTGGGCCGCCTGGGTCCACCCTGCCGCGACCCCGGTCCGCCCGCTCGCCCAGGCCCGTTAGGTCTTGCGGGCCCGTTGGCCCGGCCTGGTCCGCCCTGCCGCAGGCCCGGCCCGTCGGCTCGCGGCTGCCCGCCCCGGCCTGGCGGGAAGTCGGCGCGTGCCGGGGGGAACTCGCCGGTGCTGTAGATGTCACCGGTGTTGAAGTCCTGCGTCAGGGGCATGTTCCGCGCCTGGTTGGCCCGGCCTGGCCCGCCAGCGCGGGGACCGGCGTCGTTGGCCCGGGGCCTGCCGTTCGTCGGCCCGGGCCCTCCCGGTCGCCGCTGCGGCAGCCGAGCCGGTCCAGCCGTCGGTACCGCCTGTGGCCCAGCCGTCGGTCCAGAGTTGCCGGGCATGGCGGGTCCGGGCATGGCGGGTCCGGGCGACATGGGTGCACGTACGCGCGGTACCGGGGCCGAAGGGTGATCGGGGTACAGCGCGGGGGGTGGCGCGTCCCACTGTGGCCAGGAAGTTCCGAGGGAGTCCGGTGGCCAGCCAGGGACAGCGCCCGCCTGCTGCCCGTTCTCGGAGCGGGATAGTCATACCTATCGTAAGCCTGAGGTCCGAGCGCCTCGGCTGGCCCAGGTCCCCATGCGCCAGGGCGAGCGGCTTCAGGATTTCCCGCGCCGACGGGCGCCTGGAAGATATTCGGCTGTGCCGAACGGCTCGTCCTCGAACCTCCGGTGCCTGCCGGAAGAGACCGTGACCACGGGGACTCCAAGCGCAATTGGGGCGCCCGAGCCACAACCTGTGTATCGGGCGAGGTGAGCTAAAAGTTAACGCTTCCCGCCCGGTCAGACCGGCTTTCTGCCCAATTCTGGCCAGACGAATTACCCCCGAGGGACGGAAAACCCTTAGGGGGCCCAAGCCGATGGTTTCCCCCGCGCATCAGCCGGTGATAGTCGATGACCAGGCAAGACGGTGACCTGACTGCGCCTTCCTCTTGGCTGTCTCGGACCGCGACCCGCGCGGCAGATCATAGATACGTCACGAGCAAGGGCCCGCGACGGTTCACCCGTCGCGGGCCCAATCTGCTCAACCCGCCCGAGATCACGCGAATCAGGGCTCTTGAGCCGCGGTGATTGGTGCCGCAAGAGTCTTGCCGATGAGCTTCATCTCGGCCTCAACGGTGGTGGTGTCAGCCTCGACCCGGGCGTTGAACGACCGCAACTGAGCCAGTGTCTTCGAGTTGGCCTGCTGGGTGGTGAGCTTGGCGAGGGCCTGGTTAGCCCGCATCGCCGCATCAGCTATGGCTGTGGTCTGGGGCGTCAGAAGGATCGCGGCCCCTGGCGTGGTGGTCGCCGGCATCGAAATCGATCGTGATCAGGTTGATGGCGTTGGCATAGTTCTGGGACTGTGTACGCGACCGCGGCCAGATTGTTGTCGAGCGCCCGCTCCGTCGCCACTTCCGACGTTGAGGGACGCTTCGGCCGCTGCGAGATGGCGCACTTCGTTAACCTTGTAGGCGGCCATGTCAGCGGTCAGTAGCTTGCTGGCCGGGTTCACGATTCCGTTGAACTCGCTGATCACCATCGGCTGGGTATTGCAGGGCAAGCCCGATGGGGACAGGCTGGGCTCGCAGTTGTTGACGGCGAGCGCATTCTTGTTACGCGCGTGGGCGCCCGTGGCAGTAGAAGAGGCCCGCGAGCACCAAGATAGCGGACAGGATGGAAATAGCTACGACTATGAAGCCGCCAAACGTCTCGCGCTCGTAGTCGTCGGCGTATGTCTCGCTCATCAGATCTCTCTCTCAACCGGTCTCGCTGGCCTGGCGGCAGCCCAAACGTGCCGCCAGGCCAAGCGATGACCATCGTCGCGTCATTCGGCGCTGGGGTGCTCCACGAAGGAGTCGAACCCCTTGAAGATCTCCTCGTTGATGCTGAAGATCATGCCGAATATGAACAGCGCGAAAATCGGCGCGATGGTCACCCACACCAGCCAGTTCCGGCCCTCCTGTTGCCGGGCGGCGATCCACCGCTTGACTGGCGGCAGCCTGAGCATCGAGCAGGAACAGGCTGCACGCCATGTACTCGTAGAGGCGCTGGTGGAAGATGGGGTCACCGTCACCGGGGTTGCCCGAGCCGTTGTGCGCGTTCCCGTTTTGGAACCCGAGTCCTTCCAGCAGGGACAAGTGGAAGAACAGCAGCCCCCAGATGACATAGGTGAGCCGCTGCAGCTGCTTCCAGTACCTGCCGAGCTTGCGCTGTGCCCAGTGGTTGCCGGTGATCAGCAGCGGGATGGCGAGCATCACCATCATGAAGCCCATGAGCTCGAACACGTGGCCGGCCACATTGCCGAAGAAGCCTCCAGCGAAGTTATCGGTCAGGCCGGCGGCGAGCATGTCGCCGAAGCCGGAAAACGCGAACATGATCCCGTACCAGCGGCGCAGCGGGAAGAACCAGCGCTGCCCGGTGAGCGTGACCATGGGAGTGACGAGCAGACAGATGAACAGGCAGAGCTCGGCTCCGGTGCCCAGCGTGTCGTCGACCGACCCCCCGAAGGTTGCTTTGTTCATCGTGAAGAACGCCGGTGCCATGAAGAACAACGGGACCAGCGCGGGGGCGCCCAGCAGGATCAGCGCGACCGCCTTCCGCTTGATGCGGGAGCCGCCGAACTTGAAGTCCTTGTCCATCCATTCGTCGACGCGGCTTCTTTCCGCCTTCAGCTGCGGCTGGTAGTCCCCGGTCGGCCGCTCTTCCTGCTGCCATGGCTCTACGGCATCGTCGGGGTACAGGTCTGGCTGGTAGGTATCCGGACCGCCGTACTGGGCTGTTGGTGGAGCGGGTGAATATCGTGAGTACGGCTCCCTGGTGGTAGCCATCGTGCACACTCTCCTTTCGCAGAGCTTGCTCGCTCCCCATCTGGTTAGCCTTTGGCTTGTAGCGGTTTAACCGGCTCTGATGCCAGGTCGGCAGGCTATTTATTCGGTTGTATGCGTCGGCTGACTATCCGGATGTGGTCTTTGCCGAGTGTTTCCCAGGCGTATGCCCCTGCGTCGCGGCCTTTGCCGCCGCGGCCTGCTGGGCCAGGAAGTTCGTGTCGTTTGCGGGCCGCCGGTCTCGCCTGCTCCGGCTTCCCGGAAGGTGAAGAACTTGAATCCGAAGTGCGCGATATTCGCGCCCGCGGCGATGATGGCGATCGAGAACAGCGACACGGTGGCGGCCGTGGCGATGCGCATGGCGCGCGCCTGCCTGCCTTTCGCCCCCTCCGCCTTCTTCGCCGAGGCTGTCCTCGGCCGGGCCGCCGGGCCAGCCGCCCTGCAGGCCGGGCCGGGCGCCTAGGCCTGGCCGCCGGGCCATTGGGCCTGGTCCTCGGCCTGGGAGGTGCGAATGCTGGGGCAGGCATAGCTCCCGGGGACTGCTGGGCGGTCGTCCTGCCAGGCAGGCTCGGCCAGTGCGACCGCCTGTCCGCCGCCGTACTGGACCATCTGCCCGGTGTTGTACTGAGGCATCTGCCCGCCGCCAGGGCCCATGCCCCCCGGACCGGGGTGGCAGGTTGGGCACCGCGTACAGCCGCCGGTTGCCGCCACGCCCTGTGGGCCGCGGGGCTGACGCTGCTGGCTGGGTGCGTTGCCGTCGGCTCGCGGGTAGTCCGGACCAGGCTGGGAACGCCGCGCGGGCGCTCTGCCCTGGCCGGGTCAAAGCCCTGGGCTTGTGGGTAGCCCGGGCCTGCCTGGTACTGCTGGCCGGTGTTGTAGTCCTGGGGTGCGCCGAAGCTCTGCCCGTTGTAGTCCGGGGCAGGCGGACCCGGCTGGAACTGCTGCCCGGTGTTGTAGTCCTGCGGTGCGCCGAAGCTCTGCCCGTTGTAGTCCGGGGCGGACGGGGAGGACGGGTAGCCCGGGCTCGGCTGGAACTGCTGACCGGGGATGTTGTAGCCCTGCGGCGGCCCAGAGCCCTGCCCGGTGTTGTACCCCTGGGCCGGTCCGCTGGCTCGCGGCGGGCCTTGCCCGCGGCTCGCGCCGCCCGCTGGCACAGGTCGGTTCGGCTGCGTCGGTCCGCCGGCGCGGGTAGGCCTGTCGGGGCGTGCGGGTCCGTTGAGTGCGGGCGGGCCGCCGACGGTTGGGAAACCGTTCGTCCCAGTGGGTGCGCCTGGCCGTGCGAAGCCGTCAAGCGCGGTCGGTCCGGCAGGGCCCGGGAGTGCGTTTGGCCGTCTGGCTCCGCCTGGTCCCGGGGCCGTTGGGTGCGGGTGGCCCGCCGACGGTGGGGAACCCGTTAGGTCCGGTGGGTCCGCCTGGTTCCCGGGTAGCCGCTGGGTCCGGTCGGGCCGCTGTGCGTGCCGTTGGGTGCCGGTGGGTCCGCCTGGTCCCGGGTAGCCGTTGGGTCCGGTGGGTGAGCCCTGCTGTGCGTAGCCGTTGGGTCCGGTGGGTCCGCCTGGTCCCGGGTAGCCGCTGGGTCCGGTGGGCGAGCCCTGCTGTGCGTAGCCGTTGGGTCCGGTGGGTCCGCCTGGTCCCGGGTAGCCGTTGGGTCCGGTGGGTGCGCCCGCTGTGCGTAGCCGTTGGGTCCGGTGGGTCCGCCTGGTCCCGGGTAGCCGCTGGGTCCGGTGGGGGGCCCTGCTGTGCGTAGCCGTTGGGTCGCGGTGGGTCCGCCTGGTCCCGGGTAGCCGTTGGGTGCCGGTGGGTCCGCCGCTGGTGGGCGTACCCGTTGGGTCCGGTGGGTCGCGCCTGGTGTTGGGTAGCCGTTTGGTGCGCCGGGTGCCGCGTAGCCCTGTTGTGCGTAGCCGTTGGGTGCGCCTGGCTGTGCGTAGCCGTTGGGAGCGGCCGGTCCGGTGAGGGCCGGGAGCGCGTTGGGTCGCCTTGGTCCACCCCGCTGCGGTGCCGGTCCGCCCGCTCGCCCAGGTCCGTTCGGCCCTGCGAACCCGTTGGCCCGGCCCGGGCCGCCAGGCCGCCCGCCGGGGCGCCGGTCCGCCTGCCCGGGGCCCAGGGCCTGACGGGAAGTCGGCGCGGGCCGGGGGGAACTGGCCGGTGTTGTACATCTCACCGGTGTTGTAGATGTCACCGGTGTTGAAGTCTTGCGTCAGGGGCCCCCTGTTGCGCGCAGGATTGCCCTGGCCCGGGCCGCCCGCGCGGGGACCGCCGCCGTTGGCCCGAGGTCCGCCGTTCGGCCGGGCGACCGGCCCGGCCTCGCCCGGCTGCCGCTGCGGCAGCTGGGGTGGTCCGGCCATAGGTCCGCTGGGGTACCCGGGGTTGCCGCGCATGGCCTGCCCAGGCATACCGGGCCCGGCCGCAGCAGGCGGGCCGGGTACCTGCACTCGCGGTACCGGCGCCGACGGATGGTCGGGGTACAGCGCGGGCGGGGGCATCGCCCCACTGCGGCCAGGGTGCGCTGTCAGTGCTTGGCGGCCAGTCAGCAACGGCCTGCGTAGCCGGAGCTGCCTCGCTGGCCTGATACCCGTACTCCGCAGCGGGGTCGGGTTGCCACATGCCTGGGGCACCGGATTCGGGGTATGTCATCGCCGTCGGCTCCTGGTAAAAGTCAGTTGTGCTAGGCGGCTCGGTCTCAAACCTCCGGTGTCTGCCGGGGGTAACGGGGACCACTGGGCCTCCAATAGCAGAATGGACCGGCCCAGACCTGGGCACGGCAAGCACGGATCGAGGAGCCCGGACGTAAGCGTCTGATCATGGCCCGCCCGGACCTGGCGTCGGGATCGACTAGGCCCCCGGACCCGGGCGCCACGACCGCAGACAGAGCGTTCAGACCTGACGCAAGAGCCGCGGAGGCAACTTAAGTCAATCCGTCCCCAACGGAGGCTAGCGGATCGCACTATTCCGTGGGCAAGGGACGAATACCTCTCGGGAGACGATTTTCCCTTGGGGGGGCCGATCAATGGCCGATCCAGGTGAACCGGAAACGAACGAGATCCGTTAGTCAGTACTCGGTTTCGCGCTCGGCGGCGGTCAGCAGCTCCATGAACTCACCGAGTGCCCGCAGGTACGAGCGGGATTCATCGACCAGCGGCGCCCAGTGAGAGCGGCCGAAGCTGCTCGCCATGTCATCATGCCAGTGCTGTTGCGTCTTGGCCCAGGCGGCGCCTATTTCTCTGAGCAAGAGCTCGCCGTCCTCGTGCGGGCGGCCGGTCATCAGCGGGTTCCTTCTCGGGTGCGGGTCAGGACCGCGCCGCCCGGACGCCTCGCGCGGCCTCGAGGCCGTCGATGATGGCCAGCAGGTGGTGCTCGGTCCGCGGCAGGTCCACGTCGAGCAGGTTCCGGAACCGGCTCGACGGACCCACAAACGCGCTCGCCCCATCCTCCACCTGTTGCTGCCAGCGCCTGATGGACTCGATTCGCTCTTCGGCCTCCCGCACCGCTGCGGCCTCGGCGTGGCAGCCGGGGTGGCCACCGGCCTCGGTGTCCATGGCCGCGGCATGCTGGCAGGCGGCAAGATCGGCCTGCCGCCGGGCGAGCAATGACCGCCATTGGCTCGCCTTCTCCTCGAGCGAGGCCCGCGTCGCCGCGATCTGGTAATCGCCTCGGTCGGCCACCTCGCGCTGCGCGTGCCGGTACCGGGTGAGCGCGCCGGCCAGCTCCTTGAGCGCCTCGATGTCCGCGTGGATGTCGGCCACGTCCGTCACCCCGCCGAGAGCTCGCGGACCGCCCGGAGCCTTTCAACGAGAGCAAGCAGATACGCCTCGTGCCCCTCGGTCGCCGCGAGGTAGGAATCGACGCCGGGTGTGACCTCCTCTAGCGCCTCCCCGAACCTGCGGTACATGTCGTCGCGCCAGACCTCACCGAGTTCACGCCAGTGCGTGCGCATGGCCTTGAAACTCTCCGACAGATCCCTGTTGAACTCGGTTAGGTGCGATCTGAAGTCGGCCAGCGCTTCAATATCGCTGATGTTGACCTCGGTCACGATCCTCCTCTACCTCACGAAGCTGTAATAGATGTCGGAGAGAACAGCCAGGTAGTAGTCGGCCGAATCGGGGAGGCTGCTCATTGCCGCTTCGACCGTGCTCCTCGACTGGCGGTCCAGCTTGGTGACGTTCTTGACCGACGCCCCGAGGGGCCGGAGTCTCAGCGCGATCTCGAGTTTCCGCTCCGGGAACTCCTTCGGAAGCGACCGCAGCGTGTCGATGGCTGTGGCCGTTTCCTCCCGCGACATCTTGTCGTGTATGGCGCTGATCCGGGCGTAGTACTCGCCGCGTATGGCGTCGTTCGCGCGCTCGCGCAGGCTGTCGGCGACCACGGTCTCGCCCGCGTTGTCCAGGAAGTCGGCCAGCCTGAGCACATCGTGCCATCTGGCCTGGCTGAGCAGGCCGTCGGCAAGCGCTATCGAGTGGCCGACGACCTTGGCCCACAGCACCCCTGCGTCGGCGTAGGCGGCGAGCAGCCGGGCTTGCCGGTCTCCGCGATCATTGCCCGGGATCTCCGCACCCGGATCCGGGCTGAGCAGGTGAACCAGGCCGACCGCCTCCAGCAGTTCCCGCGTCGACTCGAGAAGCTGGCTGGCTTCCTCGGCGAGGGCGCCGGCCCGTTCCTGCTCGCTGGCCAGAACCGTATAGGTCACGATCGCCGGCCGCACCGCCTGGCGAAGTGAGAGGTAGGGCGACAGCGCCGTGGTGGGGGCCTGCGCTGGCATCGGGGTCATGCCGGTCTCCTGAAGGCGGTGCGGGCAAAGGCGTACAGCGAACTGGTCGAGTACGGCTTGAACTTCTCGACCTGCTCATGCGGCCAGTCCACGTCCCGGAACAGGGCGCGGTCATCGGCCAGGCTGGCCGCGGCGGGCACGCCAAGAAGGGCGTCGCTCTCGGTTGGCGACTGCAGGCGCAACGCTACGCGAAGCGTGAACTGGCCGATGCCGGGGCGCCGCAGAGCACGCTCGGCGGTGGCGTAGCTGTCCGCCCAGACGACCACGTGAATGCCCACCTCGGGACCGTGCTCGGCGAGCCGGGTCAGCAGCGTCGTCGCCTCGGTCGGCTTGCCCCATTCGCTGTCGGCGCCGAGTTCCTGCCACCTGTGCAGCCCGGCGATCATGAAGAACCGCCGTGGCTGCGATGCTGCTCCGGCGTCCGCGAGCCGCGCCTCGAGATCTTTGGTGAGGTCCCGCAGCACGTCGAGGGCGCAGGCGGCGCCGACAATTCTTATCCCGTGGGGCAGGTCCCGCACCGGATCGAAGTAGCGGTGGAATGACGAGGACGGCCGCGCGAACTCCGCGATCTCGAAGGAGACGTCGGCGGGCGGCGCTGCACCGCCGCGCTGAGCAGGGTGGCAAGGAGCAGCGCGTGCCCGTGTTCCTCGTCGCCGATCACCAGCAGGTTCGATCGCACGAAGCTCTCGAACACGGCGGCGGTGGCCGGCTTGATCTCTATCGCCTCGCCGAGCCACGCCGACGTCGTGGGAGCCGGAACGGGCCACCGGCTGGGATCTGCCGCGAACACCGCGCATGCCGGGTTGTCCGTGAAGTCTGCGGGCGCGTCTGGGTCGAAAGTGGCGGACGGCTGGTAGGCGCGGTCGCCGGCGAGGGCCCGGATCGTAGAGATCCACTCCAGCCGGCCCCTGGTCGGCAGCATCGCGATCCGCATGACCGTGTTCGCGCCCTCACCGCGGCGGTCGTTGTAGATGGCGTCGCCAGCCCTGCTGAGCCTGATCGCGGCGTCGTTGCCCTCGCCCAGGATCGCCTGGGAGACACTCGGCAGCAGGCAGCCAAGGGCGATGCGCAGCGCCATCTGCTCGTATGCGGGCCGCAGGTGCACGGTCAGCGAGCCGCCGGGCGACTGGGTGGCCAGCAGCAGGTGCAGCCCGAAGGCAGCGCCCCGCTTGGCGATGTCCGCCAGCAGCGCCCCGGCCTCCCGGGACAGCCGATCCTCCTCGTTGAACAGCACCTGGAACTCGTCCATGATCACCAGGGACCTGGGCAGCACCTGCCCGGTCTCTCTTCGGTACTCGGGGAGCTGGGTGACCCTGGCCTGCCGGCACAGCCGCGCCCGCCGCTCTATCTCGTCATGGAAGCGCCTCAGCATGCTGAGGCCGAACTCGCGGTCCGTGCGGGACGCGATCGCCTTGGCGTGCGGCAGCCGCTGAGTTAAGTACGCATCGAACTCGACTTCCTTGAAGTCGAGCAGGTACAGCTCGAGTTCCTCCGGCGGGTACTTGAGCGCGAGCTGGGTGATCAGCACGTGCAGCAGGTTGCTCTTGCCCATGCGCACGTCGCCGCCGACGAGACCGTTGTGCACCCCGCCGGAGCCCATGACAAAGTGCTGCGGCTCGCCCCTGCTGTCGACGCCGATCTGCGCGTCGAGGCCGTCGGTGGTGTCGGCGGACCAGCGCTCGGATGGCGGGATCGCGATCCGGGCGAACGGGAGCTCTCGCGAGCCGAGGCTGGCGGCGGCGCCCACGGCGTCCAGCCACGCGTTGACCCGGGCGGACGGCGGCATCGCGTCGGGCTCGATCGCCCACTGGCCGAAGTCGGGGTCATTCCAGGTCACGGTGTACCCGTCCCGCCCGGCGGCTACGTGCAGGTCAGCCGTTGCCGCGGCCAGCGCGGAAAGACCAGGGCCGTGGGCCCGCTCCAGGCCGTGCTCGATCGTCGCGAGGATGTAGACCCCGGCGCGGGGGCCGTTACGGGCGAGCCGCGTCAGCAGCTCGGCCGATTGCTCGCTGATGCCGCCGGGGAAACCCGCGAGAACCAGGATGTGGTACGGCACTGACACCCCGGTGGTGGCGGCGTTGTAGGCCTCGATCGAGTCGTAGACGTTCGTCAGCCGGGTCTGGGTCACCTCAACGACATGGTCGGTGAGCGTCTTCAGCAGCGCCTCGATCTCGGCGGCGCTCGACGCGACCCCGGTGCCGACGCGCAGCGCGGCCGGCAGCCGCAGGAACCCGCTCAGCTGCTCGCCCTGGCCGAGCGGGTCGGCGAGCGCGAACCGCACCGTGCCCGGCCGCGTGGCCACCGCGAGCCGGAGGGCCAGCGCCTGCAGCAGCGAACGGGCTCCCTTGGTGGCCCCGTGCTCGGCCCCGATCAGCAGGTGGCCATGCCCGGTGAACCGGGCGACCGCCGGCATGGGCGGCATCCCACCCACCTCCCCCGCCCGCTTCACTGCGCCCACGTTCAGGACCCCCACCCGAACTCCGGTCGGCGACGGGGCATTCAGGTCCGGCTGATATCCGGCCCATTCCGGGCTGCCGAAGTCGGCCAGCGCCCAGGGATTGGCCGAAGTAAGCCCATTAACCGCATCCGGCAGGCCGCCAACGGCTTGATCGTGCGCCTGCATCGCCGCAGCGATCACAGTTTCATGTGCAGTATCAGCAGCCGCAGGGGCCGCGTACCAACCGCTGAACTCGGGCAGTTCCTGCCGTATCTGCTGCACGTCGTGGGCAGCCAGGCTGTCTAGGTAATGCTCGTGACTGTCACGTATCCGTGCAACTGACTCCGCAAGTTGCAAGTATGCGTCATGAATCTCACGTTCGATCTCCTCGATCGACATGCGCTGCTCGCTCCTCGCTGCGGTCGTACCGGAGATCGGAAAAACTCGGGCCATACAACTCTCTTGTTGGATCGCCAATGAGTGCCGATTCTATTTGACAGCACACATCCGATATTTCACAGAGCTAAAGCAGGTTTTTGGCTATCGCACTCGCCCGGGCTGTCACCACATATACGAGTTCGGGCGTGATGTCAACCCTTCGCATGCTTTGCCTAACTCTTGACATCAAGTTTGACAAAGTTACGATTCGGTTACGACAGCGGCTGCCCGTGGCCGCGCCAACACGAAAGGCAACCCCCCTATGCATCTGCGTCCTCACAGGCTCCTTGGCACCGCATTAGTCGCGTGCGTACCAGCCATCGGCATGCTCCTGGCCTTCGGCCCGGGCGCCGGGGCCAGCACCGCCGCCGCCTCGCCGAGCGCCGCAGCGGCAGCGGCCGCTCGCACCGCCATTGAGCACCTCTCGATCGGCCAGCACGGTGCCGATCACCGGGTGGCCGGGCACGCATCAAGGGTCAAGGGGCTGACCCAGGTGCAAAGCACCAACTGGTCGGGTTACGCCGACACTGGCAGCAGCTTCTCAAAGGTGACCTCCAGCTGGACCGAGCCCGCAGGGACCTGTTCCGGGCGGACGGAGTCGCTCGCGGCCTTCTGGGTCGGGATCGACGGGTACAGCAGCAGCTCGGTGGAGCAGGACGGCACGCTGATCGAGTGCTACCGCGGCACGGCGTACAACTACACATGGTGGGAGATGTACCCGACAAACGACATCCAGGTGGTTGGTGAGTCGCTGGCGCCTGGCGACCACATCAGCGCCTCCGTGGTACGCAGCGGCACCAGCTACACGCTGGCGGTCACCGACTCCACCCACACCGCCAACAGCTTCTCCACGAAGCAGACGTGCTCGAGCTGCGCCAACTCCAGCGCCGAGTGGATCGCCGAGGCTCCGAGTGGTTCGTCTGGCGTCTACCCGCTCACCGACTTCGGCACCGTCACCCTGTCCTCGGCGACGGTGACGGAGGGCTCGACATCAGGTGTGATCTCCTCGTTCACCGACGACGAGATCACCATGATCACCTCGTCCGGTGCGACCGAGGCTACGCCCAGTGCGCTGAACAGCAGCGGAAACGCGTTCAGCGTCACCTGGGACCGCAGCTGAGCTAGCGCGCAGCGGGGCCGGCCCGGGAGCTCTCGCGGGCCGGCCCCGCCGCATGCCCGGCCCCGGCTATGGCTTGCGGGCGACCAGGATGTCCCGGACGATCGCCTGATCCACGCGGTGCCGGAAGCCTAGATACGGCTCGCACTCCACCGGATCGAGCCCGGCGTCCGCGAGGATCCCGGCCGCCTGCTCGCGCCGGGCGACGAGCGTGTTCCACGCGATCCCGCACGCACCGCCGGTGCGCAGCAGGCTTGCCCAGGCCGGCGCGGCGGCGGCAAGCAGGTCAACCGGGCTTCGGGCCAGTCCCTTGGCCGCCGTCCGGCTGCCGTGCTGGACGCCGTACGGGGCATCGGCGACGACCAGGTCGAACGTCTCCGGCTTGAAGAACTCGGCCGCCCGTGCCGTGTCGGCGTTGACCAGGTCGAGGCGCTGGGTACGGCCGGACTTGTAGTCGCCGGCGTCCGCGGCGAGGCTGACCCGCAGCCGCCTGCCCGTCACCTTGCCGCCGAGCCGCAGCCGCCCCCGCTCCGCATGGTGCTTGACCCTCTTGCGCTTCAGCCAGGTCTGGATGAACGCCGCGTACGCGTCGAAGTCCTTCGCGTCGAGGTCGATGCCGGCCGCGTCGAAGCCGTATATCAGAGCCTGGTTGAGGGTCGTCCCCCGGCCGCACAGCGGGTCAAGCACCGCGAACTTCCGGTCCAGCATTTCCGTTGCGAACCCCGACGCCAGCAGCGTCACGTTCAGCAGCAGCTTGGTGAACTGCTCGTTCGTCTTGCCCTGGTACTTCTGAATGGTGAGCAGGTCGTCGTCGAACCGGTCCAGCGGCCGCAGCTCGACCGGCCGCAGCAGCGGGCCGCCGTCGCTGCCCCCGTCTTCGACCTGGAACAGCGCGTAGACCGACGAGAGGTTGGCCAGCAGCGCCGCGTCCCTGGCGTCGATGCGGTCGGCGGTGAAGGTGACGTAGGGCACGCCGCCAATCGTGGCCGCCGCTGCCCCGGCGATCCGGCCGCCGAGCACGGACCGGCCGAACGCTTCCAATTCGGCCATGGTCAGCGTCGTCGCCGCGTCGGCATACACGCGGTTGGCCGAGGGCAGGATCAGCAGCGCGTAACGACCCATGGCCGGCCCCGCCGGTCAGCTTCCGGTCGCGCCGAAGCGCTCGGTCTTGACCCGGCCTGGTGGGTAGCCGAGCCCGACCAGACCCGTGGCGACGGCCTCAACGAAGCTGGTGGGACCGCAGACGAACGTGAGCGGATGCTGGCTCACCGGCCACGCGACGTCGGCGAGCAGCGCGGCGTCCACCCGGCCGGTGTGCCCGGCCCAGCCAGGAGGGTGGCTGCGGGTCAGCGTGTAGATCACTTCCACGCCGTCGCGATACCGGTCGAGTTCCTCTCGGTAGATCACATCGGCGAGCGAGCGAGCCGAGTAGAGCAGCCGGGCCGGGGTGGTGGCGCCGATCCGCTTCCGCTGGCGCAGGATCGACCGCAGCGGGACCACCCCCGATCCGCCGCCGACAAGCAGCAGCGGCGTGCCGTGATCGTCGCCGTCCCAGACGAAGTAACCGCCGATCGGGCCGCGCACCTCCATCTCGTCGCCCGGGCGCAGTTCCTCCGTCAGGTACGGCGACACCTCGCCGTCGTCGAGCCGCTCTACGGTGATCGCGACCGGCTCGCCGGGCGCCGACGCGATCGAGTACGACCGTTCGGCCTGGTAACCGTCGTCAGCGGTCAGCCGCACGTCCAGGTGCTGCCCGGCACGGTGTCCCGGCCAGCCGGGCACCCGCAGCTCGATGGTGCGGACCGACGGCGTCTCGTCGGTGACCCGGCTGGCCGTGGCAGTCGTCCAGGTCACCCGCTCGCCTACCGTTGTCTGCGCCATGTGCTTCCCCGCATAGGTGATCGCCGTAGGCCCACTGTAAGCGCGACGTCGGAAAACAACGCCCGCCGCATACCCGCCGTTACTTTCTCTATGGACTCGGTCTGGGCATGAGGCCGCGCCTTGGCAAGGATGTACCCATGGCCGTTAACGAAGCCGCCGACCGCTATGTGCGGTGGCTGTACCGGTATGCCTCGTCCCGGCCCGACCTTTCGCTGCTGGCCGGGGTGGCCGGTGCCGTCGCGGTGCTCGAAGACCGGCCCGAGGACCTGGCCGAGGTGCTGCACGACGAACTCGCGATCGCGATGGCCGCGATCTCGGACCGGCGGCCTGAGCTCGCGATCGCCATGGCCAGGCTCCGCCCCCGCTCGCCGGTGCTGACCATGGCGCTGCGTCATCCGGCCATGCGCCGGCCTGCGTCGCGCTCGCCAACCACCTCGATAACGCCGACGTGCTCGCCGAGTACCTGGCCCTGCTCACCGATCCCGACCAGGTAGTGGCCGGTGACGCGCTCTTCGGCCTCGAGGCGTTCCGCGGGGTGCGCCAGCCGGGCCCGGCCCGGGCGCGCGCGGTCACGCGCCAGCTGCCCGACGCGGTGCTCTCCTGTGTCGTCGACCTGCTCGGGCGCGGTGATCCCGCGGTCGTCGCCAGCGCCCTGCTCGCCCTCGAGGGCCGGGTTCTCCCCAGTGACCTGGTCGCCCGCATCGTCGGGTTGCTCGGTCATGGCGACACCGCGATCGCGGCCAGCGCCCGCCTGGTGCTCGAGGGCCGGGTTCTCCCCGATGACCTGCTCGAGCGCATCGTCGGCCTGCTCGGGCATCCGGACACCGCGGTGGCGGCCAGCGCCCGCCTGGTCCTCGACGGCCGTGAACTCCGCGATGACCTCCTTGAACGGATCGTCACCCTGCTGGCCAGCCCGGACCGAGCTTTGGCCGAGCGCGCCGCGTCGCTGCTGGAGAACCGTGACCTTCCGGACCACCTGCTCGCGCCCATCGTCGCCCTGCTCGCCAACTCCGACCCGCTGGTGGTGTGGAGCGCGCTGAGCGTCCTGGAAGGCCGCGATCTCGATGACGAGATCCTGTCCCGGATCGTGGAGCTGCTGGAGCACGGGGATCCGCTGGTGGTGTGGAGCGCGCTGAGCGTGCTGGAATCAGGTGAGCTCGACGAGGAGATTCTGTCCAAGATCGTCGAGCTGCTCGAGCACGAGAGCCCCGAGGTGGTGGCCGGCGCGCTCGGCCTGCTGGAGAACCGTGACCTGCCCGATGAACTGCTCGCCCGCCTGGTCGGGCTGCTGGAGCACGAGGACTCGTCGGTCGGCCACGGCGCCAGATCGCTGCTGGCGGGCACGGATCTGCCCGGTGACGTGCTGTCCCAGGTGGTCGACGTGCTGGAGCACGACCGGCCGCCGGTCGTCGCGCACGCGCTCGGTGTGCTCCGGGACAAGAACCTCAACGACGACGTCAGGGCCCGGATCATCAACCTGCTCGAGCATGAGGACGTTACCGTCGTCGGACATGTGCTGCAGGTGCTGGAGGGCAGGGATCTGCCAGCGAGCGTGATTTCACGGGTGATCGGTTCGCTGGAGCGCAGGGATCCCTCGATTGTCGGCGGGGCCCACTCGGTGCTGCGCGGCCGCCACCTCGCCGAGCACGTGCTGGACCGGATCGGCGGGCTGCTGGGGCACGGCAGCCCGTCAGTGGTGGTGGGCGCGCTGGAGCTGCTCCAGGGCAGGGACCTGCCGCCGGATGTGCTCTCCCGCGTGGTCGGCCTGCTCAGCCACGACGAATCGGTCGTGGTGTGGACGGCCCTCGCGGTGCTGGCCGGCCGGGACGTCCCGGACGCGCTGCTCGCGCGCGGGGTGTTGCGGCTGCTCGAAGCGCACGAAGTGGACGCCGCGGTCCTGGTTCGTTTCCTGCACGGCCGGCTGCTGCCCGACCAGGCCGCCCTCGCGCTCAGCACCTGGGTGGCCGAGGCGCCGGCCGCCCGCTGGTACGTCGCGGTCGAGCTTGACTGGCCAGCGACGTTCGCCGCCGAGCTCGCGGCCAACGTCCGGGCCATGGCGGCGGCCGCCGCCGTAGATGAGTTCGCCGCGTTCGAGGCGCCGGTGGTCAGCGCCGCCGCGCGCTGGCTGAGCGGCGCTACCGGTGCGGGCTGGGCAGCCGTGGCCACGGCTGCTCTGGCCAGGCTCCGGGCACTGCACCCGTTGCCGCTTGCGGCTGGTGACTCTCCGCAACGGTTGCCGCTTGCAGCTGATGACTCCCCGCTCCCGATCCCGACGCGCCGATGAGCCCGACCGTGTCCGGCCACGCGTTATCCCTACCTGGCAATTCGAGGACGCGTCTGGGGCTTCAAGGCTGGAGGCTTTATGCGCTGGTCTGAGGTCATGAACAAGGTGGCCGCGTCCCTGGCGGCCCGGCAGCTGCCGGACGCCGAAGGCGACCCGGATAACCCGGTGTCGATGCTCACCGCGCTCACCGGGTCCATCCCTCCGGGTTTGCGGCGCAGGCTAAGGCTCGGCCCGCTCGGCCCGCTGAGCCAGAACAAAGCCAACAACGACGTGGAGCCCCTTATCTACCAGAACGAGTTCCCTGTCCGCCTGCTGGCCGTCGGCATCGTGGATGTGGCGGCGCAGGCGGTCGGTGCTGCCAGTGACCAGGAATGCCCGAGGGTCACGGCCATCACCGCGATCGCGGCGCTGTCCACGCTGCGGCTGGACCCGGGCGAGGAGGGCGCAACGCTCCTGCACGTGCATCGCAGGATGAGGGCATTCGGCTCGGCCGAGTGGACCGCCGCACTCGATGCTCTGGCCCGGCGGACGGCGGAGCTGGACGAGCTGCTTGCCGCGGCGGCAGGCGACCGGAGGCAGGGATGGCACCGGGTGGCGCTGGCGGACCGGATCCTTGGCGAGGCGGTGGCGGCAGCGGTGGTTGGCGGCGCGGCGCAGGCCAGCGGGGTGCCGCCACGCGAGTGGCTGTTCCCGTTCCACCTGTTCTGCAACCTCGGGGTCAGCGCGGCCGGCTCGGCGCTGTCCACGGTGGAGCGCTGGCTCGGTATCGAGTTCCTGCCCGAGCCGCGGACGCCAGCGAGGGCGGCCAGCCTGGCCGCGCTGGTCGCGGATGAGGCGAGCGCGCTCTGGCGCGGCTGCGGGTGCAAGGCGCCCGCCGAAGACGAAGAGCTGGGCTTCGCCCGGCGGGGGCCGTGCCGGCAGGACGACCACGACCTGCGCGTCTGGCGGCCCGGGCAGCACAAGCCCGGCAGCCGCAGCGGCGCGCGGTACGCCTCCACGCTGTGGGGCTGGCAGCGCCGCTGGCTCGGCGGCGCTGACGCGGGCCGCGCGGCCGCTGCCGGGCCGGCGGCGCGGCCGAAGCTGCGCTCCAACGACGTGGCCGCAAGCGTGCTGGCCCGCCGCTGGCTGTCGTCCGATCGCGGCTTCGGCGGCCCGGTGCTGCGTTACGACCGCATCCTGCCGGAGTTCTGCCGCAGCTGCGGCAGCAAGGTGCACCTGGTCTCGGTCGCGGGGCTGGGCGGCCGGACGCTGGTGCAGCGGGCGGCCTGCTGCGGGCAGCAGCATCTGGTCTATCGCAGTGAGTTCATCGAGCGCGACGGCCGGCGCTTGCTCCGCCCCAAGCTGGGCATCGTGGTCGCGTCACAATCGCAGGACGGGGGCAACGCGGGGTACAGCTCCATCGAGCCGCTGGGACCGATCTGGCTATGCCGTCAATGCGGACGCTACTCACGCGCGGCCGGGCACTGTCCCGAATGCGGCCCGGGGAGGGAGCGGGCGCACGAGCGGGTGCACCACGGATGGGTGCTGCTGCCGCTGGCAGCCGCATGGGCTGACCTGAAGGCCACGGCCGGGCCCGCAGACGATGACACAGCCGGCCCGGCTGCTGACGACGTTGTCGGCGAGACCGATCTGGCGTTCCTGGCCGATGTCTGCAGCCAGCTGCTGCCGCGCGAGCAGCGCCAACCCGGGACACCCGCGGATGTATGGGCGCTGGCGAAAGGATGGTCAACGGCCGAAATGAACGCGTTCAGAAGCCTTGCCGGACTGCGCGGCCTTGAGCTGCTCTTTCACTGCAGACAGATCGCCGAGGCGCCACACCTGACGGCTGGCGCATTGAATTCGCCTACAGCGGGGGTAGAAAGATGTGACGGCCCTGGAGGTGAGCGGACATGAGAGGGGTGAGCGCGTCGCCCGAAGTGACAGAGGTGCTGCTCGCCGAAGCAGCCGTCTTCCTCGCCCGGGATCGGGGCAGCGATGGCTTCCTTGACCGGTTCGCCGAAGCCGTTACCGGCGATCCCAGGACCGCCAGCCTGGCACTCGACCGGGCTCTCGCCGCGCGGGCCAGGGCAGGCTACGTGGCCTTCAGCCTGGAGCCGGGTGACCTCCGGGTTCAGAACACCTCCTCCGGCGCCAGCCTGACCGCCTGCGCGCTGCCTGGCCGGGCTGGTTGCGTCGCGGCAGCCGTGCGGCTTGTCGACGCGGGCCGGCGCCCGGTTGCGGGCGCTGCCATGGAGGTCAGAACCGAGAGCGAAGAGCGCGTCGTGGTCACCGATCTGGGGGGCTGGGTTCACCTCAGCGAGCCAGGTCAGACCCTGTACATAAGCCTGGGCCAGCTCGACGCGGTGGGCGAAGCCGGGGGCCGGGCCGATCCGGAGCGCGCCAGGTCGGCGACCGCGGGCGCCAGCGTCATTCCGCTGCCGCGGATTCCCCGCCCCGACGGGCTCGAGCTGGCGGCGGCCCACGAGGAAGCGGCGCGCGCCGCCGATGAACCCGCCAGGTGGCGGGTTGCGGCCGGTGGGGTCGATTTCCTGTGCCTGGCCCGCAAGGGCGGCTACGACCTCACCGTCCTGCTCACCGGCGTGACGGCTGACTTCGCCGACGGCGCGCTGGGCGAATACGCGGTCCGCTTCCTGACCTGGGGCCGGAACGGCAGGGAACACCGCTGGATGGTGCCGCTCGCGCCGAGTCCGCTCGGGCTTGCCGGATCCCTGTACAGCACCGACGAGGACCGCCTCGATGCGGGGAGCGTCGAGGTCGGCGTCGCCGAGCAGCTCATCGCGACCCTCGGGGACCATCTTGACGAGGTAGTCAGCCGGAGTGTCCGGCACTCGGACGCCCTCACCGCGTGGGACGTGCTGTGCCAGCGGCTGCGGCCAGACCGCCCCCGCGCGGTGCTCGAGGCCGCGCTAGCCGAGCGAGCGAACATCCCGTGAGCCCGGCCCAGGTCCGCTACCACCCCGACGAATGGGCCCACGACCTGGATGAATGGTGGAGCCCGCTGACCGGCCTGGCGGTCAAGGCCGACTGCGCAAGTGACGACTGGCTGAGCGTCCTCGGAGTCGGCGAGTTCTTCGAACCCCGGCTGCTCGAGCAGGCGCGCGTGCTTACCCCGTGGATCTGCCTCGCCGCATCGGCCGTGGCGGCATCCGCCGCGCGCCGCTGGGCCGAGGTCGCCGCGCAGCCCGACGCCGAGCCGGCCGCTCGGGCGCTCGCCACGGCAGCCTTCGACGTCGCCGTCGGCCTGGAGCGGCTCCGGTGGGACGGCAGGCGGATCGGCGAAGGCGTGCTCAGCACCGGTGACCTGATCGACCTGGGCCGCCGCGCCGTGCTGGCGCTGCACGATCCCGCGGCCGCAGGCGCGGAGCCGATCGGTCTGTACCTGGCGGCAGGCTGGCTGGCGCACGCCGGTGCCGAGCCGGCGCTCGCCGACATCGCCGCGGCTGCCGCGACTGGCGTGGCGTTCGCTGACATCGCCGCACGCCGCCGGGTCCGACCCGATCGCCTGGGGAACGGCTCACCTGGTGGAGCGGCTGATGGACGGCATGATCGACTGTGGCCCGGCGGCGTTGCGGCCAGACGACCCCCCGGCGGAGGCCCGGGCCAACGTGCTGCTGGTGGCGGGGCACGGGCAGGTCGGCTCGTTCGAGACCAGGAGGCAGACGTCGGTGCTCCCGGTGCCGCCCGGGATCGTCGTGCCGGACCTGGCCCGGATGGCGTTCGTCCACGGCAACGGCGACTTCCTCGAGTCCGTGGGTAATGCATTCGCCGCGGCGGTCAAGGCGGAGCGGGTGGAGCGGGCCGGTGAGCTGGTCTCGTGGCACATCCAGCTGCCGACCGGGACGCATCCGCTGGCGGAGAAACTGGTCTCCGGCAGGTCGGCCGGGCTCGGCGCGTACGTGGCGTTCCGGTCGCTGAGCAACCCAGGCGTTTTTGCCGACAAGGACGTCGCGTTCACCGGGCAGGTCTCCCCGGACGGGCACGTCGGTGAGGTCGAGAACGCGAACGACAAGATCGAGGCCGCGCACCGTCGCCGGATCCGCGTCGTGGTGTATCCCAGAGGCCAGGCCTGGGTCGACCCGGACGACATCGTCCAGCTCGAAGGGGTGGAAAGGGCCGAGGACGCCCTGATAGCCGCGGCGCAGCAACTGCGCGGGCTGCGCAGTTACCTGGAGGCGGCGTGCCGTCTGGTCGCGCCGGAACCCTGGCTGCGGACCTGGCTGCGCAGGCAGGGACGGAGCGCGGACAAGATGCCGCTGCTGACCGTGACCTGCCGCCACCTGCCCCCGGCCCGGGAGGCTCTGTCCGACCAGGCCGCGCGGAAGGAGCCTGAGGTCCCGCCGTGTCCTGCGCACCAGCTGGCCAGCCTGTACCCCGGCTACTCGTTCGCGGTCAGCGCGGACGCTGGCGGCGGGAACACGATGGCGGCGAAGCGCATGGTCGCCTCGGCCGCCCGGCGGGCGCTCGACGGACTGCGCGCTCTGGGCAGCGACGACCGGTTTCCCGGGTTCACCCTTCCGCTCTACGTCCCTCTCGGCACGCTGCCGACGACCTGGGACGGCGTCGTCCAGGCCAGCGTCGCGGCGCTGCCGGCCCTGGCCGAGCCCGGCTTGGAGGTGGCGGTCGCGCTGGCCAGCACGCTCCGGGCCGACAACCCGCGGCCGTGGCGGGCCCTCGTGGTTGTGGACGGAACCGACCGGACCCACCGCAGCGGCAGCAGCGCCGTCGCCGACAAGGAGCGTGATTTCGTCGCTCTGGTGACGAGCAGCCCGCACCAGAATCACCCGGGGTGGCGGCCCAGCCGGCCAGCGCAGGTGGTGCTGTGCGGCAGGCATGGCAGCCCCGCTCATCACCGGGCCGCGGAGGCGCTGCGCCGCGAGCGGCCGGACAGCACCGCGACCATGGGGCTCGACCCGCTGACCGGCGCGGAAATAGACCGGTACGTTGCCAGCCTGTCGACGGCCGGGATCTCGCTCACGGGCAAGGCGCGTGATCTCGCCACGAACCCGCTGCTGCTGACCCTGAGCGTGATTGCCGGCCGGCCGCAGCATGGCGAAGGTGACTCGACTGACCTGCTCGATCGGGTGATCGACGTCCTGCTCGGCACCGAAGCGGGTCACCGCAGGTACCTGGCTGAGATCGCCTTCCGGGCGGCGGTGGCAAAACGCCAGCCAGTAAGCGAGTTCACCCTCGCCGACATCGCCGCCCGGGGATCCGAGTCGGCCGTGGAACTGGCCCTGGCCGACAACGACACCGAGCGGGCGATGGCGATCGCCCTCGATCGCCACGAGCGCCAGGCGTTCCAGAGCGCGGAGGAGGAAACCCACCTGCTGACGGCCTCCGGCGCCGGCTGGCGGTTCTTCCACGACCGGGCCTTCGCCTTCCTCGTCGCCGACCGGGTCGCGCGCCACGCCGCCGAAGACCCCGGGTCCGGCGACGAGCTCTTCGGCGAGCTCGGTTCCCATCTCGGCGACGCGCTCTGGACCGACGTGATCGAGGCGACCGGCCGCCTTCTCGAGCTACCCAGCCGGGCGTCCTCAGATCGCGCGTGACGCCCGCCGCCAGGCCGCCAACACCAGATCCGCACGGTCCGCAGTCCGGTCGCCCGTGTTACTGGCGGTGCTAACGGGATTGAATGGATTTGAGATTAGTGCTGATAACCCTGTTCTGGAAGTGATGCCGAGATGCTCCGAAAGCGTTCGCAATCGCCCAGGCAACTAATCATCAGAAACAGGCGCAACTGGTTGCGCAGCTGCCACGGATGTGACACTTCCCAGATCCTGACCGGGCGGAGCCTAGCAGGTCAGGCCCCATTTAAACCCGAGGACAGGCATTTACATAATGGGCGAGATCGGCCCTCGCTAGGCTCCCCAATGCCAGGCGCTCCGAAGGCTGTCACCCCCCGTGCAGCCCCCCGGTGAGCGCGCCCCGCTCGGAAAGGATCCCGTTGGGCCGCCACAGCAAACCGTCACGTATCCGAATCCCTCTCGGAGCGCCGATCGCCGCCGCACCCACGCTGGCCAGCGTGGTGGCGGCCTTTTTCTTGGCACAGCAGATGCCTGCCAGCGCGGCGGTCGCGGACGCGACCCCTAACCACTCTGCTTCTCTTGATGCCGTCTACAGTCCGGATGCATCGTCGGCATCTAGCACCACATCCGTCTCCTCGTCTCAGCTGATGCTGGCCACCAGGACCGTGCTGATGTCCGACATGCAGCGGGCGTACCAGGCGGCGTGGCAGGAGAAGCAGGAGAAGGCGAGCACGAGCCTGCCGCGCTGGTACACGGTCCAGGCCGGAGACTCGCTGTCCTCGATCGCCCAGCGCTTCTACCACAACTCGGCGGCCTGGCCGGTGCTGTACTGGCACAACCACTCCCGCATTCACTGGGCCGACGACATCACGGCCGGGCAGGTGCTGCGCATCCCGGCCGAGCCCGCCGAGATACCGAATGCTCCCTCGCAACTCGACGCCCCCGCGCCGACGGTCTCCACGACCCCGACCCCGCGGCACGCGAGCACGGCTCCGGTCGTGGCGCAGCCCGCGCCTGCGCAGCAAGCCCCTGACCCGGCTCCGGTGACGGCGACCACCAGCGGTTCCCTGGGCGTCATCCCGGGCGGCGCGTTCGGACAGTGCGTGGTTGAGCGCGAGTCCGGCGGTAACCCGCAGGTCATGAACTCAAGCGGCCACTACGGCCTGTTCCAGTTCAGCTTCTCCACCTGGGTGGCGTATGGCGGCAACCCGAACGACTTCGGCCACGCCAGCGTTGCCGAGCAGGAGCAGGTGTTTGCCACCGCGCTCGCTTCCCCCGGCGGCGAGAACAACTGGGCTCCCTACGACGGCTGCTGACTCAACCGCTCGACCAGGCACGCCAGGAACCCCCAGGCCTTGTCGTCCTCGGGGGTTCCGGCGTGCGGGCGGCGGAACCGGCCGACGTCAACGGCGATGTCGGCGATGTCCCAGCGGAGGCGGTACGCCTCCACAAGGTCCGGCATCGGGCTGACGCCGGTCGCGCTGGCGTACGCGTCGAGCATGGTCCCGTCGCCAGGGTCAATCAGCCAGAGGTCCCGCTCCGGCTGGGCCACCAGGGCGGTATCCCAGTCGATCAGCACCCAGCCGTCAGCCGTCAGCATGGTATTACCGGGATGGGGCTCGCCATGCGTGAGGACCGCCCTGCCCGGCTGCGGGCGAACCCGCGCCACGAGGCCGTCGTACCGCGCGAGCAACTGCCGGATCGGCGCCGCGTTCCGCTGGACCAGCAGGGATGTCCGCAGCGCGTAGGGGCCGCAATCGGCGGCGTCGCTTCCCAGGTCGAAGGCTGCGTCCAGCGCGTCCCGGTGCGGCACGGCGAAGTCGTCGACCGGCGCGAGCCGGCTCACCGCGGCGGGGGCGGTGTGCACGGCGGTCACGAGACGGAGCACGCCAAGCCGGTGCTCGGGCGAGGGGAACTCACCCCAGTCATAACTTTGGCCGTCAAGGAACGGGTAGACCGCGACCCCGAACGTGTCGTTCACCCGCACCAGGGGCTCACCGTGGCCGGTACGGACCGGCGCCACGACGAAGGCAGCGCCGCTGGCGTGCAGACCCGCGGCGGCGGCCAGCGAGGCCCGCAGCCGGCCGAACGCCGTACCCAGCGGCTCCCGCTCCGATACCCGCTTGTGCTCGAGCTCGTCAGCGGTGATGAACCACTGCGACCCCGCCGTGTCGGTGACCGCCCAGTGATGGCTGCCCCAGCCGACGGGCCGGTACTCGGCCGACGCGACGCTCATGCCCCACCAGCGTCCGAGCGCCGCGGCGAGCGCGGCTTCGGGCAGGCCATCGGGCGGCGTCAGCATGCGGCCACGGTACGGACCGGCAGGGACCCGTGGCCATCGAATAACCGGACGCCGGTCGCGGTGCCGCACCGCAGATCTTCGGCGACCCGGAGGCCCGCTTCACCGACCTGGTGTCCTTGATCATCGCAACGGCCGCCAGCCTGCGCGTGTGACTGGAGGGGCGCTTGGGGCGAAGCGCCTCTTAGCTGGGTTTGTGTGCGAATCGCTGCCAGCGAGCACGGAACAGAGCTATGGTGCGGTGATTCGCCCTGCTTGACAGGAACGCACCGTGCCGCCCCTCTGGTCCGGTGCGCAGGTTCCGGGCGAAGGCTGTCCCCCTCGGCCCCGGCTGCAACCCCCCCGTGCAGGCGGGGCCAGCCATTTTGCGGTGCTGCATAGTGGAATCATGACGGTCACTGCCAGCACTTCCGACTTCGACCTCGACGCAAAGTACCGGGTCACCGACGGTAGCGTGCTCATCACCGGCGTCCAGGCCCTCGCCCGCGTGCTGTTCGATCAGATCCGCGCTGACCGCCGGCGGGGGCTGCGCACCGCCGCGTTCGTGAGCGGCTATCCCGGTTCGCCCCTGGGCGGTTTCGACCAGATCCTGGAACGCAACGCCGCCCTGCTGGCCGAGCACGACGTTCGCTGGGTTCCGGGGGTAAACGAAGACCTGGCGGCCACCTCGGTGTGGGGGAGCCAGCAGGACAACCTGGCGCCGCTCAGCAACCATGACGGGGTCATCGGCATGTGGTACGGGAAGGCGCCGGGCGTGGACCGCAGCGGCGACGCGTTCCGGCATGCGAACCTGCACGGCGTCGGCACGAACGGCGGCGTGGTCTGCGCGGTCGGCGATGACCCCCAGTCCAAGTCGTCCACGCTGCCGGGCGCCAGCGAGGTTGCCCTTTACGACGCCGGGATGCCGGTCCTGGTGCCGGGCACCCCGCAGGAAGTGCTCGACCTCGGCAGGCACGCGTACGAGCTGTCCAGGTACACCGGCTGCTGGACCGGGCTGAAGATCGTGACATCGGTGGCCGACGGGTTCGGCTCGGCCGACGTGGCTCCCGGCCGGATCGCCCCGGTCCTGCCGGAGCTGTCGTTCGGTGGTGAGGCGTGGCGGCACGTGCAGCGGCCCACGTTCTTCCTGCCGCACACGGTGGAGCTCGAGGCCGAGCTCTACGAGCGCCGCCACGCCGCCGCGCGGGCCTACGCGGCCGCGAACGGGCTCAACGCCGTGGAGGTCGACGCGCCGGACGCCTGGCTGACCATCCTGTCCGCGGGCCGCACCTACCAGGAGGTCCGCCAGGCGCTCGCCGACCTGGGGCTGGCCAGCGACGCCGCGCTGCGCGACGCCGGGATCCGGCTGGTCCGGCTGGGCATGATCTACCCGCTGGAGCCCGGCATCGCCCGGGCCGCCGCCCGGGGTGTGGAGGAGATCTTCGTCGTTGAGGAGAAGCGTTCGTTCGTCGAGCGGTTCCTCCGCGAGTACCTGTACGACCAGGCCGAGCGGCCGCGGGTGGTGGGCAAGCGGGACGAGCGGGACGCACCGCTGATCCCGGCGGACGGCGAGCTGACCGCGGACAGGTTGCGCCCGCTGCTCGCCCGACGCCTGGAAGCCCGGCTGGGCACGGAGCTGCGCGTAACGGGCGGTCGTCCACAGCTCACGCTGCTGCCTGTCGGCACCGCTCGGACGGCCGCGTTCTGCAGCGGCTGCCCGCACAGCCGGTCAACCGTGCCGGCGTCGGGCTCGCCGGTGGGCGGCGGGGTGGGCTGCCACGCGATGGTGATGTGGCTGGACCGCGGCGCCGTGTCCTACAACCAGATGGGCGGCGAGGGCGCACAGTGGATCGGCCGCGCGCCCTTCACCGAGGTACCGCACTTCGTGCAGAACATCGGAGATGGGACGTTCTTCCACTCCGGCAGCCTGGCCGTGCGGGCGGCCGTATCCGCCGGGGTGACGATGACGTTCAAGGTGCTGTACAACGGCGTGGTCGCGATGACCGGCGGGCAGGACCCGGCCGGGCAGATGGACGTGCCGCACCTGTGCCGGGCCATGGCCGCCGAGGGAGTGGCGCGCATCATGGTGGTGAGCGAGGACCCATCGCGGTACCGCAGGTCGGCCGGGCTGCCGCCGGGGACCCGCGTCTGGCCGAGGGACCGGCTCGCCGAAGCCGAGCGGATGCTGGCCGGGGTCCCAGGGGTCACCCTGCTCGTGTACGACCAGGCGTGCGCGGCCGAGTTGCGGCGGCTGCGCAAGCGCGGCAAGGCGCCCGAGCGGCCGCAGCGAGTCGTGATCAACGAGGCGGTGTGCGAAGGCTGCGGTGACTGCGGCGCCAAGTCCAACTGCCTGTCCGTGCACCCGGTGGACACCGACCTCGGCCGCAAGACCCAGATCGACCAGGCGTCCTGCAACACCGACTACGCCTGCCTCGATGGTGACTGCCCTTCATTCGTCACCGTCCAGGCGCCTACCGGCCAGGCCCGGGAGCCGCGACCTCTGCCGAAGCTGCCCGAAGACATCCCTGAGCCCGAGGACAAGGCTGGGGTGGGCGAGGTCGGCGGGTACGGGATCGTGGCGACGGGGATCGGCGGGACTGGGGTGGTGCTGCTCAATCAGGTGCTCGCCACCGCGGCATTCCTTGACGGACTTCAGGTCACGGGCCTGGACCAGACCGGGCTGAGCCAGAAGGCCGGGCCGGTCGTGTCGCACCTGCGGCTGTGGCGCGATGTCCCGCAGGCCTCGAACGCGGTGGGCGAGGAGTCGGCCGACCTGCTGCTGGCGCTGGACCTGCTGGTGGCGGCCGACCCGCGGCACCTGGCCCGGGCGACGGCGGGCCGGACGGTCACAGTCGCCTCCACATCCGTGGTGCCGACGGCGGACATGGTGCGCGGCGACGCCGCCGCGCCCGACGTGGCCGCGCTGCTCGCCGCGGTGCGGGACCGCACCAGGCCCGGCGAGCTCACCTCGCTCGACACGATCACGCTGGCCACGACGCTCTTCGGGGACGGCATCGCGGCGAACCTGATCGCGCTCGGGGCTGCGTACCAGGCCGGGGCGCTGCCGCTGCAGGCGTCGTCGATCGCGCGGGCGATCGAGCTGAACGGCGTCGCGGTCGAGCGGAACCTGGCGGCGTTCCGGGCCGGGCGGCTGGCCGTGCACGATCCTGCCAGCGTGCCCGCGCCCCGCCGGATTGGCGAGCTGCGCCGCGACGTAGCGCCGGAGCGCCTTGCGGCCGCGCGGCACCTTGCGGCGCAGCGCGGGATCGAGGGCCCGGCCGCCGAGCGGGCCATCGGGCTGGCGGCGGACCTGACCGCCTACCAGAACGCGCGCCTGGCCGGCCGCTACCTCGACCTAGTGGCCGCCGCGGCGCAGGCCGAGACCCGGGCCGAGGGCTCGGGCGAGCTGGCCGACGCGGTGGCTTCGGCGTTCTACCACGTGCTCGCGTACAAGGACGAGTACGAGGTGGCCCGGTTGCACCTGCTGCCCGAGTTCGACCGGGCGCTGGCGGAGGCCGTTCCCGACGGTCACGGGGTCCGCTACCGGCTGCACCCGCCGCTGCTGCGGGCCCTCGGCATGCGCAAGAAGATCGCGTTCCCGGCCCCGGTCATCCGCCCCGCGTTCCGTGCGCTGCGGGCGATGCGGCACGTCCGGGGCACCCCGGCCGACATGTTCGGCTACACCGCGATGCGCCGCACCGAGCGGCGGCTGGCGGACGAGTATGAGGCCGAGGTGCGCGCGGTGCTGGCCGGGCTGTCGGCAGACAACCGCGCCGCCGCGGTCGAGCTGGCCAGGCTGCCGCTGGCGATCCGCGGGTACGAGCGGATCAAGCTGGCGGCTGTGGAACGCTACGAGGCCGAGCTCGAGCGGCTGCGGCCCGCGGCTACGCGCTGAGCCCTTGCCGTATGAGTTGTCCAGATATAACCTGGTTGCTAACCTTTTTTTCGCTGCGAACCAGGGGGTTCCAATGCGGCGTATCAGCAGGATGATCTTCGGCGGCTTAGCGAGCTTGGCGCTACTGAGCGGCGTTGCCGGCGCGTTTCTCACCGCCGTGAGCGGGGCCGCCCCGGCGGCTACCACCGCTGCGACGGCGATCGAGTACGGCGGCCGCGCTGGGGTGACGATTTACAACCCGACCGCCGTCGAATACGCGACGGTGGCGGGTGACTTCATCCAGTACGGCCCCAACGTTGCGTCCCCGACGGGGGTCCAGTACCCAACGGCCGTCGAGTACCCGACCGCCGTCGAGTACGCGTAGCCCCGGCTGCCGGCGGGCTACGCGCTGAGCTTGTGCAGGACGGCCTGGTCGGCGAGGGCGATCGCTAGCTGGCCGAGCACCGTGGGGTGGAACGGGGCTGCCGCGTCCAGACCCTGCACGTAAGGCGATGGCGTGCATAGCTGGTGCCCGGCGAAATCGGGCTGCGGCGAGGCGAACCCGAACTGGGCTGCGCCCTTGGCCAGCACCGTGTTCAGCGTGTTCAGCCGCGAGACGAGCGTCTTCAGGTTCGCCGCGCTGAGCCCTGCCTGGCCGAGGCAGCCCGGCTCGGACCCGAACGGGTCGTAGTACTGGTTGATGATCACTTGCGGATGGTTGGGCAGCGCGGCCAGCCGGCTCAGCAGGTCGAGGTAGTTCTTGCTGAACTCGGCGAGCTGCTGCTGGAAGTACGCCGTGGTGGCCTTGTCGTCACAGTTCGGCGTCGTCGAGCAGTACTTCACCTCGGCGGCCCAGTTCAGGTCGTCGGCGCCGACGCTGATGATGATGATCGACGCCTTACCGGCGCGTTCCGCGACGGCGAGCTGCGGCTGGAGCGTCTGCCCGCCCCGCGTCTGCGGCCCGAGCAGCCCGTTGGTGATCGTGGCGCTGTCGCAGGCCAGGTTGAGGACCTTCCAGTCGTTGACGGCGGACAGGTCGGCCGCGTAGGAGTCCGAGCTGCGCCCGCAGTTGCGCGCGGTGGCCGATGCGCCGCGCATCGGCGCGAGCCCGGCGCCGGCCGCCGTGGAGTCCCCCATGACGACCACCTGGACCTTGGGCAGCTGCGATCCGGTGGCGTGGATCCTGGGCAGGCGGGTCTCGGTGCCAACGAGGTCGTTGAGCGAGTGCACCCGTCGCAGCAGCGCAGGCGCCGTGTACGCGGTGGACATGATGGCGCCCAGGTTGATCGCCTCGACCACGATCAGCCCGGCGATGAGCAGCTTGACGGTGGTACGGCGCGTGGTGCGCCGCCAGCCCGCCACCGCGCCGACCAGGATCAGTGCAGCCAGGCCGGTGACCACGGTCTCCCAGATGAAGTAGTGCTTCCACCCGTCGGCGAGCCTGGTGCCGAGGATGCGCTCCGATGCGACCGGGTGGTTGCCCTCGACGAAGGTGGTCAGCTCGCTGTTGATGGTGATCGCAGAGAGCTCCAGCCTGGGCCGCACCGGTCCGGCGAACTGCACGTTGGTCGGCAGGTTCTGGCCGAACAGGTCGACCTCGCCCGGACCCGACAGGCTCAGGCTAGGGGTACTCGCGCCTACCTGGATCACCTGGCCTGCGACGATGACGGTCTGCTGCGGCGTCACCTCGAGCGCGATCGCGATGGCCGCGCCGGCGAGCACGATGAGCAGCACGAGCCCGGTCAGCCACCGCCATGCCAGCCGAGCCCATCCGCTCGTAGGCAGCATGCTGTAAATAGTTCCCATCCCTGGGTCCAGGCTAACGACAGCTGCGCCGTGCCCGATACTTCAGAGTGCTTTGAGCTTCCGCGGGTAGCCTGCTGCTGACCCACAAAACCGGACCGCCCGGGTTGCGAAGCCTGGCCGGCCCGTCGTGGGCATCGCGTCGGCTACCAGGTCGGGGACTCGTTAGGCATGATTCAGGCGAATGTGGCGTGGGACTTCGGCCACCGCCTTACGCTGGGCGAAGACACCCGGCAGCGTCAGCCGAGAAACCGTTGGGGGCATCCCGGGGTCGATCCAGACGGCCCGGCGTTCTCCCGCATCGCCGGTTGCTGCGCGAGAGCGCCAATGGAGGTACGGCCTAGGTGACGCAGCTCCACACGCACTCGGCCGATTCCGACGGGGTCGAGCCCACCGGCCAGACGGTGACGTATGCCCCGGTCGAGCAGGCCGGACCGGGCGGCCCGATCGAGCGGGTCATGAGCACGGTGATCCGCAAGCTCTCGTGGAGCAAGCTGTCCAACCCCGCGGTCGCGGTCACCATCTCCGGCGTCGGCCTGCTGCTGGGGATGATCGTCGGCGCGACGGCGCCCAACACCGAGACGCTGCCGGTCAAGATAGGGCTCTCGCGGTTCTTCCCGTCGCTGGCGCACGACAACGCCGTCGCCATGACGCTGCTCTACACCGGAACGATCCTCGCCTGCCTGGGACTGGCCGGGATGCTCTGGGCGCACAGCCAGGGCTGGCGCCCGAACCCGCGGCGGCTCCTGCTGGTCAGCGCCGGCGTCGTCGCGGTGATGGTCAGCCTCACGCCGGTTGGCTCATCGGACGTCGCCAGCTACGCGGCCTATGGCCGCATCGCGGTGCTGCACGGCAATCCGTACACCACCAGCCCCGCGGCCTGGCTCGGGTACAACTCGTCCTACGTCCACTTCGTCGGCTACGTGTGGAAGACGCAGCCATCCGTCTACGGGCCGATCGCCACCGTGATCCAGGCGTGCGCGGCGTGGCTCGGCGGCTCGAGCGCCGCCGCCACGATCTGGCTGCTGATGATCTTCAACGGCGCGGCGTTCATCGGCCTCGGCTACCTGCTGCTCAAGACCTCCGACGACCCGGTCCGGGCGACGCTCTTCTGGGTCGCGAACCCGGTCCTGCTGCTCGCGCTCGTGGCGGGCGGCCAGATCGACACGTTCGTGGCGCTGGCCGCGATCTGCTCGATCCAGGTGGCACGGCGGTTCTCCGGCTTTTGGGGCGACATCGCCGTCGGCGTGCTGATCGGCATCGGCTGCGGGATAAAGGTCACCGCGGTGCTGATCGGCCTCGGCCTCGCCTGGCCGCTGCTGCTGCGGCGTGAGTGGACGCGCACCGCGCGGATGGCGGCAGCGGCGCTGGCCACCGTGGCGTTCGAGTACAGCTTTGCCGGGCTGAACGCGCTCAAGCCGATGATCGGCGGCACGAGGTGGGTCATCATGCCCTCGCCGTGGCGGCTGTTCCAGATGGGGGCCGAGGCGCTGGGCCTGCATCAGGGGACGACGTCGATCGTGATCAGCTGCCTGTGGCCGATCGCCATGCTCGTCGTCGCGTGGGTCATCTATCAGCGCATCTCCTCGGATCAGCCGCGCGAGATCGTGGCGCCGTTCGCGCTGAGCTTCGCCTGGGTGCTGGTCGCCCCGTGGGTCTTCGCCTGGTACACCGCGCTGGCCTGGGCCACGTTGACCTTGGTGCCGCGCAACCGGATGACCCGGTGGCTGACGATCGTCACGGTCTTTCTCGCCCTCTGGCTGTCCGGGGGCGGGCAATCCGCTCCGGGACATTAATGAGCCAGGTGAAGCAGGCAGGGCTGAACGACCGGGTCGGCGATCCCCAGCTTGGGCAGGCGGCACGCCGGCACGCGGCGCTGGCCGCGCTGCGGCGGCACTGGCTGGCGGCGATGCTGCTGGCGGCGGGCACGGTGCTGCGGGTCCTGGTGCTGCTTGCCTACCGCCCGGCGCTGTTCTTCGTCGACTCGGTGCGGTACCTGTACAACGCCGAGGGCATGGACCCGGTGGGCTACAAGGGACCGCTGCGCGCGATCCTGTTCGTGGCCAACTTCGACACCGTGGCCGCCGTTCAGCACCTGCTCGGCCTCGGCATGGCCGTGGCCGTCTACCTGGTGCTGCTGCGCCGCGGCGTGCCCCGCTGGCTGGCCGCGCTGGCCATCGCGCCCATCCTGCTGGACGCGTACCAGCTGCAGATCGAGCAGATAATCATGCCGGACGTCTGGTTCGAGGCCCTGATCGTGGCCGGCCTGGCGATCCTGCTCTGGCAGCCGAGGCCCGGCTGGCGGCGCGTGGTGATCGGCGGCATCGTGCTGGGCACCTCGGCAACGGTCGCGCAGGTCGGCGAAGCCCTGCTGCCGGCGGCGGTGATATACCTGCTCGCCGCGGGCGGCGGCTGGCGGCAGGCGATCGGCAGGGCGGCCGCGGTCTGCGGGTCGTTCGCCCTGCCCATCCTGATCTACTGCACCGTCTCCTTCCTGCTCAGCGGGGCCTTCTTCCTGTCGCACTCGGGCGTCACGTCCTTCTACGGGCGGGCCGCTGCAGCGGTCGACTGCGCCACCATCAAGCTGCCGTCCGCCGAGCGGGGAATGTGCCCGACCAAGGCCCAGCAGGCCATGGGGCCGGACTGGCTCGAGTACAACAACGGCTCCCCGATCCGTCGCTACTACAACGACCTGCCACGCGGCGAGGTCGACAGCCTGATCTCCAATTTCAATCACCGGGTGGTGGAGCAGCAGCCGCTGCGGCTGGCGGGCGCCTATGGCAGGGACGTGGCGAAGCTGTTCGCGCTGAGCCGCAACACCAGGCAGGGCGACACGCCGATCTCCCGCTGGCAGTTCCAGACGAAGTACACGTACTACCCGCCGTGGACTTCGGAGGCCGTCGTCAAGACCGCGACCGACCGGTTCGGCGGCGGGACGCCGGCGGTCTGGCGGCCCGTTGCCGCGTTCCTGCGGGCGTATCAGCTCGACGGCGGTTACACGCCCGGCCCGATCCTTGCCGTGTGCGTGCTGGCTGGGCTGGCCGGCTCGGCGGTCGCGCTGCTGCGCAGGCGGCTGGATCCCGCCACCCGTCAGCTCGCGCTCGCCTGCCTGCTGTGCTTCCTGTCGGGTGCGTGCGTGATCCTGGTCTCGGACATGTTCGAGTTCTCCTGGCGTTATCAGCTGCCCGCGCTGGTCACGCTCGTGCCGGCCGGCGCGCTGGGGATCAGCGTCCTCATCCGGTCGCTGAGGAACCCGCAGGCCACCACCCGCTGAACCCGCAGATCTTCCTGCGGAATGGTCACCCCGGGCGGATGGCTCCTGGCGAGCGGTCGCCAGGGCGAATGGTGCCTGCTGAACGGCCGTCCCGAGCCCGCGAGGGGTTACCTGCCGCGTATACCGCGCGCCAGATCATTTGGCAACCTGGCGCTCAGGACACTCATCTTTCACCTGTTTCTCACTAGAACATTATTTTTCGTCCGTTTACCCTTTCGCTCTGCGGACTACCTTCGTCCGTTGGGTCGACCCCGCCCAGGTTGATGACGATCTGGAGGTCCTGCATGGCGATAGAGGTGAGCCGGCGTCAGCTATTGGCGTCGGCGGGGGGCATGGTGCTGGCGTCGTTCGCACTGCCGCCCAATCTGCGAAAGGCTGTCGAGAACGTGCCGGCGTCCTTGCTCGGCAAACGGTCGACGCAGCCGATACCTGAGATCAAGCACGTCGTGGTGCTGATGCAGGAGAACCGATCCTTCGACCATTACTTCGGCGCCATGCCCGGCGTGCGTGGCTTCAGCGACCCTTCGGCGATCGCGGGCGTCTTCAAACAGGCGGATCCGGACAATCCTGACGGGTACCTGTACCCGTTCCACGCCGACACGCGCAGCACGAGTGCCCAGGCGCTGCCCTCGACCAACCACGACTGGCTACCGCAGCACGACTCGTGGGACAACGGGGCCATGGACGGCTTCGTGACCTCGCGGCTCAATACGGCGATCGACTCCTATGACGGGACCGCCGGGCAGTTCTCGATGGCGTACTTCAAGCGGGACGACGTCCCCTTCCAGTGGGCCCTGGCCGACGCCTTCACGATCTGCGACGGCTACCACTGCTCGGTGCTGGGGCCGACCTGGCCCAACCGGCTCTACCTCATGACCGGCCAGGTGGATCCCGCGGGCACCAACGGCGGGCCGGTCTATGGCAACTACGTGCCCCCCGAGGGCTTCTCCTGGCAGACCTATCCGGAGCTGCTGTCAAAGGCCGGCGTGTCCTGGAAGGTGTACCAGGAGATCGACAACTACGGCTTCAACGTGCTGGAGTACTTCGACAACTACCAGAACGCGTCGACCTCCTCACCGCTGTACCAGAACGCGATGAGGTTCTACCAGGCCGGCCAGTTCGAGTACGACGCCATCAACGACCGGCTGCCGACGGTGTCGTACATCCTGCCGACCTCCTACCAGTCCGAGCACCCCGACTTCATGCCGGCGGCGGGCGCCGACTTCGTCAAGAGCAAGCTCGACGCGATCGCGGCCAATCCCGATGTCTGGGCCAAGACGCTCTTCATCCTCATCTACGACGAGAACGACGGGTACTTCGATCACGTTCTCCCGCCCACCGCCCCGGCTGGCACGGCCGGCGAGTACATCACCTCGTCGGCGTCGGCCGAGAAGTCCGCGCCGGGACCCATCGGCCTCGGCTTCCGCGTTCCGTGCATCCTCATCTCGCCGTGGACGGTTGGCGGCTTCGTCAGCCACGACACGTTCGACCACACCTCGGTCACCCGGCTGCTCGAGCTGGTAACCGGCGTGGTCAACCCCAACATCACCGCCTGGCGGCGGCAGACCGTCGGCGACTTCACGTCGGCGCTCGGGGCGTTCCCGAGCGGACGGTTCCCGCGGCTGCCGGACACGAAGCAGCAGCTCGAGCTCGCGGAGCAGGAAGTGGTCCAGTTCCAGCTTCCGCCTTACCCAGGAGCGAACCAGACACCGCCCGTCCAGCCGCCCGGGTCCAAACCGGTGCGCAACACAAAAGCCGCCTCGGCCGTAGTGGGGGTGTGACCAATGGCATCGCGCGAATCATCGAGTTCCCGTCCGGCCTGGGCCAGCCGGCGCGTGATCATTGCGGCGGCGGCAGCCGTCGCACTCGCGGCGGCCGGTACGGCCACCGCGCTCGCCGCTCAGCACTCCGGCACTGACGGCCATGGCCGTTCCGTCAAGGCCCGGCTGGCCGCATCCAGCTGCGGCGGGCCTGCCGGAGCCGCCTACGTGGCGCTCCCCGGCTATCAGGCCTTCGACGCCGTCGACACCAGCAACTGCAAGCTCATTCAGCAGTACAACGTGGGCGACAGGGCAGTGCCCAATACCGGCACGTCAGACATCAGCTACGACTCCAGCGAGGAGGGCGTGGCGATGTACGGCAACACGCTGTACTTCGCCGACACCGGCAACGACACCGTCGCGGTGATCGACGCCGCCACGCTCAACCCGGACAACTACGCAAACCCCACCGAGACGCTCATCCACGTAGGCATTAACCCCCAGGATCTGGCCGTGACCCCTGATGGCAGCCAGGTGTGGGTGGCTGACACCGGTCCGCAGACCGGCCAGCCATCGCTCAGCGGGATCAGCGTGATCTCGGCGGCCAGCGACACCGTGACCTCGACGTTCAGCCTGCCGACCGATCCCAGGGAGATCGAGTTCTCGCCGTCCGGCGCCACCGCGTACGTGACAACGGGCGACGGCCTGCTGGTCATCAACACCGCTACGCACAGGGTGACCGGCCTAATCCCCGGGCTCGGCAACCCGGAGGGCGTCGCGGTCTCACCGGACGGCAAGACGGTCTACGTGACCAACACCGCCCAGGGCCTGGTGGACGTCATCAGCGCCGCGACCAACAGGGTCACCCGCACGATCAGGGTCGGCCAGCTGCCGTGGCAGCTGGCGGTCTCGTCCGACGGCAGTACGGTTTACGTGGCCGACGGCGACTCCAACGCCATCTCGGTGATCAGCACGAAGTCCGACACCGTCACGGACACGATCTCCGACGCGGGCGACCCCGTCAGCCTGGCCCTGACCCCCGACGGCAGCCAGCTGTGGGTCGGCGGGCTCACCTCGGGCATCGTCACCGTGTTCGACACGGCCAATGACAGTCTCGTCGGCAGCTTCAACGTCGGCTACGGCGGCGAGGCCAACGCGGGCGACGGTGAGGAGCCGACCGGCATCGTCCTCACCTCCACCCCAACTCCCGGCTCCTGACACACAAGGCAAGCGCGGCCGGATCGCGTTCCGGCCGCGCTTGCTGGTATCTGCACCTGCCGAGGCATCCCCGGACGCGTATCGCCCACAGGGCCATACGCGTTGCCGCCCATCTACGTGAATGCGTAGATGGGCGCTGCTTGGGAAGGTTCTTTGCTCTTTCCTATGTTTGGCTGCGGCTGTCTAATAGCAGGAAGCGTGACGCAGCGCGCAGAGGGTGATGAAAAGGGACGGGCCGGGAACGACGTGAAGGCTGAACCGGTAGCTCTGGAGGAGACAGCTGCGCCATCGACCAACGATGACTGCGGCGGAACTGGCGGGCGGCGCGGGCGGGTCTGCGGCCGGATTTGCCTGGTGCTGGCCATGGCTGCCGGCCTCACCCTGGCTGCCGTTGGGCTCATCGCGACCCCGATCGACCAGGACCTGAACGCCTCGGCGGCCGGTGCGCAGTCGCTGGCGCCCACGTTGCAGACCCAGGCGGTGGCGTTCGCCGGGACGCCTGCCGTGGGGGCACTGTTCACCGTCACCAGCGGCGGGGGCCTCGGTGGGCACTTCTGCAGCGCGAGCGTCGTGGACAGCCCGGCCCGGGACCTGGTTATCACCGCGGCTCACTGTGTTGGCGGAGGCGGGAGCGGCCAGCTCGCGTTCGTTCCTGGCTACGACAACGGCCGGATGCCGTACGGCATCTGGCGGGTGACCCGGGTCATCGTCGACCAGAGCTGGATCTCCTCGGCAAATCCCAATGCCGACGTTGCGTTTCTCACCGTGACCGGCCAGGACGGAGCGAAGATCCAGGACATCACCGGAGGCGAGCGACTCGGCATCGGCCAGGCAGCCGGGCAATACGTGCGAGTGATCGGGTACCCCCAAGGCTCGAACGTCCCGATCAGGTGCGGCAACCTCGCGCGTAGCTTCGGCCCGACGCAGCTTGTATTCGACTGCGGCAGGTACACCGACGGCACCAGCGGCGGCCCGCTGCTCGAGGACGTCAACCCGACGACCGGGCTGGGCACGGTGATCGGCGTGATCGGCGGCTATCAGCAGGGCGGAGACACGCCAAGCGTGTCGTATGCTGCCCGATTCGGCGTTCTTGTTGCCGATCTCTACAAGACCGCTATCGGGCAGTAGTCCCGGCGCGCTGGTCACTGCTTGTTACGGACAATAGGGCTGATTTCAGGTCAGGGTTTCACGCCCGGTGAACCTGAGTCCCCTGCGAAGCGTCAGTCATTCAGCCGACCGCAGCCCCCGCAGGCAAGGACAGCTCATCATGGCCCACACGAACGAAACGCCGGAGTCCCGGACGCTGCTGGTCCGCCGGATAGCTCAGCTGGAGGACGACCTCGCCGAGACGCGTGGCTGCATTGTCCGGTTGGCTAGCGTGATCGAGACCCTGCTCATCGACGGGCCACAGCCCGCGATCGAGGAGCCGGACATCCCCGATACGGACTGGCTCGCCCCGGTCATACCTCTGGAGCCGGGCAGGACGCGGCGGGAGGACCAGTCGCCCGGCCAGGAGCGCGCGAGCCGTCCGTTACCGCCGGGACGGCGGCGCGGCCACGCGGCAGAGTCTGGGTAAGCCGCTTCCTGCCGCCCACGCGAATTCCGTTGGCGTGAACGCCGGCCGGCAGTAGCGTGGAGGTAGTTCCTGACGTCGCTAGATCGGGGAGACCGTTGTACCGCTGAGGTTTGCCGAGTCCCGCGTGATTCTCGAACCTCAGGAGTGTGCCATGACGCCTTCCGTCGCTGTTTCCGATCTCGGTTTCGCCTGGCCCGACGGCGGCGATGTCTTCAACGGGCTGGACCTGGCCGCCGGGACCGGCCGCACCGGCCTGGTCGGCGCCAACGGGGCCGGCAAGTCCACGCTGCTGCGGCTGCTGACCGGTGAGCTGACCCCCATCCGCGGGTCCGTCACGGTGTGCGGGGCGGTTGGCTACCTGTCGCAGAACATCACCCTGCAGCGCGAGCGGCGCGTCGATGACGTGCTCGGCATCGCCGAGGTGCGCGTGGCGCTGTCAGCGATCGAGTCCGGGGACACGGCGGCCGAGCACTTCACCGTCATCGGTGAGGACTGGGACGCCGAGGAGCGGGCCCGCGCCACGCTCGACCGGCTGGGCCTGCACCGCGTCACGCTCGACCGCAGCGTCGCCGAGCTGTCCGGCGGCGAGACGGTGCTGCTCGCCCTGGCCGCCGTGCTGATCCGGCGGCCCGATGTGCTCCTGCTGGACGAACCGACGAACAACCTCGATCTCGACGCCCGGCAGGCCCTGTACGGCGCGATCGAGTCGTGGCGCGGGGTGCTGGTGGTGGTCAGCCACGACCGCGCGATGCTCGAGCGGATGGACAGCATCGTCGAGCTGTACCGGGGCAAGGCGCGGAGCTTCGGCGGCAGCATCGACGACTACGAGGCGGCGGTGGCGGCCGAGCAGGAGACGGCCGAGCGCGTGGTGCGCGCCGCCGAGTCGGACCTGCGCCGGCAGCGCCGCGAGCTCGCCGAGGCCAGGGTGAAGCTGGACCGCAGGGAGCGCTACGGCCGGAAGATGGAAGAGACCAATCGATATCCGAGAGTGGTCGCCCACGCGCGCAGGCGGGAGGCACAGGTCTCCGCGGGCAAGCACCGCAACCTGCAGATCGACCGCATGAAGCAGGCGGAGGAACGGCTCACAGCGGCCGAAGAGACGATACGGGACGACGGCGAGATCCGCGTCGACCTGCCGGCCACCGAGGTGCCGGCCCGCCGGGGCGTGCTCATCCTTGACGCGGTGCGACCCCGGTTCGGGCCCGCGGTGACGCTGAACGTGCAGGGTCCGGAACGCATCGCGCTGGTGGGACCGAACGGCGCCGGTAAAACCACGCTGCTGCGAACGATCACGGGCGAGCTGCCCCCGGCGGCCGGGGAGGTTCGGCTCGCGGTGCCGGCCCGGCTGCTGCCGCAGCGGCTGGATGTGCTCGACCCCGCGCTGACCGTGGCGGGCAACGTCGCCGGGTTCGCGCCGCACGCCTCGCCCAACGCCGTTCGCGCCAACCTGGCCCGGATGCTGTTCCCCGGCCGCCGAGCCGATCAGCCGGTCTCGACGCTGTCCGGTGGCGAGCTGTTCCGCGCCACCCTCGCCGCGCTGCTGCTCGCCGAGCCCGCGCCGCAGCTGCTGATGCTGGACGAGCCCACCAACAACCTCGACCTGCCCAGCGTGGGCCACCTGACCGAGGCCCTGCGCTGCTTCCGCGGCGCGCTGCTGGTAGCCAGCCACGACGTGCCGTTCCTGCGCGAGCTGGGGCTCACCCGGTGGCTGCGCCTCGACGCAGCGCTCGCCGAGATCGACCCGCTATGAGCCCGACCGGCCACGGGGCGTCGCGTAATGGGCTCTAATCTGGGTCACCCTTGTACTTGTAGGTCCGCCGGAATTGCTCGTCGGTGACCGGCCAGCGCTGTCCGCGGTGCCCTTCCACCACCCAGTCCCCGGCCTGGGCGACGGCCCGGCCCTCCATCGTGCGCAGGACCAGTTGCTCGGCCACCTGCCACGCACGGTAGGTGCCCGTGCGGCGCCACCGGTCGCCGCCGAGCGGCTCGTGGCTGGCCCGGAAGTCCAGGTCGCGGACCGTGCGCTCGTCGTTGGCTTCGTCGATCACCCGCCAGTCGCCGGGGCCGCCGGCGAGCTCGTCACCCGATCGCCGGGTCCACCGTCGGCGCGTCTGCAGCTGCCTGGCCTGCACGACACCGACGCGCTCGAACACCTCCGCGTGCGGCGGGCCGCCCTGGGGCACGACCGGCACGAAGCCGACGCTCTCCAGCTGCGCGAGCTGCGACCGCAGGTACTCGATGTTCGATGCCCGGTACTCGGGCGAAAGATCGTTCCAGGGGATCAGCCGCGCATTCACGCGGCCATTGGTCGCCGGGGCGCCATTGCTGGCCGCGGTCCACCCGGCCGCAAGCCGCCGTCGGCGCCAGCGGTCGTGCTCGGCGCGGGCGATCGCTTCGAGATCACAGTCGCTCAGTTCGATGAAGCTGCCCGACGGGACGGCGCGGCGCGGCACCCACCGGCGCCCGCAGGCCACGACCGCGGTCATGACCGAACGGAGCTCAAGGATGTTGTCCTGGCGGATGAAGTGGTCGAGATCGGCCCACGGTCGGCTCGTGTGCGTCTTCGGGTCGCTCGGCACCGGCGGGCGCCTCAGACGGTGACACTCGTGCCAGTGCCGGGCCACCCGCGTCCAGGTGTCCTCGACTGCCTCGCCGTCCACCAGGAGGGTCCGCTGGAAGGGGTGCAGCAGGTCGAAGATCGCCCCGGTGCTGCCTGCGCCGTCGGAGGTGGGCACGAACACCGGGACGCCCGGGTGCAGCCGGGCCACCCGCCCCGCCTCGTGCATCCCGTCCTCGGACAGGGACTCGGCGACGACCACGGCGGTTTCGGCCGCCGCGTCGGGCACCATGGCATCCAAGGTGGCCAGAAGCTGGTCTTGCCAGGGCTGCGGCCGCGCTGTCACCTGCGGCGGTGCCCCGTCGATGCAGTGGGCGGAGGTGGCCAGGTACTCGCGGCGCAGGTCTTCGGCGCGCCGGTCCATTAGCAACACACTCTCGAGCGGATGCGGGTCCAGCGCGTGCGGGGTGGCCCCGTTGGTCCCGTTGGTCCCGTTAGCCCCGTCGGCCCCGGCTGGCCCAATAGCGTCCGGATAGGCGGCGCGACCGGCGGCAGCGGCCTCGATGAGCCCGCGATGTTCCCAGGAGCGGCGGGCGAGCTCGAGCAGGATGGCCAGGGCTAAGGTGCTGTCCCCGCAGAGCAGCAACTGCCGGGTGCCGATCCGGAAAATCTTGTTGACCAGTGCGGACGCGGTGACTTCCTGCGCGCTCAGCGCATCCTCGAACCAGTGGCTCGAGGTGCCGCAGCGCCAGCCGCGCCAGTGGTTGGCGTGCCGCGGGTCATCGATCCGGGCGATCAGGTGCGGCTGCCGCTCCGGATGCGGCCGGTAGCGGCGCAGGATCCGGTGTGCGGCGGCCAGAATCGCCTCGTTCTCATGCACGTCCTGGTGCAGCGCGTACAGATAGCTCAGCGCACAGCCGCGCCAGCCGGCCAGGACCGGCTGCAGCATCCCTTCGGACGCCGGGTCCCCGATCATGATCCGCGCTCCGGTGGCCCGGGCTTCGTCCAGCATCGGGTGGGCGATGTCCGGCTCGACGACGATGATCCGGTTCGGGCGCCCGGTCGCGGCCAGTTTCCACAGCACGGGCATGGTCATCGCGTCGAGCCCGGTGAACACCGTCGCGTCGCTGACCGCCCGCGCCCACAGTCTGCTCACCGGCTTGCGCCATAGCACCGACGCCGCTGCGATCGCACCCACCATCGTCGCGGCCAGGCAGACGAACTCACCGAGCTGCAAGGCGAGGGGCAGCTGCCCCGGGCACGGGGCCTGGCCGTAGGCCGACGAGGGGAAGTTGCCCACGTACATGCCCAGCAGCCAGGCGACGACCGCGGTCTTCGTCTCCCCGCCGCTGCACGGAACCAGTGAAGCGGTGCTCAGAACGCCGCCGATCACGACCATGGACACGACGGTGGCCATCGTCACCAGCGAAGCCTGGAGCCGGCGCGGCCACCAGTAGCACACCCAGGCCACGAGCCAAATGCCGATGGCGACCAGCAGGGTCCGCTGGCTATCAGGCTGCAGCCAGGTCCGCCACCAGATGTGGCCGTCGTAGGGCCACTTCGGGTCGTGTGCGCTGACCCAGGCGCCCCACGCCAGGTACCCGACGACGATCGCACCGAGAGCCGCAGGCATCACCCATGCGGCCCGGCGCTTCACCTCGACCTTGCCGAGCCGAATCGCTATCACCGCGCTCCATCTACGCGCCTGTCCACCCCGCACGGACCGGCGACCCTTGCTCCCGCGAGGGCGCCCGAACCTGCTGGTGAGAGTCGTTCTACGACCGACATTGCCATGCGGCAAGTCCTTCGTCCAGACAG
>CAWHZU010000025.1:177500-205585 GCA_963833885.1 uncultured Actinomycetota bacterium | reverse complement strand
CCCGCTGGCCGAGCAGCGTTACGAGGACTACCTGAAACAAGAGGACATCCGGTGAGCAGCAGTGAGTTCCACCACTACACCCGGGATGAGTTCCTCGCCGAGTTCTATCCCGATCCTGCCGACAAGGCCGCCATCGCCGCCGGGATGAAGCAGCTACGCGCCGAGCAGCGCGCCTTCCGGCTCGCCGAGATGCGCCGCCGCCTCGGTATCACCCAGGCCCAGGTCGCTGCCCGGATGGGCATCACCCAAGGCCGCGTGTCCGCCATCGAGCACGCCAAGCCAGGCACCACCGAACTGCGCACCCTGGCCGCCTACGTCGAAGCCCTCGGCGGCCACCTGGAGATCATCGCCGACTTCGGCGACCAGCGACTCGCCTTCACCGAACCCGGCACCGAAGCAGCGTGACCCGCTCCGTTACCGACCAGGAACTCCATGGTCACGGCAAAAATCCTCCGCGATACCCATGGAACAAGCTGATGCTTCAACGCATAACATCCACTCCGGCGCTATTCGAGCCACACGATCGTGAACGGTCACGAAATTAACCGACTCAGCGCCCGTTCTCACTGAACCCTTTCCATCCTGGTTATGCCTCGCGGATCTGCAATACGTGGATGGCCTTGGCAAGCTTCCCCGCTTTCCAGGGGCAGCAGCGGAGTTTCCGGAGGATCTTCCAGGTCTTGAGCTGGGCGTTCGCGCGCTCGCCGGGCGCGCGGAGTTGCGCGTGCGCGCGGTTGGCGTCTTTCTGGGATTGCGGCTTGTTCTTGCCCTTGTACGGAGTTTTCGCGTGCGTGCTGCCCTGGTAGCCCTTGTCGGCCAGGACGACCAGGCCGGCCGCCTCCAGCTCCGCCAGCACGCCCCAGATCCACTCGGCCTTCTTGTCGTGCACCGAGCCGGGCAGCGGCCCGGACACCCACAGGATGTCCCCGGCGGGGCTGGCGATGACCTGCAGGTTCATGCCGTGCTTCTTGTGCTTGCCGGAGTAGAAGGGCCGGTCGGCGGCGACCCGGTCGATGGGGATGAGGGTGCCGTCCACCACGACGTAGGCATGCCCGGCCTTGCTGGCGTCCCGGACCGCCGTGCGCAGCTTCGGCGCCCGCGCCGCCAGCAGCGCGACGGTTTCCTCCACATACCGCCAGGCGGTCGTGGTGCCGACGCCGAACCCGGCGGCAAGCTCAGCGAACGCCTCGCCTTTGCGCAGGTAAGCGAGCACGAGCAGGGCCTGCTTGCCGCAGTTCAGCCGCCGCCACCGCGACCCGATCGACTTCCGGTGCCGGCGGATGATCCCGGACACGTAGGTAAGAGTCCCCGACGACAACGGCAGCGCAGCACGGTAGAACAGCATGGAAGCCCCTGGTGGTGGAGTGGATCTTGGTCGACTGCCTCATCTACCAGGGGCTTCCTGGTTCTCAGCGGAGGCGCGCCGCCATGCAATCAGACCGTGACGAACCCATCACAAGCAGGATGGAATTGGCTCACTGACCTCTTCCGTCACTCAGCACTTCTCTTGACGAAGCACCAGTACGGGCGGTCTGGCCGGAAGGCCGTCTTGCGCGAAGTGCCCGTGAATGCTGCACGCGAACGCCGCGGGCGTGACGGCAAGATGTCCGCTCGACCAGGCGCGCACCATGCGGTGAGTGTCCGCCTGTTTCGCAAGAGCTGGGTTAACCACACATAATTCCGTAAGGCTAGGCGAAATCAGGGTCCCTTGCCGCGGTAGGGTCGCCGCCTCGATGACGGCCATCCGGGCACATCGAGTTCCAGGTCGCTCTGGATCAGTGCTCAGCCTTGTTCAGCTTCGAGGCGCTCTATTAGAGCTCCGGCGTCCCAGCCGAGGTATGGAAATCGTCGTGTTCTTGACTCCAATTCCGCTTTCGGCAAGGACGTGCGCAAGCTCTGGACCATCGACTAGCTTGATCGTATTCACCGGGCGCTCCGCAACGATTGATCTCGCGCATTCGAGGCGCTGTCAGCGAACAGCGCCCTGTCGCTCATTCGACGAGGCACGTTCCGGGCCGCTGAGGGATGAAGAGGCGGGGAGATCGGCATAGTCAAGATCCCCAACCTTGGCCGTCTGCCCGGAACCTTCTCTTGGCGCCGGTCAACGACCAGGGCAGCGCGGCCGCGCCGGCCGCTGCAGCGCCAGATGTGGGGGGTAGAAGTCTGCCAGTTCCTGGACCTGGGTGAGCTGGGCGCGGGACTTCGCGTTTGTTCGGTCCAGGACCGATGAGTCTGGCGCTGCCCCGGCGTCAGTATTCGTGATGGCCGCCACCGACGTCCTGACCACGAAGGAGGGCGATCGAATGAAGACACCACCTGTTGTCTCGCCGGAGGACTGGCGCGCCGCGCGCGAGCAGCTCCTCATCAAGGAAAAGGAGCTGACCCGCGCCCGCGACGCGCTGGCGGCTGAACGCCGGCGGATGCCCTGGGTAGCGGTTGACAAGGAGTACTGGTTCGAGGGACCGGCCGGCCGGGTGAGCCTCGCTGACCTGTTCGAGGGACGTCGCCAGCTGATCGTCTACCGCGCTTTCTACGGACCCGAGGTGACGACGTTGGCCGAGGGTGGCTCGTATCCGCAGCGGGCCTGTGTGGGCTGCTCCTTCGGGGCGGACCAGGTAGCGCACCCTGGGCACCTGCACGCGCGGAACACCGCGCTCGCCTTCGCCTCCCGCGCCCCCCAGGCCGAAATCCAGCGCCTGAAGGAGCGCCACGGGTGGAATCACATCCCCTGGTACACGATCACCGACGACTTCGACAAGGACTTCGACGTCGATGAGTGGCACGGCACCAACGCGTTTATCCGTGAAGGCGACCGGATCTTCCGGACCTACTTCATCAATGATCGCGGCGACGAGCAGATGGGCAACACCTGGAACTACCTCGACATCACCGCTCTCGGACGCCAGGAGACGTGGGAGGACTCGCCGGACGGCTACCCGCAAACACCGCCGTACCAGTGGTGGAACTACCACGACGTGCACGACACGGCCAAGTGATCGGGCGCCTTCCGCGGCCGTGCCTGCGGGGAACGTGCCGCTCACCCTTTGCCGTGGTGGTACGGATACACGGCCGGCGCTCTGGGTTATGTCCGGGATGGCACCGCTACCGGCCGCGAGATCAGCGAGTTCAACGAGCGTCATCGCGGCAAATGAGGACGGTCGCCCGAAGCGTGCAGATGCATGAACATACCGCCGGCCGCGGCCGCTGGCCGCCGGGCGGGGTAATCGTGACTGCCGCCACAGCGCAAAGTGCTCTTGATAACTGCTCGCCGAGCCGCCGTTATCTCAAGTCAGTTTGGGGTGTCTCCGATGTAGCAATTCGGGCCTTCGAGCTGCGTCGGAGACAGTGTTATCTCAAGCCCTGTGTACGACGCAGCCGACGCGGTGTCACGTACGTGACCTGCACCAATCCCCTTCTCGCTGATGCTTTTTGGCCTTGCTTGCTCGCGCAGGGCCCCCGTGAGCGACATGTCTACGACGCAAAACCGCCCTCTGGCCTGGGCTTCTCCGAAAGGGACTTCAGATAACCGCCGTTCGGTGCGCATGCTGGTCGGTCGACGGGCGTCAGCCGCTAGGCGCAGATCAGGGGATTCTGGTTTTCTGCCTACTGGCGGGATCATCTGGCCGCTGCTGTACCCGGTGATCTCGGGAATCTCGCGAAGAAGTCATCGAGCGGCTGGCCGCCAGCCGGCAGCCTTCCGGGCTGTGCGCACGGGGGGGCGCACCGCGGGCGCGATGTGAGAAAATCCGAACGTGGGCGGCGAGGAGGACATCCGGCTGCCGCTGGTGCTGGGGCCGGTGTCGAACGGCGAGTTTATGCCGGGCGCGGCCAGCGCGGCTGATATCGGCCTGGCCCGCGCGGTGATCGGCCGGGCGGCTAGTGCCGCGGATGCGCTGGGCATGGACCGGCGGTTGTTCCTGCAGACCGCCGGGGGCATGGCCGCGTTACTGGCGACGGTGAACCTGGTGGCGTGCAGCGGCGGCCCGGTGGCAGGCCTCGGGGGTCGTTATCAGACGCCGCCGCCGGAGGAGCTGCACGGCTGTGAGGCTGCGCTGGGCAGCAGGGGCGAGTTCATTTTCGATGTGCATACCCATCACGTGATGCCGTCGCTGCCGTGGCGGCAGACCGCCCCGGACACGCTGAAGCTGGTGCTTGAGCTGGTGCCGGCCGACTGCACTGCCGCCAACCCGCTGACCTGCGTGGACCGGGCCGCCTACCTGCATGACATGTTCCTGGCCAGCGACACCACGATGGCGGTGCTGAGCGACCTGCCGAGCACGGACGCCGACAACGACCCGCTGCCGTTCAGCGACGCGGACGAGACCTGGCAGCTGGCCGCCTCGCTGACCCGCGGCGGGGCCAGCCGGCTGCTGCTGCAGAACGTGGTGACCCCGAACTTCGGCTCGCTGCCGGCCCGGCTGGAGGGCATGACCCAGACGGCGGCCACCCGGCGGCTGTCGGCGTTCAAGGTGTACACCGCCTGGGGGCCGGGCGGGCACGGCTACGACCTGGACGACCCGAAGGTGGGTTTGCCGGTGGTGCAGCACGCCCATGATCTGGGCGTCAGCGTGCTCTGCGCGCACAAGGGGCTGCCGCTGCCCTACCTGAACCTGCAGACCGCGTGGAACCATCCCCGCGACGTGGTCGCGGTGTCCCGCCAGTTCCCCGGCATGCAGTTCGTGGTCTACCACTCGGCCTGGACCCCGTATCACGCCGAGGGCCCGTACAACCCGGCTGACCCGGCAGGCGTGGACTCGCTGCTGACGGCGCTGGATAAGTATGACGTGCCGCCGAACAGCAACGTCTGGGCCGATGTGGCCGCCATGTGGCGGTATCTGCTGCCCTACCCGGTGCAGGCCGCGCACGCCCTGGGCAAGCTGCTGTCCCGGCTGGGCGAGGACCGGCTGCTGTGGGGCACCGACAGCGTCTGGTACGGGCCGCCGCAGACCCAGATCATGGCGTTCCGCGCGTTCCAGATCTCCGCCGAATTCCAGGAACGGTACGGCTACCCAGCGCTGACCGATGCCATCAAGGCCAAGGTACTCGGCCTGAACGCGGCCCAGCTGTGGGGCGTTGACCCGAACGCCACCCGGTGCGAGCTGGCGGCGGACATGCTGGAGCGCAGCCGCCCCGTCGCGCGCGTGCTCGCCGCCGAGGGTGAGCTGCCCGCACCGTGGGTGCCCCGCGGTGCCGTCACCCGCGGGCAGGTGCTGCACTGGCTGGCGCACCAGCCAGGCCCATGGCTGCCCGCCTAGCAGCTCGAGATCTTGATGCCCTTGGAGTGCTCTCGCCTCCGCCGACCTCGGCACTGACGGTCAGTCCGGTGCGCCCCGTCGAGGCCGCGATAGTCCGCGCGATCACTTCGTGGCCGGCCAGCGGCCACTCGCGCACCGGCATATCCGACCATTATGCGCCACCGGGTCACGGCGCACTCACCGTCAACCCACCGCGCAGACTCGGCGATCCGGTAGGGCTGATAATTTTCCAGCTGAGTTTGAATGCGAGTCTCCCGACTCCAGATTCGGCGAAACGATCAAAGCAGCCATGCAGGCCTATGCGCTTACCGGCATCCTTATGCGCCGCGGGAGACGCACTACTTTCGGCATGAGCCGGCCGACCACGCTGCCTCAGGATGATCTAATTTGGGCGCCCAGTTGTCATCACCATGGCAGCACACGCCATCAAAAGCGACGGCTTGTGCCCGCCTCACACTGTCGGGGCCTTCGCAATCAGTCGAACGCGCTTTCGATCAATAGGATTGCTCCTCAATCCGGCGGGCTGATGGGGGCCAACGTGCGCAGACGCTGAGCCACGGCCGACCGACATTAGGCGACAGCTGCTGGCACCCAAATCGGCTCCCAGCAATCGACAACGTATTTGAAAAACTGTCGGGATGGCGGGATTCGAACCCGCGGCCTCCTGCTCCCAAATCAGCTCCAGCCGGTCGTCTCACGTAGCCTCGTGTCGCCCGGCGTGGCGCTCACCAGGAGCAATGATGGCTGGACATCGCCTAACATCGTCCGACGGCGCTGCATGTTGGCTCCCAGCCTGCGCGCTCTGAGAGGACCGAGAGATTCAGCCCACGAACGCGCGTGCCAATCAGGGGCGGGTTCGGCTTGGCCTCGCATCTGCGCCAGTCGTAATGCGTGGCCCAGTACCTCGCGAGGTCCTGCACCGCAGTGAGTTGCACGCCCTGTGACTGGTCATCGACGGGCTCACGTTCGGGCGGCTGCCACGCCGCGATCCGCTGCCGGAGGTCGGCGATCGCCTCGTCGGCAATCTGGACTTGAAACGGCCGGACGGCGATATCCGCATTTGTAACAACAATATCAAATTTCATAATCTTTATCCCTTCACGCGCGCGCCGAAGACGATTTCGTTGATGGGCTGCTGGAGTGCGATCGCAGCGCGCCCTTCTGGGCGGTTCCCTTGCTCCGCGGGCTTGGTACCGGCATCACGACCGCGCTCTGCCCGGTCCGTCGCACCCGTGGAAGCCCGGGCGGGTGGCCCTGATCGGCGATTACGGACGCTGATCAGTGGCCGCGCAGCCTCCGCTCCACCAGGTTGTGAGGAGCGCCGCGCGTCCTCCGCCGCGCCGTCCTACCGGGTGAAGCTGCCTGTGTCGACGATGTGGAGCCGCCCGGGTGCCGCCAGGGATTCCACAGACGCGAGGGAACCGCCCGGAACGCGATCCTGCTGGCATGACTAGCCCAGCGCCGAACGAGATCGGCACGACCAGCGCAGCCGACGGCCTCGGCGGAACGGGGGAAAGGCCGTCATGGTCGGCTCCCTCTCACATGGCGGAAGGAGCGAAGATGGTGAACTCCCGGATTCGGCAGCGTGTAGTAATCGTGGGAGCGGGTTTCGCGGGCTTCAACGCTGCGCGGGAGCTGTCCCGGCGGGTCGGCACCACGACCGACATCGTGGTGATCAACTCAGCGGACTACTTCCTGTACCTGCCGTTGATGCCGCAGGTGGCCGGGGGGCTGGTCGAGCCGCGGCACGTATGCGTCTCGCTGCCCCGGCGGCTGCACGAAGTCCAGTTCGTGCTGGGCACGGTGCAGCGGGTGGATGGTGCGCGGAAGGTGGTCAGCTGGGCCAACCCCGAGGATGGGTCCGGGCAGGTCGGCTATGACCGGCTCATCCTGACCGCGGGCAGCGTGAACAAACTGCTGCCGATCCCGGGGGTGGCCGAGTACGCGCACGGGTTCCGCAACATCACCGAGGCGATCTACCTGCGTGATCACATTGTCCGCCAGCTCGAACTGGCCGCAGTGGCCACCGACGCGGCCGACCGGGCGGCACGCTGCACCTTCGTGGTTGTCGGTGCTGGCTACACCGGCACGGAGGTCGCCGCGCAGGGGCAGTTGCTGACCAACCGGCTGGTTCGGAGGCTGCCGGGCCTGGCCGGGCAGCCGATCCGGTGGATGTTGCTGGACACTGCACCGCGGCTGCTGCCCGAACTGGATCAGCGCCTATCGAAGACCGCCGATCGGGTGTTGCGGCGACGCGGTGTCGAGGTCCGCACCGGCCAGTCGGTCACTGAAGCCGTGCCCGGTTGCGTCCTGCTCTCTAACGGGGAGAAGGTGCCGACCCACTCGCTCATCTGGTGTGTCGGGGTCCGCGCCGACCCGCTGGTGGACGGCCTAGACCTAGCCACCAGCCGAGGCCGGCTGGTGGTCGATGAGTTCATGACGGTACCCGGCGCCCCGGAGATATACGCCTGTGGGGACTGCGCGGCGGTGCCCGACCTGACCCGCCCGGGACAGGTCTGCGGCATGACCGCCCAGCACGCACAGCGGCAGGGCAGGCAAGTCGCCAGGAACGTCGCGGCCTCACTGGGTACCGGCAAGGCCCGCCCATACAAGCACCACGACGAGGGCTTCCTGGTCGACCTGGGCGGGCTCGCTGCTGCGGCGAACCCGCTGCACCTACCGTTGTCCGGACCGGCCGCCAGCGCCGTCACCCGTGGCTACCACCTGTCCGCTATGTCAGGTAACCGGGCCCGGGTCCTCGCCGACTGGGTCCTGAACGCAGCCACGCCTCCGGAAACGACTTCGTTCGCGGCGATCAGCGCTGAGGCCGTCCCGCTCGAGGTGGACAGGCCGCCAGCGCAAGCCCTCAAGTCCGAGCTGCATGACTCGAGCAGGAGCCTACGATGAGCATCCTCGACCTTAAGACCGGCCGCGAACGGGCAAGCAGCGCTGCGGGACTATACCGCCGGTCTGCGGCCGGAGCTGCCGGGGATCAATCGCAGCCTGCAGCGTCGCCGCGGGCAGCGGCGTTCTGGCTGGTGGCCGGGGTGTTGTTCCTATCCTTGGTCGCGGCCAGCGCTCCGGCGCCACTTTATGGTGTCTACCAGGCTCAGTTCCGGTTCTCGGCGGCTACGCTGACCGCGATCTTCGCGGTCTACGCCTTTGTCGTTCTCATAACGTTGCTGGTGTTCGGGTCGCTGTCGGACTACCTGGGTCGCCGGCCCGTGATCATAGCTACCCTGGCCGTCAACATCGGCGCGTGCGCGTTGTTCCTGACGGCCCACGGGGTCGGTCAGCTGTTCACTGCCCGCGTGCTGCAGGGCATCGCCGTCGGCGCAGCGACGGGGGCGCTTGGCGCGGCGCTGATCGACCTGCAACCCCACGGCAGCGGGCTCGCGCCCGTCGTCAACACCGGCGCCACCATCTTTGGCCTGGCCGCGGGCGCGCTCGGCGCCAGCGGGCTGGTCCAGTACGGGCCCGCGCCGACTCATCTGGTCTGGTGGCTGCTGCTCGGCGCCTTCTTCGTGGCCATCGCCGGAGTACTGGTGATGCCCGAGTCAGCGGCACGGCGCCCCGGCGTGCTGGCCTCACTACGGCCGACGGTGAAGGTGCCGCCCCGAGCGCGCAGGACCTTCGCAGTGGCCGTGCCATGCTTGCAGGCCGCGTGGGCTCTGGCTGGCCTGTACCTGTCGCTTGGGCCGTCGCTGGCCGCGCAGGTGTTTGCCTCGCCGAACCGGCTATGGGGCGGCCTGGTGGTCTTCCTGCTCGCCGGGATCGGGGCTGCGGCCACTGTCTTGTTCCGCGGCCTCGCCCCACCCACGGCGATGATGGCTGGATGCCTAGTCCTGCTCTCCGGCGTCGCGGTTACCTTGGCCGCCATCGCCACCATGTCGCCTGCGGCGTTCCTGGCCGGCACCGCTGTGGCAGGCGTCGGCTTCGGGCTGGCATTCCTCGGCGCCTTTCGCACGCTCAGCGTGTTGTCCGACCCCAGCGAGCGCGCTGCCCTCATCGCGGCGATCTTCACCGTTAACTACCTTGCGTTCGGCATACCCGCATTGATCGCCGGGGTGGCCGTCACGCACTTCGGCCTGCACCACACGGCCCTTGTGTATCTGGGCGTGATCGCTGCGCTCGCGGCGGCGGCGAGCAGCATGATGCTGCGCAAGCATTCCGCTGGTCAGCGCGCCTAAGCGCGCAGCAGCCGATATCCCGCGATCACTGGCGGCTGCTCAGGCAGGCGCCAGTGCCCTCGCAAGCTGTGTGCGGGAGTTGATGCCGAGCTTCTCGAACACCTTGTGCAGGTGCCATTCGACTGTGCGTGGACTTATAAACAGTCGCGCTCCGATCTCCGCATTCGACAGCCCTTCACAGACGAGCTGCGCGATCTGCGTCTCATGGGGCGTTAGATCATTGGACGTCTCGACCGTCCGCTTGCGGACCGTCTCACCCGTCGCGACCAGCTCGCGGCGGGCACGCTCCTCAAATGCCTCCATGCCGATCGCACTGAACATTTCGTGTGCAGTGCGAAGCTGCGCGCGGGCGTCCACACGTCGGTGCTCCCGACGCAACCATTCGCCGTACAGCAGGTATGCACGGGCGAGCTCTGGACGCAACCGCGTGCGTCCTAGCCGCTCGATCGCCTCGCGGTAGAGGCGCTCGGCCTTTCCACCCTCCGAAAGCAGCGCTCGCGAGCGGGCCGCTACTCCTGCCCCCCAATCGGTACCGGCTGCGCCCGCATCCTCCATGAGACGCTCTAGGGCATCGGCGCCGAGTTGGGGTTCACCGCTCCGGCTGGCTGCCTCGATCAGCTCGGCTAGCGCCCAACTGGCTATGAACAGCTGGGGTGTGTCGTCGCTTGCCCGCTGAGCGGCAGCTAGCGCCTGCTCGTAACGTCCGAGTCCGTTGAACAGGATCGCCTTTACGAACTCCCCCCACTGCACCCCGAATCCTTGGCCCACCGCAGCGGCGGCGTTGATCGCAGACTCGAGCAGATGCGAGCCGTCGGCTTCCCGACCCTGGAGAGCGGCGAGCAGCATCGCTCCGTAGGGCGCGATACCGATCCCGGTCGCCTCGGTGATCGCTTCGGCCTGTGCAGTTGCGGCCGCAGCGCTTGTGAACTCGCCCGACCATGCGTCGATTACAGCCTGCGTGATCAGTCCCATTGGCACCCGGGCGAGCGCTCCCGCATCGCGGGCGAGTTGCAGCTGACGCGCGTTGATCACGTACCAGCCCTCGTCGTCCCACAACACGTAGGACGGAACAGGCGGCAGCCAGGTCCATCGAAACTGGTTCTCGGCCGGATCATCCGTCGCGGCGAAGGCCTCCGATGCACGCCTCAGCGCTGCTGCCGCTGCGGTGCGTCCGTCGGTGATCAGCAGCGCCAGCGCGTCCAAGAGCAGATCCGACGGATGAGGAGTATGCGCCGGCGCAGGAGCTGCTCTGGCGGCACGGGAGACCTCGACCAGACCGGCCGCCGCGGCCAGACGTCCAGCGAACATCGCCGCCCCCCAAGCATCCAGGTAGGTTTCTCGCGCCAGTTCGGGATCGAGCCTTTCCAGTCGCCGGGCGGCGCTGACCAGCAGCGGCGGCGCGTCACTTCCGATATTCGAGGAGAACGCGATCTGCGCACGCAGCAACTCTGTCCGAGCACGCTGGAGCTCGTCCGCCGAACCAGCCTCCGCGATCGACAGCATCGTCAGCGCAGTGTCGAACGCCCCGGCATAGAGATTCGCTCGGGCGGCGGCAAGCGCGCGGTCCACCCTGCGCCCGGAATCACCCGTCAAGGCGACGGACCGTTGCAGAAATGCCGCCGCCGCAGCCAGCCCACCGCGCGCCTGCGCCCGCCCCGCGGAATGCTCAAGCTCCGACGCGATCTCCTCATCGGGTCCACTTGCCGCCACGGCAAGGTGCCAGGCACGGCGGTCCGGATCGATCTGCCGATCGGTCACATCCGCGAGCGCCAAATGCACCGCCTGGCGTTCCTTCGCTGTCGCTGACCGGTACACCGCCGAGCGAACCAGCGGATGGCGGAATGTGACCTGCTCTCCGAAAGTCAGCAGTCCGCCCCTCCGGGGGTCGACCGTCGCCGCGGCGGAGATCCCGAGCCGCTCGGCCGCGCGCCACACCAGCAGCGGATCGCCCGTCGGCTCGGCGGCCGCTACCAGCAGCAAGCGCTGCGCCTCTTCCGGCAAGGCCTCGAGCCTCCGAGCGAAGCTCTCCTCGATGCGCCCCGACAGAGCCTGAGCACCCAGCAGCCCGAAACCGCCCGCCAATTGTGATGCCGTCAGCCCACGCGGCAGTTCCAGCAACGCCAGCGGATTCCCTCCGGTCTCGGCCACGATCCGATCTTGGACTCGCGCATCGAGCGGGAAATGAACTGCCGATTTCAGTAGAGCACGAGCGTCCTCGACACCCAGCCCGCGCATCTCCAACTCCGGAAGCCCCCGCAGCGCCTCACCGACTACGCGCGCGCCGAACACGAGCCCGACGCGTTCAGCCAACAACCGCCGCGCCACAAACGCGAGGGTCAGCGCCGACGCCCGATCCAGCCATTGCGCATCATCCACGACACACAGAAGGGGGTGTTCTCCCGTGGCCTCCGAGAGCAGGCTCAATACCGCCAACCCGACCAGGAATCGATCAGGCGCGGATCCCTGAGCCAGCCCGAACACGATCTTGAGGGCTTCGCGCTGTGGATCCGGAATTCGTTCCAGGCGATCGAGCATTGGCACGCAAAGCTGATGAAGACTCGCGAACGCCAGCTCCATCTCGGACTCGACGCCGACCGCCCGCACTACCGTCAGATCTGACGCCGCCCCGACCAGATACGCCAGCAGCGCTGACTTCCCGATGCCGGCCTCACCGCGAACGACGAGTACGCGGCTCTCGCCCCGGCGGACGGCAGCGACCAGAGCGTCACACGCGGCGCGCTCGCTTCGACGCCCGCGCAGGCTCGCCGACTCGGGCCCGCTGAGATGACCGCCAGCATTGATACCCCACACCCTAGACCACGGACCAGCACGAACCTGCCGACCTGAGAACCGAGGCGCGACACCGTCGGGAGCAGGAAAGCCACTCACTAGGTCTTCGGCAAGACATTCGAAAAATCTAGTCGGGATGGCGGGATTCGAACCCGCGGCCTCCTGCTCCCAAAGCAGGCGCGCTAACCAAGCTGCGCTACATCCCGTGTGCTGCGCCCCTGTGCCCGGCCCGGCGGCACGACTTGAGGGCCGACGTGCGCAAGTGTACGGGAAAGCACCTGGCCGGCCGACAGCCCACGGCATCGCCAGGCCCTTCCCCGGGCTGCGCCCGAGCGCGCAGTCGTCTTGCCTCTGCGGCCAGCTGAGCGCATCAGGCAGGTCACCGGGCCCGGTATCGCTAAAACCGAAATCGTCTTCGGCGAATTCGGACCTGCCCATAATCGGCCAGTGTAACTGTATTCAGCCTTGACGGGGCTCCCGGCCGTAGGTACCGTCCACAGCATTATCCCTTTACGCGTTCTTGACTAAGTTAATTGTCAGCGCCTCGGTCGGCTAAAGGGGGGAAAGCGTGTCGGAAACAGAGCAAGGGCAACACGCCGACGAGGCGCTCCTGCACCAGCTGGGTTACCGGCAGGAGCTGAATCGCAGGATCAGCGGGTTCACCAACTTCGCGCTCTCATTCACCGTTATCTCGATCCTGGCCGGCACGCTCACGTCCTACTACATCGGTTTCGCCAACGGCGGGCCGATCATGATGTCGTGGGGCTGGCCATTCGTATCCCTGATGTGCGTGGTCGTGGCTCTGGCCATGGCGGAACTGGCGTCGGCCATGCCCACCGCGGGCGGTCTCTACTATTGGTCGTCAAAACTCGGCACGCCGGCCTGGGGCTGGTTCACCGGCTGGACAAATCTCGTCGGCCTGACAATCGGCACCGCCGCGGTCGGATACGGCCTGGCTACTTTTGCGACGGCGCTGGGCAATCTATGGTTCCCGTCAACGGTCACGACCACGCCGACCACCATTTTCATCTTCTACGCCATCTTCCTGCTGCTGGCCGGTGTCATCAATATGTACGGTATCTCGCCGGTGCGCATCATTAATAATCTCTCGGCATGGTGGCATGTCGTAGGCACAATCGTGGCGGCCGCCTTGCTGATCATTGTGCCAACCCACCACCAGTCGGTCGCGTTCGTCTTTACCAAGACAATCAATGCGTCCGGGTTCGGCGGCGACGGCTTCCGGTCGCTTATCTTCTATTTCGTGATCGGCATCGGGCTCCTGCAGGCCCAGTACACGATCGGCGGCTACGACGCCTCGGTGCACGTCAGCGAGGAGACGCACAACGCCTCGCGCAAGGCGGCCCGGGGCGTCTGGACCTCGGTCGCGTGGTCGGGCGTGTTCGGCTGGATCCTGCTGCTCGCGGTGACGTTCGCGATCCCCAACGTGGCCGGGACGCTCAAGGCCGGCGCGTTCGACGTGCAGTACATCTGGCAGAAGTCGCTGGGCAACGCGTGGGCGGAGTTCCTGCTGTTCGTGGTCGTCGCGGCGCAGTTCTTCTGCGACAACGCGGATGTCACAGCGTCGTCGCGGATCCTGTGGGCGCTGTCGCGAGACAAGGCCGTCCCGTTCCACAACCAGGTCCGCAAGCTCAACCGCTGGGGTGCACCAGCAGTCGCGGTCTGGACAATCGTGATCTTCGACATCCTGTGGATGGTGCCCACGTTCTGGAACGCAACGATCGGCTACCTGGTCGCTACCTCGATCAGCGTCATCGGCCTGTACGGCGCCTACGCGATGCCGATCTTCCTGCGGCTGCGCCAGGGCTCGCGGTTCACGGCCGGCGCCTGGAACCTCGGCAGGCATTACAAGTGGATCGGCGGGCTGGCGCTAGCCTGGATCACCATCATCACAATTCTGTTCATCATGCCGGTGACGCCCGACGGCATCCCGTTCCGCGCCGGATTCTCCTGGGACGTGTTCAACTACGCGCCGCTCACGATGGTCTCCTTCCTCGTGCTGGTCGGCGCGTGGTGGCTGCTGTCGGCGCGCAAGTGGTTCCGCGGGCCGGTGGCTCAGGGGACCTTCGAGGAACTGGAGGCGCTTGACCGCGGGAACGGCAGTGCCCTCGTCACGGTCACGGATGCTGGTGACACCGCCCGGGCCGAGGACCCCGAGCTTGGTGCCGGACAGTAGATGACAGCGCAGAGAACAACTCCGGAGGCCGCCGCTGCAGGCCCGGCCGCCGGTCAGGGGCACCTGGCCCCCCTGGCCGGCCGGGACCGGGCGGCAGCGGTGGCCGCGGAACTGTGGCCGGACGCCCCCGCGGAGATCGAGCCGATCCCGGGGGGCATCACGAACGAGAACTTCAAGGCCACGGTCACCGGCGAGGCGTACGTCATCCGGGTGTTCGGCGAGCGGGCTGAAATGCTGCTGATCGACCGGGCGCTGGAGTGCCGGATCACCAAGCTCGCCGCGGAGCTTGGCGTCGGCCCGGAGCTCATCGCCGCGCAGATCGATCGCGGCGTGCTGGTCACCCGGTACATTCCCGGCGGCACCGTTTCCGCCGATCGGATGCGCGACACCGAGATCCTCCGCCAGGTCGCGCAGACACTGCGCAAGGTGCACGCGGTACCGGACGACCTCGGCAGCATGGACCCGTTCCGGGACACCCGCTATTACCGCGACCAGGTCGCCGGCTACGGCGTACCGGTCCATCCCGAGTACACCGCCGGCATCGCGCTGGCCGCCGAGATCGAAGACCTTGTCGATTACACGCCGTGCGGGCTCTGCCATAGCGACCTGCTGAGCGCTAATTTCATCACGGCACCGGACGGGATATACCTCGTTGACTGGGAGTACGCGGGAAAGGGGGACCCCCTGTTCGACCTCGCCAACATGTCGGTCAATCACGCATTCACCCCGGAGCAGGACGCGATGTTCCTGGAGCTTTACCAGGGCACTGCGAATGAGGTCGACCTGGCCAAGATCCGCGTGATGCGGTTCGTGTCCGCGATCCGCGAGGCGGGCTGGTCGTACCTGCAGACGGCCATCTCGACATTGCAGGTGGACTTCGGCGGCTACGCGGACGCCTGCCTGGCGAACATGCGCGCTTCGTCGGGCGAGCGTGCGTTTGCCGAGGCGCTGGCGCTGTTGCGGCGCCACCGCTCGACCGTCGGCACCAGGACCACGCCGCGGCAGGCGACCGCATGACCGCGCGCGACGTCATCGACACCGACGTCCTCGTCATCGGGGCCGGCGTGGTCGGCACGGCCATAGCGCTGCGGCTGTCGCGGCTCGCCGCGTCGGTGGCGGTCATCGAGCGCCGCCATGACGTGGGCGACTCCACCTCCAAGTCGAACAGCGGGATGACGGCGAGCGGCTGGACGCTGCCTCCCGACAGCCTGGAGGGCCGGCTGGTCATCGCGTCCAGCCCGCGCTGGGAAGACCTGAGCGCCCGCCTGGGCGTGGAGTTCCGCCGGTGCGGCGTCGTGGCGCTCTGCCGGGACGAGCAGGATCTCAGCCAGGCCGAGCGGCTGGCAGACAACGCGCAGCGCGGCGGCGTCGAGGCGCGGCTGGTGGAGGGCAGCGAACTGGCCGCCGTCGCGCCGCACGCGAACCCGGCGCTCAAGGCGGGCGTCTACGTCCCCGGCGAGGGCGTGATCGACTCGGTAAAGCTCCCGGTGGCGTACGCCAAGCTGGCGGCGCTCAACGGCGTCCGGTTCTTCCTCGAGGAGCCCGCGACGGGCGCGGACAGCGACGGCCGGATGATCACCGAGGTGCAGACGCCGCGGCGCCGGTTCCGGCCCCGGTTCGTCGTCAACTCCGCGGGCCTCGGCGCCGACCAGGTATCCCGGCTGCTGGGCACCGAGGACTTCACGGTCGGGCCGCGGCGAGGCCAGTGGCTGCTGCTGGACCGCGACTTCGGCGCGCGGGTTCCGTTGGTGCTGACCGGCATGCCGAACGAGCGGACCCACGGGGTCATGGTCATCCCGACCGCACATGGCTCGGTGATGCTCGGCCCGACCGCCGAGGACATCGACGACAAGGAAGACCGCGGCACCGACGCCGACACGATCGCGGCCGTCCTCGCCGAGTGCCGCACGCTCATGCCTGACATCGACGAGCGCTACGTGATCAAGACCTTCGCCGGGGTGCGGTCCCACTCCGTGCCCACCTACCGGATCGAGCGGTCGGCGCTGGCCGACAACCTCGTCACCGTGGCCGGGATCCGGTCCACCGGGGTCTCCGGCTCGCCCGGCATCGCCGACTACGTGACCGAGCTCCTGATCGAGGCCGGCCTGCCAGCCAAGGAGAAGGCACGGTTCATCGACCGGCTGGAGGATCCGCCGCCGCTGCGCATGTCACAGGACTGCGCCGCCAGCGCACAGGACCCGCTCGGCCGCACCGTGGTCTGCACCTGCGAAAAGGTGACGGCCGCCGAGATCCACCGGGCGCTGGCCGAGCCGATGGCGGCCCGTTCAATAACTGGAATCGCCCGGCGCACGCACGCCACATGGGGCAGATGCCAGGGATCGGCGTGCCTGTCCGGGGTGACCTTCATCGCCTCCCTGTACCTGGGCAAGCAGGCCTGGGAACTCCCCGTCGGCGAGCCGTCGGCGACGCTGGGCGTCGCGCCGGCCAGGCGCGTGTAGGGCGGCACGGATGGCAGCGTCAGCACTGGTCGTCGGCGCCGGGCGGTCCGGCCTGCTCGCAGCCCGCATGCTCGCCGAGCAAGGACTCGCGGTCACCCTCGTCGAACGGCTGCCCGCCCCGGGCGGGCAGGAGCCCGAGCCCGGTACGGATGGGCTGGCGAAGGCGGCCCGCCGGGCCGGGGCGGACTTCGTGCTCGGCACGCTGGCGGTCAGCCTGTCCGGGCCGGTCGTCGAGACCCTTGGCATCGGCGGGGCCGGCAGCTACCGGTCCGACGCGCTGGTGGTGGCCACCGGAACCCGGCCGGCCACGGTCGGCGAGCTCGGCGTGACCGGGGACCGCTGCGCGGGGATCCTGCCCGGCTCGGCCATGATCCACCTGGTGGAGTCCGGCGTGCTGCCCGGCTGGCGGCCCGTCGTGCTGGGCGGCGGCGACCTGGCCAGGCACTGCGCCGAGATTTGCCTGCGGGCCGGCGCCCGCCGGGTGTCGGTGGTGAGCCCGGCGGAACGCGTCTTCGCCGCCGGGCCCGGCATGGACACGTTCGACGGCTGGCGGCTGGTCAGCATCCATGGCTGGCCGCGGGTCGATCACGTCCTCATCGAGCGGGATGGGCAGGTCGCGCGCGTCACCGGGGACGCGGTCATCCTGGCGCACCAGCGCCGGGCGATGCGCAACATCGAGGGCGCGATCCGCGACGGCGGCCTGGTCGTGGGCTGCCACTCGACCGCGGACCCGAAGACCGCGGATGACGCCGAGCGCACCGCCCGGGAGGCAGCCGAGCACGTGCTCGAACTCGTCGGTGACGGCTCGCGGGCGGCGCGAGCCGGAGAAGGAGGCTAGCCAGCATGCGCGTGCTGTCCCCCGTCGGAACCTTCCCGCTGCGCCTGACCGGCGCCCATGTCAAGGACGGCAGGCCGGTCGTGGACACCGCGATGGGTGTCTGGCGTTCCGAGGTGATCTTTGAGCCGGGCGACCTGCCGCTGGCCGTTCTGGCGATCGGCCTGATCGCCGCGGCATTCGCGGCCGGCCGCGCGAGCGCATCACCGTCACGGTAGAGCAGAAGGAGAGGCCGCCTGGTGCCCATCTCAACGCTGAGATCGGTCCTGCACGACGCATTCGACCGCCGCTACGGCGTTCCGGCCTTCAACGTCGTCGATGACCTCACGATGCAGGCGGTGGTGAATGCCGCGGTCAAGGCGCGGTCGCCGGTCATCGTCCAGACATCGGTCAAGACGGTCCGGGCCGTGGGCGGCGGCGTGCTGGCGGCGCTGTTCCGCGCGATCGCCACCGATGCTCCGGTGCCCGTCGTGCTGCATCTGGACCACTGCCCCGACCGGGCGGTCATCACCGAGTGCATCAAACACGGCTGGAACTCGGTGCTCTTCGACGGATCCGGGCTCGAGCTCGCCGAATGCACGCAGCAGACCAGGGAGGTCGTGGAGCAGGCACACGCCAGCGGCGTCGATGTCGAGGGTGAGATCGAGGGCATCAAGGGCGTCGAGGACGGCACCGCGGCGCAGCGCGACGGCGTGTACTCGATCGAGAGCGCGGTCGGCTTCATCGCGGCGACCGGCATCGACTGCTTCGCGCCCGCGATCGGTAACGCGCACGGCATGTACACGTCGGAGCCGGCGCTCGACGCGGAACGGGTGTCACAGCTCGTGGCGCTGACCGGTATCCCGGTCGCGCTGCACGGGGGCACCGGCCTGACCGAGGCCCAGTTTCGCGACCTGACCGGGCGCGGCTGCGCCAAGGTCAACATCTCCACGGCGCTGAAGCACGCGTTCATCGGCGGGTACCGCGGGTTCCTGGCAGACCACCGGTCGGTGTCGGAGCCGCTGCAGGTCATGAACCACGTCCGCGACGCGGTCGAGGAAATGGCGCTGTATCACATCTCCTGCCTGGGGGCGGCGGACCGGGCATGACGCGGGCGCTGATCTTCGACTGCGACGGCGTTCTGGCGCAGACCGAACGTGACGGACACCGGGTCGCCTTCAACACGATGTTCGCGGAGTTCGGCCTGCCGGTCCGGTGGGACCCGGCCGGCTACGCCGTAAAGCTGCGGATCGCCGGGGGGAAGGAACGGCTCACGAGCCTTCTCACCGCGGATTTCGTCGCGGTGGCCGGCCTGCCTGCGGATCCCGCCGAGCAGCAGCGGCTGGTCGGCCGGTGGCACAGGCGCAAGACCGAGATCTACACCGATCTCATCGCGTCGGGCGTGATCACGCCGAGGCCCGGGGTGCGCCGGCTGGCCGAGCAGGCCCACCATGCCGGCTGGCGGCTGGCGGTAGCCTCAACCTCGGCCGAGCCCTCGGTGCGTGCAGTCCTTGAACGGGCAGTAGGCGGTGATCTGGCCACCGAGTTCGCGGTGCACGCGGGCGACATCGTGCCGCGCAAGAAACCGGCTCCCGACGTCTACCTGCTCGCCCTTGACCGGCTGAACTGCGCAGGCAGGGACGCGGTCGCCATCGAGGACTCAGGCGCGGGCGTGCTCTCGGCCACCGGCGCCGGCATCGGCTGCCTGGTCACAATCAGCGAGTACACCGGGGACGACGACTTTGCCGCGGCCGCCATCGTGGTATCCGATCTCGGCGAGCCCGGGCTGCCGCCGGTGGACGTCGTGGCGAACCGTACGGGCGCCAGCCTGGATTCCTACGTAACCCTGGACGACCTGGTGACGCTGCTGCCTGGCGGCTAGTCGAACATCCGCGAGAAGCACTGTGCCGCCGGGGCGAACGGGCTCCCGGCCAGCCGCGCGAGCGACACGTTCCAGACGGTCGACGGCACGTCCGATACACCGAACGTGACCAGGTCCCCGCGACGGACCTCCTCCACGACGGTGTGGCAGGACAGGAAGCCGACACCCAGGCCTGCCCGGGCGGCACGCTTGACGCCCTCGATCGAGCCGAGCTCCCAGATCTGGCTCCACTCGGCCCCGCCGCCCGGGAGCAGGTTCTCGGCGAACCTGCGGGTGCTGGACCCGAGCTCCTGAACCAGCAGGGTCTCGCCGCTCAGTTCCTTGGAGCTGAGCTCGCCGTCGGCCAGATCCAGCCTGCCCGGCTGAGCGACGCCGACGATCCGGTCCTCCAGCAACGGCTGCTGCGCGATCCGGCTGTCGTCGATCTTCGTGCAGATCGCGGCCATCTGGATGCGCCCGGCCAGCAGTTCGTCCAGGACCTGCCGGGTCGAGGCGATGCTCAGGCTGACCGTGATGCCCGGGTAGACGCTGGCGAAGCGCGCCAGCGCGCCGGGCAGGATGTAGATGCCGGGAACCGGCGAAGCGCCCAGCCGCAACGAGCCCGTGGTCAGCCCTGCCCTGGCGGCCAGGTGCTGCTCGCCGGCCTCGAGGCTGGCCAGGGCGTGCGCAGCGTGCGCGGCGAGCACCTGGCCGACCTCGGTCAGCTGCAGCCCGTGGCCGGTACGGGTCGCAAGCTGCTCACCGGCGGCCCGCTCGAGCAGATGCAGATGCTCGCTGGCGGCCGACTGGCCGATGCCGATGGACCGGGCAGCCTGTGACAGGCTGCCGTGCCGTTCCAGCGCCACGAGCAGGTGCATGCGCGTCGTGTCCCACAACCCGTGCAGCGTCGTCATGATGTCGGCCTCAGCATCACAGCAGCGTCTCTCCCCCATCGGCGGCGAACGCCTGCCCGGTCAGGAACGAGGCCTCATCGGAAAGCAGAAAGCGCACGTGCCGGGCAACTTCCTCAGGCCCGGACATGCGCCCGAGCGGGATCTGCTTTCCGGCCTCGGCGATGAACGCGTCGCGGCCGCCGTACTTCGCCCAGATCGGCCCGTTGAACGGGGTGTCCACGTAGCCGGGGCACAGTGCGTTCACCCGGATCCCATCGGCAGCGTGATCCCGGGCGAGCAGCCGGGCGAGCGCCACCGCGGCCGCCTTGGTCGCGGAGTAGGTAACGAGCTGGCTGTCGCTCATCAGGCCGGCGTTGGACGCCGTGATCAGGAACGGGCCGCCCCCGGCCGCACGCAGCGCGGGCAGCGCCCGCTGGGCGACCACGAAGTGGGACCGCACGTTGGCCGCGTAGCACAGGTCCAGGTCGGCGACGCGAAGCGGCTCGACCGCGATATCCAGCAGGGCAAGCTGCCAGCCCTCGCTGGCGAGCAGTCGCGCCGATGCCGCACCGATGCCGGTCGCGCAGCCGACCACCAGCAAGCGCCGGACCCTGTTGGTCTGATGCTCTGCCGAGTGGCCCATCGTCCGATGTTACGTTCTTGTTCGGCAGTGCCTGAAGAGCAGAACGCGGGCGCGATCACCGGGAGCGGGTACGCTACGCATGGCAGCCGCTTTGCGGGCGTAGCTCAATGGCAGAGCCCCAGCCTTCCAAGCTGGTCATGAGGGTTCGATTCCCTTCGCCCGCTCCAACCCGGAAACCCCAGCTCAAGCCAGTTGCTGTCTAGCGAGCGGACATCCATCAGGAAGGCGCGCCCTTCCCTCGTGCCCGCTGCGTGCCTGATCCTCTCTTGGTACGAGCCTTCCGCCGAGTCAAGCGGCGCCGCTGCGCGGCGCCGGGCCCGGCGTCCGCGCCAGGCTCAGCCTTGACGAGGCCCGCCTGGCGCACGCCGGGCCACACCTACCCGCCCCGCTGATCAGCAAGGCTCACCCGGAACGCAGTTCAGTGCTGCACAGCCGCCTTCCCGGCGCTTGATTGTCAGCTCCGCAACGCCCGCCGGGTCAGGGCCTCAGGTCGGTGGCGGCCCGGCCCGAGCCGTCCATGTAGAACGGCGTGGAGTCATGCTCGTGGGTGATCTGCCAGCCCGCGGCCGTCCGGCGGAGCCCGACGGTGGACCGGAACCACAAGTCGACCTGCTCCCCGCCCGTCTTCGTGCCTGTCATATGGGTGAGGCCATGGCAGAAGGCGACGTCGTCACCCGCCTCGATGACCGGGTCGCCGATGTCGTAGCCGATCGGGCCGTCCCAGGTCCCGAACCAGCCCTCGATCCCCGCCGGGTCGCGAGCCTCATCCCCGGCGTAACGCAGCGGCGGGGCCAGGCCGAAGCTGACGACCTCGGGAGCGAGGTGGGCCACCGCGCGCCGGGCGTCCTTGGCGGTTATGGCGGCGGCGCGGTCGTTCAGCAGCGTCCGGATCTGCTCCTGGGCGGTCGTCTCGGTCTCTGTGGTCATGAGCGCGAACGGCCGCACCTCGACCTTCCGGTTGCAGGCCTTCGACCCCTCGGCGGCGAGCTTGAGCACCACGTCGAGGTCGGCAGCCTCGATAATCCACAGGCCCCCGAGATACTCCTTCGACTCCACGAAGGGCCCGTCGGTGAACAGCGCCTCCCCGCCTCGGTTGTCGATCACGGTCGCCATGCCGGGCGCCGCGAGGCCGCCGGCGAAAACCCAGTGGCCCTCTGCCGCGAGCCGGTCGTTGAACGCGTCGATCGCTGCCATCTCATCCGGGCGAGCGCTAGCCCCTGACGCTCGCCATCTGGCCAGGTCGGCCGTGTTGTCGATCACAGAAACCAGATACTGCATCTCCGATCATCTCCTGTGCTTCGGGGCGCCCCTCGCGGGCGGCCGCTCACCCCTGCTACGAACAGCTCTGCCCCGATCCGACACCGCCTCCCGGACTTCTTTCAAGGACTTTCTGGTACGCCTGCTAAGGCTAGGGGAACGTCGCGGCTCCAGGTCGGGCGCCGGAGCCCGGCGGCAGCTCACAATCACTGGAATCTCCCTCACCGGGGCGGGTCCGGAACCCGACGCCGTCACCATGACCGCCGTCCCAACAGATGTGAAGGAGGACTCCTGACGCGACGCCCAGCCGAGAGATCGCAGCTTGCGTGCCGATCCCTCGCGCGTGCCCGTTGCGTGCCCGATGGAGCGGCGAACCACCGGCAACCACGGTTACTAGCGGACAAGAGCCAGCGTTGATCACCTGGACAAATGCAGGCCGGAGCCCGCCTAGTCGCAGCCTTCCAAGCTGGTCATGAGGGTTCGATTCCCTTCGCCCGCTCCAACCGAAAGCCCAGCGTTTAATCATGTATGACAGATCGTGATACACTCACATCTATGTCGTCAGCCATCAGCGTCCGCCTTGATTCGGAAACGCTGCGAGCGCTGGCTCAGCTCGAGTCGACCGGCCTCACCAGATCCGAGGCGATCCGCAGGGCCATACTCGAGAGTGCCGCGCGACTGCACCGTCAGGCCGCGATTGCCGCCGAGGTAGCGGCGCTCGAGTCCGACGAGGACGATCGCCGGGAGATGCTCGAGGTCGCGGACTTCATGGAGGGCATGCGTGCTGCGGGGTGACATCCACGAGTTCCGCCCGCCACGGGGAACAGGTCACGAGCAGCGCGACCGCCGGTACGGAGTGATCGTCCAGGCCAACGAGTTGCTCCCGCGCTCGGTCATCCTGGTCGCCCCGACCTCGCTCAGCGCCAAGCCCGCATCGTTCCGACCCGAGATCGAGCTGTTCGGTGAGACCACCCGTGTCCTGGTCGAGCAGGTGGGCGCAGTTGACGCTGGACGACTAGGCGACATGGTAGGCCGAGTCAGCCCTGATCAGCAGTGGGGTATCGATGAAGCCCTCGCGACCGTCTTTGGCCTTCGCTAGTGTCATGCGCCTGCCCCCGTCTGTGAACGGTGTCGAGGCGGCTCTTTATCCCCGCCGGGTTATCCCGGTGACCTCCCATGCCCGGCCAAGGGCGCTGCAATACAGAGCCACAATTACGAGGACCAAAGCATGTTGCAGCCCGCCACTCCGGGCGTTCGCCAGGAGCGCTACGGCTAGGACGAGCTGTATTGCATAGCCCACAGCCGAAATCGACGCGAAGGCGATATTCAGCCTTCTGGTTCGAAAGCCGCGGGAGAAATTGCCAGCCCGCCATGCCCTCGGTACCAGCTGTCTGGTAGCCAGCAGGCCGACGGCCGCCATTGCGAGGCTTGACAGCCCGAAGACGTCTGAGCCCCCGGTCAAGGCCACGATCGAGACGATGAAGATGTCTACCAGGGCAACAAACGCGCTCCCGGCCAGCACGGTTCGGTTCTCCCGAGTTGTGAGGTTCGAGTCATCCGCGTTGACGACCGTTACGGCGACGACCAGCAACCCCAAGATGGCAGCGGACGCACCCGCGCTGGTGATGAAGAAGCTCTCATAGTGGCCGACCACGACGCCACCATATCGGGCATCGGCGGCTATCTTGCCGAGGTGTGCCCGGCTGTCCCGGCGACTGCCTGCTGCCAGCGTTCCTTGATCAGCTGCACCTTGTTAGTGAACTCCGGGTCGTCCTGGGATCTGGTGACCAGCGGTGCGGGCAGCCGGATCCGGTGGCCGCTGGTGCGCACGATCTGCACCGCCGCGACCGTTTTCGGACCCGGGCCGCGAGAGGACGCAATCCGAGTGCGGGGATTGGCAACCGGCACGTCGCCGATGCGGCTGTAGCTGATCGTTTCGATGTTTCCGATGTCCTGCCAGGGCACGAGCTTGCGGTAGTAGCGGCGCATCTCGATCCCCTGGGGCGTCAGCCGGGTGCGAAGGTGGCCGCGCCACGCGCAGACAGCTAAGCTGCCCGCCGCGAAGGCAAGCGGGAAGATGGCCAGGAATTGCAGGGCGGGTGCGTGGAAGTCCGCGACGTAGAGGACCGCGGCGAAGACCAGCGCGAGGCAGCCTTTGGCCAGTGGCCTTGCGAAGTAACCGCGGCCGAGCCGGAACTCGACGTCGTTCACGATGGAATTGTCTCACCATACGGACCGCAAGGCATCGCATTAAACCGCTGCCGCGCCCGCTCCGGGCTGGCCGCCAGTCAGCTAAGGCCCATGGCCGCGCACGCCGTGCGGAACGACTTGGACACCGCGGCAGGCCGGGAGCGGCGCAGCACCTCGGCGACGGTGACCCACTCGAACCTGTCGTGTTCCGTGCCGTCCACCGCGACCTCGGTGCCCCAGGGCACCTCCAGGGCGAAGACCGCCCAGTCGATGTCCTCGGTGATCACCGGCCGGGGAGAGGCAACCAGCCCGGTCTCCTCGCGCAGCTCGCGGACGGCACATGCGGTCACCGCCTCGCCGGGTTTGCGCGACCCGGCGGGAGGCGTCCAGGCCCAGTCGCCGTCCCAGGAGGGACCGTGATGCGCGCGGTGCAGCAGCAGGCACCGCCAGCCATCGGGCGCCAGCGCGGCGACCACGACCGTCGCGCCGTGCGGAGGCTCACGACTGACCGGCTCACCATCCCAGGTGGTGAACTCGACCGGACCACCGAAATCCACACCTCATTGTCACCCGGCAGCGCCGGTACCTCTGACGACCGCCAGGAACGGTCAGCGAACGGGTCGGTTCCGGTAACTTTGGGCCGATGGCCACGCAGCGGGACCAGCCGGTGAGCGGCACGGCCGATGAGCTCAGAAGGCTCGAGCGGTTTTTCCGGATCTTCGCCGCGACCCAGTGCCACGGCCACTCCCTGGTGTACGAGCGGCTGAGCGAGGGGATCGCGGGCGACGAGGATACGCTGCGCCTGCTCATGCAAACCCCCCAGGAACAGCGGCGGCCGAAATTTTTACTTATTTAAACAAAACTATTCTTTCTTATTTATCTACGAACTCCTATCCAGTCACACAGACACGCTACGCGAACCGCTTATCATAACGATAGTAGGCCCGTTCATGAATACTAGTGTCTGTTGTTGATGAGCCTATCTATCAGTGACTCTCATACGACGAAGTTATATAACAACAGGTACCAATGTGGGGTGCCCGGTTCGAGGTTAGACGAGCAGTAGTCTGCCCGTTCGGTGTTTAGTGTAGAGGTCTTCGGCCTGGGCGGGGGTGATTTTTCTCATGTCGAAGTCTTCCAGTATCATCACTTCTTTTTATTAGATGTCACCGAGCCGTTTGTGCCAGGTGCTCTCGACGCGGCCCCCGCAAGGAGCCAGCGCCCTTCTTTTTTTGAGGAATCAACGCTTTAGGCGTTCCAGACAGCGAGGTGTCCTATTTCCTTATCGACTTCGTTTTTGCCCAGTCTACGGACCATACATAATTACGGACTCGCCGGCCTACAGTTACGAAGAGCAGCCATGTCACTTATCTTCTTAGCTTACAGCTTCTTATATAAATCTAAGTCTAATCCCTCTAGAGTTACCTGCTCTTTATACCGAGCTCTTCTCAACGCCAAGGATATACATGGCCTAGCGGCGAGTGATCTCTTCCTCTTACATTACCTAAGGAACTCGATGTGGCCGAGTTCCCCTTTCCTTTTCTGAGCCAGGCGAGCCTCTATCGTTTCCAGCATCCCGGACAGCTTCATCATCTCAGAGTCTTGTCCAGAGCACGGGCTGATGCTTTTCCCGTGGACTCTCGCGTCGGGCGCGCACGTGGGGACGGTGGTCATGACGCTGCGCCTTCCGGCATGAGAAGGTCGGTGACGCTGGAGGGGACGTCCTCGGCGAACAGGGCGCCTTTTACGTTCAAGAATGCTGCTGCTCCTCCGTCCCACGTATGCGCGGCTACGGGGTCCTGTTGGTCCCGGCGGCCATGATGCGCTTGACCGTGCGGTAGGACGAGTCACCTTCTTCTTAGTCCTTCGCTCAGGCGGCTTCAAGCCGGTCGTGGTGGTGCTTGTCTGTCAGGCCGATTAAGCCTGTGCGGCTCTTAGCCTTTACATTTCTTTTTCTTCCATCATCTCTTCTTTCTTCTTTTTGCATTCCTTTCCTATCTCTTCTTCTCTTTTCGGCACCAGGACGTTTTGCTCATATTTTAAGCTATCTTCTACGGCTTGTAGTCACACATTTCTTTCTTCTTTCCCTTATCATTTCTCACGTTTTTCTTTACCATATCTTCTCCATATTACATCTTCTTCTCCCTTTGCGGGCGACCGTACAGCGAGGGTCTTGCCGATGTGCCTCCACTTCTCCTATTACTAGGTCCGGCCGACCTTGACATGTTTGTCTCGACAGTTCTTGCTCCTCGATCACTCCGCCATCACGTACTGATGCGCAGTCAGCTTATCAAGTGCGTCCTTCTCCGGCGCGGCGAACACCTCTTCCTTTTCGTCTCCGTTAGCTGCCTTCACGATTGCTGGCCCGCCACCTCCGTTGACCAGTGCTCGGCACCGGCTTGCATGTGCTTCTGCGATGATTATTCCCGGTCTCGCCAGTTTCTGTTTTTTATATACTGCATCTGTCGCTCTACCTGCGTCTTTCCTCTCTTCTTCTTCTACTCTCTATTCTCTCGATCTTTTCCTTCTCGTCCTTTGACTCACTCTTTCCTTTCTCTTTTCTATCTTGATTCGAGTTCTTCGTTGCGGCAGAACTGGGGCGTTTAGTGTGTCCACCTGCTCGTCTAGAACTTTCAGTTGTTCTCTCTTCTATATTGGATCGTCTCTTGTCGTTGTACTCTTTCTTTTTGTTCTCTTTAGGTTGTTGCCCGTTTATCTCTAGGCTTGCTGGTCGTCTCGGTTTTGTGGATGGTTCCGTGCTCTGCTTGATGGGATTGGATGTAAAGGCGTTTATGTCTTTTTTTTTTTTCTGATTTGCAGTTGTTGGTCGCTGGGTGGTTACGGTTGGTATCGTTTGGGTGTCCGTGCTCGTGTTGTTATATTATGTCGTGATTCTTTTTTTTTTATGTAAGATGCCGATTGATGTGCGGTATAATGGTTCGTAGTTATGTGCGTGGATGCGGCTTGTTTTTTCGGTAGTTCTTTCTATTTTTCAAGTATATGGCTCTTTTCTGGTCTCTCTGCTTTTACTCTCATTCTTAGCTTTTTTCTCTTTTCGTTTTTCTTTTTCATTTATTTCTTCTTCTCTCTTTTCTCTTTTCTTTTCTTTTTCTATTTTTTTGGGATTTCAAAGTCTTCGGCGTTGTCTTTCTTCTTTTCTTTCGCTTCTTTCTTTTATTCTGGTTGTGTATTACGTAGTAGTTTTGCGCTGTATAGTTCGGGCTGGAAGGGCTGTTCTTTTCCCGGTTTTTGGTGCGGCTTTCACAAGTTGATCTAGGAGATTCTCTCTTTTTTCTTTTTTCTTTTTTCTGTTGTTTTTGTGCTCTCGGCGCAGTTGCCTTTTCTTTTCTTTTTTTCTTTCTTCTTTCTCTTTCTTTCTCTCTCTTTCGAGATATCTCTTTCTCTTCTTCTTTATCTTCTTTTCTTTATTCTTTTATTGCTCTCTCGCTATTTTCTTAAGTTTTATTTTCTTTCCTGTCCTTTCTCATTTCATTTTTTCTCTCTTTTTTTTTATCATAATTCTTTTTTTTTCTTTTAGG
>CAWHZU010000025.1:0-172500 GCA_963833885.1 uncultured Actinomycetota bacterium | reverse complement strand
TGCTCGACCGTGCGCGCCTGCAGCCCGGCGACACGCTCCTTGACGTGGGGGCCGGTGACGGGCTCATCAGCTTCGGCGCGCTGGAGCGGCTCGGCCCGTCCGGACAGGTGATCTTCTCCGACGTCTCCGCTGACCTGCTCGAGTACTGCAGCAAGGCCGCCACGGCCGAGGAACTGCTCGACCGGTGCCGTTTCGTGCTCGCCTCCGCAGACTGTCTAGCCGGCGTGGACGATGCCTCGGTCGACGCGGTCACCACCAGGTCGGTACTGATCTACGTCAAGGACAAGGCGGCGGCGCTGCGGGAGTTCTACCGCGTGCTGAGGCCCGGCGGCCGGGTGAGCCTGGCCGAGCCGATCAACGCGCTGATGTCGCCGTCCGATCCCGAGTTGTTCGGCGGGTATGACGTCACGCCGGTCAAGGCCCTCGCGGCCAAGGTGAAGGCCCTGTACGACTCCATCCAGCCGCCGGGCGTCGATCCCATGCTGGACTTCGACGACCGTGACCTCGTCGGCCACGCCGTGGATGCCGGGTTCGGGACGGTTGACCTGGAGCTGCGGGTCGGCGTCAGGTCGGCGACGAAGCCGGTTCCCTGGGAGCGGTTCCTGCGCATGTCAGGCAACCCGCTGATGCCGCCGCTGGCCGAGGCCATGGGCCAGGTGCTGACCCCCGAGGAGTTCACCGAATTCACCGACTGGCTCAGACCGCTGGTAGAGGCGGGCAACGGACGCGAGCGCACAGCCATGGCCTACCTGACCGCAGCCAAAGAGTAGTCAGGGAGCAGAGGGCAGCCAGGTCAACCAGCAGGCCCTTTACTCGTCGACTTCGTTGACATCGCTGGCCAGAATGGCGTCGACGCCGTCGATCTCGGACAGTGAAGCGGCCAGATCGTTGACCGAATTCCTGCCGTGGACGTGCAGCGTGACCTGCACCATGGGCTGCTTGGGAGCCGCGCCAGATCTGGAGGCCGGCCGATACCCGACGGGCTCGGTAGACACGTCGTCGATGGCGAACCCGAGATCGGTCGCCTGCTTGAGCACGTCGCGGAGCCGCCCGTGGCCGTCCGGATACCGCACCCGCAGTGCCGAGACCGCCGTCGCCGACCTCGGCAGCCGGCGGGTCACGAGCGGAAACACCAGCGCCACCATGAAGTAGATTCCGGTGGCCAAAACGGCCAGCACCGGCAGCCCGGCACCTGAAGCGGACCCGATCGCGGCGGTGACCCAGATCGCGGCCGCCGTGGTCAGGCCGCGCACCGCATCCCGCCGCACAAAGATGAGGCCAGCGCCGAGGAATCCCACACCGGTCACGATCTGCGCGGCCACCCGCGAGGGATCGAGCACCACCCGGCCTGGTTCCAGAACATCTGTGAACCCGTACTTGCTGATCAGCATGAACAACGCGGCGCCAACCCCGACCAGGGTGTGCGTCCGCAGCCCGGCGCTCTTCTGGCGTATCTCACGCTCGAGGCCGATCAGCGCGGACAGAACTAAGGCAAGGGCGAGTTCGGCAGCCTGACGCCAGCCCTCGCCGTTAAGCGCAGGCGCCGCGGCAGCGTGAGACAGGGCATCACCGAACGGGAGCATCGGCGAACCCTACCCGCGTGGAAGAGAATAAACGCGTCCTCGAGGCGCCTGCGCGCTCAGCCGAGGACCAGCGAGTCCGAGTCACGGCCCGGTCTGACGGCCGCAACCGCCAGCCGGGTGGCGCCGGGGCGCCACGACGTCACCTGAACCTTGGTCGTAAAGCTCAGCTCCGCGATCAGGCTGTCGCCGCCAGCGAGCCAGCCGAAACCGACCAGTGCATCGCTGCTGGCGAAGGTGCCAGGCACGACGGTCAGGCGGCCGCTCGCGACCGATGCCACGTCGAGCTGCGTCGCCAGCGCACCGTCGTCGCCGCCGTTATAGAAGCTCGTCTCGAGCGCGAGGAGGTCTCCGTCGGGGCTGAACGCGGCGTTGGCCGCGGAGCTGACTTTGGGCAACGTGACGATCGTGCGCCGACCCGTTGCCAGGTCCAGTACCTGTACCCGGCAGACCGGGTCGCAGGCCGGTGCCCAGGCGACCGCGTTCGCGCTGGCCGCGATCACCCCGGCGAAGGTGCGGCTTGGCCGGGAATCCGCGGCGTCCCACAACGTGTAGGTCGGTGGCCCCGGGCGCTGAACCACCGCAGCGAGCAGCAGGCCACGATCGGTCGCCTGGTCGATCACGTAACCGGGTGGCAGCGTGAGCTGAGGCCCGAGCGGCTTCCCGGCGACGCTGACCTCCCGCGCGGTTCCGGCGGCGATGCCGGCGTTCGCGTCCGGGGGGAGGCTGGTCAGCCAGACTGCGCCGGGAGTCGCGCCAGGGGCGACCGCGTTGGCCAAACCGACCCGGGTCGCCGACTGCGCGTGGTCCCCGAGAAAGTACACGGGCCGCGGTGGCCCGGCACAGCCGGAGCAGCCTGGCTGGACGCCCGGGCCGGCCTGGATCGCCCAGCCGCCCACGACGCTGGTGAACTGGTAGCCGAAACCATCCGGTGGCAGGCCGCCGATCGGCTCTGTGCGACCGGTGGCGGGCCAGAACCATATCGGCCGGGACCCGGCAACCGGCAGCCGGACGCTGCTGTTCCAGGGAAGGGTCTGGCCGGTCACCCCGTCGGGCACGGCGGCCGCGCCGGTCGCGGGCAGGGTCGCGGCCGGCCTGCGCGAGACGGCCGGCCGGGTCGCGTGCGTGTGGCGCGGCAGGTGCAACGCGATCACGCCGGCCACCAGCAGCAGCGCGGCGATCGCTGCCAGTCGGCGCGGCCACGGGCCGTGCTGGCGTTCCCTTCCCTGGCCGAGAATGTCGGGCATGACCGCCGCCAGCTACGTCAGGTGAGCCACGGAGGCGATCTCGACCACGTCCAGGTTGCGGAACGTGGTGATCGCGCCCGGCGGGACGCCCTTGTCGAGCAGCCACGGCGGCAGTTCGGCCTCGCCGAGCAGCGTGCGGAGCAGATCAGTGGTGACGCCGCCGTGACTGGTTGCGGCCACGGGGCCGGGCTCTGCTGCCAGGTCGAGCAGGAAGCTGCGCAGCCGCTGGGCCGCCTGGTGGGACGAGTCGCCACGGCAGGGCACAAAGTCCCGGTCCAGAGTCGACCGATCCCACTCGGCCAGGAACTCCTCGAACGTCTGGCCGGCATCCCAGTTCATGCGCTCGCGCAGCCGGACGTCCAGCCGGATACCAGAGTCCGGCCGCGCCCGCGATGTGCCCCGCGGTCTCGACGGCCCGCCGCAGCGGGCTGCTGTATACGGCGTTCAGGCCGCAGCCGTAAAGCCACTGTGCGGTCCGGCCCGCCTGCAGCCGTCCCGCATGGGTCAACCCGGGATCGCCGGGGCCGGACTCCGCCTCCGCGTGCTGCACCAGGAAGATCAGCGTCATGCCCAGTCCTTCCGCGGCTGACGATCTCCCGCGATTTCGAATTGTCCTCCCCTTGCGCGGTCCTGACCAGACGTTGGGTGCGAACCGGCCGGCCGGCCGTCGCCAAGCTACGATCATGTGCATGAGCAGCTTCCCTTGACTCTGAGCTGAACGGGCCCGCGGCCCTCCGTTCCTGCCTGACCACGCCGGTGAGACGAGAACGGAGGACAATTTCGTGCAGCCCAAAACGGGGAAGGTCAGGCCGGTCCTGGTGGGGGCGGCGGTGCTCGCCGCCGCGCTCGCAGTGGAACTTGTCGATGAGCTGGCCGGCGGCGTCAAGAGCGCCGCGCTGCCGCTGATCCGCCGGGATCTGGGCCTGAGCTACGGTCAGATCGGCCTGCTGGAATCGGCGCCGCTGCTGCTCGGCAGCATCATGGAACTGCCGCTCGGGATCCTGGCCGGGCACGGTCGCAGGCGCCGTCGCGCCGTCCTGCTCGGCGGGGCGGCGTTCATCCTCACGCTGATCGGTGCGGCCGCTGCCCGCTCGTTCGCCGGCCTGCTGGTCGCGTTCGTGCTGTTCTTCCCGGCCTCGGGGGCGTTCGTCAGCCTGACCCAGTCTGGCCTGATGGACGCGGATCCCGGCCGGCGCGAGCAGCACATGGCGCGCTGGGAACTGGCCGGGTCGGCGGGCTCGCTGGCCGGGCCGGTGCTGGTGATCGCCGTGCTCGCGGCCGGCGGCGGGTGGCGATCCGCGTACCTGGCGCTCGCGGCGGCCGCGGCGGCCGCGTGGCTCGGTGTGGCCAGGAACCCTCCGGTCCCGGTGCCTGCCGATGGGCCCGGGGCCGATCCGGCCGCCGGCACGGCCGCCGTGCGCCGCGCCCCACCCACCTCCCCGTCCCCCTTCACTGCGCTGCGGCAGCCCGGGGTGGTCCGATGGCTCGTCCTTCTGCAGGTCAGCGACCTGCTGCTGGACGTCTTCACCGGATTCCTCGCTCTGTACCTGGTTGCCGTGGTGCACGCCACGCCCGAGCAGGCCGCGCTGGGTGTGGCGATCAGGCTCGGGGCCGGGCTGGCCGGGGATGCCGCGCTGATCCGGGCGCTGAATCACGTCTCGGGGCTGGTCCTGCTGCGGGCTAGCGCCGCCGTGACCGCCGTGGTGTTCCCGGCTTTCCTGCTCGCGGGAGGCCTGGTGCCGAAACTGCTGCTGCTCGGCTGCCTGAGCGTGGTCACGGCCCCGTGGTACCCCGTGCTGCAGGCCGAGTTGTACGGCAGCCTGCCGGATGACAGCGGCGTCGTGGTGTCGCTGTCGAGCGCCGCCGGGCTGCTCAGCGGGGCGGTGCCGCTCGCGGTCGGGCTGCTCGCCGAGCGGTTCGGCCTGGCCTGGGCCCTGGCATGCCTCGCGATCGCACCGCCGCTGCTGCTCGCAGGCCTGCGGCGATCGCGCGGCCGCGCCGGATAGCAGGCCGTGCAGCATGACGATGCCCCCGCCGTCGGTGACGGCGGGGGCATCGCGGACTAGCTAGCTAACGGCCAGTTTTAGAACGGGCCGGGAGCGGTGTGGACTTCCTGAGTGTCGGCAGCGTGCTTGCCGTTCAGGTCGATCGTGGTCCACGTGACCTGCGAAGGCGCCCAGCCCGGGTTCGTAGCGACGAGCGGGTTGGAGTAGTTGTCGCTAGCGCCGTTGATCCACCAGACACCCGTGCTGGTGTTGCCACCCGGCAGCTTGGGCGCGCTGATGATGACGGTGTCCGGCGCGACGCCGCACGGCTCGAGCCGGACCTTCCACCCGCTGGCCGGTGCGTTGTTGCCCCAGGCGCCGAGGCACATGTCCTCGGGGCCGCCGTTGTTCGGGTTGAACGCGTACTGGAAGGTCGTCGCCAGGTTCAGGCCAGCGATAAACATCAGGTGGCACTGGTTGTTCGTGAAGATCGAGCCCGTCTGCGCCTGCCCGGAGGCCGTGCAGTACAGCGGGAACACGGTGCCCACGTCGATCCTGGTGAAGTCAGACTTCGAGTTCGCGTTGCTGCCCTGGACCAGCCGGACGATGTTGTTCGTGATGTTCAGGCCCGAGTGAGCTGCCAGGATGTCGGTCGGTCCGGGGACCTGGAAGCTCGCGTCAGAGCACGCGGCGCCACAGGCGGTCGACGCGAGTGGCCCGGCCCCCGTGACGGAGGCGCCGGCAGCGCTGGCGGCCCCCATGCCGAGCATCGCCGTGACGGCTACTCCGGCCGCCACAGCGTAGCCCGCCCGATTAAAGCGGATGCGCATGATTATTCCTTTCCTGTTTGTTGCCGTACCGGCTGCCCCGAAGGCGGCGGCCTGGGCGGTCAGGCATGGCCGGTCGCCGTGTGCTGTGAGCCTGGCTGTGATTGATGTTCTGATCCCGCCCTGCCAGTAGTGCTGGACACGCTACCACGAGTAGTCGTTTGATTACGCGACGTGACGGCCATTGGGGTCAACGGGCTCACCGGCCACTCGCGGCTTTAAGGCGCTAACCCGCGATGCGCCCGGGACAGCCAGGGAGCCGGCCATTCCTGCCGCACCCTGCCCGCTCCACACGCACCCGAGCTGGCACCATTCCCCCCTTCTCCCGGCACCGGTCGGCACCGGGGAGGTCAGCCAGGAACCCGGTGCCCCCGAAGCTCGAGAAGACGCGCGATCTCGCGCCCGTCCCCCCGGCACACCGGGGACCCTGGCAAACCTAAAACGGACCTACGTGATAATGCATAGCCAACTTTTATTGGCCCGATTGCATTCTCATAAGCGAGACGCGCCACTCCCGCGGATGGTTGTCATGGACCATGCAAGCGTTTCTGAATATCCGCTTCGATTACTTAAGGCGCGGATTTATATACGACCTGGGAGAATAATTCAGCGACGAGGGGGTTGCTCGCAATAAGCCCGATGCTGGCCATTCGTTCCGGATTGGCCGCGGCACGCTGCAGCCCCGGTCCAGGTCCCGGACCGGGGCTGCAGGCTGCGTCGCGCGGGCCTGAGTTCTGGCTGCGCGGGCGTGAGTTCTAGTCGCGCGGGGCTGGGTTCTAGTCGCGCGGGGCTGGGCCTAGCTGCCGGCTGGCTTGCTGTCGGCCGCCACGCCGTCCTGGCCGGCCGTGATCGGGTCGAAGGACGTCACCTTCTGCCCCGCTGGCCCGCCCAGGCTGTGCTTCACCGAATCGAGAATGGTTAGCCCCTGGCCGACCAGGCCGGCCGCGATCTCGCCCAGACCGTCGGCCCCGTTCAGGACGCTGATGTTGGCGCCGGCCAGCCCGGCGGCCGCCTCCTTCACGATCTGTGGCAGCTGGTCGATCAGCATCCGGTCGAGCGCGATCCGGTTGTTCGACGCGGCGGCCTCGGCCTGCATCGTGACCCGCTGGGCGTCCGCCTTGGCCAGGATCTCCACCTTCTGCGCCTCGGCCTCGGCGGGCCTGATCACCTCGGCGACCAGCTGCCGCTGGCGCAGCTCGGACTGGCGCTGCGCCAGGTCGGCCTGGGCGGCAATGACGTTCATCTGCGCCTGGGCCTGCGCCAGCGGGCCGGCCTGCGCGGCCTCGGCCTGGGCCTTGTCGACCTCGGCCTTGTACTGGGCCTGCACAACCGATGTCTGCCGGGCGTACTCAGCCTGGGCCCGCTGCGACTGCTGCTGCGCCTCCGCCGAGGCTTGGTTCGCCTGTGCCTGCGCGATCTGCGCCTGCCGCTGGATCGCGGCATTGTGCGGCGCTGCCATCGCCTGGATGTAGCCGATGTTGTTGTCGTCGATCGACTGGATCTGCAGCGAGTCCACGGTCAGGCCGATCTTGGCCATCTCCGACTTAGAGCCGTCCAGCACCTCGGTCGCCAGCTTCTGCCGCTCGGTGACGATCTCCTCGACGGTCATCGAGCCGATGATCGAGCGCAGGTGCCCGGCGAAGATCCGCCCGGTGAGCGTGGACATCTGGTCCTGGTCGGACAGGAACCGCTGCCCGGCGTTGACGATGCTCTCCTCGTCGTTGCCGACCTTGAACGCGATGACCGCACGCACATTCAGCGAGATGCCCTGCTTGGTCACGCAGGTCTCGGAAACCTCGGACTCAGCCATGGACAGGGTCAGGAAATTGACCTTGCGGAGGAACGGGGGAACGAACGCGCCGTGGCCGGTGACGACCTTGAAGGGAGCGCCGTTGCGCCCGAACCTGCCGCCGGAAACGAGCATCGCCTCATCGGGCGCTGGAACACGGTAGCCGAGCATCTTTCATCTCCAGTCGAGATCTCCGGGGCTGGCCCCCGGAGCAGTCACTGTCTGCTTTACCCGCCTTACTACAAAAATAGGTCACGAGGGAAGAGAGCGCCGGTCACCATGAAGGCGGCAGGCCCGCTCACAGGGTAGGGATAGCCTCACCCACGACGGAACGCCCACCCGCTTCATCCTGCCCCCGCCCCCCAGCCACCACTCCCCCATGCGGGCCGCCCCCCCTGGCTTGTCGATGTACCGGAGGGTTCGTTCTTACAAGCCCGACGGTTCATCGACGCCGCGAGAAGGCGAGCCAGCGCCACTCCGCAGCCCATGAATGAACCAGACGACGGGTCATAGGCCGTCGAACGGTACATTCGCGCCGACGCGGGCACGGCGAGGCGGGCATTTCGGCGAGGGGCCGTCGCGGTGGCGGGAGGCGGGCGTAGTGGCGGCCGGGGAGGCCGAGGTACTGGCGGGGACGCGGGGTTCTACGGGAGGGAGCGGTATGGGTCGTCGGGGGACGGGCCGAGCGGATCGGCCCACTCGCTGACGTCCACGGTGCGGCTTCCCCGGGATTCGATGACCAGGACCGTCGCACCCTTGGGCAGCGGCGTCGGCGACCAGGCGATATAGGTCTCGGAGCCGCCCCTGATCTTGACCAGCACCTCCCCGGGCCCGGCCGCTCCTCTGGTAGCGACGGTGAGGACGCCGATGCAGCCGATGAGCGAGGTCTCCGGAGCCACCGTCAGCCGCCCTCCCGCCTGCCGTGCCTGGATCCCGGGCTGGAATCCCACAGTATGCCGGGCCGGCCGGAATCGGTGGTGGCGATCCCCGCCCGGAAAATTCTCCCAGCCGGTGGAATAGCCCGGCGCCCGGCGCCGTTCCTAGACATCGCTGGTGCGTTGTGTCCCCCGGGCCGCAATTATTGCCTTCGCGGAATACCGTTCGGCTGGAGCCGCGTTGTGCCACTCGCCGAGAGGCGACCTCGCACCGGCACCTGGCGAGCCCTCGAGAGCGGAATGCTCCGGGGGCGTCGTCATATCTACGGTGGATCGCCCCGGCGGCCCGAACGGGATCAGCCCTTGAGTGCGCCGGAGACCAGGCCGCGCACGTAGTACCGCTGCAGCGCGACGTAGACCACGATGCACGGGATCATGGCGATGACCGCGCCCGCCAGCAGCAGGCCGTAGTTGATCGCGCCGTAGGTCCCGGTCTCCACGTTGCTCAGCGCTACCGGCAGCGTAAAGAGACTGTCGTTGGTCATGAAGCTCAGCGCGCCGAGGAACTCCGTCCAGGAGAACAGGAACGCGTAGAGGGCGCTGGTGGCGATCCCCGGCAGCACCAGCGGCCGGAGCACGGACAGCAGCGTCCGGGTCACCGAGGCCCCGTCCACCCGGGCGGCGTCAACGATCTCCCCTGGTACCTGCAGGAAGCTGTTGCGCATCACGTACACGCCGACCGGGAGGTTGAACGTGGTGTAGAACAGCGCGAGGCCGATCAGGCTGTTCAGCAGGTGCAGGTAGTGCAGTTCAAGGAAGAGCGGCGTCAGCACGGCCTGGAACGGGATCATGAACGCGAGCAGCACCAGCCCGAAGACCAGGCCGGAGCCGCGGAACCGGAAAAGCCCGAACCCGTAGCCGGCCATCGTCGACACCACCGCGGTGAGTGCGGCCGTTAGCACGGCGACGATCAGGCTGTTCGTGACGTTGCGGATGATGTCGTCCTGGCCGGAGAGCAGCGTCCGGTAGTTCGCGAACGTGAGGTGGCTGAAGCTCGCCCCCGACGGCGGGTTGCTGACCGTCGATTCCGGCTGCAGCGAGCGGAACATCTCCCAGAGCAGCGGCACCACGAACACCGCGCTGATCAGAATGCCGGCCGCGATGTACACCGCCACGCCGCTGCTCGTCTGCCGGCCGGCCCGCCGCTGCCCGGCGGTGCCAGCCCGGCGGCCGGGAGCCTGGCGGCGGACGCTCGGGTCGCTGACCGGCAAGGGCCGGGCGCCCGGTTGCTGGCCGCTGCGCACGGATGCCATTACTCGCCATCCCCCTGCAGGTAGTGGAACTGGACGAAGGTGATCAGACCGACCACGATGACGAGCACGACCGACATCGCGCTGGCCAGGCCCACGTCGGTATCCGCGAAGGCGGTCTGGTATATCGACATCACCACGGGGACGGTGCTCGTCCCGGGCCCACCGTCGGTAATGATGAAAAACTGGTTGAAGGCGAGGAACGAGCCGACAACCGAGATGATCAGGCTAAGCGCGATCGACCGGCGCAGCAGCGGCAGCGTGATCCGCCGCTCGGCGCTCCACCAGGAGGCCCCGTCGACCCGGGCCGACTCGTAGAGATCGTTCGGGATGCTCTGCATTCCGGCCATGAGCAGCATCATCGTCAGTCCGGAGGCGAACCAGATGACGAGGATGCAGATGGCGGTCGTCGCCAGGCCCGTGCGCACTGTCCACGCGGTGGTGGCGCTCGCGATCCCGAGCTTGGACAGGACGAAGTTCACGGTCCCGGAGCTTGGCTGCAGCTCTACCAAGGCCATATAGCTCTCGGCCACCAGACCGACGATGTACGGCAGGAAGATCAGCGTCCGGAACACCGTCGTGCCTCGCCGGTTCGAGCGGACGAACACGGCCAGGGCGTACCCGACCACGAAGATCGGGATCGTAACGATCGCGGTGTACTTCAGCGTGAATACGATCGACTGGAGGAACTCCGAGTTGTGAATGAGGCTGCTGTAGTTCGACAGGCCGATGAAGTGGTACGGCCCTACCAGCGGCCAGTTCGTCAGCGAGATGTAGACGCCAAAGCCGAGCGGGAACAGCGCAAAGGCCCCGACCAGCAGCAGCGCCGGGGACGTGAACGCCAGGCCCACCCTGGCGTTTCTGCGATCAGCGGCACTGCGCCGGCGCGGCAGGCGGGCGCGCCACCCCGCAGCCGCAGCCGTGCCTGGAGCGCCGCGGGGAGCGTCGGTAGCTGCCAACGGTCTTCGTCCTCCGCCTCTGCCCGGATCTCGCTGCCCGGGCGTCCTGCCTGCGCCGTGCCCCGTTCCCGGCCCGATTGGAACAGGGCACGGCGCAGGGGCTCGTCAGCTCTTCACGCTCTCCAGCGTCGACTGGATGCCAGATTGCCCTTCCTGCAGGCCTGCCGACAGGTTTCCGCTGTAAACGGCGTCTTCGAACATCTTGAACCAGGGTGACCCGGGCTCGTTGTACACCGCGTCGTACGCCAGGGTGTATTCCACCGAGCCCTTTGCCAGGGCCTTGAGCGCGACCGCGTCGTACGGGTTCTTGGCAGCGAACGCCGGGGTCAGGATGTCGCTCCGGACCGGGGTGTCACCGAGGGACGGGTACTGCTGCTGCTGCGCGGGCTCCAGCACCCACTTGATGAACTCCCACGCGCCCGACGGGTTGGCGGCACCGGCCGGGATCACGAAGTCGTCGCCGCCGTCGAACGTGCTGTAGTTGTCGCCGGTCACACCGGGCAGCGGCGCGTCCGCGAACTCCGACGGGTTCGTCATCTTCGTGGCGAACCCGTAGTCGCCCGGCAGGATGCCAACCTTGCCGGCCTCGAAGTCGGCGCCCCAGGTCAGCCCGTTCTGCGTCTGGTCGTTGACCGGCACCATCTTCTTCGACCACAGGGTCCGGTAGTCCGCCAGCATCGTCTTCAGCGGGGCGTCGCTGGCGACGTTGACGGTCTGGTTGCCGAGCGGCCCGTGGATCATGTGCACGCCGTCGGCCCACAGCGAGGGCAGCATCGTGAAGCCCAGGCAGCCCTGGCAGTCGCCGGCGAACGAGAACCCGTAGATGCCGTGCCCGAGCGCGCTGATCTTCGTTGCGTCGGTCATGATCTGGGCGTAGTTCGTGGGCGGGTCGTTCGGGTTCAGCCCGGCCTCGGAAAAGAGCTTCTTGTTGTACCAGAGCACGGACAGGTCGGCCAGGTACGGCAGCCCGTAGTACTTGCTGCCGATGGTCGCGAGCGCCAGGTGGCCGGGGCTGAGCGATTTCTTGTACGGCAGCGCGTTGATGTACTTGGTGAGGTCCATCAGCGCGCCCTCATGCGAGAACGTCGGCACGTCGATGTCGTTCAGGCCGACCACGTCGGGCGGCGACCCGGCCCGGATCGCGGTCGCGAGCTGGCTGGTGTCGTCGTTCGGCGGCGTGAGGTGCAGCACGACCTTGAGGTGCTTGTGCGTCTTGTTGAACTCCTTCACCAGGGCGATGGCCGGGCCGTCGGTGGCCTGGCGGGCCCAGAAGTGCACGGTTCCGGTCGCGTTCACGCCGAACGTGCTCGGCGAGGACGACGACGAGTTGCTGCCCGAGGAGCTGCACGCCGTGAGTGCCAGCGTCCCGGCTGCCAGCGCGGCCGCGATCGATAGGTAGCCGCGGCGCCTCATCGCGGACCACCCTTCCGCGGATAACGCGGCCCAGAGCGTCTATGCATGTCGTCGTCCTCCTCGTTGACGGGTTACTCGGTTTCGTCGGCAGCCGGAGAACGGCCAGCTGCCGTGTTGTTCCTGGCAGATCGGGCCCGCGGCATCCAGATCCGCATGGCCCTGCCGTCGCGGTTGTCCCACTGGAAGTAGGGGATGGCCACGGCGGTGGCCGGGGCGGCGGCGGCCCCGGTGTCCGGCGAGGTGCGATAGGGCAGGCCGCCTGACCCGACGGGCGCCAGGCGTTCGGCGGCCGCGGCCACAGTCACCGTTTGGCCCACGCCCGGGAGGTCGTCGTCGCGTTCGGGCAAGTCCTTGGGGTCCAGCACGAGGTCCTCGATGTCGGCCCCCGCGGGCTGATCGGCCTGCTCAAAGCAGTAGACGAGCGGGCCACGCTCGACCGCGACCGTCCCGCGCAGCGCGTCGATGCGCCTGCTCGGGAACGTCAGCCGCGGCGTGACGGCGAGGTCGCAGCGCAGGACGTCGCCTGGCATCCAGTGCCGCCGGACGATGAGGTAGCCGCGGTCCGCGGGATCGGGTGCGAGCGGGCTGCCGTTGACCGTGAAGCGGGCTTCGCGGCACCACGCCGGGATGCGCACGGCGAGCCCGCAGGCCTCCGCCGGCGCCTGCCGCACCCGTACATCGACCGTCCCCGACCAGGGATAGCCGGTGGTCATCTCGACGCGGAGAGTGCCGCCCGCCAGGTTCGCGCCGATGTTTGCACCCGTGAACTGGTGCAGGTAGAGCACGTCGTCGGCGCTGGCGGTCGCCAGGTAGTGGCCCACGGACGCCAGCAGGCGCATGATGTTCGGCGGGCAGCAGGCGCAGGAGAACCACTCCCGGCGGCGCCCGGGATCGTCGCGCTCGTAGTGACCCTCGCGGCGCTGCAGCGGGTTGACGTAGAAGAACCGCTGCCCGCCGGCGGAGATCGCCCCGCCGAGGCCGTTGTAGATCAGGCGTTCGATGTGGTCGGCATACTTGGACTCGCCGGTGGCCAGGAGGAGCCGCCAGCTCCACTGGATGCTGGCGATCGACGCGCAGGTCTCGTTGTAGGCACGGTCCGGCGGCAGCTCGAAGCGGTCGCCGAACGACTCTCCGTCGTGCCGGGAGCCGACCCCGCCGGTCAGCGTGGTCTTGGTCGAGACCATGTCCTCCCACCGGGTGACCGACGAGGCCAGCAGCTCGTCATCGCCGGTCTCGACGGCGACGTCAACGACGCCGGCCTCCAGGTACAGCGCCCGGACCGCGTGGCCGACGATCTCGGTAGATTCCCGGACCGGCATATGGTCCTGCAGGTAACGGCTGCCGAAGCCGGAGTCGCCGATCAGCCCCCGGCCGCGCTGCTCGACAAACTGGCTGGCCAGGCTGAGGTACGGTGCGTGCCCTGTCTCCCGGTACAGCTCGACGAGGGCGGTCTCGATGATCGGGTGACCGTCGATGCCCTCCTCCCGGCCGGCGAAGTGGCCGACCAGCTGGTCGGCGAACCGGCGCGCGACGCCCAGCAGCGGCAGCTGGCCCTGCGTCCGGGCGTGCGCTACTGCGGCCTGGATCAGGTGGCCGGCGCAGTACATCTCGTGGCTCGATGAGAGCCGGGCGTACCGCGGCGAGCCGCTCACCTGGATGTAGGAGTTCAGGTAGCCGTCCGGTTGCTGCGCCTTCTCGAGCAGCGCAACGGCGTCTGCGGCGAACTCGGCCAGCTCGGGCGACGGGTCGTGGGCAAGCTCCCAGCCGATCGCCTCCAGGGTCTTGTAGAGATCGGAGTCCATGAACACCGGGCCGCGGTAGCCCTCGCTGGCCCCGGCCACGGCCAGACGCAGGTTGCCCAGGTTGCCTGCCGCTTCCATCTGGCGCAGCGCCAGCGGCAGGCTTGCTTCGTGACTGCGGCGCTGCCAGTCGCGCAGCAGCGCGCCGGTCAGCCGGACGCCGGGCTCTTCCACCGGGCGATGCCTGACGGCCGCCGATGCCGTCGGGCTTGCTGGCCCTCGGGAGGCTGGCGCTCTGTCCGTCTCAGTCACGTGCGCGACTCCACTCGCTCACCGGCCCCACGGGCCTCGCCTCGCCAGCCTCACCGACCCGCGCGACACGGCCGGGCCGACCCAGCTACCCCTGTCGACCATGATCATTGTTAGCGCTCACTACGAGCGCCGATGAGCCTGATCGTTAGGAATAGGTTTTCCTCAGCAAGCTAGGACCTGTCCGGCTAAGTCGTCAAGGCTGTACAAACACGGTTCTATTACGATATGAAGTCTGTGACCCGCGGTAGCGACATGGAGAAACCGTTTGCCTGCTGAAGAACCCGACGCGCGGCGCGCGACCATCAGGGACGTAGCGGCGCGGGCCGGCGTCTCGATCGGCACCGCGTCGAAAGCCCTCAACGGGCAGGGGAAACTGCGCGCCGAGACCCGGGCCCGGGTCGCCGAGGTAGCCCGCCAGCTTGGCTTCTCGCCGAACCTGCTGGCCAGAGGGTTGCTCGCGGGCCGGACCTACACCGTGGGCCTGATCACGACAGACAGCTTCGGCAGGTTCAGCATCCCGGTGATGCTCGGCGCCGAGGACGCCTTCGGCGCCGGCCAGATCTCGGTTTTCATGTGCGACACGCGCGACGACCCGGCCAGGGAACGGCAGTACCTGAACCGGCTGCTCGGCCGCCAGGTAGATGGGCTGATCGTCACCGGGCGGCGGATCGAGCCGCGGCCGAGCGTTGGCGTCGGCCTGGGGATGCCAGTCGTCTACGCCATGACCCAGTCGCTAGCCAGCGACGAGCCGGCCATCCTCCCCGACGACTACGGCGGCGGCCGGATGGCCGCGGCGCACCTGCTGGATGGGGGCCGGCACCGGATCGGGCACATCACCGGGCCCGATCGTTTCCTGTGCGTGCGCAAGCGTGCCAGCGGGTTCTGCGATGCAGCGGCAGAGGCCGACGTGCAGTTCTCGCCGAACGATGTCCTCTACGGCGAGTGGAGCGAGGCCTGGGGACGGCAGGGAGCCAGCATCCTGCTCCGGAACTCGCCCGACGTGCAGGCCATCTTCTGTGGCAGCGACCAGATCGCCCGCGGCGTCTCCGATACCCTGCACACACTCGGGCGCAGCGTGCCCGATGACATCGCGGTGATCGGCTACGACAACTGGGAGCCGATGGCGCGCGGCGCCGACCCGCCGCTGACCAGCATCGACATGTGCCTGGAGGACGTCGGCCGGGTCGCCGCCGAGCACCTGCTGTCCGCGATCAACGGCGAGCCGACGCACGGCGCCCACACGGTCCCGTGCCGCCTCGTCGTCCGCGGCTCGACCGGCTGGCCGGCCGCCGAGGAGCCCCCCGGCCAGCCGACAGTTCCATGATCGTAAAGGCTGGCCGGCGGCACGGCGGCACGGCCGCGGCCGGTCGGCCGGCCGCGGACCTGAGGTCAACGGGAGCGAACGCTCGCCACGCTTGGCCACCAATCGGCATCCGATCACTTACGCTTCGAGTTCACCTCGCCACCTGACCGCGCATGGCGGCCTAGGAGCTGCCCGTGGCGATCGCCTGGCCGGTGTCGGGGTCGAAGAAGTGCAGGCGTTCGGTGTCCACGCTGAACATGACCCTGGTTCCGGCCCGGATCGCAGATCGCGGGTCGAGCCTGGCCACGCCGTTCGGCGCGCCGGCGGCGAGGATGCCCGCCTGCGCGGTGTCGCCAGCCGCGGCGGCCGCGCCACCCGCCGGTGTTGCGTCGACCGAGAAGTGCACGTGCTGCTCGCTGCCGAGCAGCTCGATGAGCCGCGCGTCGGCGGCCAGGGGCGCGTGCGGGTGGGTGCCATGCCCGCCGCCGGCCGTGGCGCCGACGCGAGTCCCGTCGCCGAGAGCCGGGTCGCCCAGGTCCTCGGGCCGGATGCCGATGATGATCTTGCGGCCGTAGTACTGCCCCACGTCGGTGCGCCCCGGCAGGGTGAGCCGCTGCGAGCCGAGTACCACGGCCGCGCCCTCCTCGGTCGCCTCCAGGCTGGCCTCGTACAGGTTCATCTCCGGCGAACCGATAAAGCTGGCGACGAACAGGTTCGCGGGACTGTCATACAGCTCTCGCGGCGTGCCGTACTGCTGCAGCACGCCATCGCGGAGGACCGCCACCCGGTCGCCCATCGTCATCGCCTCGGTCTGGTCGTGCGTGACGTACAGGGTCGCCGCCCCGATGCGCCGGTGCACCCGCAGCACCTCAGAGCGCATCCGCACCCGGAGTTTCGCGTCCAGGTTGGACAGCGGCTCGTCCATCAGGAATACCGAAGGCTCGCGGACGATCGCCCGTCCCATGGCCACGCGCTGGCGCTGCCCGCCAGAAAGCTGCCTGGGCTTCCTGGAGAGCAACTCGGTCAGCCCGAGAACGTCTGCGGCCGAGCGAACCCGCCGGTCCCGCTCGGCCGCCGGGATCTTCTTGTTCTCCAGCGCGAACCCGATGTTCTGGCGCACGGTCATATGCGGGTAGAGCGCGTAGTTCTGGAAGACCATGGCGACATCGCGGTGCCGCGGCGAGACCTGGTTGACCACGCGGTCGCCGAAACGCAGCGTGCCCGAGGTGATCTCCTCCAGGCCAGCCACCATGCGCAGCGCCGTCGTCTTGCCGCAGCCGGAGGGGCCGACGAGGACGACGAACTCACCCTCGTTGACCCGCAGGTCCAGATCGTCCACGGCCCTGACACCGGTGGCGTATACCTTGGTCAGCTTTTCCAGCGTGACGGCGGGCATTTCAGCGCTCCTCCTTAGTTCGCGATGCTGCCGAGCAGCAGTCCTCCCCGCCAGTACCGCTGCAGGATAAGGAACAGCGCGACCATCGGGACGACCGTGACCAGGCCGCCCATCACGATCATCGGGTAGAGGTTGCTGTTGCCACCACTGCGCTCGGCGACCTGCGACCACACGCCCATGCCGACCGTGAGCGGGAACAGCCGGTTCTCGGTGAAGATGATCAGCGGCAGGAAATAGTTGTTCCACACCGTGACCACGCTGATCAGCAGCACGGTCATCAGGCCGGGCACCATGAGCGGCAGCGCCACCCGGAAGAAGATCCGCGCCTCGCCCGCGCCGTCGATCCGCGCCGCGTCGATGAGTTCGCGGGGGACGGAAAGTTCGACGTAGGTACGCATCAGGTAGACCCCTACGGGGCTGACCAGGCTTGGCAGGATCATTCCCCAGATGGAGTTGATCAGGTGCGCCTTCGCGTACACGAGGTAGAGGGGAAGCGTTATGGCGGCGATCGGCACGAGCAGGGCGCCGACCATGATGTAAAAGAACGCCTTCGAGCCGCGGAACCGGAAACGCGCGAACCCGTAGCCCGCGAACGCCGCCAGCGCGGTCGCGCCGCCGCCGCCAAGCACTGCGTACAGCACAGTGTTGCCGAACCACTGGAAGTAGGTGCCGTTGTCGTCGACGTTCTGGAAGAGCAGCGAGAAGTTATGGAAGAACTCGAATGGTCGCGCGAACCAGAAGCCGAACGACCCGAACAGATTGGCCTGGGATTTCGTCGAGTTAATGATGATCCAGGCCACCGGAGCCAGGGTGAATATAGCGAAAATGGCGCACAGCGCAGTGATCAGCGGGACCGTGCCGCGCTTGAGCCCGTACAGGTGGGCGGGTATCTCGGCGTCCCTTTCTTCGAGCCGTTCCCGCCTGCGCTGCTGGCGCCTGGTTTCGGCCCGGCGGGCGGTGGTTTCTGGCCGGTCCGGAGGCGCGAGTGCAGTAGTGCTCATGCCAGTTCCCCTCTGTGACGGCGGAAGGCCATCGAGCCCACCGAGACCGCGATGATGGCGAGCGCGAGGACCACCGCCATGGCCGCCCCGAGGTTATACTGGGCATTGGCGATAGAGGTATTGTAGATATCCACTACCGGCGTCCAGGTATTCGTGATGGAGCCGCCCTGATAGCTGAGAATCTCCGGTTCGATAAAGAGCTGCAGGGCGCCGATCGAGTTGAGGAAGATGAGCATCACGATGGCGGAGCGCACCATCGGCAGCTTTACCTTGAGGATGATCTTCCACAGCGGTGTGTCGTCCAGGATCGCCGCCTCGACGACGTCCCGCGGCACCGACTTCAGCGCCGAGTAGAGAATGATGCTGTTATATCCCGTCCATTCCCAGATCGCGATCACGATGATCGAGGGCAGCATGAGGCCGGACGAGAGAAAGTTGGTGCCGCCGAAGCCGAGCACGTTCGCCAGGTGGGTGATCGGCCCGTAGGTCGGCTCCAGCAGGAAGCCCCACATGATCGCCGCGACCACGATGGGCACCGCGAACGGGATGAAGAAGATCGTCCGGAATGTACGGCCGAGTCTCGTCACCCCGAGGTCGAAGACCGTCGCGAAAAAGAAGGCGACGACCAGCATGACCGGGATCTGGATCGCCCCGAAGATGATCACGCGGCCGAATCCGCCCCAGAACGGCCCCGAGGTCAGCACCTGAGAATAGTTGCCGAAGCCGGTGAAGGTGGTGCCGCCGATGATGCGCGTGGTGAACACGCTGTCGTAGATCGCGTAGCCCAGCGGCACGAGCGTGAAGAGGCCGAAGGCGAGCATGAAGGGCGCGATGAACGCCAGTCCGCGCCGGTCTCGCCGGCGCGACCAGGACGACCGGCCCACGCCCCGTCTCCTCATCGCCTGAGGAGGCGGCGTGTGCCCTGGCACCTTGAGCGTTGCGGTGTCGCTCATTTCAGCGCTCCCGTCACTGTGGTCTTCGCTGCGGCGGACTGGCGCCCGGGCGACCTGGCCTGGATGCGCGCCGGGCGCCAGTCCTGAGTCAGTCAGCCGGTCACGACGGTGAAGCCCTGCGCCTTGGCGTAGCTGACCTCTTGGTTCTGGAAGGTCTTGAACACCTGCTGGACGGTCGCCTTGCCGTCGAGCGCGGGCTGGAAGGTGGTGAGCGCCTGGTTGAGCGCTTCCGTCATGAACGGCGGCCACTGAACCGGCTGGATCTCGGTCGCGGCCACGCTGAACACCTGGTTCGGCTGAGAGGTGCCCGACACCGGGTAGGTGAGGCTCTTGAACGACGGGTCGTTCAGCAGCGGCAGGTAGGTCGGGAACAGCTCAGACGGCGGGGTCTTCAGGATGGTCCATGAGGCCTGGTTGCCGGTCAGCCACTCGGAGAACTCCGCCGCCTGTGCAGGATGCTTGCTCTGCGAGAAGACCGGGTAGGTGGAGCCGCCCCAGTTGGCCGAGACGTTGGCCCCGGCCGCCCACTGCGGCAGCGCGGCGGCGCGCCAGTCGCCCAGCGTCTTCTTGGCGTCTGGCTGGAAGTACGACGGCGCCCAGGCCGATTCCAGCGGCGAGGTCAGGACCACGCCGTTATCCAGGTCCTCGGCCGGGAGCGGGGAAGAGTTCGCGTCGTTGACCGTGCTGACCGCCTTCTCGTTGACGAGGTTCTGCCAGAAACTCGCGAACTTCATCTGGGCCGGGCCGTTCCAGTCGATTGTCACCGAGCTGCCGCCGGAGTACTTGTAAGGGAACGCGCCCGCCTGGGCCATCGCCGTGAGCAGCCACTGCAGGTCGGTCGGGGTCCAGTTGGCTAGGTAGATCTTCGAGTTGGCCTTGTGCAGGCTGACGGCTTCGGAGGCGAACTGAGTCCAGGTGGACGGCGGCGTGAGGTGGTACTGGCTGAACAGCTTCTGGTTGTAGTAGAAACCCGCGGGGCCAGCGTCGCTGGGCATGGCGTATACGGCGGATCCCTGGCTGACTTCCTTCCACGCCCACGGGGCGAAGTCGCTCTTGTACTTGTTGGCGCCGTAGGGCACGAGGTTGTCCACGTACTTCTGCACAATGAACGAGGGAAGCTCGTCGTACTCGACCTCGGCCACGTCGGGTGCGCCGCTTCCGGCCTTCAGGGCATTGTTGAGCGGCGTGTACTCGGACAGGCCGGCGCCCGGGTTCTCCAGCGTGACGCAGATCGACGGGTGGCTCTTGTTGAACGCGGTGACCGCCCGGGCAATGCCGGGCACCCAGGCCCAGAAGGTGATCTTCGTGGCACTCGAGCTGCAGGACGCGCCGCCCGCGAGGACGCTCGCGGACGGGCTCGCGGAGGCTTTAGCCGTGCCCCCGGTGCTGCTCGTCCCGCTGCTGCCGCAGGCGGCGAGCAGCGCGAGCGCCGCCACCCCGGCCAGCCCGGCGGTCAGCCGGGCCACGGCACGCGCAGATGACCGGGACCGTCTCGTCGGCGACGGCCCCCAAGAGAGCCATGTGGATCCTGACTTCGGCAACATCGGGGTGTGCTCCTTAGGTTCGGCCTGTTCAGATTTGCCTCGGTGGCCGCGCCCGCGGGGGGACTCGCGGGCGCTGTGGCGGCGAGCGTCTACTGGCTGGTCATTGCCGCCTCGATAACGGTGAATGACTGGGGCGGCAGTGTCAGGGTGACCGTCCCGTTCTTTGTGCTCTCTGATCCCTCGGTTATCCGGACTGTCGCTATGTCGGGCAGCGTGCGGGCCTCACCGTCGCTGGCCGCGGTGACGGTCCGGATCTCGGCTGATCCGCCGAACGCCATGTCACGCAGCACCACCTCGACCGTCTCCTCCTCGTCCCGGCCGCGGTTGACGACCGTCACCGCTACCCGGGAATTGTTAGCGCTAACACTCGCGGCCGCGTCGACGAGACAGAACGGGCCGAGATCCGCGACGCGGTGCGGCCACCGGCCCGTGGATGCCGGCCACTCCGGGCTGACCGTCGGCCCGTCCACGTAAATGTCCACCGCCTTGTCCAGCGCGGCCTGCGCGTGCCACAGCACGGGGTAGTAGATCGGCTGGAGGGCCACGGCGTCCGGAGTGGTGACGATCGGCGCGATCACGTTCACCATCTGGGCCAGGTTCGTCATCCGCACCCAGTCGCAATTCCGGACGAAGATGTTCAGGTAGGTTCCGACGGCCAGCGCGTCGGCGAAGGTGTACCGCTCCTCCAGCGCGCCGGTCATCTCGCGGTACCAGACATTCCATTCGTCGTAGGCGATCCGCGGCGGCTCAGCGATCCGATGCCGGTAGGCCGCGCGCTCGATGAGCGCCCGGGTACACCGGATGGCGCGCTCGGCCTGATGCGGCTGCAGCACGTTGGTCCAGTAGTCGTCGTCGCCGGTGTAGATGTGGATCGAGTGGTAGTCGACCAGCGGGGCCATCCCGTCGATGACCACCCGGTCCCATTCGTTCCAGCCGTTCATGCCGCAGCTCACGAGCTTGGCCTCGCGGTCGAGCATCCGGATCGCCCGGGCCCACCTGGTCGCCTCGCGCACGTACTCCTCGGCCGACAGCGCGCCGACCTGCCAGTCTCCGTACATCTCGTTGCCCAGGCCCCAGTACCTGACCCGGTAGGGCTGCTCGTGCCCGTTGCCGCGCCGCTGATTCGCCCAGAACGTGTCGCGTGCCGAATTGCAGTACTCGACCCAGGCGAGCGCCTCTTCGAGCGTTCCGGTGCCCATGTTCAGGCAGATGTAGGGCTCGGTGCCGAGTTCCGCGCAGTACGCCAGGAACTCGTCGGTGCCGAACCGGTTGGATTCCTCGCCACCCCAGGCCAGCTCGGGCCGGCGTGGCCGGCTGTCCTTCGGGCCGATTCCGTCTTGCCAGTGGTAGTTGCTGACGAAATTCCCGCCCGGCCAGCGCAGCACGCCCATCCGCAGCTCGCGCAGCAGGCTCAGTACGTCTTTCCTGAAGCCATGCTCATCGCTGAGGGGAGAGCCCTCTTCGTAGAGCCCGCCGTAGATGCAGCGGCCGAGATGCTCGACGAATCCGCCGAACACGTTGCGGTCGAGCTGGCCAACGGGCCGGGAAGGGTCAACGGCGATTCGGGTCACAGCGTCTCCTTGTCTGCTTCGGGCCTGGCGTACCGCAACCCGGGGGCGGGCGTGCCGCCGCAGGAACCTCGGACGATCAGCTCGACCGGAAGCAGCGGCGTCTTCTCTGGCACGGGCTCGCCAGCGATGCTGCGCAGCAGCAACTCGACAGCCTGCCGCCCGGTCTCCGCCAGCGGCAGACGCACCGTTGTCAGCGGCGGCGTCAGGAACTCGGCGAACGGGATGTCGTCGCAGCTCACCACCGCCACGTCGGCGGGTACGCGCCGGCCGTGCCACAAGGCGCTGAGCACGCCGATGGCCATCATGTCGCTGTGCACGAAGATGGCCGTGATGCCGGGCGATCGTTCGACCAGCAGCCGGGTGGCGGCCGCGCCGCCCTCGGGCGTCCAGTCGCCTTCGACGGCGAGGTCCTCGCTCGGCTCAAGGCCCGCGCCGCGCAGCGCGTCCTCGTATCCGTGCAGCCGGCTCCGGGTGACCCGGCGGCGGAACCGCCCGGTGACGGTGCCGATCGAGGTATGGCCGAGGCTGATCAGGTGGTCGGTGGCGAGGCGGCCGGTTTCGCGCTGATTCGACCCGACCAGCGGCACGCCGCCGCCGGGTACCGCCTGCAGGCTGACCGCCGGAACATACCTCCTGAGCAACTCGGCGACCTCGGTGTCCTCCTCGACCTCGGGTGCCGCGGCGACGATCCCATCTACCCGGCGCTCGATCAGCATCCGCACGATGTCCGGCCCGTCCGCGCCGCCGACGGCCAGGTGCCCGACGAGAACGGAGTGGCCGTGTCTGCGGGCAGCCTGCTCCGCGGCCACGGACGCCTGGGCGACGGCGATGTCGGTGGCGTCGCTGGCGACCAGCCCGATGGTTGCCGACGTACGCTGGACGAGGCTCCGGGCGATGGTGTTCGGGCGGTAGCCAAGTTCTTCAGCGGCGGCGAGGATGCGCTCGGCCGTCTCCGTGGAAACGCGCACGTCCCCGCCGTTGAGCACCTTGCCCGCCGTCTGGAAGCTGACGCCCGCGAGCGCCGCGACTTCCTTGATCGATACGTACTTCGGTCGTGCCATCGGATCCTGTTCGCCTGCAACTTGGCCTGGATGCTGCCGTCGCCGTCGCCAGTGCCGACCTGCCGTTTACCGCAGCCTCACTCGCTAAGCGAACGTTCGCTCACACACGATAGGTCTGCCCGGTTTGCCCGGTCAAGAGGATGTGCGCGGAAAATATTGAACGCGACGCCGGCGGGCCCCGGCCACCGGGGCCGCGATCGCGCCCGCTGGCGCGCTGCTCCGGCCGGGTGCCGGTATTGTCGCCTCATGGCTGACGCACTGCCGGAATCGACCCTCGCGGCGCTGGACGACCCGTTCGCGCAGCTGTCGGGGCCGCTGGCCGGCACAACCCGGCTGGCCTTCGAGGTCGTCGAGTCCGCCCGGCTGACCCCGCACATGCAGCGGCTCATCCTGACCGCCCCGCAGCTCGACGGGTTCACCCGCCTGCCCGGCCAGGACGTGATGCTCCTAGTGGCGGCCGAAGGCAACCGGCCGGTGCGGCGGCGCTACACGATCCGCGAACTGGACCCGGCCGCGCGGCTGCTCACTCTCGACATCGTGCTGCACGGCGACGGGCCGGGTGAGCGCTGGGTGCGGTCTGCGGCGCCGGGCGACCGGATCGAGGGCATCGGCCCGCGGGGGAAGATCACCACGTCGCCGACGGCCGACTGGCATCTGTTCATGGCCGACGAGTCGGCGTTGCCCGCGACGTTCGCGATGACCGAGGCGCTATCGGCCGGCAGCCTGGCCAGGCTGGTCATCGAGATTCCCGAGGAAGACGACGAGCAGGACCTGTTCTCGGTGGCCGCCGTCCGCATCTCCTGGCTGCACCGCCTCGGCGCCCCGGCCGGAGACCCGGCAGCGCTCGCGGCCGAGGCGGCCGAGGTCGAGTTCCCGCCCGGCCGTGGCCACGCCTACCTGTTCGGCGAGGCCAAAGTCGTGTTGCGGCTGCGGGAGATCCTCGCCGACCGCGGGCTCGGCGAGGATCAGATGTCACCCAAGGCGTACTGGGGCCGGGGCCGCGCCAACGCCGGCCACGGCGAGCCCGCCCGCGACGCGTAGCGCGGCTAAGAACCTCGTCCGGTAACCCAGCGGGCTCGTTTTTCATGATCGTGGGATTGTTCGCAAATACGACAACGAATCCGCCGCGATCATGGAACGAGACGCACTACCGGCCGACCGGCGCCACCGGAAATAACGCAGCGTCGCCGAAGTTCGCCGATTGTCACGCACAGTGTGCGGCGCCCGCCATCGGCTCGCATGCGGCGCGGACGAGGAGTCGCACCCTGACCGACCGGACGAGCGTCACTGGGGTGCCAGGTGCGGCTGGGGCACTGGGTGCGGCAGCTGGGTGCCAGGTGCGGCCGCCGGGTGCGTCTGGGGCGCCCGGTGCGGTGGCTGGGGTGCCAGATGCGGCCGCCGGGCGCCGCCGGTGCGGCCCAGGCTGGCAAATGTTAAAGCAGCTGGGCATTCTTTCTCGACGCAAGGAAATCTGTTCCATAATGAGGCGAACAAGCCGCGAACGGCGCTGGAGGGAGCGCATCGGATGGTTGCATCCGGAATGGCAGCAGACATCGCTGCGCTCCTGTCCAGCACGTCGGCGAGAACACTGACCGTCGGGCTCGACAAGTCGGGCCGTGTGCTGCAGCACGACCGCGCGGCGGGCGAGGTTCTCGCCGAGGTGCCGGCCTCGCTGCTGGGCACCGATTTTGGCACGCTGGTCACCGGATCCGCCTACGGCAGCGGGCTTCAGTCGCTCATCGACGCTGCTTCCTCCGATCGTGAGAGCACCGCGGTGCTGACGATCAAGACCGGCAACGGCCACCACGCCGATGCGGTCGTCACGGTCCAGCCGCTCCGCTCCACCGACCCGCGGCTGGTCGCTCAGCTCGTGCTGCGCATCGCCCCTCCGTCCGAAGAGCGGTTTCTGGATCCGGCTGTGATGCGGCATGCGCTGCTCGACGGCGCATTCGCCAGAACCGGCGGGGCTCTCGACATTGACCAAATGGCACCGGCGCTCGTCAACATCATCGTTCCGCACTTCTGTAATTCCGCGGGCCTCCTGGTGCTGGAGAGCCTTGTTGGGGCGGATGAGTTCCCCGGCGACACCTATGACGGACAGCACCTCGTGCGGCGGCTCGCGATCGCCCACGACGATGACGACGCGGGGTGGGACGCGGCGTTCCCGACCGGCGAGATCCTCAGCTACCCTCCAGACTCCCCGCACACCCGGTGCCTGGATACCGGCAAGCCGCTCATGCAGGACCTCGTGGCTGAGGTCGCCGATGAGTTCGCCAAGGGGATGCGGCGCAGGCCGGTGGCCAGGCTGATGACCGGTACGTCCCTGCTGTTGCTGCCGCTGATCGCCAGGGGAACCACGCTCGGCTTTTTCGCCTGCACGCGGTACAAGGGGTACCGCCGGTTCGACGCCTACGACACCGAGATCGGCATGGAGTTCGCCTCCCGCGCGGCGATCTTCATCGACAACGCGCGCCGGTACAGCCGGGAGCGCGCCACCGCGCTGACGCTGCAGCGCAGCCTGCTGCCGACCGGGCTTTCGGCTCCGTCCTCGGTGGAGGTCCGGCACCGTTACCTGCCGGGCAGCAAGATGATCGAGGTAGGTGGCGACTGGTACGAGTCGATCGCGCTGCCCGGCGGCCGGGTGGCGCTCGTGGTCGGCGACGTGGCGGGCCACGGGGTGCGTGCCGCCGTCACCATGGGCAGGCTGCGCACCGCGATCCACACGCTGGCCAGGCTCGAGCTGCCGCCGGCCGAGACGCTGCAGCAGCTCGACGAGCTCATGCACGATCTCGGCCAGCGCGAACCGCACTTCGCCACCTGCGTGTACGCGATCTTCGACGCGGTCTCCGGCAGCTGCGAGGTCGCCTCCGCCGGCCACCTCCCGCCGCTGCTGGTCTCCCCCGACGGCACCAGCCAGTTCCTTGACGTCGCGCCGGCGCCGCCGCTCGGCATCGGGTCGGGACCCATCCAGACGCGGATATTCAAGATCAAGAATGGCAGCCTGCTCGTCCTGTACACCGACGGGCTGGTGGAACGGCGCTCCGCAGACATCGACGAAGGGCTGGCCCGGCTGCGGGAGACATTCGGGCCCGGTTCGGCGACCCGCCCGCTGGAGGATCTGTGCAAGGCGACGCTGGCCAGCGTATACGCCGATCACCAGCGTGATGACATCGCAGTGCTGCTGGCCAGGCTGAACCGGCTGGCTCCGGATCAGCACGTCACCTGGAAGCTCACGGCCGAGCTGACGTCGGCTCGCCGGGCGCGCATGCTCGTCCGCAGGCGGCTGAAGCGCTGGGGCCTTGCCGAGTTGATCCCGACCGCGGAGCTGCTCGCTTCCGAGCTGGTCACCAACGCGGTCCGCTACTCCCAGGGGTCGATCGCGCTCCGCCTGGTGCGCGAAGAGGGGCTGGTGTGCGAGGTCCATGACGACTCGGCGGCCCTGCCCAGGCTGCGGCACGCGAGCGACGACGACGAGCGTGGCCGGGGCCTGCTGGTCGTGAGCCAGCTGTCTGTGCGCTGGGGTGCGCGGCGCACGCTCTCCGGCAAGGCCGTCTGGTGTGAGCTGGCCCTCCCCATACCTGAAGAGCAGACCCCGTCGTCCTGACCCAGCGCATGGACCGCAGCGGCGGGGCACAGAGCAGACCCCGCCGCTAACCAAGCGAATGGATCGCAGCGGCGGGGCCACGCCCGAGTGAGCCGTCAGGTGGTTGCGCCCCTGCTGTCCTGCCTGATCGACAGCTTGCCGTCGCGCATCAGCGCGACGCGCTGGGCCCGGCGGGCAACCGAGCTGTCGTGAGTGATCAGGACCAGGGTCAGCCCGCGGTCCCGCCAGAGACCCTCCAGCAGCCCGATGATCTCGTCCCTGGTGCCTTCGTCCAGGTTGCCGGTTGGCTCGTCGGCGAGCAGCACTTTGGGCTCCTTGACCAGTGCCCTGGCGATGGCCACCCGCTGCTGCTGGCCGCCGGACAGTTCCGAGGGCAGGTGCTTGGCCCGGTCACCGAGGCTGACACCCTCGAGGCTCTGGATGGCCCGGGCCCGCCGCTCGCGCGCGCTGATGCCGAGCGGCACCAGCGCGGTTTCCACGTTCTCCTGCGCGCTCAGCGTTGGGATCAGGTTGAACGTCTGGAAGATGAACCCAATCGACGATGCCCTGATCTTGGTGACCTGGCTCTCCCGCATCTGGGCCAGGTCATGACCGTCGAACTCGATGATGCCGGACGTGGGCCGGTCGAGGCCGCCGAGCATCTGCAGCAGTGTGGTCTTGCCGTGCCCGGTCGGGCCCTGGATGGCCAGCCACTCGCCGTCCTCGATCACGAGGTCCACGCCCTGCAGCGCGTGCACGGTGGCGCGGCCCTTCTGGTAATCCTTGGTCACGCCGGTGAGCTTGTACATGGATTCCTCTCCTCGCTGTCCGCGCTGTCCGCCCGGCCGGTCACTCGACCCGGGCCAGGGCCGCCGCCGGGCGGAGCCTGGCCGCGCGCCATCCGCCGAGCATGCCGGCGATCAGGCCGCCGGCCACGGCGAGCACCACGGCAAGGATGATGATGTTGAGGGTGACCGGCGCGGTCAGGTGCACGACGGTCCCGTGCGCTGCGGTGGCCGCGTTACGGAAGCGACCCGCCCCGCCGCCAGCGCCAGCACCGCCGAAGCCGCCACCGCCACCCCCGCCGCCGCCACCACCGCCGCCGCCGAAGCCGCCACCACCGCCGAACGTGCGGGCGCCGCCCGGCGTGGCCGAGCCGGTGGTTGGGCCTACATCCGCGGTCAGCGCCGGCGACACGTGCTCGACGATCTTCGCGCCGAGGAAACCGAGCCCGATGCCGACCGCGCCGCCGATGATGCCCATCGCGATCGACTCGCCCATGACCTGGCCGATCACCCGGCGGCTGCGCCAGCCAAGCGCCTTCAGCGTGCCGAACTCCCTGACCCGGCGGGAGACCGCCGACATCGTCAGCAGGCTGGCGAGCAGGAACGCCGCGATCAGCACCGCTATCGCGAGCCACTTGCCGAGGTTGTTCGCCAGGCTCGACGCGCTGGACAGCGACCCGGTCACCTCGCTGGCCAGGTCCGCCGACGTGGTCACCGTCGACCCCGGCACGGCCTTCTGGATCTCTTTCTGCACCGCGGAGATGTCCGACGAACTGTCCGCCGCCACGTAGATCGTGTTCACCTTGCCGGTTGTCGACGAAAGCGTCTGGGCGCGGACCAGCGGGACGTACACGTCCGCCGATGAATCGCTGGCCGGCTCGGTCACGATCCCGACGACGGTGAATTTAGTGCTCGCGAGCGTGACGGTCGAGCCGACCTTCAGGCTCGCCGACTTCGCGTAGCTGGTGTCCACCACCGCCACGTCGGAGCTGGCATCCGAGGACTTCAGCGTGCGGCCCGAGGTCAGGGTGCCGTTGCTGAGCGGGCCGAGTGCCTGCGCGCTCGAGGACACGTCGATGCCGTCGACCGACACCGCGTTCCCGGCGTTAAAACCGCCCGGGCCGCGGAAGCCGCCACCCCCGGCGCCCCCGCCGCCGCCACGGCCGCCGCCGCCACCGCCTCCGCCCCCGCCCCCGCCACCACCGCCGCTGCTGAAGTCCGGGATCTTGAACGTGGTGTCCACGTCGCTGGCTGTCAGCGCTCCGCCGACACCCGCTACACCGTTCAGCTTGGAAATCGTGGCGATCGCTGAGTCATCAAGGGTGCCGAGGCTGCGGGTGGCGGTCAGGTCGTCGATCTTCACCGTCGAGCCCGGCTTGAAGTTGAAGTTGCGATTGCCGGTGCCGAATGATCCCGCGGTGGGGGTCTTGGTGACGGTTGCGGCCGTGCCGACGCCGTACAGGTTCTGCAGCACCGTGCCCTGGGCGGCCTTCACGCCGGATGACGCGGCCGTAACGGTAATAACCAGGCCGATCCCGAGGGCGAGGCCCACGGAGATGAATATGGCCTGGCGCATCCGCCGACGCAGCTCACGCCGGAGGTACGTGAAGAACATGAGAACTCCTCTGGAACCCCGGTCGCCATGTGAGCGGGCCGAGCCGCGGCGCGGAATCGCTGACGCCGGGCGCAAGGGACCTGCGCCGGTTTTGATGATGAGGGTTCTCTCTGAAGAGATGCTGTAGGAGTTCTGCGAAGTTACCGTAATCGGGCGACCTGCCCGCTCCGCGCATAAAGCAGCAGCCAGATCTGGGAGGGCCGCCACTTCCGGAGCAGCCGGAAGCCCAGGCCATGGAGCAGCCGAGGGTGCGGCCGGGGGCCGAAGTCGACCAGCCACAGCCGCCGGATGTGACCGAGCCGCGCCCGGATCACCGAGGCGGGCAGCCGCGTACCGACCAGGTTGCCGGCCTGGCTCGGCGTCATCGCCTGGCCGATGTTGTGGAGCTTGACGAAGCCCCCGGGGTAGGCCGCGGGAAAGTAGTTCGAGTCGAGGCCGAGGTAGAGCACCGCGTCCCCAGGGCGGCGCGCCCTGGCCACGATCGCGTTCGCCTTCCTGATGTTGGTGCCGTGGCCGTCCGGCCCCCTGGCGGCGAGCTGCGCGGGCACGCCGAGCGCGGCGACCACCGCAAGCGCGACCACGGCCGGGACCCACGCCAGCGCTCCGCGCGGCGAGGGCAGCACGAGGGCGGCCAGCCCGGCCCCGCCGATGAGTGCTGCGGCCGGGGCGCAGAAGATCACGTAGCGGAACGTGTACACGGGCGATGCGTAGGACACCCCGATCAGCACCGCCGGCGGCAGCAGCAGCCACGGCAGGCAAAGCGGTAGCAGCTCCGGGGGCCAGCTGGCCCGCAGCGGCCGCCTGGCAAGCGCGTCCAAGACGACCCCGAGCGCGATGGCCAGGCAGAGCGCGAGCACCATCGTCGCCGGGCCGACCAGCTTCCGCAGCCCCTCGATGGTGCCGAGCAGCGGCGGCGTGGTAATCCAGCCCAGCGTGCCCCGCTGCGCGATGCCGAGCGCCAGGATCGGGCTGGCCAGCAAGAACGCCCCGGCGGCGGCCGCCAGCCAGCCCGCGGCCAGCGACACCCCGGCGGCACGGCCGCCATCGCGCCCCCAGGCCCGCGCCGCCGCCACCGCCACCGTGATCGCGTGCGCGCCCACGAGCAGCAGGCTGAAGACGTTCAGGCTCCCCATCACGCCCAGGCAAACCGCGTACCCAATAAGCCAGTTCAGTCGCTGGCGGCCGGCCGTGGCCAGCGCCCGCACGAGCAGGTAGCTGCCGGTCGCCGCCATGGCGGTGACGGCCGCGTACTCCCGCGCGTCCTGTGCGTAGAGACTGATCTGCGGTAACGCGGCTAACAGCAGGCCGGCCGCGAACCCGGCCCGGGGCGACACCAGGCGCCGGCCGAGCGCGCCAACCGCCGCCGCGGCGCAGGCCATCGCCACCGCCGACGGCAGCCTGGTCACCAGCTCACCGGCGCCGCCGAGCCACACCACTGCCCAGATGATCATGTAGTAGACGCCGTGCACGGCGTCGATATTGCCCATCATCCGCAGGATCTCGGGGAACGGGCGCTGGACGGCGGTCATCGTCGCCGCCTCGTCGCGCCAGTAGGACGGGCCGGTGATCCGCCACAGCCCCATCGCGAACATGGCCACCGGAGGCAGGATCCGCATCCAGAGCGGCCCGGCGTCGAAGGCCGCGGCGCGGTCCGGGTGCTCGCCAGCACTGACCCCAGCGCGGCCACCCAGAACCGCGCGGCTCGCCGGTGACGTCATGGGGCCGTGCCCGGGATGGCCGGATGCTCGTAGAGGTACAGCCAGATGTCGCTGACCTTCCACTTGCGGACCAGCCGGAAGTGCAGCCCGTTCAGGATGATCAGCGGCGTGCGGCGGCCGTACTCGACGACCCACACCCGCGACACGTGGGTCAGCCGCTGCCGCACCACGGGATCGGGCAGAAACGTGCCGACCAGCGTGGCCGACTGGATCGGCGACTCGGCCTGGGCGATGGGGATCAGCTGGCGGATCCCGAACGGGTACGCCTGCGCGAAGTTCTCTGCCTTGTACTCAAGGACGGCGTCGCCCGGCCGCCTGTTGTCGGCCACGATCCGGTCCGCCTGCCTGACGTTGTCCACGTGACCATTCGGCGCGCGTACCTGCTGCTGCATCGGCACCCCGAGCAGCGCGATCACCACGAGCGCCGCCGGGCCTGCCACCCAGCCGAGGGAGGCAAGCCCAGCGCCGGCCAGCAGCGCGATCGCCGGGATGCAGAGCAGGACGTAGCGCAGCGTGTAGACCGGGGTGATCACCGACGCGACGAGCAGGATCGCGGGGGGCAGGATCAGCCAGGGCAGGCACAGCGCGGGCACCGAGCCTGGCCAGTTGGCCCGCAGCCGGACGCGGCCGAGCAGCGCGCTGACCACGAGGCCAGCGGCGATGGCCAGGATCACGGCGACCGACATGGCCGCCGGGCCGACCAGATCGTGCAGGCCGGTGACCGCGCCGAAAGTGGGCGGGGTCAGCCAGGACAGCGTTCCGCGCTGCACGTAGCCCAGCGCCAGCACCGGGCTGGTCAGCAGGCAGCCCGCCACGGCGGCGGCGAGCCAGCCGAGCGCCAGCGACCTGGCAGCCCGGCCGCGCTCGGCCCTGCCCGGCCCGTCCACGGCGCCGGGTCTATCGGCCCTGTCCGGCCCGGCCGCCGCACCGGGTCTATCGGCCATGCCCGGCCCGGCCGCCGGACCGGGCCTGTCAGGCCCGGCCGACCCGGTCTCGCGCAGGCAGCGCAGCCCCACGGTCACCGCGTGCCCGGTAAGCAGCAGCAGGCCGAAGATGTCCACGATGCCCAGGGCGGCCAGGGACAGCGCGTACCCGATCAGCCAGCGGTGCCTGGCATCGGGCCCGGCGTCCATGACCCGCACCAGCAGGTAGCTGGCCAGCGCGGCGAGCGCGACCACGATCGCGTACGGCCGCGCATCCTGCCCGTACAGGCTGACCTCCGGCAGGATCGCGAAGACCAGGCCGGAGGCGAGCCCGGCCCAGGGCGAGATCAGCCGCCTGCCGATCGCGACCACCGCGGCGGCGGCGCAGGCCATCGCCACCGCGGACGGCAGCCGGGTCACCAGCTCCCCGGACCCGCCCACGTGCACCATCACCCAGATCAGCAGGTAATAGGCGCCGTGCACGGCGTCGATGTTTCCCAGCGTCCGGAATAGGTTGCCGAGCGGCCGCTGGGCTGCCGACATCGTGGCGGCCTCGTCCCGCCAGTAGGAGGCGCCGGTGATGCCCCAGAGCATGATCACGAACGTGATCACCGGCGGCAGCGCCAGCACCCACCAGGAGCCCGCGTCGAGCCCACGCCGCCTGGCGCCGCCGTCCTGCGCGCCAGCCTGGCCCGCCGGCACGGGCTGCGTGCTCTGCGGCTGGGTGCTGGGCGAAGTCACTGCCGGATGCCTTCCGGTCGGCTCGGGCTGCGGTCCCTAGACACTATGCAACCGGAGCCGGCGCCGGGCCCACTTGGCAGGGGTAATGGAGCCCGCTTAGCTGCGCATGGCGCGGAGTGACTCCCGCAGCGAGCCCATGGTCGCCAGGACAGCGGAAGGCTCGTAGCCGCAGTGCGCCATGCAGTTCGCGCACCGCGGGTCCTTGCCGCGACCGTAGGAGTCCCAGTCGGTGGTCTCGATCAGCTCCTGGTAGGTCTTGGCGTAGCCGTCGGCCATCAGGTAGCAGGGCCGCTGCCAGCCGAGCAAGGAGTAGGACGGGATGCCCCACGCGGTGCAGCCGTAGTCGGCCTTTCCCTCGAGGAAGTCCAGGAACAGCGGCGTGTGGTTGAGCCGCCAGCGCTTCCTGTTGCCGTCGGCGAACGCCTTGCGGAACAGCTCCCGGGTCTCGGTGACGCCGAGGAAGTGGTCCTGGTCCGGTGCCTTCTCATAGGCGTAGGCCGGGGAGATCTGCATCTGGTCGATGCCCAGGTCGTCGTTGAGGTAGTTGAGCACGTCGATCACGGTGTGCGGGGTGTCGGTGTTGAAGACCGTGGTGTTCGTGCCCACCTTGAACCCGCGCCGCTTCGCGTCCTTGATCGCGGCGACCGCCTCGTCGAACACACCCTCCTTGCAGACCGACTCGTCGTGCCGCTCGCGCAGCCCGTCGATGTGCACCACCCAGGAGAAGTAGGGCGACGGCGTGAACTTCTCGATCTTCTTCGGCAGCAGCAGCGCGTTCGTGCACAGGAACACGAACTTCTTGCGCGCGATGAGCTGCCGCACGATCTCGTCGATCTGCGGGTGCATCAGCGGCTCGCCGCCGGCGATCGACACCATCGGCGCGCCGCACTCCTCGATCGCGGCGAGCGCCTGCTCGACCGGCATCCGCTGCTTCAGCAGCGTGTGCGGCTGCTGGATCTTGCCGCACCCGGCGCACTTGAGGTTGCACGCGAACAGCGGCTCGAGCTCTACGAGCAGCGGGAACTTTTCACGGCGAGCCAGCTTCTGGCGCATCAGGTAGGACCCCACACGCAGGCTCTGGCGCAGTGGCATAGGCATCTATTGCTTCAACTCCTTGGGAAGCCCGAAGCGGATGGATTCGGTTGCGACCACACGCTCGCTGACGTCGACCGGCCCGAGACCGGACAGCGCGTCGATGATCTGGCCCACCACGGCCGGCGGCGCCGACGCCCCGGCGGTGAGCCCGACGACCGACGCCCCGGCGAGCCAGGAGAGATCGATGTCCTCCGGACCGTCGATCAGGTAGGACGGCGTGCCAGCGCGCTCCGCGGTCTCCACCAGGCGTATGGAGTTCGACGAGTTCATCGAGCCAGCGACCAGCACGACGTCGGACTCGGCGGCGATCGCGCGGACCGCGAGCTGGCGGTTGGTGGTGGCGTAGCAAATGTCGTCGCTGCCCGGACCGCGCGCGCCCGGGAACCGGTCGAGCAGGGCGCTGGCGATGCCCCCGGCCTCGTCGGTGGACAGCGTGGTCTGCATCAGGTACGCGACCTTGTCCGGGTCCCGCGGCCGCAGCCTGGCCACGTCCTCGGCGGTCTCGACCAGGGTGATCGCCTGCGGCGCCTCGCCGAGCGTGCCCTCGACCTCCTCGTGCCCGGCGTGGCCGATGAGCGCGACCTGGTAGCCATCGGCGGCGAACCGCCGCGCCTCGACGTGCACCTTGGCGACCAGCGGGCAGGTCGCGTCGATCGTCTGCAGGCCCCGGTCCGCGGCCTCGTGCCGGACGTCCGGCGCGACGCCGTGCGCGGAGAACACTACGGTCGCGCCGTCCGGCACCTCATCGAGTCCGTCGACGAAGATCGCGCCCTTGCCCTCCAGGTCGGTCACGACCACCTTGTTGTGCACGATCTGCTTGCGCACGTAGACCGGGGCGCCGTGCTGTTCGAGCACCCGCTCCACGATCTCGATGGCCCGCTCCACGCCCGCGCAGAACGAGCGCGGCCCGGCCAGCAGCACCCGCCTCGGCCCGCACGCCTCGGCCCACCGGGCGAGCGCGGGGCCGGCCAGCCGCAGCGACCGCAGCGCGGCGATGCCGCCCGGCACCGCCCACGGGCTGAGCAGCGGGCGCCGCGGGGTATCCGAGATCGCCCTGACCACCACGGTGGGCCGCCCGGCCGCGCCGTCCAGCAGCATCGCCGACTCCATGTCCGCGGCGAGGGCGCCCTCGCCGACCAGCCGCTCGCGCTGGCCGTGGGCGAACAGGTGGTCCACGGTGACGATCTTGCCGGCGTCGGCCCGCAGCCCGGCCCGGCGCAGCTCGGCGGCCAGCAGCGGCGCGGACGGGCAGGCGACCGAGGTGGCCGACCCGATCCGGCTGATCTGAGTTCCGACCACGAGGTCACCCGGCTGCTGATCAGCGGTGACTCCCCCGCCGGTACCGGCAATCGCCATGGCCTTGAACGTGACGCCGCGCAGCCGGTCGGCCGCAGTGGCAGCCCTGGCCGCGCCGTATCCGGTGCGCAGCACCTGGCCGTCCGCCCCGATGCCGCGGCGGACGGCTCGCGCCTCCGGCCGCAGCGGAGAACAGACGATCAGCTTGTCGCTCAATCCACACCCCCGTGCTCACGTTGCGGGCCGCCTGGTCCTGCGCCGGTCACGTATCGGCCGAGCGCGCTGACCGGGAACACCAGCCGGTACAGGTGGTAGTTGATGTAGAAGTCGCCGGGGAAGCCGGTCCCGGTGAACAGTGGCTCGTCCCAGGTCCCGTCCTCGCGCTGGGTGCGCGCCAGCCAGGCCACGCCGCGGTCGATGCTGTCCGCCTCCGGCGCGTCGGGCCTGCCGTCCCAGGCCGCGAGCAGCGCCAGCAGCGCCCAGGCGGTCTGCGACGCGGTGGACTCGCCGCGGCCCGCCCAGCTCGGGTCGTCGTAGGAGCGCAGGTCCTCGCCCCAGCCGCCGTCCGGGTTCTGATGGCTGACCAGCCAGGCCACGGCGCGCCGGATCGCGGGCTTGCCGGGCCGGACCCCGGCGGCGATCAGCGCGGGCACGACGGCACCGGTCCCGTACACGTAGTTCGCGCCCCAGCGCCCGAACCAGGACCCGTCGGCCTCCTGGGCCCGCAGCAGCCAGGCCACGCCCCGCCGGACCGGCTTGCCCGCGCCCTCGCCCATGGCGGTCAGCGCCTCGACGGTGTGCGCGGTGACGTCGGCCGACGGCGGGTCGGTGACTTCGCCGAAGTCGCAGAACGGCATCTTGCCGACGAGCCGGGAGGTGTTGTCGGCGTCGAACGCCGCCCAGCCGCCGTCCTTGGACTGCATGCCGGTGAGCCACTCCGTGGCCCGCGCGTTGGCGCCGGCGATGCCAGCGGCTGGCCACCCCACCCGCCGCAGCGCCAGCACCACCTCGGCGGTGTCGTCGACGTCCGGGTAACCGTCGTTGTCGAACTCGAAAGCCCAGCCGGCCGGGGCCAGGCCCGGCCTGCGGACCTGCCAGTCGCCGGGCCCGTGGATCTCCTCGTCCAGCACCCACCCGGCCGCCGACACCAGCGCCGGGTGGTCCGGCGGCAGCCCGGCGTCGGCGAGCCCGACCATCGCCAGGACCGTGTCCCACACCGGTGACTGGCACGCCTCGAGCCGCCGCACCGGCCCGTCCGGCGAGTCCTCCCAGATCGTGAACCTGTCCAGGCCGGCCAGGCCGCGGCTGATCACCGGGTGGTCGAGGCCGTAGCCGAGCAGGTGCAGCGCGATCAGGGAGTAGACCCACGGCGGCTGGATGCCGCCCCAGCACCCGTCCTTCTCCTGCCGCGCGATGATCCACTCGGCGCACCGGCGCATCGCCGCCGCCCGGACTGCCCGGGCCGGGGCCAGCCTGGGCAGCCGCTTGACGTACCGGTGCAGCACCCGGTCCAGCCCGTTGAACACGGCCGACCAAGGGTCAAAACCCGCCGACCCGGTTCGCGGGATGTGGCCAGACCCGGACGGATGCAACTCGTTCAGGCCAAACGGGAGAGTTCTGACCGGTCGCAGAGAGCCAACGATCGTCAGCGGCACAATGGTCTGGCGTGCCCAGCACGCCCAGTCGTACACGTTCAGCGGGAACCAGGCCGGAAGGTAGATCATCTCCGGCGGGATGACCGGCAGGTCGTCCCAGGACCACTGGCCGAACATCGCCAGCCAGATGCGGGTGAACACGCGGGTGGCCGGGATGCCGCCCTGGGCGACGATCCAGGCCGCGGCGCGGGCCATGTGGCCGGCGTCGGGGGCGTCGCCGGCCAGCCGGAGCGCGACGTACGCCTCGACGGTCGTGGACAGGTCGGCGTCGCCGTCGCGGAAGTTGGCCCAGGTCCCGTCGGCGCGCTGGCAGGACCGGATCCACCGGGCGGCGGCGGCGGTCTGCTCGGCCGTGCGCACCCCGAGGAACTCGCGGAGCAGCAGGTCCTCCGCGTCCATGGTGACGTTGGTCTCCAGCTCGCCCTGCCACCAGCCCTGCTCGTGCTGCAGCCCGAGCAGGTGCCCGACGGCGCGGTCAAGCGCCGCGCGGCCGGCCTCGGCCGTCGTCGGCGTGCCCTGGCGGGCCTGTGTCACGGTCATCGCGCCATCACCCTCAGCTCTCCGCTCCCTTCACCGTCCCGGCTGCTCCCCCGGCCACCATCTGGGCTGCTCCGCGCCTCACCACTGGCGTGCCGTGATGAACTCCGCAATATTGGCGAATTCCGCCCGTACGTCATCCGGCATCTCGGTCTCGGCCAGGCACTTCTCGGCCGACGCCAGCGCGGAGTCCGCCTCGGCCTCGACCCAGTCCCGGCCCCCGGCCGCCTCGACGAGCCTGGCGCCGTCGGCCAGCTCGTCTTCGGTCAGCGCCTCCGGCTTGGCCAGCAACTCGCCGAGTTCCCGCCCCGCCTCGGTGCCGCTGGTGAGCGCCGCCACGACCGGCAGCGACTTCTTCCTGGTGCGCAGGTCGGACATGACCGGCTTGCCGGTTACCTCCGGTGCGCCCCAGATGCCGAGCATGTCGTCGGTGAGCTGGAACGCCAGGCCCACGTGCGCGCCGAACCCGGCCAGCCCCATCGCCAGTGCCGCCGGAGCTCCCACGTAGATCGCGCCGATGCTGCAGGCGCACGCCATCAGCGCGGCGGTCTTGTCCCCGGCCATCTGCTTGCACTCTTCGAGCGTCACGTCGTCGCGGCGCTCGAAGGCCAGGTCGGAGCCCTGACCGGCGATAAGCCGCTGCACCGCTGCGGCCAGGCAGCGGGACGCCCACAGGCCCTGCGGCGCCGGGCCTTCCAGCAGCAGGTCCTGGCCCAGCATCAGCAGCGCGTCACCAGCGAGGATCGCCGCGCCGATCCCGTACACGGTCCAGGCGGTCGGCCGGTGCCTGCGCTCGGTGTCGCCGTCCATGATGTCGTCGTGCAGCAGCGAGAAGTTGTGCACGAACTCGACCGCGGCGGCCGCTGGCACGCCGCGCTCCGGTGCCGCACCCGCGGCCCGCGCCGACAGCACGGCCAGGGCGGGGCGCAGCGCCTTGCCCGCGGTGCGCGTCTCCGGCCGCCCGTCGGCGTCGGTCAGGCCGAGGTGGTAGGCGGCGACCATGCGCACCTCAGGGCTCAGCCGCTGCACCGCGGTCGCGATCGCCGGCCCGACGAGGTCGCGGGCGGTCTCCACGCCCGCCGGGATCGTGGCGGTCATGACTGCCCCCGAAGTCCCGCGGGCTCGCCCGTGGCCTGCGCTGCCAGCGCCTGGATCAGTTCCTGTGCAGCAGTGCGTCCGCTCCGCACGGCACCCTCCATCGTGTCCGGCCATCCGGTATCGGTCCATGCGCCCGCCAGCATCAGCCCCGGGAGCGAGGTTGCGGCGGCTGGGCGCAGCGGGCTGCATCCTGGCGCCTGGCGGAACGTCGCCCGGCGCTCCCTGGTAACGAAGAAATCGGTGACGCGGGCATCGGCGGCCGCAGGGAACAACAGCTCCAGGGCGGGCAGGAACCGCTCGCGCAGCGCCGCCACCGGGACGTCCACGTCGTCATCGGCCGCGGACTGCGACAGCGCCAGGTACTGCCCGCTGCGCAGCCCTGCCGTCCTGGTCTTGTCGAATACCCACTGCACCGGCGAGTCAACAGCCGCCGCGAACGGCAGATCCATGACCCGCCGGTCGTAGACCACGTGCACGTTGACGATCGGCGAGCTGCCGAGGTCGTCCCAGCGGGCGGCGCCGGTCACGCCCGCCGCGCCGGCCAGCCTGGCCGCGGGACCGGCCGGAACCGCCAGGATCACACCGTCCGCGGTGATCTGCTCGGCGGCGGCGGGCTGCGATTCCGCTCCGTCGCCACCGTCGGCGCCCGCGCCCACCCGGACCAGGTACCCTCCCGCGGCGCCCGGCTCCACGGCCACGGCCTTCGCGCCGAGCCTGACCTCCGCCCCGAGCTCGCCGAGCAGGCTGGCGGCGGAGCTTCCGTGCAGCTCGCCGAGCGGCACGGTGGGTACCCCGATGTCCGCGGCGTCGTTGCCGGACAGCAGCGCGGTCTTCAGCACGGTGGCGGCCAGCGGCACGCTGGCCTCGTCGCCTGCGATGTTCAGCGAGGACACGATGAACAGGTCCCACAGCCTGCGGCGGGCGCGCTCGTCCTGGCCCCTGGCGGCGAGCCAGTCGCCGAGCCGGTGCGCGTCAAGACCGGGCTCCGCCGGGTCGAGGGAGCGCAGGGCGAGGGCGGCGCGGCCCACCCGGAGCCGTTCCGGCAGCGACAGGAAGCGGTAGCTGGCCAGCGACGCGCCCAGGTGCAGCGGGGCTGGCAGCCCGGACCGGCGCAGCCTGGCCCGGCCGTGCGGCGACAGCACGGTGACATCGAACCGGTCCTGGACGGTGACCGATCCGGTCACGCCGAGCCTGGCGAGCAGCTCGGCGTAGCTGGTGCAGCAGCGCAGGAACACGTGCTGGCCGGTGTCTATGGTCAGGTCGCCCCGGGCGAACGACGTGGTCGCGCCGCCCAGCCTGGGCCTGGCCTCGAGCAGCGTGACCCCGACCCCAGCGTCCCGCAGGTCTATGGCCGCGGTGATGCCGGCCAGGCCGCCGCCGATCACGACGGCGGTCCGCGCGGTCATGCCGTCCCTCCGGGGCCGGGGCCGCCGGGGCCGCCGAGGCCGCCGGCGGCTGAGTCTGAGGCGGCGGAGCTACCGGCCGATGCCGGAATACGCTCAGGCACCCCCGCCAGCGCCCGCACCGCCACCATGGCCTTGGCCTTGCCCGGCAGCGACTGCCGCTGCCGCAGCGCGGCCGCGGGATCGGCCACGATCTGCTCGAGCAGCCGGAGGTAGATCCCGGCCATCGCCCCTGCCGACGCGGCGCTGCGCCGGTCGAGCAGGGGCAGCAACCGCATCCCGGTGGTGTACCAGCCGAGGGCCCGCTGCGCCTCGAACCGGATGACGTCGGCCAGCCCGGGGTCGCCGGCCAGGTCGTCGATGCGGCCGGGCAGCAGCTCCGTGCCGAAGCGCTTGAGGTCCTCCGCCGGGAGGTACACCCGGCCGTTGCCGAGGTCCTCACGGATGTCGCGCAGGATGTTGGTCAGCTGCAGGCCGATGCCGAGGTTGTCGGCGAGCTTCTCCGCGGTTGCCGGGTCCCGGCTGCCGAACACGCCGAGGGAGAGCCGCCCGATCGAGCCGGCCACACACCTGCAGTAGTGCTCGAGCTCGCGATGAGTCGCGTAGCTGGTGCCGCGCACGTCCGCCTCGCAGCCCTCGATCAGCTCCCCGAACGCGGCGAGCGGGATCGGGTACCGGCGCGCGGCGTCGGCGAGCGCGACGAGCACCTGGTCGCCTTCTGCCGCGCGGGCGCCCGCCTCGTCAATGGCGGCGACCGCGGCCCGCGCTTCGCCCAGCGCGGCGAGCTTCTCGTCGGCGGGCAGGGTCCCGTCGCCGATGTCGTCGACCCGGCGGGCGAACGCGTACACGGCCGACAGCGCGCGGCGCTTCGGCGCGGGCAGCAGCCGGATGCCGTATGAGAAGTTTCTCGCCTGCGTCCGGGTCACCTGCTCGCAGTGCCGGTACGCGGCGCGGACGTCGGTGTCGTCCACCGCCAGGGCCGTCATCGGCTCACCGCCCCCTCGCGTAGGCGAGGAGCAGCTCGCCGGCCAGCCGCTGCTTGCGCGGCGCCGGGGTGCCGCGCAGCACGTCGTGGCCTGCCGCGGCGATCGCCGCCAGCGCGGCCCGGCCGCCGGCGACATACCCGGCCACCGCCACGCGGGCCGCGCCGCGCAGCGTACCGATCAGTGGGGCCCCGGCGTCGAGCATCGCGGTGGCCCGCTCTGTCTCGAACGCGATCAGCGCGCGCACCTGCGGCGGCGCCGTGCCCAGCGACAGATCCTCTTCGGTGCAGCCGAACTCCTTCATGTCCTGCGCAGGCAGGTAGATACGGTCGGCGCGGAAGTCCTCGGCCACGTCCTGCCAGTGCTCTGCGAGCTGCAGAGCGGTGCAGACCGAATCGGACAATTCGGCCCGGCGCTCGGAGAAGCAGCCGAACACGTACAGCACGATGCGGCCTACCGGGTTGGCCGACAGGCGGCAGTAGCCCAGCAGGTCCTCGAAGCTCTGGTAGCGGCCGACGACCTGGTCCTGCCGGTTCGCCTGGATGAGGTCAGCGAACGGCTGCATGGGGATGCCGCAGTCGGTCACCGCAGGCCCGAGCGCGCGTACCACCTGGGTCTTTGGCCCGCCGCCGTCCGCCGACTGGCCGGCGTAAAGGCGGCGCAGGTCGTCCTCGAGCTCATCCAGCAGGCGGATGCGCTGGTCGGGCGGGGCCCGGTCCCCGATGTCGTCGGTCGTCCTGGCGAAGCCGTACACCGCCATCAGGTACTGCCGGCGGCTCGTAGGCAGGAGGCGCAGGGCGACGGGGAAGTTCTCGCCGGAGGCACGCGCGAATCCAGGATCCATCGCGTCGACGGCACCGGCGGACGTGGCCGACGTGGCGTCGACGGCGGCGGCGGACGTGGCAGCCACGGCCGACGGCGCCTCCGGGCGCGGTCCACCGCTCACCCGGCTTGCCGGGGTCCCGTCAAGTGCCACGGGTTCTATTTGGACACAGGACTCATTTGAAATGCAAAAATGACATGAGCGTCACATGACATGCGTGTCGACTTTGCCGAGCGGGTTTGCGCCCGCAAGTAGAACGTGTTATACGGCTGAGCCCAGTCCCGGTGCGCTGCTGGAAGGCCAGAACCTAAATCCGGCCGGGCTCGCTAAGCATTAGCTGACGCTTATGTCATATCACGGAAAGCTGACGGCCATGTCATATCTGGGGCCAAGTCGCGCCCCCCGACCGCCGGGGACCGCCCCGCCACAGCGGGCCGACCCATGCGGCCCGATGGCAGGCCGCGCAAGGCCCGGTGCCCCGCTCCCGATGCCCGACCGCGCATGGCCCGGCGCAGGCGTGCTGGCTGACCGGTTCGTGGCGGCACTCGCGACAAACCGGCCAGCACCGGCGGCAACCGAGCCTGTTTTGTCAGGTTTGGGGCCAGGGTTCGTTATCTTCACTTTCTTGCTTGCGCGCAGGCAGGCTTGGCGCTTAACGCGGTCGCGAGGCAGCCGACCGGGCCGTCCCGGCGATTGCGGCTTAAGTCATTACCAATACTGGGCGGTGGACCTGACGGCAGATCGGGCCGGACTCGAGACGCAGGAATGCCGTCGGCGCGGACACCAGAGGGCGGGCTCCAAGGCTAGGGCGAGCGCTGTTATTTGGCGGAAACCCCCGCTGAATCGTAGCGATCCGGCCATGGCGGCAGACCGGCAGCCGGCACCATTCTGGGCCAATCACAGCAGCACGCGGTGCGTGATGTCTGAGCCACGGACGGCACCCGCGTTCCAGTTAACCTGGCAGTAACAAAAGTGGCCGCGTAAAAGGAACGCCGTCCGGACATTGACCGTGTTCCAGCCGGGGATCCGTGGCGCCTGCCGACCCGTTCCACATGCGTTCCGGCGCGCCTATTGCGCCACGGTGAGGTTGTTGGCATGTTGTGGGGGCAAAGTAATGCGCGCCAATCCGTCGGCATCCCGGTCACATTGGCGGTAATGTCGGGGTTTGCGCTGGGTCGGCGGGAGGTTTCTGTGCTAACGGACGGCGGCGGATAAGCCCATGGTCGACCCATCGCAGGCCACAGGCTCAGTTGGGGCCCCTGGCCGAGGGGTGGCATGGCCGATCCGCTTGGGCATGCCACCACTTGCAGACGGATTCAGCGCCAGGCCAGAGACGGCGCCCGGGCTGGCCGGGACGCTGGTTCCCGGCGCCACGGTGGCGCTGGTTCCTGCCCGCGAGGCTCGGCAGGCCGGGGAGACCGAGCAACCCGGGAACGCCGGGACCGGGTCGCCGGATTGGCTGGGATCGTCTGGTAAGACCCAGCTTGCGGTGTATACAGCCGAATCAATCTGGCGGGCCGGCGAGGCAGACCTGCTGCTATGGCTCGATGCGTCATCGCGGGCGTCAGTGCTGTCCGGCTTTGTCGAGGCGGCGGCGACGACCGCGTCCGACCACATGGGCGACGCCGAGTCGGTCGCAGGCAGCTTTGTCGAGTGGCTCGGCGAGACCAGCCGGTCGTGGCTCATCGTGCTCGACGATCTGCGCGACACGGAGGACCTGAACGGGCTGTGGCCAACCGGGCCGGCAGGCCGGGTCCTGATCACCACACCCGATCGCAGGATGCTGTCCGGCCGGCCCCGGGTACGGACCCTCCCGGTACCGGAGTTCAGTACCCGCGAGGCTCTCAGCTACCTGATGGGACGCCTCACCGCTGACCCGGATCAGCGCCTCGGCGCGATAGACCTCGTCGTTGCCCTTGGCTGCGAGCCCCCGGCGCTCGCGCAGGCAAGTGCGATGATCGCCACTTCGCGCCTGACCTGCCGTGAATACCAGAGCCACTTCGACCATCGGCGTGCTCAGCTTGCCAAGACCACAGCGGGCGCGAACTCGGCGGCCGCTGTTACCTGGACCCTTTCGGTGGAGCACGCCGAGCGGCTGTCGCCGGGCGGAGGTGCCCAGTATCTCATCGCGCTCGCCGCGCTCCTTGACGGTCACGCGATCCCGAGTGCGGTGTTCACGGCGCTGGCCACGTGCGAGTACCTCGGCGAAGGCGGCGGTGGGTCGCCGGTCGATCCGAATGTCGCCTGGAGCGCGCTGCTCAGCCTCGAACGGGCGGGTCTGCTGACCGTGGACTCGGCGGCCACTCCGCCGACGGTCCGGATGACCCCGACGGTGCAGACGGCAATCCGGACCGCAACGACCAAGGACGTATTTGAACGGGCTGCCCAGGCAGCCGCGGATGCGCTGCTCGAGGTGTGGCCGACCGATGAGAATCAGCCATGGATCGCAGCGCACCTGCGGTCCTGTGCTGTCGGCCTCCAGGAGGTGGCCGGCGATGCGCTGTGGGTAGAAGGCAGCTGTCATCCGCTGCTCGTCCGGGCCGGGCGGAGCATGGACGGCGCGCGCCTGACCGGCCCGGCGGTCGCCTACTGGCGGGAGCTAGCAGCGACCAGTGACCGGATCGCGGGCCCGAGCAGCCCGGATACCCTAATGGCCGGCAGCCAGCTGACCGGCGCGCTGATGGCGGCAGGCCAGGCGGCGGAAGCCGTCGCGTGGGCTCAGTGGGTCGTGGCGGGCCGCTCCCGCGTGCTCGGGCCAGACGACCCGTCAACGATCGCCGCCCGGATCGCACTCGGTCACGCGTTCATCGCTGCCGGCCAGGCGGAAGCCGCGGTCCCGGTTCTCGAGAGTGCCGTCGGCGACTGCGAGCGCCTGCTGGGAGCAGACAGCCTCGACACCCTCCGCGCCCGGGACGAGCTAGCCGCCGCGCTGAGTGCCGCGGGAAGGCCCGACGACGCGATCGCGCTGCAGCGGCGCACGCTGTCCGACCACGAGCGGATCCAGGGACCGCGGCATCCGGACACCATGACCGCGCGCCAGAAGCTGGCCGACACCTATCTCGCCAGCGGCCGCGTCAAGGACGCCATCTCCCAGCTCAAGCGGGTCGTCGCAGACCGGGAGCGGGTCCTGGGTTCCGATCACATGGACACGATCGTGGCCCGAGGCATCCTTGCCTCCGCGTACCTATCGGCCGGGAAGATGGCCTCCGCGCTGGCGCTCTACGAGCAGGCGTGCGAGGGCTACGCGCGGGTCCTCGGTCCCGATGACCCGCAGACCCTGGAGCACCGCGCCAGCCTGGCGACCGTGTACTACAAGGCGGGCCGGCTGACCGACGCGGCGACGCTGCTTCGCGAGATCGCTGAGCGCTGCGATCGGGTCCTGCCGCCGGACGATCCGTTGACGCAGCGAGTCAGGGACAGCCTGTCGGACATCACCGGAGAGTAATCGGTCACCGCGAACCTGGATCGGCGTCAGCGCGGACGCCAAGCAGCCCGGAGGATGCAATATTGGCCGTTGCCTGGGAATCGGCAAACAGCGTTATCGCCGGAGGTCACGCGGCGACGACGTGCCCTCGATCCGCTTCTGCCCGATCCAGTGGTGCCCTTGGCCGACTGCGGAGCCAGTCTCGTCGTCACCGGGGCTGGCTCGCAACCGACTGCCGTCGGCATCTGTGAGCACTGGGAGGGCGGTCCCGATGACCTTGACCTGGCCTGGGGCGCGGCGCGCCGGTTCCAGCTGACGGCCTGGACCGCAGGCTCCGGCATGGGGGCCGCGTTGGATCAGCTGCTGTCCCAATGGCGTAAGCATGTGGCCGGATTGCCGGGAGCCCACGGCGAGGACAGCGCTGCCGTGGTGAACTGGCCGTGCCGTGACATCGACGGGATTGCGGCCTTGGTGCACCACGGACTGGCGCCGTTCGGCGTAGTTGCGGCGCGCACGACCGGTTGCCGCGCTGATCACAGCGGGTTGGCGAGCGCCGCTGGCACCGAACATGAAGGCCTGCGGATCAGACGGGCCACGCCGACCGATATCGACACGGTGGTCGACCTGGGGATGGAAGTGATCCGCTATGACGCGCACTTCGCTGGCGTGATCGAACGGCCGAGCACGGCAGCGGCGCTGCGCCAGGCAGCGGCCGGACTGCTGGCTGGCCCGGAATGCTGGACGTGGCTAGCCGAGCGCCACGGCACCGTGACCGGCATGGTGGCAGCACAACGACCCGAGTCAGCGGGCTGGATCGCGCCGATGGTGCGCCAGGCGCCGAGTGCCTATTTGATGTTCGGCTTTGTGCGGCCGACCGAGCGAGCCAGCGGCATAGGCGCCGCGCTGACGGCGCGGCTGCATGGTCAGGTCGAGGACGCCGGAGTGGCCGTCACGCTGCTGCACTACGAGCAGACCAATCCGCTGTCGGTCCCGTTCTGGAGCCAGCAGGGCTACCGACCGCTCTGGACGTCTTGGGAGATCCGGCCGGCCGGTAACCTCCGCTAGGCGGTAAAACAGGCCTCCGTCAGGCCTGCGAGCCTCCAGCCGACTGCCGGCGCTGGCGGGTGTACTTCTCGCGCTCTATCCGGAAGAACTCCGGGTTGCGCAGCACCCGCTCCAGGATCATCACGACGATCCCGGTGCCGAGCACGCCGAGCACGGTGTAAACCTCGCCCACCGGAACCTGGGTGATGGTCTTCGCGAACACCCAGCCGAGCAGCACTATCGAGGCGGCCGGCAGCAGGCCGATTGTGAGGAAGTCCACGACTCCGGCGAAGATCCGGGTCCGGTAGTAGACCATCATGGCCAGGCCGGTCATGACGTAGAAGATCGTGAACAGCAGCCCGGAGACCCCGACGACATCGCTGAAGATGTTGCCGAGACCGGCGGCCGTCAGGTCCACGGTAATGACCGCGATGATCAATATGCCCGCGATCACGCTGGCCAGGACGGGCGTGTTGAAGCGCGGTGACACGTTGGACAGCGAGCGCGGAAGCACGTCGCGGGTGGACATGCCGTAAACCAGACGCGAAACGATCACGATCCCGGTTCCTGTCGCGCCGACGACCGACAACGCGATGGCCAGCGCCATAATCTTGGCCCACGTCCCGCCGCCGATGGCTTGCGCGGCGTAGATCATGGCCGTGTCGACGTGCGCCTGCAGGGCGGCCGGCTTCACCACGCCCTGAAGGCCGACCTGCGCGAGAATGTAAATGATCGCAAGAAGGGCGGTGGCCAGCATGACGGCCCGGCCGGGATTGACCCGGCGGCCCCTGGTCTCCTCGTTGACGTAGACCGAGGCGTCCCAGCCGCTGTAAATGTAGACCGAGATCAGCAGGCCGGCGGCCAGGCTGCCCTTCCCGCCGATCCCGCTGACGCTCAGCCAGCTCGACGAGAAGTGCATGGCTCCGGCGTGATGGCCGGCCAGCACGATGACCAGGCCGGCGATCGACAGGCCGATCAGGACGGTGTACTCCACCAGGGCCATGCCGACCTGCACGCGGGCCGTCAGCCTGATCCCGATGATGGCGATGATGAGCATGACCAGGACGAGGCCGACGTCGATGCCGACGCTCTGCCATGTGCTCGTTGAGTTAGACCCCCAGATCTGAAGAACGCTGGGGGCAAGCACCACCACTTCGGCGACGGTGGTGATGACGTACCCGAGGATCATCGTCCATCCGGTGATAAATCCCAGGTACGGGTTGATGGCCCGGCCGACCCACTCAAATGACGCACCAGCGTTGGCGTTCCACAGGTTGCAGCGCCGGTACGCGTTGGCGATGACCAGCATCGGGATCGCGGTAACGAGCAGGACCGCGCCGCCGCCGTAGGCGGTGGCCGCCGCCAGGGCGGCGAGCGTCGCGGCGACCGTACCGGCCGGCGCCGACGTGGCCATGCCGATGATCGTGTCCTGGGCCAGACCGATGGCGTTGGGCTTGAGCCCCGCCTCGGTCGCCGGGACCGCCGGCCCCGGGACAGCCTTTACTGGACGATCCGTCATCTGTTCTCCTAAAAAGTCTCGGGCCTACTCGGGCTCGATCTTCGCTCCAGCGAAAAAAGGCGACTGTAGTTTTGGCCCCCGGGGTTCCCGCCTGACTGGTGCCAACCGCCTGTTACGTGCAATCCGTGACAGATGCGGCAATCCCCCAGCTCACGCTGGTACCCCCACCCTCCCCAAGCTCTTGCTTACGTCGGACATAGCGTCGCTGAGCTAGCCCCAAAAAGCAACACAAACCACAGAATGGGTTGCACCGATCTTCTGGGCCTCTTCCGGTTCCTTTCGGTGCACAGCATCCCGGTCGGTCCGGCGAACCAATCTGGGCGCCGGGCCACCACGCCGCCGGGCCCGCAGGCGGCCGCCACGAGCGCCTGCCGTCACAGCAAACCTTGGCGGACTCCGGCAGCCCCGCCCGCCTGCCGTGACCGCAACCTGGGCGGACGGGAGGCAGAGAGATCATCTAGTTTCGCGAAAAACGGTGCTGTAACGTGCGACCCATGACCGAGGAAGATCAGCGCAGCCAGGGTTCCGCCGTCGGGCAGGTCGCGGACCGGGTCTGTCATCATCCCCTGGATCCGCTGGATGGCGACGAGATCAAGCGGGCGGTCGCGATCCTCCGCCGAGAGCAGCCGGTGACCCCGGAGGCCCGGTTCGTGTCGGTGAACCTGCACGAGGGCAAAGGAGCAGGTCGCCTTCCCGGCCCCGCCGAGAGCGCTGATGCCGGCCATTCCGCAACGGACGCTGATGCGGCACCGCGCGAGGCATTCATCGTTCTCATGGAACCGCGAGAGCACATGCTGTATGAGGCAGTCGTGTCGCTCACCGATGATTGCGTCGCGTCCTGGCGGTCGGTTCCCGGGGCGATCGGCCCGGTGACACTCTGGGAGTACGCCGAGTGCCAGCGGGTGACCGCGGCCGACCCGCAGATTCAGGCCGGTCTCGAGCGCCGCGGCATTACCAATCCCGCGCAGGTGCTATTCGAACCGTGGGGAATCGGCATGTTCACGGCCGATGAAGAGGCCGGGCGCCGGGTCATGTGGACACTGCTCTTCTACCGCGAGCGGCCCGACGACAATCCGTACGCCAAGCCAATCTACGGCCTGCACGCCGTCGTGGACCTCGACGACATGACGGTGCTGCGCGTGGAGGACCTGGGCGTCGTGCCGTTCCCGCCCGGTGATGGGGCCTATGCCGCCGACCGGATCGAGCCCCGGCGAGACCTGAAAGCGCTGGAGATCGTCCAGCCCGACGGCCCGAGCTTTGAGATCGACGGCTGGGAGGTTCGCTGGCAGCGGTGGCGGTTCCGGGTGGGCTTCACCGCCCGGGAAGGCCTCGTCCTGCACGCCGTCGGATACGAGGACGGGGACCGGGTACGGCCGGTCATCTGGCGTGCCTCGGTGGCAGAGCTCTACATCCCGTATGCCGACCCGCGGCCGTTCTTGGGCTACCGCAACGCCTTTGACATCGGTGAGTACGGGATCGGGATCATGGCCAACTCACTCGAGTACGGCTGTGACTGCCTCGGGGAAATCCGTTACTTCGACGTAGAGCTCGCCGACTCCAGCGGAGAGCCGTACGTGATCAAGAACGCGATCTGCCTGCATGAGGAAGACTTCGGCCTGCTGTGGAAGCATTTCGATGAAGACCTGCAAACCACCGAGACTCGCCGGAGCCGACGGCTGGTGATCTCGTTCATCATCACCGCGAGCAACTACGAGTACGCGATCTACTGGTACTTCTACCAGGACGGCACCATCGAGTTCGAGGCCAAGCTGACCGGCATGGTGCTGACCAGCGCCCTGGCGCCCGGAGAAACCAGCGACTTCGGCACGGTGGTCGCACCGCAGACGCTCGCCGCCCATCACCAGCACTTCCTCAGTGTGCGCATGGACATGGCAATCGACGGGCCGCGCAACACCGTGTACGAGGTGGAGACCGAGCCGGTCCCGCTGGGTCCCGCCAACCCGGCGGGCACCGCGTTCCGGCCGGTGCGGCGGCCACTACGGCGGGAATCGGAGGCGCAGCGCGTGATCGACCCGCTGCGCGGCCGGTACTGGCTGGTCACCAACCCGGGCAGCAAGACAGAGCTCGGGCATGAGCCCGGCTACAAGCTGGTGCCCGGCAGCAACATCTTGCCGTTCACCCACCCCGACAGCGTGGTGAACCAGCGCGCCGTGTTCGCCACGAAGCACCTGTGGGTCACCCCCCACCGGCCCGACGAGCTGTACCCGGCGGGCGATTACCCCAATCAGCATCCCGGCGGCGCCGGGCTGCCAGCCTGGACCGAGGCCGATCGCCCGATCGAGAACACCAACGTCGTGCTCTGGTACACGGCGGGCAGTCACCACATCTCCAGGCCTGAGGACTGGCCGGTCATGCCGGTCGAGCGGGTCGGATTCACGCTCAAGCCGAGCGGGTTCTTCGACCGGAATCCCGCACTCGACGTCCCGCCGAGCCACCGCCACCGCTGACGCCATTTCCGGATAGTGAGGCGCAGTTTTGGACAGTCACCGGACAGATTCAGGGAAAAACGCCTGTTGATCAGAACTGCCCATAAAGGCGCAGACGGTCATGTACTGTACCCACGGGAAGTCATTTATACCGTCCCAGCAGTACGAAAGCCTGTCCGTCGCGTGTCGGCGGATCCGGACGCCCGACCCGGACCGGGGGGTAATGCATGGGCGCGCACATGTTGCCCGGCCGTGAGCGATGGCGCGCGCGGCGCCGCTCGATCCGGTTCACCGCAAGCGTGATCGTAGCCGTGCCCGTTGTTGCCGCGGTGGCAATGTGGGCCTTCGCCGGCGTAACCATCAGCGATGCAATCGCGAACCACGGGCAGACCGCTCAGCACGGCACGGTACTGGTCAGAATCGCGCTCGCGGACGCGGTGGGCCTTGTTGCCACCATCATCGCCGCCTTCGCCATGGCATGGCTCGCCCGTCGCCTCTTCCACGAGATCTCCACCGTCGAGGCGACCGCCCGTCGCTTCGCCGACCAGCAGTTCCCAGATCTTGTGCAGCGACTCCGGCGCGGTGAAGAACTCGACCTGGACAGCGAACTTCCCGTCCCCGCCCCGGTGAAGACCACTGAGGTCGCCAGGGTGGCTGCGGCCGTTGCCAGCATTCAGCAGACCGCGCTCACCGCTGCCGCCACCGAGACCAGCCTGCGCACGGGGATCAGCCAGGTCTTCGTGAGCCTGGCGCGGCGGAGCCTTTCCCTGCTGCAGCGACAGCTGCGGCAGATCGACGACCTCGAAGAGAAGGCCACCCATCCAGCCGCGCTGGCGGACCTTTTCCCGCTTGATCACCTCACCACCCGTATGCGCCGTCATGCCGAAGGCCTGATCATCCTCTCCGGCTCCGTTCCCGGGCGGGGATGGACCAGCCCGGTGCCGGTCATCGACGTCGTCCGTGGGGCCGTCGCCGAGGTGGAGGACTACAAGCGGGTCGAGGTCGTCACCGACTCCGAAGACATGGTGGCGGGCTCGGTGGTGGCTGACATGATTCATCTGCTGGCCGAGCTGGTCGAGAATGCAACCTTGTTCTCACCGTCGGGGACGCGGGTGGAGGTCAGGGCGGAGCGGGTAGGCAATGGATTTGCCTTCGAGATCGAGGACCGGGGCCTGGGCATCAAGCCCGATGAGCTGGATGCGATCAATGACCAGCTGGGCAGCCCGGCGGATTTCGATCTCGCCAACGCGGACCAGCTTGGCCTTTTTGTGGTCGGCAAGCTGGCCGCCCGGCACGGTGTGCGCGTCTTCCTGCGCCCCTCCCCCTACGGCGGGACCACGGCGATCGTGCTGATGCCCAGCAGCATCATCACGTCGGCGGCCGAGGCGGCAAAGCCGGTGCAGCCGGCTGAAGGCGAGACACCGGCGGCACGCGGCCGGGGCCTGGAGCTTGCCCTGAGCGGCCGGACGGAGCGGCCGACGCGACGGACGGAGAGCGTTGCACCCCTCCGCCAGGTGTTCGCAGGCCTGCCGCCGGTCGGCGAAACCTCCGTACCCGGCGGGCCGGACACCGGTTTCGGGCCGTCAGCCATCGGTACACGCGCGCCGGGCGCCAGCCCCGCTGACCCGGCCTTCCCGCTGAGGGAGCCGACCTTCCTCGGCCAGCGGGTCGTCCCCGGCCAAGCGGCCGCTGGCGGCAGCCAGCCGGGCGGGGCGGTCCGCTCGCCCACCGCACCGCAGCCGCCGCTTGGCGGCCCAGATTCAGGTACCCACCGGGGCTTGCCGCGCCGGGTGCGCCAGGCGAACCTATCTCCGCATCTGCGTGCCAAGTCTTCGCACGGACCAGCCACGCCCTCCCGCGACCCCGAAATGCGCTCGCCAGACCAGGCGCAGAAGCTGCTCGCTTCGCTGCAGAGCGGATGGGAACGCGGTCGCAAGGCCGAGGAAGGGCCAGACTCACCAGACACGGGCGGTGGCCAGGATTCGGCGGACGGCGCGCGCGAGGCACTGCAGGAGGATGCGTGATGGGTTCACACGGCATGACCTCGACAGGCCAGGAATTGAGCTGGCTGCTTGACGACCTCGCCGCCCGGGTGGACGACATCGAGCATGCCGTGATTCTCTCCCGCGACGGCCTGGCCGTCGCCGCATCCCAGGCCTTGAGCCGGGAGAACGCTGAGCATCTGGCTGCGCTGGCCGCGGGCGTGCAGAGTCTCGCCAGGGGCGCAGGTGAGCACTTCAGTCTCGGTGATGTGCGCCAGACGATCATCGAACTCGAGCAGGCATTCCTGTTCGTCACCGCGGCCGGTTATGGCAGCTGCCTGGCGGTGATGTGCCCGGCGAGCGCCGACGCTGGCCTCGTTGCTTATGAGATGGCGATGCTGGTCAAGCGCGCCGGGCCGCATCTCGTCGCTCAGCCCAGGCTGGCCGGCCCCCAGATACCAGCTGAGTGAGAACCGGTGGCCCCGAACGACAGGTGGGTCGACCGGGAAGCCGGCCGGGTCGTCCGGCCCTACGCGCTGACCGGCGGGCGAACCGATCCTGCCGGCGACGCGGTGCTCGACCTGATCACGGTGATCGTGGCCTACGGGCCGCCCCCGACCGCTGCCGCGTCACGCAGGCTCGGTCCCGAGCACCGTAAGCTCATCGGCCTGTGCCAGGAGCCGATGACCGTCGCTGACGCCGCGGCGGACGTGGCGCTGCCGCTGGGCGTGGTGCGGGTCCTGCTCGCCGACTTGATTCAGCAGAAATTGATCACCGTGCAGCCGCGACGGGCCGTGCGCCCGCAGGCAAGCCCAGATCTGCTCAGGGAGGTGCTCAATGGGCTCCGCTCCCTCTGACGCCCTTGGCGCAGCGGACGACGGCCTGCTCACCCCGTTCAAGATCCTCGTCGCCGGCGGATTCGGCGTAGGAAAGACGACGCTTGTCGGTGCGATTAGCGAGATCCGCCCGCTGCGCACCGAGGAGACACTCACCCAGGCGAGCATCGGCGTGGACGATCTCAGTGGTGTGGGCGACAAGACCACCACCACGGTGGCGATGGACTTTGGCCGGATCACGATGGCCAGACGCCTTGCCCTGTACCTCTTCGGCACCCCGGGCCAGGACCGCTTCTGGTTCATGTGGGACGACTTGGCCTATGGCGCGCTCGGCGCCGTGATCCTTGCCGATACCCGCCGCCTCATCGATTGCTTTCCAGCCGTCGACTACTTCGAGCGGCGCGGACTGCCGTTTGTCGTAGCCGTCAACGTCTTCGATGGCTCGCCCCGCTACGATCCGGAGGACGTCCGCATCGCGCTCGACCTTGATTCCCATGTCCCTGCGCTGCTCTGCGACGCCAGGGATCGGTCCTCGGTCAAGCAAGTCCTGATTACGCTCGTCGAGCACGTTCTCAGCGCCGAGGTGGGCCAGGCGCCGCAGCCTCATGCGGAGCTGTCACCGGCGGAGGCTGCCGCCGAGGGATCGTAGGCCTCGGTGGGTTCGGCGAAGTAGCCGGACCGCGCGATGAACCTGGCCGCCAGCAGGAACACGACCCCTACGCCGATCATGACGTACAGGTAGTGCATCACCGAGCCGTTCCAGCCGCCCAGGCCGGGTACCGACTTGAACGCGACCCAGATGAGGAAGGCGGCCGAGACCAGCGGCACGAGCGTCAGCTGCAGGAACGCCCCGACGCCGCGCGCGGCGAGCTTGCGGTAGTACACGGCCATTGCGAGTCCGGTCGCGGCGTAGAAGAGCGCGAACATGAGCCCAACCGAGTCGACGACGTTGGTGAAGGCGCCTTCGACGCTCGCCGAGCTGAGCGTGTACACCCAGGTGACGGCCAGGGTGAGCAGGGCGAAGACGACGGTTGCCAGGGCGGGCGTGCGGTGCACCCGGTGCGACCTGCCCAGCGCGGGCGGCAGCACCCGGTCCTGGCCCATGGCGAACGCGATCCTCGACCCGGCCACGAGGGCGGTCTGGGTCGCGCCCACGATCGATAGCAGCACCGCCGCGATCATCACCTTGTCCCATGGCGAGCCCGCGACCGAGTGGACGATGTAGGCCAGCGCGTCGGCGCCGTTGGCGGCCAGCGCCTTCTGGCTGACGCCGCCCTCGAACGCGAAGGTGTAGAACGCGTACATCACGCCGAGCGTGATCACACCAACCACGACAGCGCGCCCCGGGTTGACGCGGGACCGCTGCGTCTCCTCGTTCACATACACCGAGGTGTCCCAGCCGCTGAACATGTAGACGGCGATGAGGATCCCGCTCACCAGGCCTGATGTCCCGCCGAGGCTGTGCCAGGAGAGCCAGCTCCAGTGGAATGCCGATGTTCCGTGGTGATGCCGCAGCACCGCCACCAGGGTCACGACGGCGAACACCGTGATGATCAGGTACTCGATGGTTGCGAGCAGCCACTGGAACCGGGCAGTGAGCTGGATTCCTATGTACGCGATGACCGTGACGATCACGAGCCAGACTGACGCGGATATCGCCGCCGCGAGGCTGGAGTTCGCCTGCCCGGGGGCCACGATCTGCAGGACGTAGGGGCCGACCGGCAGGATGTCTGAGATCGTGCCGAGGAAGTACCCGAGCAGCATGATCCAGCCGACGATGAAGCCGAGGTACGGCGTGATCGCGCGCCCCACCCACACATAGGACGCGCCGCAATCCACCCGCCACTGGTTGAGGCGCCGGTAGGCAAGCGCGATGCCGAGCATGGGCAGGAAGCAGACAGCGATGGCGACCGGCCCGGCATAGGAGCACACCGCGACAATGGCGGCGAGCGTCACCGCAAGCGAGGCGGTCGGCCCCGAAGAAGCCATTCCGACGATGATCGCGTCGGCAAGGCTGATCGCGTTCTGCTTCAGCCCGGGATGACCCGGAGCGGCGGGCTCGGAGGTTTTCGCAGCAGGGCTGGAGTTGAGGTCAGCCATGGCGTCCTGCTTCCTGATCGAAGTGTCCGGAACGCTTCGGATCGGGCTGCTCAGCTCCGTCACCGCACTATCGCGGCCGCCCTGGCGGAGCGGCTGCCCGTTTAAATATGAATTATGCGGACACGCATATGGTGACCATGGATTGCGAGGAAATAAAGTTGCGCTGCGTCAGCCCGGGAAGCAAATTGCGAAACGCGAAATGCACCGCTCTTTGCCGTTATCGCATTAACTTGGTTAGTTCCGCTAGTGATCTTCGTAACAGGCTGTTATGATCACAAACCTTCGAGCCGGAGTCCTCCCGACAACAGCAAGGTTCGCTGGTCACTTCTCACTCCGAGGCCACAGCTATGCGTTTGCGCAGCCTGTCCATACGCCTGAGGATCCTTCTCCTCGTGGCCATCCCGATCCTTTCCCTGATCGGGGTGTACGCCTTCGCGGCGACGACGACCGCCAGCGATGCCATCAATTTGTCCAGGTCAAGGACGCTAAAGGACACCATCGGCACGCCGACCGGCAACTATGAGGCCCAGGTCGACACCGAGCGCCTGCTGGCCGTGGCCTACCTGGCAGCCCCGGTGCCATCGAACTTGGCTACGCTGCGTGCACAGGAAACCAGGACCGAGGGCACCGAGAACGCGTTCAAGAAGGCCGTCGGCAACGTGATCGGCAACGCCTCTCCGGGCGTCAAGCAGGCGATCGCCAGCCTGATCAAGGTCTCCGCCGGCCTCCCGGCGCTGCGCTCCCAGATCGCCTCGCTGGCCATCACCAGGCCTGCGGCGATCAGCGCGTACGACAACGTCATCAACGCCGCCGACACGGTGCTGAACCAGACGATCCTGCAGGAAAACAACGTAGGGGTGGCGACCCAGAGCCTGACCCTGGTCAGGGTTGGCCGGGCTGAGGACATCCTTCTGGAAGAGGACGCGCTCATAAACGGCGACTCGATCGCGCGGACGTTCTCCGTCGCGGACCGGCAGGAATTCACTCAGCTCGTCGGCGCCCGCCGCGCGGTGCAAGCGGAGAACCTGCAGGACCTGCAGCCGATTTACCGGGCCTACTACACAAAGGATATGAACCCGCAGGCGCTGGCTTCGCTGACCGCGTTCGAGAACAAGATCATGGGTGTCAATCACCCGGGGCACGTCCCGCCGGTGCCACTCGCGGACTGGAACCTTGCGGCCGGGGCGGTCTCCGGCGGAATGTTCAAGGCAAGCGAGCAGGCCGCGACCGAGCTTACGGTCCGCGCACAGCCAGTCGCCAACGCGACCTTCCTTCGTCTCTACCTGGTCGGCGGGCTCGGGTTGCTGGCCGTGATCCTCTCGATCATCGTGTCGTTCTTCATGGGCCGTGGCCTGGTGCGGCAGCTAGCCGCGCTGCGGCGGTCCGCTCTCGACCTGGCCAACAACCGGCTGCCCAGCGTTGTGGAGCGGCTCCGTGCAGGCCAGGACGTCGACGTTTCCGCCGAGGCACCGCCGCTGGAATCGAGCCTCGACGAGATCGGGCAGGTCAGAGAGGCCTTCAACGCGGTACAGCGGACGGCGGTGGAAGCCGCCGTCGACGAGGCCCGGCTGCGCCGGGGCGTCAGCGAGGTCTTCCGCAATCTGGCCAGGCGCAGCCAGTCCCTGCTGCACCGCCAGCTGGCGCTGCTCGACGCCATGGAACGCCGAGCCAGTGAGCCCGAGGAGCTCGAGGACCTGTTCCGGATCGACCACCTCACCACCCGGATGCGCAGGCATTCCGAAGGCTTGATCATCTTGTCCGGCGAGTCGCCAGGGCGAGGCTGGCGCAACCCGGTGCCGTTCATCGACGTGCTGCGCGCGGCAGTTTCCGAGGTCGAGGACTACACCAGGATCAGGGTCACCGTCGGGACCCCCGCGGCACTGGTCGGCCCGGCCGTGGCCGACGTCATCCACATGATTGCCGAGCTCGCCGAGAACGCCACGATCTACTCTCCGCCCAACACCCCCGTGCGGGTTCATGGCGACGTGGTGGGCCGGGGCTTCGCCGTCGAGATCGAAGACCGCGGGCTCGGCATCAGCGAAGAGAAGCTCGCGGAGATCAACAGCGACTTCGAAAACCCGCCGCAGTTCGACCTGTCCGGCAGCGAGCAGCTCGGCCTCTTCGTCGCCGGGCAGCTCGCCAAGCGCCACGACATCAGGATTACCCTGCAGGGGTCACCCTTCGGCGGTACCACGGCCGTCGTGCTGATCCCGAAGGCCCTGGTCTCCGATGGCGCCGAGGACGGCGGGGCGCCGGCGCTGCCGACCGCGCCCGAGCGCCCGATCCGGCTCGCCAGCAGGCACGCGGCCCGGAGCAACGGCATGATCGCGGAGCCTGCCGCGATCACCCGGCCGAGCGCGCTGATGCCGCCTGCCGAAGCGGTGCCGGGCACGGGGGCCGACCTTCCCGCGGCCGACCTCCCACCAGCGGGCCTGCCCCCGGCAGACCTGCCCGCCGCCGATGCGCCTGCGTCGGATCTGCCGCTGGCCGACATCCCCGCGGCGGATACTCCTGCGGCAGACTGGCCCTCCGCCGAGGAACCGCAGGCCGACGCGCTGCGCGGCCCCGACACGAGACCGTTCGCCGTACCAAGCTTGCCCAGCGTCAGCATTCCGGACGACGGCGATGACCTCGGGTCGGCCGTGCCCGCGCCGCCGTTCGGCGCGGCGCCCCCGCCCCCTCTGGGCCCCCCGGCGCCGCCGGCTTCCCCAGCCGCCCCGGCTGCTGAGGAAGAAAGCCTGTTCACGCCGCGCCGCTCGCGCCAGGCACCGGCCGCGACCAGCAGCGCGTTCTCGTCCTTCGGAGAGGAACTGCCTGCCCATCCGGACAGCTCCGGCGCGCAGGACCCGCCGGTCGACACGAACGAGCTGGCCAGGCTCGGCCTGCCGGTCCGGGTGCGCCAGGCCAGCCTGGCACCGCAGCTGCGCGACCGCGCGCCCGGGACCGACGGCGCGGACACGGTAGCGAGCGCGCCGTCGCCCGAGGCGGCGCGGAGCATCATGACGGCACTGCAGCGGGGCTGGGAGCGTGGCCGCTACATATCCGGGTCAGTGAAACCGCCCTCCGACACCACCAACAACAGCGAATCCAGCGGCAACGGCGCCGAGAACAGCGATTAGTGACGCCGCGAGGCTGTCGCGACGTCGGGAGCATCAAAGGGGGAACACGTGAGCCAGGCCAGCGAGCTTGACTGGCTCCTCGATGATCTGGTCGCCAGGGTCGTCTACATCAGCAGAGCCGTCATCCTGTCCAGAGACGGCCTCACGACCGGGGCGTCGGCCAGGCTGAGCAAAGAGGATGCGGACCATCTCTCGGCGGCCGCGGCCGGATTCCAGAGCCTGGCCCGGGGCGTGGGACGGCATTTCGGCGGAGGTCCAGCGCGCCAGATCATCGTCGAGATGGAGGCCGAGTTCCTGTTCGTGACCGCCGCCGGCGAGGGCTCCTGCCTCGCCGTGCTGTCGTCCTCGTCCGCCGACGTCGGGCTCGTCGCCTACGAGATGGCGGTTCTCGTCAAGCGGGTCGGTGAGCATCTTGCCGTCAGCCCCCGGCCCGTCGGCTACATAGCAGAGACGAAGTGACCTGACGTGCCCCCGGCAGACGACAGGTGGCTTGACCATGAAGCCGGACCGGTCGTCCGTCCGTACGCGCTGACCGGTGGCCGGACCCGGCCGAGCGGCGAGGATAGCTTCGACCTGATGGCGATGGTCACCGCCGTACGCGGAGCACACGCCAGCACCTATGATCTCGAGCCCGAGCATCTGACCCTGCTGCGTCTGTGCCGGCTCCCGGCCTCGGTGGCCGACCTCGCCTCCGACATGGATCTTCCGGTCGGCGTGGTTCGCATCCTGCTCTCCGACATGCGAGAACGGGGGCTCGTCAGGGTTTATCACCCGGTGCCCACGCGGCTTACCGACCCGCAGCTGCTAAGGGAGGTGGCAGATGGGCTTCGCAGGCTCTTATCGGAACAGCCACGCCGAACCGGTCCCGGTCGCGATCAAGATCCTGGTGGCGGGCGGATTCGGAGCCGGCAAGACCACGCTGGTGGGCGCGCTGACCGAGATCAGGCCGCTGCGGACCGAGGAGGACCTGAGCGAGCCGGGCATGCAGGTGGATATCACCGCCGGCGTGGAGAACAAGACCACTACGACGGTCGCCATGGACTTCGGCCGCATCACGATCAGGGAAGACCTTGTGGTCTATCTCTTCGGCACGCCGGGCCAGCACCGTTTCTGGTTCATGTGGGATGAGCTGGCACTCGGCGCCCTGGGCGCCGTCGTGCTGGCCGACACGCGGCGGCTGGCCGACTGCTTCCCCTCCGTCGACTACTTCGAGCGGCGGGGCACGCCGTTCATCGTGGCGGTGAACTGCTTCGACGGGGCGAGGCGCTTCGATCCAGAGATCGTCAGGTCGGCCCTCAACCTGAACCTCGACGTGCCGGTCGTGCTGTGCGACGCGCGTCACCGCCCGTCCTGCCGCGACGTGCTGGTCACCCTCGTCGAGCACGCGATCCGGCTGCTCGCCGTCGGCCCGGACCCGGTCAGCTCCGCCAGATAAGCACGAGCGCGCAGTCGTCCGACTTCGCGCCCGGCGCCTGCATGGCCTGGACGAGCTTGCCCGCGCCCGTCCCGAAGCCCGACGTGACGAGAAGGTCGGCCTGGCCGAGCAGCCGGTCGATCCCGGCGTCGATGTCCCGGCCCGGGGCCTCGATCAGCCCGTCGGTGTAGAGCATCAGGGCATCGCCCGGGCGCAGTACGCCACGTTCCGGCACGCTCCGCAGGTCAGCAACCACGCCGAGCACGATCCCGCGCGCCTGGGTGAGCCGCCAGTTCCCGCTGCCCGCCTCGAACTGCGCCGCGGGCGGATGCCCGGCGGAGTCGACGACATAGTCGCCGGTGGCCAGGTCGAGCGACAGGTGAACCGCTGTCACGAAACCCTCGGCCGCCCCGCCCCGGCGCAGGTAGGCGTTGCATGCGGCGAGGAAGTCGCCGGCCGGAACCGAGCCAAGGAGCCCGCCGAACGCGCCGGACAGCAGCAGCGCGCGCGTTCCGGCGTCGATGCCCTTTCCGGCCACATCGACCAGGGCCACCTCCAGGGTCTTGCCGTCGCACGCGGACACCAGGAAGTCCCCGCCGAACGACGCCCCGCCGGCCGGCTTCAGCACCGCCGCGGACAGCCAGCCATCGGGCAGGTCGGGCATCCTGCCCTGGGCCCGGATCCGGTCCCGCAACTCGATCAGCATCCGGTCGCCGCGCAGTCCCAGCACGCCCAGTTTCGCCCTGGCCCTCGCCAGCGCGTCCGCGAACACGATCGTGACCGCGACCGTGGCGATGATTCCCGCCCCGGCCTTGCCCATCAGCGCGTCATAGGTAAGCGCGAGGGCGACGAGGCAGAACAGGATCCGCAGCGCCCGAGGCCAGAGCAGCAGCCCGCCCGCCAGCAGCGGCAGGATCATCACGCCCGGCGAGAACCAGAACTCCGAAACGTGAACCGCCGCAACGCCGATGACGACGACAACAAGGGCGAGCCCGGCCGCGAGCCGCCGGTTCCTGGTGATGAACTGCCGCACGACCAGCCCACGCACCCGCTGCACCACGGCGAGCGTTGCGGTCAGTAGCCGATGCGGGACAACACGAACCATCCTGCCGGCACTGTACCGGTATCTGGGCATTACGGCACGTTCCCGGGGCGGCAATATTCGGTCGCGGTACCCGACCCATGCCCGGTAAGAATCAAGACATGGCCGCTGCCTACCCGATCCGCCCGATCAGCGAGGAGGAGTTCGGTGCCTTCTACGCGGTGATCGAGCACGCCTTCAACGCCCAGTACCCGGCCGACGAAGAACTGCGGCACGAGATGGGCGTCTTCGAGTTCGACCGCTCGCTCGCGGCCTTCGACGGGGCCGACATGGTGGGGACCGCGGCTGCGCTGTCGCTCCGGATGACCGTTCCGGGTGGCGCTGCCGCGGTGGCCGGGGTGACCGCGGTCGCCACGGCGCCGTCGCACCGGCGGCGCGGGATCCTGACCAGCCTGATGCACCGCCAGCTCGCCGACCTCCGCGAACGCGGTGAGGCGGTCGCTGCGCTCTTCGCCTCGGAGGCGGGCATCTACGCCAGATTCGGCTACGGCGCGGCGACCAGCGACCTTAACCTGACGATCCGCCGCGGCGAGGGCGCGCTCCTGCCGCGGGCCGCCGCGCCGGGAGCGCAGGGCCCGCAGCGGCTGCGGATCGCCGAGCCGCGGGACGCCACGGCCGAGCTGGCCAAGGTCTTCGAGTCCGTGCTGCGCGAGCGTCCCGGCATGTACGCCAGGGATGACCGCTGGTGGGAGCACATCCTCTGGGATCCGGAACATCGCCGGTCCGGCCGGAGCCCGCAGCGCTGCGTTATCGCCGAGGACGACGCCGGACCATGCGGGTACGCGCTGTACTCGGTGCGGCCGACCTGGGGAGATGACGGGATCCCGGACGGCGTGCTGCAGATCCGGGAGCTGATGGCCACCGATCCGGCCGCCCACGCGGCAATCTGGAACGACCTGCTGAGCCGGGACCTGGTGAGCGAGGTCCGCGCCGTATCGTGGCCGGTTGACGAGCCGCTGCTCTGCCTGCTCGCCGACCGGCGCCGGGCTCGCCCGCGGCTGTTCGACGGGCTCTGGGTCCGGCTGGTCAGCGTGCCGCAGGCGCTCGCGGGCCGGCGGTACTCATGCCCCGTCGACGTGGTCATCGAGGTGGCCGACGACCTGTTCGCCGAGAACGCGGGGCGCTGGCCCGGGCGGGCCTGGCCGGGCCGAGGACGCGCGGGCGACCTGCGAGCGGACATCTGCCGCCGCTGACGTGACGCTGCCGGTACAGTCGCTCGGCGCCGCCTACCTGGGCGGCGAAACGCGAAATGCACCGCTCTTTGCCGTTATCGCATTAACTTGGTTAGTTCCGCTAGTGATCTTCGTAACAGGCTGTTATGATCACAAACCTTCGAGCCGGAGTCCTCCCGACAACAGCAAGGTTCGCTGGTCACTTCTCACTCCGAGGCCACAGCTATGCGTTTGCGCAGCCTGTCCATACGCCTGAGGATCCTTCTCCTCGTGGCCATCCCGATCCTTTCCCTGATCGGGGTGTACGCCTTCGCGGCGACGACGACCGCCAGCGATGCCATCAATTTGTCCAGGTCAAGGACGCTAAAGGACACCATCGGCACGCCGACCGGCAACTATGAGGCCCAGGTCGACACCGAGCGCCTGCTGGCCGTGGCCTACCTGGCAGCCCCGGTGCCATCGAACTTGGCTACGCTGCGTGCACAGGAAACCAGGACCGAGGGCACCGAGAACGCGTTCAAGAAGGCCGTCGGCAACGTGATCGGCAACGCCTCTCCGGGCGTCAAGCAGGCGATCGCCAGCCTGATCAAGGTCTCCGCCGGCCTCCCGGCGCTGCGCTCCCAGATCGCCTCGCTGGCCATCACCAGGCCTGCGGCGATCAGCGCGTACGACAACGTCATCAACGCCGCCGACACGGTGCTGAACCAGACGATCCTGCAGGAAAACAACGTAGGGGTGGCGACCCAGAGCCTGACCCTGGTCAGGGTTGGCCGGGCTGAGGACATCCTTCTGGAAGAGGACGCGCTCATAAACGGCGACTCGATCGCGCGGACGTTCTCCGTCGCGGACCGGCAGGAATTCACTCAGCTCGTCGGCGCCCGCCGCGCGGTGCAAGCGGAGAACCTGCAGGACCTGCAGCCGATTTACCGGGCCTACTACACAAAGGATATGAACCCGCAGGCGCTGGCTTCGCTGACCGCGTTCGAGAACAAGATCATGGGTGTCAATCACCCGGGGCACGTCCCGCCGGTGCCACTCGCGGACTGGAACCTTGCGGCCGGGGCGGTCTCCGGCGGAATGTTCAAGGCAAGCGAGCAGGCCGCGACCGAGCTTACGGTCCGCGCACAGCCAGTCGCCAACGCGACCTTCCTTCGTCTCTACCTGGTCGGCGGGCTCGGGTTGCTGGCCGTGATCCTCTCGATCATCGTGTCGTTCTTCATGGGCCGTGGCCTGGTGCGGCAGCTAGCCGCGCTGCGGCGGTCCGCTCTCGACCTGGCCAACAACCGGCTGCCCAGCGTTGTGGAGCGGCTCCGTGCAGGCCAGGACGTCGACGTTTCCGCCGAGGCACCGCCGCTGGAATCGAGCCTCGACGAGATCGGGCAGGTCAGAGAGGCCTTCAACGCGGTACAGCGGACGGCGGTGGAAGCCGCCGTCGACGAGGCCCGGCTGCGCCGGGGCGTCAGCGAGGTCTTCCGCAATCTGGCCAGGCGCAGCCAGTCCCTGCTGCACCGCCAGCTGGCGCTGCTCGACGCCATGGAACGCCGAGCCAGTGAGCCCGAGGAGCTCGAGGACCTGTTCCGGATCGACCACCTCACCACCCGGATGCGCAGGCATTCCGAAGGCTTGATCATCTTGTCCGGCGAGTCGCCAGGGCGAGGCTGGCGCAACCCGGTGCCGTTCATCGACGTGCTGCGCGCGGCAGTTTCCGAGGTCGAGGACTACACCAGGATCAGGGTCACCGTCGGGACCCCCGCGGCACTGGTCGGCCCGGCCGTGGCCGACGTCATCCACATGATTGCCGAGCTCGCCGAGAACGCCACGATCTACTCTCCGCCCAACACCCCCGTGCGGGTTCATGGCGACGTGGTGGGCCGGGGCTTCGCCGTCGAGATCGAAGACCGCGGGCTCGGCATCAGCGAAGAGAAGCTCGCGGAGATCAACAGCGACTTCGAAAACCCGCCGCAGTTCGACCTGTCCGGCAGCGAGCAGCTCGGCCTCTTCGTCGCCGGGCAGCTCGCCAAGCGCCACGACATCAGGATTACCCTGCAGGGGTCACCCTTCGGCGGTACCACGGCCGTCGTGCTGATCCCGAAGGCCCTGGTCTCCGATGGCGCCGAGGACGGCGGGGCGCCGGCGCTGCCGACCGCGCCCGAGCGCCCGATCCGGCTCGCCAGCAGGCACGCGGCCCGGAGCAACGGCATGATCGCGGAGCCTGCCGCGATCACCCGGCCGAGCGCGCTGATGCCGCCTGCCGAAGCGGTGCCGGGCACGGGGGCCGACCTTCCCGCGGCCGACCTCCCACCAGCGGGCCTGCCCCCGGCAGACCTGCCCGCCGCCGATGCGCCTGCGTCGGATCTGCCGCTGGCCGACATCCCCGCGGCGGATACTCCTGCGGCAGACTGGCCCTCCGCCGAGGAACCGCAGGCCGACGCGCTGCGCGGCCCCGACACGAGACCGTTCGCCGTACCAAGCTTGCCCAGCGTCAGCATTCCGGACGACGGCGATGACCTCGGGTCGGCCGTGCCCGCGCCGCCGTTCGGCGCGGCGCCCCCGCCCCCTCTGGGCCCCCCGGCGCCGCCGGCTTCCCCAGCCGCCCCGGCTGCTGAGGAAGAAAGCCTGTTCACGCCGCGCCGCTCGCGCCAGGCACCGGCCGCGACCAGCAGCGCGTTCTCGTCCTTCGGAGAGGAACTGCCTGCCCATCCGGACAGCTCCGGCGCGCAGGACCCGCCGGTCGACACGAACGAGCTGGCCAGGCTCGGCCTGCCGGTCCGGGTGCGCCAGGCCAGCCTGGCACCGCAGCTGCGCGACCGCGCGCCCGGGACCGACGGCGCGGACACGGTAGCGAGCGCGCCGTCGCCCGAGGCGGCGCGGAGCATCATGACGGCACTGCAGCGGGGCTGGGAGCGTGGCCGCTACATATCCGGGTCAGTGAAACCGCCCTCCGACACCACCAACAACAGCGAATCCAGCGGCAACGGCGCCGAGAACAGCGATTAGTGACGCCGCGAGGCTGTCGCGACGTCGGGAGCATCAAAGGGGGAACACGTGAGCCAGGCCAGCGAGCTTGACTGGCTCCTCGATGATCTGGTCGCCAGGGTCGTCTACATCAGCAGAGCCGTCATCCTGTCCAGAGACGGCCTCACGACCGGGGCGTCGGCCAGGCTGAGCAAAGAGGATGCGGACCATCTCTCGGCGGCCGCGGCCGGATTCCAGAGCCTGGCCCGGGGCGTGGGACGGCATTTCGGCGGAGGTCCAGCGCGCCAGATCATCGTCGAGATGGAGGCCGAGTTCCTGTTCGTGACCGCCGCCGGCGAGGGCTCCTGCCTCGCCGTGCTGTCGTCCTCGTCCGCCGACGTCGGGCTCGTCGCCTACGAGATGGCGGTTCTCGTCAAGCGGGTCGGTGAGCATCTTGCCGTCAGCCCCCGGCCCGTCGGCTACATAGCAGAGACGAAGTGACCTGACGTGCCCCCGGCAGACGACAGGTGGCTTGACCATGAAGCCGGACCGGTCGTCCGTCCGTACGCGCTGACCGGTGGCCGGACCCGGCCGAGCGGCGAGGATAGCTTCGACCTGATGGCGATGGTCACCGCCGTACGCGGAGCACACGCCAGCACCTATGATCTCGAGCCCGAGCATCTGACCCTGCTGCGTCTGTGCCGGCTCCCGGCCTCGGTGGCCGACCTCGCCTCCGACATGGATCTTCCGGTCGGCGTGGTTCGCATCCTGCTCTCCGACATGCGAGAACGGGGGCTCGTCAGGGTTTATCACCCGGTGCCCACGCGGCTTACCGACCCGCAGCTGCTAAGGGAGGTGGCAGATGGGCTTCGCAGGCTCTTATCGGAACAGCCACGCCGAACCGGTCCCGGTCGCGATCAAGATCCTGGTGGCGGGCGGATTCGGAGCCGGCAAGACCACGCTGGTGGGCGCGCTGACCGAGATCAGGCCGCTGCGGACCGAGGAGGACCTGAGCGAGCCGGGCATGCAGGTGGATATCACCGCCGGCGTGGAGAACAAGACCACTACGACGGTCGCCATGGACTTCGGCCGCATCACGATCAGGGAAGACCTTGTGGTCTATCTCTTCGGCACGCCGGGCCAGCACCGTTTCTGGTTCATGTGGGATGAGCTGGCACTCGGCGCCCTGGGCGCCGTCGTGCTGGCCGACACGCGGCGGCTGGCCGACTGCTTCCCCTCCGTCGACTACTTCGAGCGGCGGGGCACGCCGTTCATCGTGGCGGTGAACTGCTTCGACGGGGCGAGGCGCTTCGATCCAGAGATCGTCAGGTCGGCCCTCAACCTGAACCTCGACGTGCCGGTCGTGCTGTGCGACGCGCGTCACCGCCCGTCCTGCCGCGACGTGCTGGTCACCCTCGTCGAGCACGCGATCCGGCTGCTCGCCGTCGGCCCGGACCCGGTCAGCTCCGCCAGATAAGCACGAGCGCGCAGTCGTCCGACTTCGCGCCCGGCGCCTGCATGGCCTGGACGAGCTTGCCCGCGCCCGTCCCGAAGCCCGACGTGACGAGAAGGTCGGCCTGGCCGAGCAGCCGGTCGATCCCGGCGTCGATGTCCCGGCCCGGGGCCTCGATCAGCCCGTCGGTGTAGAGCATCAGGGCATCGCCCGGGCGCAGTACGCCACGTTCCGGCACGCTCCGCAGGTCAGCAACCACGCCGAGCACGATCCCGCGCGCCTGGGTGAGCCGCCAGTTCCCGCTGCCCGCCTCGAACTGCGCCGCGGGCGGATGCCCGGCGGAGTCGACGACATAGTCGCCGGTGGCCAGGTCGAGCGACAGGTGAACCGCTGTCACGAAACCCTCGGCCGCCCCGCCCCGGCGCAGGTAGGCGTTGCATGCGGCGAGGAAGTCGCCGGCCGGAACCGAGCCAAGGAGCCCGCCGAACGCGCCGGACAGCAGCAGCGCGCGCGTTCCGGCGTCGATGCCCTTTCCGGCCACATCGACCAGGGCCACCTCCAGGGTCTTGCCGTCGCACGCGGACACCAGGAAGTCCCCGCCGAACGACGCCCCGCCGGCCGGCTTCAGCACCGCCGCGGACAGCCAGCCATCGGGCAGGTCGGGCATCCTGCCCTGGGCCCGGATCCGGTCCCGCAACTCGATCAGCATCCGGTCGCCGCGCAGTCCCAGCACGCCCAGTTTCGCCCTGGCCCTCGCCAGCGCGTCCGCGAACACGATCGTGACCGCGACCGTGGCGATGATTCCCGCCCCGGCCTTGCCCATCAGCGCGTCATAGGTAAGCGCGAGGGCGACGAGGCAGAACAGGATCCGCAGCGCCCGAGGCCAGAGCAGCAGCCCGCCCGCCAGCAGCGGCAGGATCATCACGCCCGGCGAGAACCAGAACTCCGAAACGTGAACCGCCGCAACGCCGATGACGACGACAACAAGGGCGAGCCCGGCCGCGAGCCGCCGGTTCCTGGTGATGAACTGCCGCACGACCAGCCCACGCACCCGCTGCACCACGGCGAGCGTTGCGGTCAGTAGCCGATGCGGGACAACACGAACCATCCTGCCGGCACTGTACCGGTATCTGGGCATTACGGCACGTTCCCGGGGCGGCAATATTCGGTCGCGGTACCCGACCCATGCCCGGTAAGAATCAAGACATGGCCGCTGCCTACCCGATCCGCCCGATCAGCGAGGAGGAGTTCGGTGCCTTCTACGCGGTGATCGAGCACGCCTTCAACGCCCAGTACCCGGCCGACGAAGAACTGCGGCACGAGATGGGCGTCTTCGAGTTCGACCGCTCGCTCGCGGCCTTCGACGGGGCCGACATGGTGGGGACCGCGGCTGCGCTGTCGCTCCGGATGACCGTTCCGGGTGGCGCTGCCGCGGTGGCCGGGGTGACCGCGGTCGCCACGGCGCCGTCGCACCGGCGGCGCGGGATCCTGACCAGCCTGATGCACCGCCAGCTCGCCGACCTCCGCGAACGCGGTGAGGCGGTCGCTGCGCTCTTCGCCTCGGAGGCGGGCATCTACGCCAGATTCGGCTACGGCGCGGCGACCAGCGACCTTAACCTGACGATCCGCCGCGGCGAGGGCGCGCTCCTGCCGCGGGCCGCCGCGCCGGGAGCGCAGGGCCCGCAGCGGCTGCGGATCGCCGAGCCGCGGGACGCCACGGCCGAGCTGGCCAAGGTCTTCGAGTCCGTGCTGCGCGAGCGTCCCGGCATGTACGCCAGGGATGACCGCTGGTGGGAGCACATCCTCTGGGATCCGGAACATCGCCGGTCCGGCCGGAGCCCGCAGCGCTGCGTTATCGCCGAGGACGACGCCGGACCATGCGGGTACGCGCTGTACTCGGTGCGGCCGACCTGGGGAGATGACGGGATCCCGGACGGCGTGCTGCAGATCCGGGAGCTGATGGCCACCGATCCGGCCGCCCACGCGGCAATCTGGAACGACCTGCTGAGCCGGGACCTGGTGAGCGAGGTCCGCGCCGTATCGCGGCCGGTTGACGAGCCGCTGCTCTGCCTGCTCGCCGACCGGCGCCGGGCTCGCCCGCGGCTGTTCGACGGGCTCTGGGTCCGGCTGGTCAGCGTGCCGCAGGCGCTCGCGGGCCGGCGGTACTCATGCCCCGTCGACGTGGTCATCGAGGTGGCCGACGACCTGTTCGCCGAGAACGCGGGGCGCTGGCGGCTGCGCGCAGGCGGGCGAGGACGCGCGGGCGACCTGCGAGCGGACATCTGCCGCCGCTGACGTGACGCTGCCGGTACAGTCGCTCGGCGCCGCCTACCTGGGCGGCACCACGCTCGGCGCGCTGGCCCGGGCGGGCCTGGCCGAGCAGGCCAGGCCGGGCGCGATCGCGGCGCTGTCCACCGCCCTGTCCTGGGAGCCCGCGCCCTGGAGCCCGACGATCTTCTGACCCACGTGCGAGACTGGGGACATGCGCGGTATGAAGATCACGGTCGACGCGGCGATGCGGGCCAGGGACGTGTCGAGGCCGCGCGCCGAGCACGAGGAGCAGGCGCGGGCGGCCGAGGAGGCCGGCCCGAAGCCAGCCGAGGCCACCGACCCGGCACCGGGCGGCGCGCCCAGGCCGGGCCAGGGACGGCGCCGCCGCAGGCGCCACTGAGCCGACATCCGTTACGCAACGCCTGCACGCTGGCTGCCGTCCTCGGCAGCCGGTCTGGTCGCCCGGTCCTACCCGCCAGTGACTCCGAGCAATTCGGCGTAGCGGCCGACCATCATGTCGCAGCCCTTGAGCTCGGCGACGGTCTCGGAGCCGATCAGCTCGTCCACGCCGGCCCGCTGGCCAGCGCCGCCACGCGGCCCGATCGGCACCATGATGCCCGGGGCCGTGGGCTCGTGCTGCCTGAGCTCGCCGTCCCCGCTGATCAGCGCCCGGATGTTGTCCGCGACCACCTGGGCCTGCCGGCTCGCGATACCGGCCATCTTGTGGTCGGCGGCCGATACGTCGCCGACGGCGAATACTCGCTCGTGACCGATGACCTGCAGCGACGGCGTGACCTCCACGAACCCGTCCGGCCTGCGCGCGGCGGCGAGCTCGCCAACCAGGTACTCGCTGGCCGGGACGACGCCGTAGCAGCGGAACCAGATGTCCGTGACTACCGCGGCACCGGCCTGCGTGACGACCGTAACGGCCCCGAGCTCACCCGGGTGTGTCGGCGGGTCCTCCGGCAGCGGGCTGGAGAGCAGCAGCTCGACCCCGATCTCGCCAAGCTGGCGGCGCAGCTCGGCCTTGAGATCGGGCCGGAACCGCTCACCGAGCACGTCATCGGCTACGTCAAGGAGCGTCACGTGCTTGCCGGGCCAGACCGCCTTGATCTCGCCGGCCAACTCGATGCCAACCGGCCCGGCGCCGAGCAGCAGCACCCGCTGTGCCCTGCTCAGCGCCGCGTGGGCCGCACGGACCTTATCGTGCGCGGCGGCGGTCAGGTCGACGTCACTCTTGGCCGGGAACGGGTAACCGGACCCGGTGGCCAGGACGATGTAGTCGGCCCGGATCTGCTCGCCCGAGACCAGCATCACCCGGCCGGCGTCTACCTTGGCCGCGCGGCCGCGGACCACCCGGCCGTTGCCGAGCAGCCGGTCGTAGGGCAGGTAGATCCGCGGCAGCCAGGATGGGTCCACCAGCGCGCGGAGTGAGGCGACATTGTGCACGAAGGAGTCTTTCGGCTCGACGAGCACCACGTCGGCGGCATCGTCCAGCGCCTTGGCCACGTTGACCCCGCCGTAACCGCCGCCGACGACAACCACGGTCGGCTTGTCCCGGCCAGGCTCGCTCATAGATTCTCCCTGCGTGCAAGGCGGCTGTATGACCGACAGTACGGCCTGGGAGGGCTCAGCCGCCCAGGTAGGCCAGCACGGCCAGGACCCTGCGGTTGTCGTCCTCGGACGGCTGCAGCCCAAGCTTGACGAAGATCGACGCCGTGTGCTTGGCCACGGCACGCTCCGTGATCACGAGCCGGGTCCCGATGGCGGCGTTGGAGCGGCCCTCCGCCATCAGCCCCAGCACCTCGCGCTCGCGCGCGCTGAGCCCGGCCACGGCGCCATCGCCGCCCCGGTTGCGGGCCAGCAGGCGGGCGATGACCTCCGGATCCATCGCGGTGCCGCCCGCCGCGACCCGCCGCAGTGCGTCGACGAACTGGGCACTGTCGAAGACCCGGTCCTTGAGCAGGTAGCCGACGCCACCGGTCCCGTCGGCCAGCAGCTCGCGGGCGTAGAGCTGCTCGACGTACTGCGAGAGCACCAGCACCGGGAGCCCGGGCACCTCACGCCGTGCGGCAAGGGCGGCGCGCAGTCCCTCGTCGGTGAAGGTGGGCGGCAGCCGGACGTCGACCACGGCCACGTCCGGCTTGCTCGCCGTCACGGCGGCCAGCAGGCCGGCCGGGTTGTCGACGGCCGCGGTGACCACGAACCCGTGCGCCTCGAGCATCCGGGTCAGGCCGTCTCTCAGCAGGAAGAGGTCTTCGGCGATGACAACGCGCACGGAATCTCCATGTTCACCACGGTGGGCCCGCCCGGCGGGCTGCTTACGGCGAGGACGCCATCGAACGCCCCCAGGCGTCGCTCGATGCCATGCAGGCCGGTACCGCGGGCCGGGTCGGCGCCGCCGCGGCCATCATCGGTGACGCCGGCCCGGAGCAGCCCGCGATCGTGCCGGATGTCGATCCAGACCTGGTCCGCATCGGCGTGCTTGGACACGTTGGCCAGCAGCTCGGTGATCGCGAAGTAGACGGCCGACTCCACCGGTTCCGGCGGGCGGCCGGCAAGCTCACTGGCCACTCGCACCTGCAACGGCATGTCCAGGGCCAGGGACCGGGCGGCGTCGGCGAGGCCGCGGTCCGCCAGTACCGGAGGGTGGATACCGCGGACCAGGCCGCGCAGCTCGGCCAGGGCCTTGACCGAGTTGTCCCTGGCCTCGGTCAGCAGCGCCTGCGCCGCGACCGGGTTGGTGTTGATCAGCTGCCCGGCCGCGTCCAGGGTCATCCCCATAGCCACCAGCCGGGCCTGCGCCCCGTCGTGCAGATCCCGCTCGATACGGCGGATCTCGGCCGCCCCGGCGTCGATCGTGTCGGACCTGGTTTGGGCCAGGTGGCTGACCCGCTGCGCCAGCTCGGCGTGCTGGGTCGGCCCCAGCAGCGAACGTGCGAACCCGCCGTAGCAACGCAGCAGCCACGGCGCGGCCAGGAACCCACTGGCCGCCAGCAGGATGCCAAACAACGGATGCGGGGTCACGCCGGCCAGCTGGGTCGAATGGTGCGGCATCGCCAACCCGAAGATGCCGTACACGATCAGTGCGGCGGACCCGCCGGCCAGGGCCGCGCCCAGCCACGGGTTCAGGAGGAAAAAGGCCAGGTCCCGCCACGTCGCCGGGTCGGCCGTCAGCCACTGCCGCCGCTGCCGCCAGGTAAGGCTCCCAAACTCGCCCGCTCCGGCGGGTGCGGGCCGGTACGGCGACGCGATCGGCACGCCGCACCATTCGCCGCACAGCCTCCTGGTCAGGTCGGCGAGCTGGCGCGCGGCCAGCCCGATGCCCGGAATCGGGATCATGAAGGCCACCACGAACAGGACCGGGTGCATGAGCACCGCCTCCGCGATCGCGAGCGCCCCGAGCATCACCCCGCGAGCGCAGTCGGTCATCCGCCCGCTCAGCCAGGCCAGGGCAGGCCATCGCGCGCGATCCTGGCTCGCTAGCTGCCTGTCCATGGCTGGTCTCCGTTTCACCGCCGCGGGTTTCCCCTCAGTGTGCCGCGCAATCCGCCGCCGCCGCAGTGGCGCTGGTCACCCAGATCGTGGGGTGTACCTAGATACACCCAGGACGCCGTCCAGGCGGATGTCGCGCCCGGGCCGGTGGCTCCTAGCGTCGATGATGACCAGCCCAGCAAGGGCCTCTCGCGGAAGGACTCCATCTGATGGACGCGCTGATACTGGTGCGGGCTCGGGGCCTGCGCAAGAACTACGGGAAAGGTGGGGGGCTGGTTCGCGCCGTCGACGGAGTGGACCTTGATGTCGCCGCCGGCGAGACGCTGGCGGTGATGGGGCCCAGCGGCTGCGGGAAGTCAACGCTGCTCCATCTGCTCGGCGGGCTCGACCGGCCCTCGGGCGGGGAGTTGTGGCTGAACGGGCGGCGCACCGACCAGATGGGCGAGCGTGCCCTCGCCCGGATGCGACGAAGTGACGTCGGGTTCGTCTTCCAGGCGTTCCACCTGATGGATGAGCTGACCGCGAAGGAGAACGTCGAGCTGCCGGCTCTCCTAGCCGGGCGCCCGCCCCGGCAGGCACGACGGCGGGCCATCGAGCTGCTCGACCAGGTAGGGCTGGCCGAGCGCGCCGATCACTTGCCCTCGGCGCTCTCTGGCGGCCAGCGCCAGCGCGTCGCGATCGCCCGGGCGCTCGCCAACGAGCCGCTCGTCGTCCTTGCCGATGAGCCGACCGGCAACCTCGACAGCGCAGCCGCCCTCGACGTGCTGCGGCTCTTCGAGGTCCTGCACTCGTCCGGGATCACGCTGGTCATCATCACTCACGACAACCGGGTCGCCTCCGCCGCTGACCGGGTGATCTCCATGCGCGACGGGGCCTTCGTCGACGAACTGCTCACCAGTGGCACGACAGGGAATCTCGCGGATTTCGCAAGGATCGGCGGCTGACGTCATGGGCAAGCTCCTTCTCGTCTGGCGCCTGACGACCAAAGACCTGCGGCATCGCCCCGCCGAGGCCGTCCTGCTCCTGCTCGCGATCGCCACCGCTGCGACCGCCCTTACGCTCGAGATGGCCCTGCACGGGGCGACCAACAACCCCTACGCGGCTACCCGGGCGGCGCCGAGCGGCCCGGACGCGGTCGCGACGGAGGTCCCGGGGGGTCCGGGCAATCCTGGGCCGGTGAATGCCGCGGCCCTGACGCGGCTGGATCATGCCCCCGGCGTCGTCGCGCACGGCGGCCCCTACCCGGTGACCTGGGCGCTGCTGCAGGCTCGCGGCCTGACGGCAGGAGCAGAGATCGAGGGCCGCAGCTCGGCGCCATCGGCTGTGGACCAGCCGAAGCTGACGTCCGGGAGCTGGGTCCGACCGGGCGGCGTGGTGGTCGAGGGTGGCTTCGCGCGAGCGCTCGGTCTTGGTATCGGTGACCGGGTCACGCTGGGCAGAGTCTCCTTCCGGGTCGCGGGCATCGCGGTTACCGCCGCCATCCCCAACTACTCAGGGGTCTGCTTTCTCGGCTGCGACATGCCGGGAAACCTCGGGAACTACAACCCGGGCTTGATGTGGCTCACTCAGACCGGTGCCGAGCGCGTCGCCGCGTTGTCTGCCGAGCCGGTCGGCTACTTCGCAGACCTCAAGCTCAGTGACCCGGCTCAGGCGAACAACTTCGCGAACGCATACGACGCCAACACATCCCCCCGGGCTCCGTTCCTGCTCTCGTGGCAGAGCATCCGCAACGGGGATGCGACAACGATCAGCAACGACCAGGTGGTCCTGCTCACCGGGAGCTGGCTGCTGGGGCTGCTCGCGCTGGCCAGCGTGGTAGTGCTCGTCGGCGCCCGGATGGCCGGGCAGACCCGGCGCGTCGGTCTTGTGAAGGCGGTCGGCGGCACGCCAGGGCTCGTCGCCACGGTGTTCCTCTTCCAGCACGTTCTCCTCGCCTTGTGCGCGGCCGGCGTCGGGCTGCTCGCAGGCTGGCTGACTGCACCGCTCCTCACCGGCCCCGGCGCGGGCCTCGTCGGCGCGCCAGGCCCGCCGCCCCTCGGTGCCTCAGCCATCGGCCTGGTCGCTGCGATGGCGCTGGGAGTGGCGGTCATCGCGACGTTCGTGCCGGCCATTCGCGCGGCGCGCATAAGCACCGTCGGCGCGCTTGGCGACGCGGTGCGGACGCCACGGCGCAGAACGTGGGTGGTCGCGTTCTCGGCCCGCCTGCCGGTGCCGCTGCTGCTGGGTGCGCGCCTGGCAGCCCGCCGGCCACGCCGGCTCGTGCTCAGTGCGCTCAGCGTCGCGATCACCGCTAGCGGAATCGTCGCCGTGCTTGCCGTCCGTGCCACCGACGCCAGCCCTGGATTCCTCGCTCCCAACAACCCGCAGAACCTTCAGCTAGACCAGGTGACGTCGGTCATTTCGGCAATGCTCATCATCCTGGCCGTGGTCAACGCGATCTTGATCGCCTGGGCGATGGCTCTTGACGCCAGGCACTCCTCGGCTCTCGCCCGAGCCCTTGGTGCGACGCCCCGGCAGGTAGGGACCGCGCTGTCAGTGGCGCAGATCTTCCCTGCGCTGGCCGGCGCGCTTCTCGGCATCCCGGGCGGCATCGGCCTCTACGACGCCGCGAAACACGGAGGAAGCACTGCGGTTCCATCGACGTCGTGGCTCGTCGCCATGGTCCTCGGGACCGTGCTCGTCGTGGCGGCGCTGACCGCCGTTCCGGCACGCATCGGCGCCCGCCGGCCCGTGGCCGAGATCCTTCAGGCCGAGACCGCCTGACACCCAGCCCTGAGACGCACCCCCGACGTAAGGACCACATCAGATGATTACACGCAGACGGATCACTGCCGCCCTGGCTGGCGCCATCGCCGTGCTGGCCGCAGCGGTGCCAGCGGCCGTGATCGCCGCGGCGCACGGGCCGGCCACACCGCGGGTTCCGGTCCTGACCTGGCGTTCCTGCGACAGCGGGTTTCAGTGCGCCACCGCCCGGGTGCCGCTGAGCTACGCCGAGCCCCGCGGCGCGACGATCAGCGTCGCCGTGATCCGGCACCGGGCCACCGGCCCGGGTGGGCGGCTTGGCACGCTGTTCTTCAACGGCGGCGGCCCCAACGAGCAGATCCAGGGGTTCGCGGCAGGCTTCGGTGAGTTTCCTGCCGTGCTGCGGGAACGGTACGACATCGTCACGTTTGACCCGCGCGGCTTCGGCTACAGCACGCAGGTCCGCTGCTTTCCGACCATGGCGGCAGAGAACAAGCTGCTGGCCGGACTGCCCTCGTTCCCCGTCGGCGCCCGCCAGGACGCTACCTGGGAGCGGACCTGGGCCCGGTTCGACGCGCGCTGTGCCGCTCATGGCGGCGCGCTGATCGACCACGACACCACGGCGGACGTGGCCCGCGACATGAACCTGCTGCGCGAGGCCGTCCGCGACCCGGTACTGAACTACTACGGCGAGTCCTACGGCACGCTGCTCGGCGCCACGTACGCCAACCTGTTCCCGGCCACGGTTGGGCACATGATCCTTGACGGGAACCTCAACCCGGTCACCTGGACCAACTCAGGCACGCTGCCGTCCTCGCTGCGCGAGAACCGGGACCGGGCCGCCGCGGCGACGATGCGCGACTTCCTTGACCTGTGCGGCCAGACGGCCACGTCGGCGTGCGCGTTCTCGGCGGGCAGCCCGGCCGCGACCCGGGCCAAGTGGGCCACGCTGCTGCGCCGTCTCAGCCGGCACCCGGTATCCATCGGCACCCCGCCGCAGGTCTACACCTACGCGGACGCGATCGCGGCGGTGCCGCTCGGCAGCGTGGCACAGTGGCAGCAGGGCGCCGCCCTGATGCAGCAGCTGTGGCTGGCCTCGTCCGGTTCCGGCAGCCGGCCCGCAGGAACGGGTACGCCGGCCAGGCCAACAGCCGGAGCGGCCACGGCCGCGCCGCCCGCCGCTGCCGCAGCCGCGCCAGCGGCGCCGTATTCAGGCCAGGAACAGCAGCTCGCCGTCGTCTGCTCGGACGGCCCGGACCCGCGCGACCCGGGCGCCTACCCGGCGCTGGCCCGGCTCGCCTATGCCCGGTCGGGCGGCTTCGGGCTGGAACTCACCTGGCAGTCGGAGGAATGCGCGGACTGGCCGGCCGCCGCTGGACAGGACCGCTACTCGGGACCGTGGAACCGGCCCACCGCCGGGACCATTCTTCTGTTCGGCAACACCGGCGACCCCGCCACCCCCTATCAGGACTCGGTCGCGCTCTCGCGCGAGCTGGCTCACTCCCGCCTGCTGACCATCGACGGGTACGGGCACACCGAGACCAACAACCCCAGCACCTGCGCGATCGACGACGCGCTCCGCTATCTGCTCAGCGGCGCTCTGCCGCCCGCGGGAACCGTCTGCCCGCAGAACGCCGCCCCGTTCCCCGATGACTGAACCGCTCGACGGCCTGCACAGCCCGTCGCTTGGTCTCTCATCCGCCCGCGGGAGCGAAGCGGCGCAGCAGGTAGGTGGAGAAGTAACTGCCGTACTTCCGCTGCAGCTCCGGGAGCTGCCAGTCGCGGCCGCTGATCGCGCCGCGGCAGGATGGCCTGCCGCAGTTGCAGGTCATCGGGTCGTCGGCGTCGTCAAACAGTGCGTAGTCGGTGGTCAGCTCCTCCCCCGCGGCCACGTCACGCATGGCAACCAGCACGATGTTGCCGGCGAACCCGACGTTCGGCTCGCAGGAGTGGTTGATGAACAGCATGACCGGCTCGTATTCGGCTTCGTCCAGCGCCACCAGGTGGAAGCCGTCGGCGACCTGCACGTCGGAGTTGCGCAGCCGTTCCGGCAGCGCGTCCAGGGTGGCGGTGTCGACGAGGTGACCGCCCTTGATCGCCACGATCTCGTCCTTGGCGATCGGCGCCACCGCGATCAAGCCTCGGCCCGCGATCCCGCTCGGCTGGCCCTTGACCGCCTTGGGCGAGATGTAGCTGGAAACGAGCACCGCTAGGGCTCGGTCGGCAGCGGGGGCAGCTTTCCTGTGGCCTCGTAGTCCGCGATCTCCCCCAGCCGCCTGGCATGCCGCTCCGCGCCGGAGAACTCGGTCTCGACGAACATCCGCGTGAACGACACCGCGTCCTCGACGGAGTACATGCGGGCACCGAGGCTCAGCACGTTCGCGTTGTTGTGCAGCCGGGCGAGCTGGGCCGTTTCCTCGCTCCAGGCGATGGCGGCCCGCACTCCGCGAATCTTGTTCGCCGCGATCGCCTCGCCGTTTCCCGAGCCGCCGATGACGATGCCCAGGCTGCTCGGGTCCTTGACGGCGGCGTCGGCGGCGCGCATGACGTACGGCGGGTAGTCGTCGTCATCGCGCTCGGCGTCCGGGCCGCAGTCGACCGGATCGTGGCCTGCCTGCTTCAGCCACTCGATGAGGCGGCTCTTCAGCACGAAACCCGCGTGGTCGGATCCAAGGTAGACGCGCACGGGCACCAGTCTGTCAGAACCGCCGGCGGCGGGTGGCAAGGGATAGGGCGGGTGGGCCAAGGATGGCAGGGTGGGAGAGCGACGGGCCGGGTGGGCAAAGAGATCAGTTGAAGATCGGGTCCCTGGTGCGGCTGCGCTTCAGCTCGAAGAAGCCGTCGGTCCCCGCCACGGCCAGCACGCCATCCCAGAGCCTGGCCGCGGCGTCGCCGCGCGGGATCGGTGAGACCACCGGACCGAAGAAGGACACGCCATCGACCGAGATGACCGGGGTGCCAACCTCGTATCCGACCCGGTCCATGCCGTCGGCGGTCGACACCCGGAGCGCTTCGTCGTATGACGGGTCGTCCATCGCGTCCGCCAGGTCCGCAGGCAGGCCGGCCTCGGCCAGCGCGGCCTCGACCGTGGCCCGGTCCTTCGGCGCCTGCTCATGGTGGAACCGCGTACCGAGCGCGGTGTACAGCGGCAGCAGCACCTCGGGGCCGAACTTCTGCTCGGCGGCGATCGCGACCCGCACCGGTCCCCACGCCTGGGCCATCAGCTCACGGTACTGCTCGGGCAGGTCCCTGCCCTCGTTGACCACGGCGAGGCTCATCACGTGCCAGCGCGCAGCCACCGGGCGCACCTTCTCGACCTCGAGCAGCCAGCGCGACGCGATCCACGCCCACGGGCATAGCGGGTCAAACCAAAAATCGACGGGGGTTGGCTCCTGCTGGGCCATGGGTACTCCTCCGGGGGCGGGGGGTGACCCTGCTGACAACCGGGGGGCTGGCACGGTCATTCCACAGGTCCACGTGCGATTATTCTCGCCAGCGTCAGACCGGGAAAGGGATCACGGCAGTGACCAGCAACCTCACGCGCAATGAGGCGCGGGAACGCGCGCGCCTGCTCGATGTGCAGTCCTACGTCGTCGAACTGGACCTGACCGGGGGTGAGATCACGTTCGGCTCGGTGACCACGGTCAGCTTCCGCTGCGCCAGACCCGGGGCGTCGACGTTCATCGATCTCACCGCGCCGGCGGTACACGAGATCACGCTCAACGGGAACGCCGTCGGCCTGGAGAGCTTCGACGGGAACCGGATCAGCCTGGACGGCCTCGCCGAGAGCAACGAGCTGCGGATCGCCGCCGACTGCGCCTACTCACGCTCTGGCGAGGGCATGCACCGGTTCACCGACCCCGCCGACGGCGGCGTCTACATGTACACCGACCTCGAGACGTTCGACGCGCACCGGGTCTACGCCTGCTTCGACCAGCCCGACCTGAAGGCCACCTTCGAGCTGCAGGTCACCGCCACGCAGGGGTGGCAGGTGATCTCGAACACGGCGCCCGAAACGGTCGCGCAGGCGCCGATGGCGAAGACGGCGTTCTGGGCGTTCCCGCCAACCGCGGTACTGCCGACGTACGTCACCGCGGTCGCGGCCGGCCCATACCACGTGGTACGCGACGAGCACGACGGGATCCCGCTCGGCATCTTCTGCCGCCAGTCGCTGGCCCCCTATCTGGACCCGGACGAGATCTTCGAGATAACCCGGCAGGGCTTCGACTACTTCCACGCCGCGTTCGGGGTGCGCTATCCGTTTGGCAAGTACGACCAGCTGTTCGTGCCCGAGTTCAAGGCGGGCGCGATGGAGAACGCGGGCGCCGTCACGTTCCTCGAGGCCTACGTGTTCCGGTCGCGGGTGACGGACAGCTACCGGGAGGCCCGCGCCGAGACGATCCTGCACGAAATGGCGCACATGTGGTTCGGCGACATGGTCACCATGCGCTGGTGGGACGACCTGTGGCTGAACGAGTCGTTCGCCACCTGGGCCAGCCTCGTGGCCGAGGCCGAGGCCACCCGCTGGACCGGCGCCTGGACGACCTTCGCCCAGACCTGGAAGACGGCGGCGTACCGGCAGGACCAGCTGCCATCCACGCACCCGGTCGCGGCCGACATCCCCGACATCGAGGCCGTCGAGGTGAACTTCGACGGCATCACCTACGCCAAGGGCGCGGCAGTGCTCAAGCAGCTGGTCGCCCACGTCGGCCGGGAGAACTTTCTCACCGGGGTGGGTCGTTACTTCGCCCAGCACGCGTGGGGCAACGCCACGCTCGGCGACCTGCTCGCCGCGCTCCAGGAGGCTTCAGGGCGTGACCTGACGTCCTGGTCGAAGAAGTGGCTCGAGACCGCCGGGGTGAACACGCTGCGGCCGGAGTACCTGTGTGACGCCGACGGCAGGCTTTCCGAGTTCGCGGTTCTCCAGGAGGCGCCAGCCAGCCATCCGGTGCTCCGCCCGCACCGCATCGCGATCGGCCTGTACGACCGCGGCGAGCGGGGAGGTCTGTCCCGGCGGCACCGGGTCGAGATCGACATCGACGGCGAGCGCACGGAGGTGCCGGAGCTGATCGGGCAGCGGCGGCCCGACCTGATCCTCGTCAACGACGACGACCTGACCTACGCCAAGATCCGCCTGGACGCCCATTCCCTGCGCACACTCATCAACGGCATCGGCGAGTTCACCGAGTCGCTGCCGGCCGCGCTGTGCTGGGCCGCCGCGTGGGACATGTGCCGGGACGCAGAACTGCCGGCGCGCGACTACGTGAGCCTGGCCCTGTCCGGCGTGGACGCGATCGAGGACATCACGGTCCTGCAGACCGTGCTGCGCCAGGCCGCGGGCGCGGTGCGCCGGTTCGCCGACCCGGCCTGGCGTGGCGCCGGGCTCGAGCAGATCGCCGGGGCCCTGCGGGACCTGCTGCGCCGGGCCGAGCCAGGGTCGGATCGCCAGCTCGCATCCGCCCAGGCGTTTGCCGGGGTGGCCAGCTCTCCCGACGACCTGGCCCTGCTCGCCGGGCTGCGGGACGGCTCCGCGACGGTCGAGGGCCTCGCCGTCGACACGGAGCTGCGCTGGCAGCTGCTGTACCGGCTGGCCAGCCGCGGCGCGGCCGGCCCGGGCGAAGTCGACGCGGAGCTGGCCAGGGACGCCACGGACGCGGGTGCCCGGCACGCCGCCGCCTGCCGCGCGGCGTTCCCCGACCCCGCGGCCAAACAAGAGGCCTGGAACCAGATCACCGGCGGCACGCTGCCGAACGCGACGTTCCGTGCCACCCTCGACGGGTTCACCGACCCGGACGCGGAGGAGCTCCTGGAGCCGTACGTGAGCCGCTACTTCGACGTCGTCGCCGACATCTGGCGGGACTGGGGTTCGGACATGGCGCAGCACTTCGTCGAGTACGCCTACCCGCGGTGGAAGGTCACACCGGAGGCCATCGCGGCCACCGGCGCCTACATCGAGCAGATGGCGGCGCCGCCGGCACTGCACCGGCTGCTGATCGAGGGCAGGGACGACGTGGCCCGCGCGCTGCGCTGCCGCGAGCGGGACGCCCAGGCGACGTAGCCCCGCCCGTCAGGGCTTGCGGGCGACACCGCCCCACAGGTTCGAAGGCGTCTTGGCCTCGATCTCGGAGCGCGGTCGCCATTCGGGCACCGGCACCAGGCCGGGCCGCACCAGCTCGAGGCCTTCGAAGAACCCCATGACCTCGGCGCGAGATCGGAACGTGGCTGACTCGGCTGCCTGTGCGTTGTAGCGCCGGCTCGCCTCGGCGCCCGCGGCGGCGTCGATGTCCGACGCCGGATGGGAAATGGTGAGGAAGCTGCCCGAAGGCACGGCTGTCATCAGCGCTGCCACGGAAGCGCGCGGATCGTCCTGCTCACCGACCATGTGCAGGATCCCCAGCAGCATGACGGCCACGGGCTCGGCGAAGTCGAGCGTGCGCTCGGCCTCGGACAGCACCCTGGCGGTGTCGCGCAGGTCGGCGTCGATGTAGTCGGTGGCGCCCGCCGGGTCGCTCGCCAGCAGCGCCCGGGCGTGCGAGAGCACGACCGGGTCGTTGTCCACGTAGACCACCCGGCAATCCGAAGCCACCGACTGGGCGACCTCGTGGGTGTTGTTCGCGGTCGGGATCCCGGTGCCGATGTCGAGAAACTGCCGGATCCCGGCCTCGCCGACCAGGTAGCTCACCGCCCGGGCCAGGAACGCCCGGTTGGCCTGGACCGAGTGCGCGATGTTCGGGTAGGCCTGCATCACCTGGTCGCCGACCGCCCGGTCGGCCGCAAAGTTGTCCTTGCCGCCGAGCCAGTAGTCGTACACGCGGGCGATGTGGGCCACGCTGGTGTCGAACGCCGGCGGGCTGGCGTCGCTTGAGCTCATGCGCGGAAGCCTACGGGAGCGGCCCGCGGCCCGCGGCCGCGGCACAGACCGTTCGAAGCAAGGGCACGTCAGGCAGGTTCTCCAGGAGCACTGCCTGGCCGCCGGAGTCGCAGAGCGGTATCTGCCAGTTCGGGTACTCGTCGCTGGTGCCGGGGAGGTTCTGGGCGCGGCGGTCGCCGACGGCGTCGGCCAGCGAGACGCCGACCAGCGCCGCGGCGGTCAGGTTCAGGTAGCCATACAGCGCCACGGTGAACTCGTCGGGCCCGGGCAGCGGGCCGTCCGGGATCAGCCCGCGCGCGGCCAGCGCGTCGCGCCAGCTCGACAGCATCTGCCCCGCGGCGTCACGTTCGGTATCTTCCGGCCGGTTGAGCAACCCGAGCCGGGCGCGCACGGCTACCTGCTCTCCGGTGCGGAACGCGGCGACCGGCGGCACGTCGTGGGTTCCGACGGTCGCCATGCAGTCCCGGCGCCAGTGCTCCGGAGCCAGCGGCGTGCCGTCGGGCTCGCGCGCGAACCAGAGCATCATCGTGCCCATGATCCCGCTGGCAGCGAGGTACTCACGGATCCACGGGTCGACGGTGCCGAGGTCCTCGCCGATCGCCAGCGCGCCGGCGCCAGCGGCCTGGCCGGCCAGCGCGGCGACCGTGGCCCGGTGGTCGTAGCGGATGTACGCGCCGCGGTCCGGCGTCATGCCGTGCGGCACGCACCACAGCCGCATCAGGCCCATCACGTGGTCGACCCGCAGCCCGCCGGCGTTCCGCAGCGCCGCGGCGAACAGGTCGGCCATCGGCCGGTAGCCGACCTCGGCCATCCGCTGCGGATGCCACGGCGGCTGCGACCAGTCCTGGCCGCGCTGGTTGAACTCGTCCGGCGGTGCGCCCACGGACAGGCCACCGACCAGCAGGTCCTGGTTCGCCCACGCGTCCGCCCCGCCGGGATGCACGCCGACGGCGAGGTCCGTGATGATCCCGGTGCCCATGCCGGCCGCGAGCGCCGCCTGCTGCGCGGCCGCCAGCTGCCCGGCGGCGAGCCACTGAAGCCAGGCGTGAAAGTCCGCGTCCGGGTCCGCCCACGGCCCGCCCGGCAGCGCGGCGCGTGCCGCTGCGGGGTCGCGATCCGCGGCCGGCCAGGACCGCCAGTCGGGGCCATGCCGGTCGGCGAGAACGCACCAGGTGGCCCAGTCCTCGAGGTCACGGCCCTCGCGCTGGCGGTACCGCTGGTACTCGGCGCGCCGCGGGTCGGTCAGCGGCACGCGGTGGATGATCTCCAGAGCCTCGCGCTTCGCCGCCCACACCGCGTCCCTGTCGATGAGGTCGCCGGTGACGTCCCTGGCCCGGAGCGGGGCCGCCAGCGCGTCGATCCGCTCCCGCTGGCCTGGCTCCAGCCGGCCGAACTCGGGAATGTCCTCGATCCGCAGGTACAGCGGGCTGACATACCGCCTGGTCATCGGCAGGTAGGGGGACGCGCTGAGCGGCGGCTTCGGCTCCGCGGCGTGCAGCGGGTTGATCAGCACGAATCCTGCGCCCAGGTCCCGGGCGCTCCAGCTGGCCAGGTCCGCTAGGTCACGCAGGTCACCGTGACCCCACGACCGCCGGGACCGGACGGAGTAAAGCTGGACGGTTAACCCCCACGACCGGCCGTCGGGGACCCTGGGCCTCGCCGGGACCGTCGCGCCGTCGGGCCCGGGCGCCGGGTCCGCGTTACCCGGCCGACCGGCTCCGCGCCGCTCCCGCGGCGGCTGCGGCACGGCGTCCAGGGCGGCGAGGATCGCGGTCAGGGTCTCGGCGCTCACCTCGGTCCGCTGCTCGCGCCAGTCCAGGTAGCAGGGGGCGATCCCGGCGGCCTCGGCCCGCCGGATCAGCTCGGGATCGGTCATCGCTTAATGATGCGGCAGCCGCCGGCCGCGCCGCGACCGATGACGAACTACCGTGACCTGCGGGTTCCGCCGACCGGGCTCGGCTGGGCGGCGCCCGGGCCCGCGGCGGCCGCGAGCTCGCTGCCCTCGAGGTGCAGCTGGGGCAGGATCGGCTCCAGCCAGCGGGGCATCCACCACGCCTTGGCGCCGAGCAGCGACATGATCGCGGGCACCAGGATCATCCGGACCAGCGACGCGTCGATGAACACCGCGAACGCCATGCCGATGGCCAGCATCTTCACCGCGATCTGGTCGTTCAGGATGAAGCTGGCGAAGACCGTCACCATGATGGCGGCGGCCGTGGTGATCACCCGTGCGGTGCTGCCGATGCCGATCGCGACGCTGCGGTGCGCGTCGCCGGTGCCGATCCAGGCCTCGTGTACCCGGGAGAGCAGGAACACCTCGTAGTCCATGGACAGGCCGAAGACGATCGCGAACACCATCATCGGCACGTAGGCCGGGATCGGCGACGTGGTGTGCACCCCGATCAGGCTCGCGCCCCAGCCCCACTGGAAGATCGCGACGATCACGCCGTACGCGGCGCCGATCGACAGCAGGTTCATGATCGCCGCCTTGGTGGCGATCACCACGGAGCGGAACGCGGTGGTCAGCAGCACGAAGGCCACGGCCACGACGACGAGGATCAGGAGCAGCATGCGGCTGGAGATCTGGTTGGTGAAGTCGACGTTGCCCGGGGTGGTGCCGGTGACATAGGTGGTGACGTGGTACTTGGGCAGCACGTCGTCCCGCAGCGTCGTTACCAGGTCGTTCGTCGCCGTGGCCTGCGGCCGCGTGGTCGGGATCGCGTTGAAGACGGCGACGGTCGACGCGCTGTTCACCGACGTCGGCGACACCGACGCGACCCCCTTGGTGCCCGAAACGCTCTTGGTCATCGAGTTCAGCAGAGACTGGGTGTCCGAACTCGACTGCTTGGGCAGCTTGACCACGACCGTGAGCGGGCCGTTGATCCCGACGCCGAATCCCTTGCTGAGCAGGTCGTAGGCCTGTCTGCTGCTCTGGTTGAGCGGGTTGGTGCCGGGGTCGGGCTGGCCGAGATTGATCGACAGCAGCGGGATCGCCAGCACGACGAGCACCAGCACGCTGGCGATTCCCCACGGCCAGGGCTGCCCGGCGACCCTGCGCCCCCACCGGGCGAACCCGCTCTGCTCGTGCCGCTCCTCGGTGACCTCGGCGGTCCGCCTGGCCTGCTCCTGCGCGGAGACGCCCTCACGGTGCGCGCGGATGCGGGCGGGCAGCGACCGGATGTTGCTGCGGACCAGGCCCATGAACGACGGGACCAGCGTCAGCGCCGCCATCATCGTCACGAGGACGACGATCGCCGCCGCCGCGCCCATCGCGCCGACGAACGGCACCCCGGACAGGTAGAGACCGAGAATCGCGACCACGACCGTGCTCCCGGCGATGACGATCGAGGCTCCGGACGTGCCCTCGGCCTTGGTCGCGGACTGGACCACGTCCATGCCCTGGTCCAGTTGCTCGCGGTGCCGCGCGGTGAGGAACAGGCCGTAGTCGACCGCCACGCCGAGGCCGAGCAGGGTGGCGACGGTCGGCGCGACGGACGGGAACGTGCTGACCGCGGCGACCAGCCCGACGACCGAAAGACCGGCGCCAACGGCGAAGATCGCCGAAACCAGCGGAATGGCCGCGGTGATGAACGAGCCGAACATGAACAGCAGCAGCAGCAAGGCGCAGGCAAGGCCGATCACCTCGGACTTCGTGTCGCCCGTGTCCTGGCCGATCTGCCCGGCGCCGCCGCCGTACTGCACCTCGAGCCCTGCCTTGCGGGCCGGCGCGACCGCCTTGTTCAGCTGGTTCAGATACGCGGTGTCCAGGCCCGCCGGGTTATCGCTCCAGGTCACGCTCGAGTACGCGATCGTGCCGTCCTTGGAGACCGCGCCGGTCTTCGACGAAGCGAACGGGCTGACCGCGCTGGTCACGCCCGCCAGCTTGGACACGTTGCTGGTGGCCTGGTTCACCGCCGACTGCTGCTGGGCTACGGTTCCGTGGCTGGCGTGGAACACGATTTGGCCGCCAAAGCCGCCCTTCTGCGGATAGTCGCTGTTGAGCAGGTTGAGCCCGTTTGATGAACCACTGCCGGGGACCGTGTAGTCGTTGACGTACTTGCCGCCGAACGCGTGGTTGGCGCCGAGCAGCCCGCCGAGAATGATCAGCCAGGCGACGATGAAGACCCAGAAGCGTCGGGCAGCGAATCCGCCCAGCCTCTCGAGCAGATGGTTCATGCTCAGACGCTGGCAGGCCGCCGCGGGGGGTGTCATCACCCGGCCGGGGTGAAGGCCGGGGGGTGACTTCCGGACTTAGCCGGAACGTGACGCGCGGCGGCCCGTCGGGCGCCAGCAGCGCTATCCGGTCGAGGACGGGCTTGGGCGAGGGAAGGCCGGGAGCTTGGACGCACACGCCTTCACGGCGGCCGCCACCTTCGGGCTGCTCGGGTTCAGCCCGTTCAGGAAGCGATCGGCGCGAGGCGAGGCCGAGGGCTCGGGCGTAGGACGAGCGGTCGGCCTGGCGGTCGGGATGGCTTCGCCGTGGTCGGCCATGCACGTGCGGAAGGCCTGGAACGCGGCTCCGAAGTCGCCGCCGCGCCCGCCGAAGCCGCCCTTGGGACGCAGCGACGCGCACGCCTGCCGGGCCTTCATCATCGCGGCGCTGAGGCTCGGCCGCGCCGTGGGCCGGGCGGTAGGCCTGATGCTCGGCCGTGCGGTCGGGACGGTCACGCCGTGCTGCTGGAGGCAGTCGACGTAGGCGCTGGCGTTAGGGCTGGGCGAGGCTGCGGCGGTCGCCGCTGCCGTCGGCGTGGCCGACGTGCCGCATCCCGAAGCCAGCACCGCGACTAAGGCGCTGCCTGCGATGACGCCAAGGACACGGACACCGCGCAGTGCGTTCCTGGGAGCGCACGAGCGAGGAAATAGCCTGCTGGACACAGAGTTCTCCTCTGGACACAGGTCGGCACCGCGCTCCCCAAAGGCGCCGGCCATCCTGTAGCTGCCGCTGCGGCAACGCAGAGCAATCTCGCCGGCCAGCTTGAGCGCAGCCTGCGCCTACGCTGTTTCTTCGCCAAGGATGCCGAGGTCCGTTTGCCCCGGTTACGGCGTCTTCCTTACCAGATGGCCGGGTGCCGGTCCCGCCACGGCCGCGCGGCCTCCAACTGGGCCGAGAGCGAGATCAGGGTGGCCTCATCACCCATCCGGCCGGCCAGCATGATGCCGATCGGCAGCCCGTCGGCGGTCCAGTGCAGCGGCACGCTCACGGCCGGCTGCCCGGAGACGTTGTACAGGGCGGTGTACGGGGTGAACCGCTTCTGCCGCTCGAAGTTCTCGGAGGGGTCGACCTCGTCGAAGTATCCGACCGGAACCGGCGGCAAGGCCAGCGTGGGCGAGAGCACCGCGTCGTAGGCGTTCAGGGCCTCCAGCGCGGTCCGGGTGACCACCTGCAGGTACGCCTGCGCGAACACCAGCTCGGGCGCCCGAACCTCCAGGCCCTTGTCGCGCAGGTAGCGGGTGATCGGCAGCAGCTGTTCCGCCTGCGCCGCGTCGATCGGGGCGAGCGTGGCCATGGCGTACCAAAGCGTCTCGAAGAACGGGACTACGTCGGGCCCGAACGGCATCGCGATGTCCTCGACCTCGTGCCCGAGGTCCGACAGCAGCGCACTGGCCTCCTCGTAGGCGGCCACGCACTCCGGATGCACCTCCGCCCCCTCTACCGCGTTCTGCAGCGACCGGCCGATCCGCAGCCGGCCAGGCTCGCGGCCGGCGTAGGACAGGAAGGTCTCCCCGCCCGGCAGCGGGGGCAGCGTGTACATGTCGCCGAGGCGGTTTCCGGCCATCGCGTCGAGCAGCAGCGCGGCGTCGGCGACCGTATGCGTGAGCGGGCCGTCGATGGACAGCCCGGACAGGTCGGGCAGCAGCGGCCCACCGGAGACCCGGCCCCGGGTGGGCTTGATGCCGAACAGCCCGCAGACGCTGGACGGGATCCGGATCGATCCCCCGCCGTCGCTGCCCTGCGCGGCGGGAGCCAGCCCAGCGGCGACCGCGGCCGCCGCGCCGCCGCTGGATCCGCCCGCCGACCTGGTCAGGTCCCAGGGCGTCCGGGCCGGCGGCCCGATCCTGGTCTCGGTGTAGCACGGCAGGCCGAACTCGGGCGTGGCCGTCTTGCCGGTGATCACGATTCCCGCCGACCGGAGCGCGGCGACCACATAGTCGTCCTGATCGGCGACGTTGTCGGCGAAGAGCGTCGATCCGAAGGTCATCCGGACGCCCGCCACCATGTTCAGGTCCTTGATCGGGATCGGGATCCCGGTCAGCGGCGGGAGCGCCGAGCGGTCGTCGCCGCTCGCCTGCGCCACGGCCTTCTCCGCGGCGGCGGCTTCCTGCCGGGCGCGGTCGCCGGTCACCGTGTAGAAGGCGCCGACCTGGTCGCTGAGGCGGTCTATGCGGTCCAGGTAGTGATTGGTGATCTCGACGGGCGACAGCTCGCCAGCCCGGATCGCTGCGGCCAGCTCGGTCACGGACAGGTCATGAATCTGCGTCACGTTACCGAACAGTAGACGGACCCGGGCGGCCCGGTCCAGCCGCGACCGGTCCGGGCACCGTGCGCGACCCAGCCGATGCACCATCCGCCACCCTGGCAATACACCATCCGCACCCTGGCAATACACCAGCCGCGACCCGGCTCGCGCAAAAACACCCGCCTACCCGCCGCTCCGTATCGGCTCGATTACGCTTTGGCTTGTGGACCGCGAAACCGGGCCGCAGGTGAACACGACCGGACCGGCGGAATCGCGGGGGCCGGGGGACGGGCAGCTGGTCCCCGCTTCCCGCAACGTGCTCGGCGGCTTGGCCGGTGACCCGCGGCTGCCGATATGGATCGTCCGCGCCGTCCTGGCGCTGGCGGCCGGCATCGGCGTCACGTTCTGGCTGGGCTGGCGTTTCGGCCTGACCGCCGCGGCCCTTGTCGCCATCGTCGACACCGTCTACCGGTCGAGGACCACGTCGATCATTCCGGCGGCGGCGCGGGTCACCTCGGCGCAGCGTCGGACCGACCGGCGCCTGCTGCTCATGCGGCCGACCGGATACGTCGCGCTGAACCGCCGGGCCATTCCCGGCAGCGACTCGGTGATCGATCACCTCGTCATCGGGCCCGGCGGCGTTTTCGCCGTGGATTCCGAGCGCTGGGACCGCAGGCTTCCGGTCCGCAGCACCCCCGGCGAACTGCTCTACCACGGCCCGTACAGCCAGAAAGAGCGGCTGAAACACGCCCGGTGGGAGGCCGCACAGGCGTCCGACCTGCTCAGCGAGGAGCTCGGCGAAACCGTCAGCGTCCGACCGGCGATGGCGATCTACGGGCCCACGGTGCCGTGGATCGTGGCCAACCTGGACGGCGTGGACGTGTTCGGCGGCCGCAGGGTCAGGAAGTACTTCAGGCGCCAGACCAGGACCAGCCGGGGCGCCCGCCTCGATTCCGGGCAGATCGAGGATATCCACGTCGCGGCGGCCCTCGCGCTGCCGCCTGCTCGCTGAACCGTTCTGGCCGGTGCGCCCGCACCCGGGGGACGCGACGGCACAACCTGGCGGCCCTGCGCCCGCACCCGGGGGACGCGACGGCGCAACCTGGTCGGCCCTGCGGTTAGTCTGTGATCCGCTGAGCAGCGAGCGAAAGAACGAGGGAAGGCCGTGGCCGCAGCGCGGGACTGGGTGACGGGCGCGCGCCCGCGGACCCTCCCGGCGGCGATCGTCCCCGTCGTGGTGGGCACGGGTGTCGCCGTCGGCTATGGCCGGTTCTCCGCGTGGCGGGCGGCGCTCGCCCTGGTCGTCGCGCTCGCGCTGCAGATCGGGGTCAACTACGCCAACGATTACAGCGACGGGATCCGTGGCACGGACGAGCGCCGGGTGGGCCCCGTCCGGCTGGTCGCGTCGGGGCTCGCCAGCCCGCGGCGCGTTCTGGCAGCCGCGCTCGGCTGCTTCGCGGTGGCGTGCGTGGCCGGGCTGGTCCTCGCCGCGGTCTCGTCCTGGTGGCTGCTGCTCCTCGGTGCCGCAGCGGTTGCCGCCGCCTGGTTCTATACCGGCGGCAGCCGCCCCTACGGCTACCGGGCGCTCGGCGAGGTGTCGGTGTTCCTGTTCTTCGGCCTCGCCGCGGTCGCCGGGACCGCCTACGTGCAGATGGGCCGGATGCCCTGGCTCGCGGTGGCCGCATCGGCGCCGGTCGGGCTGCTTGCCTGCGCGCTGCTGGTGATCAATAACCTGCGTGACATCCCGACCGACAGCCAGACCGGTAAACGCACGCTCGCCGTGGTGCTCGGCGACCACCGGACCCGCGAGCTGTACATGGCCTGCATCGTGATCCCGTTCTGCGTGGCGGCGGCCATCGCAGCGGCCGACCCGCTCGCGCTGATCGCGCTGGCCGCCGCGCCGTTCGCGCTGGCGCCGCTGCGGCTGGTCCGGCGCGGCGCCTCGGGTCCCGGCCTGATAACCGCGCTCGGCCAGACCGGCCGGCTTCAGCTCGCGTTCGGGGCACTTCTCACCGTGGGCCTGGCCATCCGGATCTGACCCCCGCGCGCCGGCGCCCACGGCGGGCGCGATGCAACCGCGCCGGCTTCTCATCGGTACCTATGGCTGCGACCGGCGTCACCAGCCGGCCAGGACTGGAGTCAGCATGAGAACGTTCCGCAGCCGCGCGTCGTGGGTCGGGTTGTCCGCAGCGGCCCTCGGCATCTCGGCCACGGGTGTCGCGCTCGCCGCCGAGACCGGCCACCACCATGTCGCGAGGCTGCATGCCGCCACCGTGCCCGCTCGCCGGCGGCCCGCGCCGAGCCCGGCACCGTCGCCAGCGCCCACCCCGCCAGCACCAGCGCCCACGCCGGCAGCGTCACCGGCACCCACGCCGGTGCCGTCGCCGACGCCTGTGGCCTCGCCCGCTCCGGTACCGTCTCCGGTACCGTCCGCGGCGCCCGCGCCTGAACCGTCACCCAGCCCGGTGCCGACCCCGGTGTGTTCGCCTGCACCTACCGCCGCGCCCGCACCCAGCCCTTCACCCAAGCCGGGACACAATTAGCCGGGAAGGGAGCCACCAACGCAGTGAGCCCCGAGGAGTTCGCTGATTTCTACGCCGCGTCGTTTCGGCGGCTCGTCGGCCAGCTCTACGCGATGACCGGGAATCACGCCGAAGCCCAGGACGCCGTCCAGGAGGCGTTCATCCGGGCCTGGGCCCATCGCAGGCGGCTCGAGCACAGCGGCGCGCCCGAGGCCTGGGTGCGGGCCACCGCGTGGCGCATCGCGGTGTCACGGTGGCAGCGCGCCCGGCTCGGCCGGGTGCTGATGCGCTCCAGCCCGCCGGCTGCGACCATCGACGGGCCCAGCCCCGACCGGGTGGCGCTGATCGAAGCTCTGCGCCAGGTGCCCGCCGAGCAACGGCGAGCTCTGGTCCTCTATCACGTGTGCGATCAGAGCGTGGCACAGGTCGCCGCCGAGACCGGCGTCCCGGTTGGAACGGTGAAGGCGCGGCTGGCCCGGGGCCGCGCCGCTCTCGCGCCCTATCTGCGTGAAACCGCTATCCCCGACGGCGTGGCCAGCGCGGACAGGAAGTGACCCATGCCTGAACTCGGAGACGAACTGCGGCTCCTCGCCGATCAGGGCGCGCAGCAGGCACAGCCGATCCCGCCGGCCGAGGTCATGAGCTGCGGCGACCGGCGATGCCGCCGACGCGGGCTACGGGACGGGTTCGCGGCCGTCGCGGTGGCCGGAGCCGTGGCCGTGGGCGTCATATCGGGCACTCCGGCAGACCAGCACGCGACCCTGCACCATCCCGAGACCCGGCCCCCGGCCCCGCTGCCATCGCCCGGGCCGACCCTACCGGCGCCCACACCGTCACCGGCGCCCAGCGGCGTGGGTACGCCGTCGCCGTCGGTGGGTACACCGTCGCCGTCGCCGTCGTCCGCGCCGGGCCAGCCGGCCATCACACCTTCGCCATCGCCGCACCCGGGCTCACCCAGCCCCTCACGAACCACCTCGGCGTCCCAGCCCCCCACGCCAACGCCTACGCCTGAGTCATCACCTGGCGCCCCTAGGGCACGCGCCCGCTGAGGACACGGCCGCTCAGGATGCGCGCCCGCTCCTCGCCGCTTCACGCGTAAGCGCGGGAGCCCCAGACGCCGATCACCCGGCCCTGCCCGCCGGCGTCACTGGCCATCGGCCCCGCCCGCTTGCGCAGCGTCGTCGGCGGCTTCGGCCACCGCGGCCGCCAGTTCCGCATCAGCGGCGGCCACGGCCCCCGGGCCGGTCCCGTTGGCCGGGGCCTCAACCTGAGCAGGCCCGGACGGTTGCGGCACCTCGGCGCGTCGCACCCTCGGCAGCTGCACCGAAGGGCTCTGACCGTTCTCGGGGGCAGCGCCGCTCCCCTCGAACGCCGAGGACACCATCTTCAGCGCGCTGGTCAGCTCGCTGGGGACCATCCAGACCGTGTTGCCGGGACCCTGCGCGAGTTGCGGGAGCGTCTGCAGGTACTGGTAGGCCAGCAGCTTGGGATCGGGATCGTTGGCGTGGATCGACTGGAACACGGTGCCGATCGCCTGCGCCTGGCCTTCCGCCTTCAGGATCGCGCTCTGCTTCTCGCCCTCGGCCCGCAGGATGTTGCCCTGCTTGTCGCCGTCGGCGGTGAGGATCTGCGACTGGCGGACTCCCTCGGCGTTCAGGATCGCGGCCCGCTTCTCCCGCTCGGCCCGCATCTGCTTCTCCATCGCGTCAATGACGCTCTTCGGCGGGTCAATGGCCTTGATCTCCACCCGGGTCACCCGGATCCCCCACTTGCCCGAGGCGTCATCCAGGACTCCGCGGAGCATCGTGTTGATCTTGTCGCGCGAGGTCAGGGTCACCTCCAGATCCATGGACCCGATCACACTGCGCAGCATCGTCGCGGTGAGCTGCTCGATCGCCTGGATGTAGTTGACGATCTCGTAGTCGGCCGCGCGCGGGTCGGTGACCTGGAAGAACAGCACCGTATCGATCTTCACGACCAGGTTGTCCTCGGTGATCACCGGCTGGCCGAGGAATGAGACCACCTGCTCGCGCAAGTCGATCAGCGGCTTCACCCGGTCGACGAACGGGACGATCAGGTTCATGCCCGGTTCCAGCGTCTTGCGGTACCGGCCCAGGCGTTCGACGTTGCGCGCCCGCGCCTGAGGCACGATGCGAACTGTCTTGTACACGACGAGCCCCGCCAGCAGGGCGGCGACCACGACGACGATGAGGACAGCCAGTTCCATGGCTACTCCCTGGGATAAACGAGCGCGGTTGCGCCCTCGATCAGCAGAACGTCGACGGTGGTGCCCTTGGGAATCGTCAGGGTCTCGTCGTAGGGCCGCGCCGACCACTCCTCGCCGCCGATCCTGACCCTCCCGCTCTGGGCGGTGACTTCGTCGAGGACGTAGGCCGACCGGCCGACCAGCGCCGCCGTCCCGGTGCGCAACAGCGGCGGCTGCCTGATATGGCGCATCGCGAACGGCCGGGCAATCCCCAGGCCGGCTGCTGACGCAATCGCGAACGCGCCGAACTGGAGCGCCACGTTCCCCCCGGCGAACCCGACACCGGCGCCGACCAGCGCGGCAGCGGCCACAAGGCCGAATGCCAGCGTCGCGGTCATGACCTCGGCCACACCGAGCACTGCCGCCACGACCAGCCAGATGATCCAGGTCCCCATAGCCGCTCCGGGGAGGTGAACGAGCACTTAATCCGACAGTAACCCCGCAGGTGTACCCAGCGCATCATGGCGCCACAGCAGTGTGGCCCCACCCTTCACACCAGGCTTCTGAGCAGGCAGCATGGAATGACCGATATTCAAAGGATCTAGACATGCCCACCGCAACCCAGCTTTCCTACAGCCACGGCACCTCGTTCACCCCGCTGCTCGGCGAGACGATTGGGGACAATTTGCGGCGGATCGCCGGCCAGTTCGGCGACAGCGAGGTCGTGGTTGACGTGCCCAGCGGCCGCCGCTGGACCTACCGGCAGTTCGACGCCGACACCGACGCGCTCGCCCGGGGCCTGCTCGCTGCCGGGATCAAGGCTCGCGACCGGGTCGGCATCTGGTCCCCGAACTGCGCCGAGTGGGTGTTGCTGCAGTTCGCGACCGCGAAGGTCGGCGCGATCCTGGTCAACATCAACCCGGCGTACCGCAGTCACGAGCTCGAGTTCGTGCTGCGTCAGTCGGGGGTCCGGCTGCTCGTCAGCGCGGAGAGCTTCAAGACCAGCGACTACCGCGCGATGGTCGGCGAGGTCGGTGACAGCCTGGACAGCCTCGAGCGGGTGATCTTCCTCGGCACGGCGGAATGGGACGAACTATTTGCAACCGGGCAAAGCGTGGGTGGGGACGCGCTGGGAACACGCGAGGCCGAGCTGGCGTTCGACGACCCGATCAACATCCAGTACACCAGTGGCACGACCGGCTTCCCCAAGGGCGCCACGCTGTCGCACCACAACATCCTGAACAACGGCTTCTTCATCGGCGAGGCGTGCCGGTACACCGAACGGGACCGGGTCTGCATCCCGGTGCCGTTCTACCACTGCTTCGGCATGGTTCTCGGCAACCTGGCCGCGGTCACGCACGGCGCCTGCATCGTCATACCGGCCCCCGGATTCGACCCGGCCGCCACACTCCGCGCGACGGCGGACGAGCGGTGCACGTCGCTCTATGGGGTGCCGACGATGTTCATCGCGGAGCTCGCCCTGCCCGACTTTGGGAATTACGACTTGACTTCGCTGCGTACCGGGATCATGGCGGGCTCGCCATGCCCGGTCGAGGTGATGAAGCGCGTGGTCAGCGAGATGCACATGGCCGAGGTCACGATCGCCTACGGGATGACGGAGACCTCGCCGGTGTCCGCCCAGACCACCGCGGACGACGACATGGAGCGGCGGGTATCCACAGTCGGCCGGGTGCACCCGCACGTTGAGGTCAAGATCATCAACCCGGACAACGGCCTGGTTCTGCCGCGCGGCGAGCCGGGCGAGATGTGCACCAGGGGCTACTCGGTGATGCTCGGCTACTGGAACGAGCCGGAGAAGACTGCCGAAGCGATCGACGCTGGCCGCTGGATGCACACTGGGGACCTCGCCGTGATAGACACGGCGGGCTACCTGAACATCGTCGGCCGGATCAAGGACATGGTCATCCGCGGCGGCGAGAACGTCTACCCGCGCGAGGTCGAGGAGTTCCTCTACACTCACCCGGAGATCGAGGACGTCCAGGTCGTTGGGGTGCCGGACGAGAAATACGGCGAGGAGCTGTGCGCCTGGGTGAAGCTGCGCCCAGGCTCCGGGCTGGCCGAGGAGGACGTCCGAGCGTTCTGCGTCGGCAAGATCGCGCACTACAAGGTGCCTCGGTACGTGCGGTTCACCCAGGAGTTCCCGATGACCGTGACCGGCAAGGTGCAGAAGTTCAAGATGCGCGAGACGTCGGTCGCCGAGCTCGGCCTGGAGGCAGCCAGCCAGGCCCGCACCGCCTGACCGACGTCACCACCTGACCGGCCGACCGGCATCACCGCCTGACCCCCCAGCGTCGCCGCCTGACCGACCGGGCATGGCTGTTTCATGATCGTGGTGGAAAAAGACGCGCATCTGGTCGTTATCTACCACGATCATGGAAATCGAATGTCTGAGCAGACCGCGATGGAGGCCGCTGGGGCTTTACGGGGCATTGCGTTTGCGCTAGAGGACCGAGGTGGGACCCACGACACCGTTGGGCGCGGTGCGGGCGCCGTTTTATGGGCGCGGAATGGCGGGAGCGGTTAGTTTTTGCGGCCGCCGGTGACGGCCAGCGTGACACCGAGCCCGATCATCGCGAGACCGCCGATACCGCCGACCAGCCCCAGCCGCCTCGGGGACCTGGCGAACCACGACCGCACGGTGCTCGCGGCCATCCCGTAGCAAACGTCCGAGGCCATGCCGATCAGCACGGCCACCGTGCTGAGAATCAGCATCTGGGCCGTGACATGCCCGGCCGCCCGGTTCACGAACTGCGGCAGCACTGCGGCGAACAAGATCACGCCCTTGGGGTTCGTGACCCCGACGAGGAAGCCCTCGCGCACCGACTGCACGCCACCGCGAGGCTCGGCGGCCTCGGTGAGCACGCGGGCCAGCGAGCCGCGCCTGCGGAACGCCACGATGCCGAGCCAGACCAGGTAGACGGCCCCGGCCAGCCGGATCGCGGTGAAGAAGGCCGCCGAGCGCTCGACGATCGCCCCGATGCCGAAGGCAACGCACACCGCCAGCACGTAGTTTCCGGAGGAATGCCCGGCCACGGACGCCAGCGCCGTTCTCCGGCCGTGCGCCAGGGCCCGGCCGACCACGAACAGGACGCCAGGCCCGGGGATGACGATCAGCACGACCGCAGCGGCCGCGAACCCCGCAAACTGCCCCGCTGAAATCACACCGCAACCATAACCGCCCGCGGGCGACCCAATAACCCGTACCGGGATCGGCGACGGCCTGGATACCTGGCGGGGAGCCCGCAGGCGGCCCCGATAACCCTTACCGGGGCCGGGCGGCCGGCCTGGATACTTGGCGGATGCCTGGCGACAGCGGTGACCGGTTCGCGGAGATGACCCACGCCGGCCTGGCCGCCGCGGTAACCGTGGCGCGCGCGCAGGGGCTTCCCGCAGACGATCCGGAGGTGCTGTCCAGCCGCGGAAACGTGCTGGTGCACCTGCGCCCGGCACCGGTCGTGGCCAGGGTGGCCACGCTTACCGCATGGACGCGCAGCGAGCCGTTCCAATGGCTGGCCCGGGAGGTCGCCGTGGCCGGGTATACGGCGGCGAACGGCGGCCCGGCCGTGGCGCCGACCGCGCTCGCCGACCCGGGGCCGCACTGGCGCGACGGCCTCGCGGTGAGCCTGTGGACCTTCGTGCCACCCTCGCCGCGGCGCCCGGCGCCGGCGAGTTCGGCGTGGCGCTGGCCAGGCTGCACATCGCGGCGGCGGGCTTCCCCGGTGAACTGCCCGTGCTGGCGCCGCTGCGGGCGCAGATCAGTGACGCCCTGGCCGCACTGGAGCGGCAGCGCGTGCTCGAGCCCGGCGTGCTGACCGCGCTGCGCGATCGGCACGCGGAGATCCTCGCCGGGCTCGACGGCATCGGCGGGCCCGAGCTGGTCCTGCACGGGGACGCTCACCCGGGCAACCTGCTCTGGACGCCCGCCGGCTGGCTGTGGACGGACCTGGAGGAGACCTGCCGCGGGCCGCGAGCGTTCGACCTCGCCGTGCTGGTTCGCGGCCAGGACGCAGCCGACGCGGCCACCGCGCTCGCGGCCTACGCGGACGTGACCGGGGATCCGCTGCCCGAGCCCGGGGAGCTTGCGTGGTTCGACTGGGCGCGGGCACTCGAGGGCGCTGTCTGGACCGCGGCCATGGCACACCAGTACCCGGCCAGGTACGCCGAGCGGGCCCCGGGCGTGCTTGCCGGCGTCCTGGCGGCCAGGCGGCCGTCGCCAGGTCCGGGCCCTGGGCGCACTATGGAGGCATGAAGGCGCGATCCTCCCGGTATGCGGTGCCAGGGCCGCGCGGCAGCCAGGTGGCTGCTGTCCTCGCATCACTCGCCCGCGACCCGCTCGGCGGCTACGTGCGCCTGGCCGCCAGGTACGGGGACACGGTCAGGTTCCCCTACTCGCCCGGGAGCGGGTTCTACCTGCTGAGCAGGCCGGAACACGCCGAGCACGTGCTGGCCGCCAATCAGGACAACTACGTCAAGGCGTTCACCTACCGGCCGCTTCGGGCGCTGATCGGAGACGGGCTGCTGACCAGCGAAGGTGACCGCTGGCGGCGGCACAGGCGGCTGATCCAGCCGCTGTTCTCACGGCGGCACGTCGCCAGCTTCAGCCCGGCGATGACCGATGCCGCGCAGCGGCTGACGGCCCGCTGGGACAGGCTCCCCGACGGGACGGTGATCAACGTCGCCGCGCAGATGAGCGCGGTGACGCTGGACATCGTGGGCCGGGCGCTGTTCGGCTCCGACCTGACCAGCGAGGCCGACCAGGTGGGCCGGGCGATGGACGCGGGGCAGCGCGTGGCGATGCTGGCCACGTTCGTCCCGCTGGCATGGGGTCCGCGGTCAACCCGCGCACTGAAGGTGGTTGCGCGGAGCGTCGGCCACACGCCCGAGGGGATCGAGGGCCCGGTGGGCCGCATCGTGTCCGGGCGCCGCGCCGCCGCGCGGGACTCTGGCTGCCACGCTGACGACGCCTCGGGCGGTGACCTGCTCGACGTGCTGCTGGCGGCCCGCGCACCGGATGGCTCGCCGCTCACCGACGCCGAGATCTGCGACGAGGTGGCCACGTTCATGCTGGCCGGCCACGAGACGACGGCGAACACGATGTCCTGGACCCTGGCCCTGCTGTCGGCGTATCCGCCGGCCAGGCAGCAGCTCGAAGCCGAGGTTGACTCCGTGCTCGCTGATCGTGACCCCGAGGCCGGGGATGCGGACAAGCTGCCCTGGACACGCGCGGTCGTGTCCGAGGCGCTGCGGCTCTACCCGCCCGCCTGGACCATCGAGCGGGACGCGCTGGCCGACGATGAGGTGGCCGGCACGGAGGTTCCGGCCGGGAGCCTGGTGGCGATTCCGCCGTACCTGATCCACCGGCACCCTGACTTCTGGCCCGACCCGGCCGGGTTCGACCCGCGCCGGTTCCTGGCCGCCAACGAGGCGGCACCCGGTAACGGGCAGCCCGCGCACCGGTACGCGTACATCCCGTTCGGCGGCGGGCGGAGGGCGTGCGTGGGCGCGTCTTTTGCCGAGCTCGAGACCGTGCTGGTGCTGGCGACCATCGCCCGGCGGTACCGGCTGGAGCTGACGGTGCGCGGGATCCCGGCTCCCAGCGCCAACGTCACGCTCCGGCCGGGCCGGGGGCTGCCGATGCGGCTGCTCCGCCGCTCCTGAGGCCGCTGAGGGCCGTCCGGACGGTCAGGCGCTGGCCGCGTGCGACGCGCCGCCCGAGCGCAGCTCGAGCTGGTCGAGGAGGGTGAGCGTGGCTCCGGCGATCGCGTCAACGGCGTGGTCGAATGCCTCGGCGTTGTGCTTGGCCGGGCGGCGGAATCCGCTCACCTTCCTGACGTACTGCAGCGCTGCGGCGCGCACGTCCGCCTCGGTGACGTTCTCGGTAAAGGGCTCACGCAGGGTCTTTATGCTCCGGCACATACCCGCGACGCTACGTCAAGAACGGCCTGCTCCGCCACGAGCTGGGCCACGGCGGGACTGCGGCTAGCTCGCCTGCCAGGAGTCGAGGACCTTGTCGATGCCGGCGCGGACGTGATCCCTGGCCACGTCCCTTGGCGTCCCCGACATCAGCAGCTTGTCATAGCCGGTGTCCTCGTGCCGGATCGAGGCGACCACGGCGAACCTGATGGCCTCGGCGCCGAGCGCGCGGCCAGCGGCCGAGCGGCCCACCCGCCCGCTTCCGCGAACCGCCGTGTGTGCGGCGATCGCCGTGGCCCGGGCCGGCGGGCATCCCGGATACAGCCGCGTGATCTGGATGGCGAGCCTGTCCTGGAATTCGAGGTCCTGGCCTGCCCTTCGCTCCGCGTCCCGCTCTTTACGCCGCTGCCGCGCGTCCGCGTCGGCCAGGCACTGCTCCTCGGCCCGCTCCAGCGCCGCCTCCTCGACCAGAATCCCCTGGCGCTCGTACCGCTTCCGTGACCGGCTCCACCGGACGACCACGGCCGCGAGAGCGCTGCCGGCCTTCGCACGCCGCGATAGCGCCGCGTTTCCTGCCGGGAGGAACACCAGATGGTCCATGTCCGCGCAGGTCAGGCATTGCGGGCCGGGATCCTCCATGATCAGGTAGGGGCCCGAGCCGAGACAGCTGGCGCAGCTGAACTCCTTGAGCGGTTCGATGACCACCAGGTCGGGGGCGCGGCTCTGCCGCTCGGCCATGCCTGCTCCTCTACCCGCCAGCCGCTGTAGCTCCAGGCATGACGGTACGCCGCCGTCCGCGGCCGCGCCCCGAATCCGTCGGTCAGGCCACCCTGGTGAACGGACGGTCGGTCGGGACGATCTGGACGCCGAGCGGGAGCAGCGTGATCGGAATGATCTTGAAGTTCGCCAGCCCGAGCGGGATGCCGATGATCGTCAGGCACAGGGCCACGCCGGTCACCAGGTGCCCGATCGCGAGCCACCAGCCGAACAGCACGATCCAGATGATGTTGCCGATCATGGAGCCGACCCCGGCGCTCCGGCGTGGCTCGATCGTCCGGCCGAACGGCCACAGAACATAGCCCGCGATCCTGAATGCCGCGATGCCGAACGGAATCGTGATGATCAGGACGAAGCAGATCAGCCCGGCAATCACGTAGGCGATCGACATCCACAGCCCGCAGAGCACGAGCCAGATCACGTTGAGAATTGCCTTCATCGGCCAGCTTCCCCCTTTGTAAGCCAGCTTGCCCCAACCTCAACCCTAACGCTGGCGTACCCCTTCTCAGGCCAGGCCGAGCATCCCGTCAAGGCCGACGGTCAGCCCCGGCGGCAGCGACCCGACTCCCCGCACCGCCAGCAGCACCCCGGGCATGAACGACGACCGGTCCATGGAGTCGTGCCTGATGGTCAGGATCTCGCCGTGCCCGCCGAGCAGCACCTCCTGGTGCGCCAGCAGCCCGGCCAGCCGCACCGAATGCACCCGCACGCCGTCCAGGGTCGCGCCTCGCGCGCCAGCGACCTCGGACACGGTGGCGTCCGGGGGCGGCCCGAGCTCGGCGCCAGCTCTCGCCTCGGCGATCAAGGACGCGGTCCGCGTTGCCGTCCCTGAGGGCGCGTCGGCCTTCGCCGCGTGATGCAGCTCGATGATCTCGGCCGACTCGAAGAACGGCGCTGCCTTTGCGGCGAAGTACATCATCAGCACGGCGCCGATCGAGAAGTTCGGCACGATCAGTGCCCGGGCGGACGGGGACTCGCCGAGGCAGTCCCGCACCGTGGCCAGCCTGGCGTCGTCGAACCCCGAGGTCCCCACGACGACACTGCGGTCATGGTCCAGGCACCATCGCAGGTTGTCCATGACCGCGCCCGGGTGAGTGAAGTCCACGACCACGTCGCAGCCGACCAGCGGATCGCGGGCGTCGCCGACGTCCACAGCAGCCGCCAGCTCGAGGTCGGGCGCGGCGTCGACCGTCCGGCTCACCTCAGACCCCATGCGCCCCTTGGCGCCGAGCACCCCGACCTTGATCATCGTGCCCTCCGCTCGACGTGCAACCGCGTGTTGTGCTGCGCACCTCTCCCAGATCAGCCGAGCGACGCGGCAAACGCATCCGCGTCGTCGAACGGCCCGACCACCGCGAGCGCCTTGGGCTGGGCCAGCACGCTGGCAGCAACCTCGCGCACGTCGTCATGGGTCACCCCGTCGATGGCCGCCAGGATCTCGTCGACCGGCTCCAGCCGCGGGTAGACGAGCTCGGACTTGCCCAGCCTGCTCATGCGCGACGACGGATCCTCCAGGCCGAGCACGATCGACCCGCGCAGCTGCCCCTTGCCGCGGTCCAGCTCGTCGTCGGTCAGCCCGCCGGAGATCACCTTGGCGATCTCATCCCGGCATATCGACAGCACCTCGTCGGCCTTGGCCGGCAGGCAGCCCGCGTACACGCCCCAGATCCCGGAATCGGCGTGCTGCGAACTGAAGCTGTACACCGAGTAGGCCAGGCCGCGCTTCTCGCGCACCTCCTGGAACAGCCGGGACGACATGCCGCCGCCCAGCGCGGCGTTCAGCACGCCTAGGGCGAACCTGCGCTCGTCGGTCCGCGACAGCCCGCCACAGCCGAGCACGAGGTTTGCCTGCTCGATGCCCCGTGACACGAGCCGGATGCCGGTTCCGGCCGCGGCCTCGGCCACGCCGGGCGCGAGCAGCCGCGGCGGCAGCGGCTGGGCGGACCCGGTGAGCGCCGGCCCGAACGCGGCCCGGGTCAGCTCGACCACCTGCTCGTGCTCGAGGCTGCCTGCCGCCGCCACCACCAAATTGTCGGGCTTGTACCGGGCCGCGTAATGTTCGCTGATCTGCAAGCGGGTGATCGAATTGATCGAGTCGATGCTGCCGAGAATCGGGCGGCCCATCGGGGAGTCACCGAACAGCTGCGCCGCGAAGGCCTCGTGCACGGTGTCCGACGGGTCGTCGTCGTTCATCGCGATCTCTTCGAGGATCACGCCCCGCTCGGCGTCGACCTCCTTCTCCTCGATCAGCGAGCTGGTCACCATGTCGGCCAGCACGTCGATCGCCAGCGGCAGGTCGGCGTCGAGCACTCGCGCGTAGTAGCACGTGTACTCCTTGGCGGTGAACGCGTTCAGCTCGCCGCCGACCGCGTCCATCTCCGCCGAGATGTCCAGCGCGCTGCGCCGGGACGTGCCCTTGAACAGCAGGTGCTCAAGGTAGTGCGTGGCGCCGGCATGGGCGAGATCCTCATCCCGCGACCCGACGCCCGCCCAGATCCCGAACGCCACCGAGCGCACGGCGGGCAGCGACTCGGTGATCACCCGCAGGCCGCCCGGAAGGACGGTGCGGGCAACCGTCGAGTCGCCGTCTGCCGGCGACTGCCCCATATCCGCGGTCATGAGTTGCGCGGCCCGCGGTGGCGCTCCCGGGTGCGGTAGTGATCGCCTCGGGGGCGGTCACCGCCCCGGTCGCCCCGGTCGCGGTCCCGGCGCTCACCCCGGTCGCCGTCGCGCGAGCGGTGGTCGTCACCGCCGCCCAGGTCCTCCCCGGCCGCCTCACGCTCGACGACCTCGACCGGGACCAGCGACAGCTTGCCCCGGTCGTCCACATCGCGGATCTCGACCTGAATCTTGTCGCCGACCGAGATCACGTCGTCGACGTTCTCGATCCTCGCCCCGCCGTGCAGCTTGCGGATCTGGGTGATGTGCAGCAGCCCGTCCCGGCCGGGCAGCAGCGAGACGAACGCGCCGAACGTGGTCGTCTTCACGACCGTGCCCAGGAAACGCTCCCCGACCTCGGGGATGTGCGGGTTGGCGATCGCGTTGATCGCCGTCCGTGCGGCCTCGGCCGACGTGCCGTCGGTGGCGCCGATGTAGATCGTGCCGTCGTCCTCGATGGTGATCTCGGCGCCGGTGTCCTCCTGAATGGAGTTGATCATCTTGCCCTTCGGGCCGATCACCTCGCCGATCTTGTCGACCGGCACCTTGACCGTGATGATCCGCGGTGCGAACGGGCTCATCTCGGCCGGGGTGTCGATCGCCTCGCGCATCACCTCGAGGATCGTCAGCCGCGCGCCGCGGGCCTGCTTGAGCGCGGCCGCGAGCACCGAGGCAGGGATGCCGTCCAGCTTGGTGTCGAGCTGCAGCGCGGTGATCACGTCCTTGGTCCCGGCGACCTTGAAGTCCATGTCGCCGAACGCGTCCTCGGCGCCGAGGATGTCGGTCAGCGTGACGTAGTCGCCGCCCTCGTGGATGAGGCCCATCGCGATGCCCGCCACCATGTCCTTCAGTGGCACGCCCGCGTCGAGCAGCGACATCGAGGACGCGCAGACCGAGCCCATCGAGGTGGAGCCGTTGGAGCCGATGGCCTCGGACACCTGCCGGATCGCGTAGGGGAACTCCTCGCGGGTGGGCAGCACCGGGATCAGCGCCCGCTCGGCCAGCGCGCCGTGGCCGATCTCGCGGCGCTTCGGCGAGCCGACCCGGCCGGTCTCGCCGGTCGAGTACGGCGGCATGTTGTAGTTGTGCATGTAGCGCTTGGTGCGCTCCGGGTTCAGCGTGTCGATCATCTGCTCCATCCGGAGCATGTTCAGCGTGGTGACGCCCAGGATCTGGGTCTCCCCGCGCTCGAACAGGGCCGAGCCGTGCACCCGGGGCAGTACGCCGGCCTCGGCGGACAGCTGCCGGATGTCGGCCAGGCCGCGGCCGTCGATCCGCAGGCCGTCGCGGATGATCCGCTCCCGGACCAGCTTCTTGGTCAGCGACCGGAACGCGCCGCTGATCTCCTTCTCGCGGCCCTCGAACTGGCCGCCGAGGCGCTCGGTCGCCAGTGCCTTGACCCGGTCGGTCTCCGCATCGCGGTCCTGCTTGCTCGCGATCGTGAGCGCCTTGGCCAGGTCGTCGGAGACCTCGCCGGCCAGCGCGTCATAGACGTCCTGCTGGTATTCGACGAAGACCGGGAACTCCTGGACCTCCTTGGCCGCGACGGCCGCCACCTGCTGCTGCGCCTCGCACAGGGCCTTGATGAACGGCTTGGCGGCCTCCAGCCCGGCGGCCACCGTGTCCTCGGTCGGCGCCACGGCGCCGCTGCCGGAGTCGGCGAGCAAGCGCAGCGTGCTCGAGGTGGACTCGGCCTCCACCATCATGATCGCCACGTCGCCGTCCTCGAGCACCCGGCCGGCCACGACCATGTCGAAGGTGGCGTCCTCGAGCTGGGAGTAGGTCGGGAAGCCGACCCACTGGCCCTTGATCAGGGCGACCCGGACGCCGCCGATCGGCCCGGAGAACGGCAGGCCGGACAGCTGGGTGGAGAGTGAGGCCGCATTGATCGCGACCACGTCGTAGAGGGTGTCGGGATGCAGGGCCAGGATCGTCTCGACGATCTGGACCTCGTTGCGCAGCCCGTGCGTGAACGTTGGCCGCAGCGGCCGGTCGATCAGCCGGCAGGTGAGGATCGCGTCCTCGGACGGGCGGCCCTCCCGGCGGAAGAACGAGCCGGGAATCCGGCCCACCGCGTACATCTTCTCCTCGACGTCCACCGTGAGCGGGAAGAAGTCGAGGCCTTCCTTGGGGTGCTTGGACGCGGTGGTCGCGGACAGCACCATGGTTTCGTCGTCGAGATAGACGACGGCCGAGCCTGCGGCGAGCTTCGCCAGCCGCCCGGTCTCGAAGCGAATCTTGTGTACTCCGAGTGCGCCGTTGTCGATGGTGACCTCGGCGGTATGCACACCCTCCTGGATTCCAGTCACGGGTGAGACCTCCTTTGTGAGGTCCCGCGTTGCCCGCCCACCACTGAGCACGCACCGACTGCCTGGCCAGGCCGGGCGTCGGCCGGTCTTCGATCGAAGTCCTCGGCCCGGGTGAGCGGCGCCGCTTGGCGCGAGCGCTTCCCCCTTGGCCCGAGAACCACTACCGAGGACCGGCGCTTTGGGCGCTCTGAGCGCTCTGGGCCGGGGCCGCGGGACGTCGTTCTGTTTCTTGTCTTTTGTTCTTATTTACTTGTACGCCCGCCGGGCGCGGGGCCCAGCGGGCGGTTTGCCGTCAACCTACCTGCGCAAGCCGAGCTTCTCGATCAGCTCGCGGTAGCGGGTGATGTCCTTCCGGGACAGATACTGCAGCAACCGCCGCCTGCGGCCGACCAGCAGCAACAGCCCGCGGCGACTGTGGTGATCGTGCTTATGCACCTTGAGGTGCTCGGTCAGATCCTGGATCCGCCGTGTCAGCAGCGCGACTTGGACCTCCGGCGAGCCGGTGTCACCCTCAGTGGTCGCGTGCCCGGCGATGATCTCCTTCTTCACCGTGGTCTCTAGCGGCACGTTGCTCCTTCGTCATGTGATCGCTGGGCGCCCCGATGGTATGGTCGCCAGACCGCTCGGGGCAGGATGCGCCTGGGTGCACGTCACACCTTGAAAAGCGTGCCTGCTTCCCAGAAGGTCAGCCGCATGAGGGCGCAGCTAACCTGGCCGGATACACCGACCGACTATTCAGGGTATCACGCCGAGCGCCGCATCACGCCCGCAGCCGGACACTGAGCTGCAAACCCCGGGTGCCGCAAACCCCGGGTGCCGCATACCCAGGACGCCGCTAGCTGCCCGTGCAGACCAGGCGGGCGGCGTCCGCGTCCAGGTGCATCTGGGCTACCAGGTCGTCGACCGAGTCGAAGCGCTCCATGCCGCGGAGCCTGGCGATGAAGTCCACGGCCACGTGCACCCCGTACAGGTCCAGGTCGTCGCGATCCAGGGCATACGCCTCGACGCTGCGTTCCTGCCCGTCGAAGGTGGGGTTGGTGCCGACAGAGACCGCGGCGGGCCAGCGCTCGATCTCCCGCCCTGACGAGTCCACGCTGGTGAGAAAGCCCGCGTAGACGCCGTCGGCGGGGATCGCGGTGTGCGGGATCGTCTCCAGGTTGGCGGTGGGGAAGCCGAGCGCCCGGCCCCGCTGATGCCCCCGCACCACGACGCCCTCCACCCGGTGCGGGCGCCCCAGGTCGCGTTCGGCGCCGACCACGTCACCGGCTGCGAGCTGGGCCCTGATCCCGCTTGACGAGATCCGGACGCCGTCGTCGGCGACCAGCGGCACCCCCTCGGCCGTGAACTCGTACTTCTCGCCCAGCTCCGCGAGCAGCGCGACGTCGCCCGTGGCCCGGTAGCCGAACCGGAAGTCCTCGCCTACCACGACCCGCGCGGCGTGCAGCCGGTCGACGAGCACGACGCGGACGAACTCGTCCGGCCCGAGCTGCGAGAACTCGCGCGTGAACGGCAGCACGCACACCGCGTCGACGCCGAGCCCGGCCAGCAGCTCGGCGCGCCGCCTGGCGCTGGACAGGAACGGCGGGTGGGACCCGGGCCGCACCACCTCGTCCGGGTGCGGGTCGAAGGTGACCACCACCACTGGCCGCCCGAGCTCAGCCGCGATCTCGGTGGCCCGGCCCACGACGCGCTGATGGCCCCGGTGCACGCCGTCGAAGACCCCGATGGTGACGACGGAGGGACCCCAGCCGTCGGGCACTTCGTCCAGGCCCTCCCAGCGGTGCATGTACGGTTCCTCCCCCGGTCGCGTCGCCCTGACCCTCCAAGCGTGCCATGCGCCGCGACCGTCCGGTGCGCAGCGGTCACGGGACGAAGACGGCGAGCGGCCTGGCCTGGCCGTCCTGGTCGGTTAGCAGTGCGATCAGCGAGCCGTCCGGGGCGAACGCGGCGACCGGCCCCGGTGGCCCGCCCGGCCAGTCCAGCTCACCGATCGCGATCCTGCCCCCGTGCGCGACCGAGCGGGCCTGATCACCGGTGAGATGCACCGGCCGGAACGCGACGCCAGCCGCCTCGTCCAGCGGGATCACCGCGAATGTGGCGGCGAGCTGATCAAGGGTGGCCGCCGCGGCGATCTCGTAAGGCCCCACGCGCGTCCGGCGCAGCGCGGTGAGGTGCCCGCCAACGCCGAGCGCCCGGCCAAGGTCGCGGGCCAGCGCCCGGACGTAGGTCCCGCTGGAGCAGGTGACCGTGACGTCGGCGTCCAGCCGTTCGCCGGCCCGGCGAACGGCCAGGACGTCGAAGGCCGTCACGGTGACGGTCCGGGCCGCGAGCTCGGGGGCCGCGCCCTCTCTGGCCAGCCGGTAGGCACGCTTCCCGCTCACCTTGATCGCGCTGTACCCGGGCGGCACCTGCTCGATCTCGCCGGTCAGCGCGGTCACGGCGGCTTCGAGCGACGTTTCCGAGACCCCCGCCGCCGAGGCCTCCGCGATCACCTGGCCCTCGGCGTCATCGGTGTCGGTCGCCTGGCCCAGCCGGATCGTGGCCGAGTACTCCTTCTCGCTCAGCGCGAGATGGCCGAGCAGCCTGGTGGCCTTCTCCACCCCGATCACGAGCACCCCGGTGGCCATCGGGTCCAGCGTGCCTGCGTGCCCGACGCGGCGGGTCCCGGCCAGGCGGCGGATCCGCGCCACAACATCGTGCGAGGTAAGCCCCTGTGGCTTGTCGACGATGACCAGGCCGCTGGCCACCGTTCCCTGCTCGCCAAGCCCGCTTCCCTGCACCTGGCTGCCGCCCGCCGCCTTCGTCACCGCCCGCCGGCCGGGGCGGGCACGATCGCGAGCTGGCGGCGCAGCGCGGTCATCACGTCCGCAACCGGGCCGTGCGCGGTGAAGCCCGCCGCGAGCCGGTGACCTCCGCCGCCCAGCGCCACGCAGACGCGGGCGACGTCTGCCTGGCCCTTGGACCTGGCCGACACCTGCCAGCACCCGTCGTCGTCCTCCTTGAGCACGACCGCCACATCGGCCTCGTCGGTGCGGCGTACCACGTCGATCACTGATTCGGCCGCCTCGTACGGCAGCCCGTGCGCCGCCCGGTCATCGCGGGTGACCGTCGTCCACACCAGGCCATGGCCGGCCACGGCGCCCGGCTCGAGCTGTGCGCGCCCGAGCACGGCGGAAAGCAGGCCAAGGAACCCGAACGGGCTGCGGTCCCAGAGCTCGTGCGCCACCGCTCCGGGTTCGATGCCGGTCTGCAGCAGCTGCGCGGCGAGCTCATGCACGCCCGCGGACGTGTTCGAGTACTTGAACGAGCCGGTGTCGGTGACCAGGCCCGCGTACAGCCCGAGCGCGATGTCCCGGGTCAGTGTCACGCCGAGCCTGCTGACCAGCTCAGACGCAAGCACCGCGGTCGCCGCGGCCGCGTCGTCGATCAGGTTGACGGTGCCGAACCTGGTGTTCGAGGCGTGATGGTCGAGGACGATCAGCTCGTCGGCCGCCGCCGCGCTCGCCTCGAGCAGGCCGAGCCGGTCCGGGCTGGCCGCGTCGAAGGTCACCATGACCTGGGGCCGCTCGGGAAACGCGTCCGGTGGGCTTAGCAGATCAGTGCCGGGGAGGAAGTTAAGAATGCGCGGGATCTCGAACGGCAGGTCGCCAAACGAGGCAACGATCGTGAGCGGCGCGGTGAAGGGGGAGGTGGGCGGGGGGCCGCAGCGTGCGCGCAGGGCGTGCGCGACCGCGAGCATCGAGCCGAGCGCGTCCCCGTCCGGGCGGATGTGGCAGGCCAGGCAGATCTCGGTGGCTCCGTCCAGCGCCTTGACGGCCCGCGCCCACTCTTCCTCGGTGCCCACTTGCTCGGTCGTCACGACCGTGAGTATCTCGCGCTGCCGTTGCCGGCCGCCGGGTAATCGCCCATGCGGGGGCTCCGCCCTCCACGGAAAACCCCCAGGGGGCTGGGGTCCACATACCTCCGAATCCCTGCTGCGTGCCCGGTCAGCTACGGCCCGTCCCGGGCGCGGGGTAACGACCAAGCGGGCCGCCGAGCGCATGGCCGTCGCCGTGCACCGCGTCCTCGTCGTCTGGGTGACCATCGGAGTCGGCTTCATCATCACCGTCCGGCTCCGGGCGAACCCGGTAGGGATCCGGGTCGCCGGCCGGCTCAGCACCCACCCGCGCGGCCGCGACCTGCGCGTCGGCGACGCGCGCCCGGGCCACGAGCTCCTCGATGTTGCGCGCCGTGTCGGGCACTGTGTCCTGCTCGAAGGTGATCGAGGGCGTGTGCTTCACGCCAGTCTGCTTGCCTACCTCGGAGCGGATCAGGCCCGTCGCGCTGGCCAGCGCGACGGCCGACGCGGCGCGTTCCTCCTCGGAGCCGTAGACCGTATAGAACACCGTCGCCTCGCGCAGGTCGCCGGTCACCCGGGCCGCGGTCACCGTGACGAAGCCGAGCCTCGGGTCCTTGATCCGGCGCTCCAGCATCTCGGCGACGATCTGCGCGATCGCCTCGCCCAGCCTGCGCGCCCGGCCCGTGTCCACCATGGCTGGCTCACTCCTCCTCGCTGAACAGCCGCTGCCTCGCGGACAGCAGCTCGATATCGGGTCGGCCCGCGACGAAGCGCTCGCACGCGTCGAGAACCTCGGCGGCCCGCGCGGCCGAAGAGGCCGCCACCGCCACGCCGATCTCCGCCCGCCGGTGCAGGTCGAGGTGCCCGGTCTCAGCCACGGATGCGGCCGGGAAGCGCCGGGCGACCTCGGCGATCAGCGGCCGTACCGCCGAACGCTTCTGCTTCAGTGAGCGCACGTCGCCAAGCAACACGTCCAACGTCAGGGCACCCACGTACACGGTGGCTCCTTCGGCGGCGGGCTGCTGGGATTCGCGTCAGGCCCTGGGCTTCTCCCGCATCTCGAACGTCTCGATCACGTCAGCGACACGAACGTCGTTGTAGCCGAGGCCGATACCGCACTCGAAGCCCTCGCGGACCTCGGTGGCATCGTCCTTGAACCGGCGCAGCGACTCGATGCTGAGGCTTTCCGAGACCACGACGCTGTCGCGGACCAGGCGTGCCTTGCTGTGGCGGGTGATCGTGCCGGAGCGGACGATGCAGCCCGCCACGTTGCCGACCCTGGGCACCCGGAAGACCTCCCGCACTTCGGCGCTGCCGAGCTGAATTTCCTCGAAAATCGGCTTCAGCATGCCCTTGAGCGCGGCCTCGACTTCCTCGATGGCCTGGTAGATCACCGAGTAGTAGCGGATGTCCACGCCCTCGCGCTGGGCGAGTTCACCGGCCCGGCCCGCTGGGCGGACGTTAAAGCCGATGATCACGGCCTCGGAGGCGATGGCCAGGTTGACGTCGTCCTGGGTGATCGCGCCGACGCCACGGCCGATGACCCGCAGGACGACCTCCTCGCCGACGTCGAGCTGGAGCAGGGCATCTTCGAGCGCCTCGACCGAACCGGACACGTCGCCCTTGATGATGAGCAGCAGCTCTTCCCGTTCGCCGGACTTGAGCGCCGACTCCAGGTCCTCCAGGGTGACCCGCGGCCGCCGCTGCGCGAACATCGCGCTGCGCTCCCTGGCCTCGCGCCGCTCGGCGATCTGCCGGGCGACCCGGTCGTCGTCCACCACCAGGAAGCTGTCGCCGGCGTTGGGCACCGCGGTGAGACCGAGTACCTGCACCGGGCGGGACGGCGGCGCCTCGCTGACCGTGTCACGGTTCTCGTCGAGCATGGCCCGGACCCGGCCGAACGCCTCGCCGCAGACGATCGAGTCACCGACCCTGAGCGTCCCGCGCTGCACTAGCACGGTGGCGACCGGCCCGCGGCCCTTGTCGAGCTCGGCCTCGATCGCGACACCCTGAGCCTGCTGGTCGGGGTTGGCGCGCAGGTCCAGCTCGGCGTCTGCGGTCAGCACGATCGCCTCGAGCAGGGCGTCGATGCCGGTGCCCTCGCGAGCAGAGACGTCGACGAACAGGTTCTGGCCGCCGAACTCCTCGGCCACCAGCCCGTACTCGGTGAGCTGAGCCCGCACCCGCGCCGGGTCGGCACCCTCCTTGTCGATCTTGTTGACCGCCACGACGACCGGCACACCGGCCGCCTGGGCGTGGTTCAGCGCCTCGGTGGTCTGCGGCTTCACGCCGTCGTCCGCCGCGACCACGAGCACGACCAGGTCGGTCGTCTCGGCGCCGCGGGCGCGCATGGCGGTGAAGGCCTCGTGACCCGGAGTGTCGATGAAGGTGATCTTCCGCTCCTGGCCGTCGACCTTGGCGTTCGCCTGGTACGCACCGATGTGCTGGGTGATGCCGCCGGCCTCGTGGGCGACGACATTCGTGCGCCTGATCGCGTCGAGCAGCTTGGTCTTGCCGTGGTCGACGTGGCCCATCACGGTCACCACCGGCGGGCGGGCGACCAGGTCGCCCTCGTCGCCCTCGTCCTCGCCGAACTCGATGTCGAACGCCTCGAGCAGCTCCCGGTCTTCCTCCTCGGGAGAAACGACTTGGACGTTGTAGTTGAGCTCGGCGCCGAGCAGCTGGAGCGTCTCGTCGTTCACCGACTGGGTCGCGGTCACCATCTCGCCCAGGTGGAACAGCACCTGGACCAGCGATGCCGGGTTCACGCCAATCTTGTCGGCGAAGTCGCTCAGCGACGCACCGCGAGACAGCCGGATGACCTGGCCGTTCCCGCGCGGGATCGACACACCGCCGATCGCCGGCGCCTGCATGTTGTCGAACTCCTGGCGCCTCTGCTTCCTCGACCTCCGGGCGCGTGCCGGGCGCCCGCCCGGCCGCCCGAACGCGCCCTGGGTGCCGCTCCGGCCACGGCCGCCGCCACCGGGACGGGCGGGGCCGACGCCTCCGCCACCGCCGCCGGGCCGCTGGCCGCCACCGGCACCGCCGCCGCCACGCGGCCCTCCGGGACCGGAGCCGGGGCCACCACGGCCGCCGCCAGCCGGCCTGGTGCCCGTGCCGGGGCCACCACGGCCGCCTGCTCCGCCTGGCCCACCTGAGCCTCCCGACCCGGCGTAGCCGCCGGGTCCGCGGCCACCTCCGACCGGCCGCGGCGGCATGCTGCTGGGGCTGGGACGAGGCCCGCCCGGCCGCGGACCGCCCGGCCGCGGACCATCTCCGGGCCCACCGGGACCGGAGCGTCCGGGCACCCGCGGGCCGCCTGGGCGAGGCCCGCTACCTGGCCCGCCACCTGGCCTGGGACCCTGGCTGGTGCCTGGCTGGCCGGCAAAGGCCGCCGGGCTGCTGGCTTGCTGACCCGGCCTGGGACCGCGCGGCGCCGATCCCATGCCGGTCGCCGTCGAGCTGAACGGGTTGTTGCCCGGCCGGGGACCTGGCCGGGGCGGGCCTGGCACGCCAGCGGACGGCCGGGGCGCGCCACCTGGCCTCGGCGCACCGGAACCCGGCGCACCCGAACCCGGCGCACCCGAACCCGGACGCGGCGCATTCGGCCGCGGAGCGCTCTGCGGCGCGGTGCCGGAGCCATCGGCGGCAGGCTGCTGCACACTCGGCGCGGTTTCGCTCGCCGCAGCGGGTGCTTCCGCCTGTGGCTGCGGGAACGGAACCGGTGGCCTGCCCGGCGACCCGTCTGCGCCCCGGTCCGCGGCTGGCGCCGTTGCGGCAGGGCTGGCCGGCTCGACTGCTGTCGGTGCGGGCCTGGCCTCGGCCGCCGGCGCGGCGGGTGCGGCCGGGCTGCGGCCGTTGGTCGCGCCGTGCCCGTCATCGGCCGTCGCCACCGCGGGCGCGACCGGGGCCGCCGCCGAACGGCCGCCTGCGGTCTGGCTGGCCCGCGCCTGCTTGGGCTGCTGGGCCGCGAATGCTTCCTTGAGCCTGCGGACGACTGGCGCCTCGATCGTCGAGGACGCCGATCGCACGAACTCGCCCATTTCCTGGAGCTTGGCCATAACGGCCTTGCTCTCTACGCCGAACTCCTTAGCGAGCTCGTATACCCGGACCTTCGCCACTGCGCTCCCTCTACTCGGTCCGGACTCGCCGGACCCGTCAGCCGGTCGGGGCAGCGCGTGCTCCGTCCGGCGTCAGCCTCTGCTGTTCATCGCCGCATGCTCATCGGTCGCTCATCGCAATCTCAGCCTGCTTTCCCGGGCCGTGTCGCCACGGCCGTACGTCCACACTCGGCCAGCTCGCCCGGCTCGCGACGCCAGCCACCGCCGTCCGTCCGGAGATGCCCCGGCGCAGCCGGCCGTGCCTGCCCAAGATACTCGACGACCGCGCCAGTCCCGAACGTTCCGGACAGGCGCAGCGCCCGCGCGAACGCCCGGCGGCGCTGCGCTTTTTCAAAACATCCCTGGCTGGGATGCAGGTACGCACCCCGGCCCGGTCTCCGCGCTGGCGCGTCAGGAACAATCTCGTTCCCGGCCGCCACCAAGCGGAGCAAGTCGGACTTGACGGCGCGGGCCCCGCAACCTACGCAGGTCCGGATCGCTGGCGCGTGCCGAGTCTGCGAATGCCGCGTGCCCATCTCCGCCAAGCTTACAGTGCTACCCCTAGGGGGGACGACCCCCCTTCAACCGCCCAATAAGCGAGCCCGACAGCACGCCGCGAGCCACGCCGCGCGGTCAGGACCCGCGCAACCTAAGAGTCTGCGGCCGCGCCGGGCACGGCACCCGCCGCGCCCGGGGCGTCGCTGGCCGCGGTGGCCAGCGCACCGTCGCCGTCCGCGCCTTCCGCGCTTCCCCCGCCCTCACCACCCTGGCCGCCCTTGCTGGCATGGCTGGCGTCCCCGGGAGCGGCCGACGCGACGGCCTCGTCGGCGTCGCTGTCCGGCCGGATATCGATCCGCCAGCCGGTCAGCCGTGCCGCGAGCCGCACGTTCTGTCCTTCCTTGCCGATGGCCAGCGACAGCTGGTAGTCGGGCACGATCACCTGCGCGACCCGCGCCTGGGCGTCCACCACGATCACCCGGGAGACCCGCGCGGGCGACAGCGCGTGCGCCACGAACTCAGCTGGGTCCGGTGAGTAGTCGACGATGTCGATCTTCTCCCCGTGCAGCTCCGTCATCACGTTGCGGACCCGGCTGCCCATCGGGCCGATGCAGGCACCCTTGGCGTTCACTCCCGGCTGGCGCGAGGCCACCGCGATCTTGCTGCGGTGCCCGGCCTCCCTGGCGATCGCGGCAATCTCCACGGCCCCGGAGGCGATCTCCGGCACCTCGAGCGCGAACAGCTTCTTGACCAGGTTCGGGTGCGTGCGAGACAGCGTCACCGACGGACCGCGATAGCCCTTGCGGACGGTCAGCACGTAGCACCGCAGCCGCTCGCCGTGCACGTAGCGTTCGCCGGGCACCTGCTCGGTAGGCGGCAGGATGGCCTCGAGCTTGCCGAGATCGACCAGGACGGCCCGGGGATCCTTGCCCTGCTGGATCACGCCGGCCACGATGTCCCCCTCGCGGCCCGCGTACTCACCAAAGGTGAGCTCGTCCTCGGCGTCCCGCAGCCGCTGCAGGATGACCTGCCGGGCCGTGGTCGCCGCGATACGCCCGAAACCCTCGGGCGTGTCGTCATATTCCCGGGTAACCGTGCCGTCAGCGCCGGTCTCGGCCGCCCAGACCGTGACGTGGCCGCTGCGCCTGTTGACCTCGACCCGCGCCGTGGGCGCCGCGCCTTCGGTCCGGTGGTACGCGACAAGGAGCGCATCCTCGATGGCCTTGATGGCCAGGTCCATCGAGATGTCCTTCTCGGCTTCAAGGCTTTTCAGGACGCTCAGGTCAATATCCATCGGGCCCCTCCTCGTCCGCGCCGTCGTCGGCGTAGCCATCCAGCGGGGCGAACTCGATCTGTATCCTTCCCGGGCCCAGTTCGGAATAGCCGAACTCACGGCTGGCTCCGTCGACGTCGATCCGCACCCCGCCGGAATCCGCGCCGGCGACACGCCCGGTGACGGTCGCATCGGGGGCAGTCGCCGAGGTCCCGGGCTGCGACCGGAGTGGCGCGCTCACCACACGGCCGACCGCGCGCCGCCAGTGCTTGGGCTCGGTCAGCGGGCGGTCGACGCCGGGCGAGGATACCTCAAGGGTGTAGGACGCCTCGCCCATCGCAGCCGCCCGGTCGAGCGTGGCCGACAGCTCCCGGCTCGCGAGAGCCATGTCGTCGAGGCTTACCCCGCCGTCGGCGTCGACCACGATGCGCAACAACCGCCGCCGTCCGGCCGAGGTGATCTTGACACCTTCCAGGTCCATGCCCAAGGCGGCAACCGCCGGCTCGAGCAGGCCGACGATCCGCTCGGCATCTGCGGCGCCCCGCGATGGCGCCCGCGACGGCGCCCGCGATGGCGCCCGCGACGAACCGTGACGCGAGTTCCCCTGCATCACGACCTCCTCGCCCGCGACCTGTGCTGTTGTCTGCTCGGCCTCTAGCCTAACCGGGCTGGCCACCACCCGGACGCATGCCCGTCACGCCGCGTGCCGGTCCGGGCCACCGGCCGGCGGGCGTGGCATGCTAGGTTCCCGCGCTGGCACCGGAGAGCGGCACCCGCTGGAGGCTTCGTGGCGGCAAAACCGACACGCCGAGTAGTGCTTGCGGCTGCGGCTATGCTGCCGCTCGCTGCCGTGTCCGGCTGCGACGGCCCCGACGTCCTCGCCGCTCCGCCGTCACCCGCACCCGACGTCACCGTGCTCCGCGGGGCGATCACCGCCGAGCAGCTGATGATCACGCGCTACACGACCGTACTGCACCAGGCGGGTGCGGCGGGCGGCTCCGCCGGCTCCCTGGCAGGCGCGCTCGAGCCGCTGCTGGCGGAGCACCGCGCGCACCTCGCCCAGCTCCGGTCCCGGCTGATCGTTCCGGCGGGGAGCAAGGCGAGCCCGGCGACGCCACACGAGCGGCCCCCGGCCCCGGTGCCGCCCGGGGTGAGCGCGAGCGTCGCATTCCTGCGGACCGCCGAGCAGGACGCGGCGACCACCATGCTTGAACGACTGCACGGCGCCTCTTCTTCCCTCGCCCAGCTCTTCGCGAGCATCGGGGCGTCGGAGGCGACACACATCCCGGTCCTTGACGCCGCTGCGGCCCAGGTCGCGCGGTGAGCAGCCACGTCCGTCCCGCCCCCGGCACCATCCGGGCGCTGCAGACCGCGCTGACGGCCGAGCATGCCGCGGTCTACGGCTACGGGGTCGCCGGCGCTTACCTGACCGGAAGCACCCAGGCCACGGCGGCCACGAGCGACTGGCTGGCCCATCAGGTCGCCCGGGACCATCTCGAGGCCGTGCTGCGTTCCCTCGGGGCACAGCCGGCCGCTGCCGCCGTGGCCTACCAGCTGCCGGCGCCGGTGCGGAACCCCAGCGAGGCCGTAGCGCTCGCGGTCGTGCTCGAGGAGCGGATCACCACGGCCTATCTAGGCCTGGTTGCGCTGAGTAACGACTCGATCAGGGATTACGGCGCCCTGCAGGTCCGGGCGTCCGCCCTGCGCGCCGCGGCCTGGCGCGGGGGCACCGTCGCCTTTCCCGGGATGACCTCGGCCGTGCTTGCCAGACCCCGAAAGCAGTCGTGACCCTACTGGTCGCGAGCCGCGAGAACCTGTTTGATGAGGGCCGCGGCGCCATCCAGGTCATCCCAGGTGGCTATCCGTTCCGCCCATGACCACCAGAACCACCAGGTGCCGTCCTGGCCGCGCCCGGCGTAGACGTCCTCGGCCAGCGCGGACGCCGCCGGGTTGACCACGTGCAGGCTGGGCACGCGTCCCGGCGGCGCCATCAGGCTGGTCCGCAGCCCGTGCCTGGCCAGCACCTCGGCGAGCCCTTCGAGCCGGTTCAGGTAAATATGCGGAGCCTGCCCCGGTGTAGGGGCCTGCTGGGTCTCCGTAGTCATTCAGTCACCCCTAGTAGCCAAGGCACAGCGTAAAGTAATGGCACCGTTTAAGAATGCCCTGCGGGACGGTCATATGCAACGTGCATAGAGAAATTCGCACGTTGCATATGAGATAACTCCGAGCCGGATCCCTGTCAGTAACTAGACGCCATGGCGCTCCGGCGGCACACTAGTTAGCCCGCACGTCGCGCTCTTCGGGGGAGGTGACATGGGAACCGAACACAGCCCCACGGTCCGGCGGCGCCGACTCGCGCTAGAGCTCAGGAGACTCCGCGAGGCGGCCAGGCTGACGTGCGAGGAAGTGGCAGAGCATCTGGAATGCTCGGCTTCGAAGATCAGCCGCGTGGAGACCGGCCGCGTGTCAGTCTCGCCACGCGACGTCCGCGACATGCTCGAACTCTACGGCGTGCCCGCCGACCAGCGGGAGAGCCTCGTCCAGCTCGCTCGCGACTCCCGGCAGAAGGGCTGGTGGCACGCGTACAGCGACACCATGCAGCCGCAGATGGCGACGTATATCGGCCTGGAGAGCGCCGCATCGGAGATCCGGATCTACGAGGTCAGCCTCATCCCCGGGCTGCTGCAGACCGAAGACTACGCACGCGCCGTCATCAGGGCCGGGATGGTGAACAGCCCGGCCGAGGACATCGAGCGCCGGGTCTCGCTGCTGATGGCCCGCCAGCCGGCCGTGGTCAGGGACGACCCGCCGAAGGTCTGGGCCGTGCTCGACGAGGCCGCGCTACGCCGCCGGGTCGGCGGCTCCGGGCTGATGCGTCTCCAGCTCGAGCACCTGCTGGCCCAGGCGGCACTGCCCAACGTGGCGGTCCAGGTCATCCCCTTCGCCGGCGGCGCCCATCCCGCCATGGGCAGGCCCTTCATCATCCTGGTCTTCCCGGAGCGCGTCGACACCGACGTGGTGTACCTGGAAGACCTGACCAGCGCCCTCTACCTGGAAGACGTCGCCGAGGTAGACAGATACAACGTCTTCTTCAACCACCTCCGCGCCACGGCCCTCTCCTTCGACGACTCCGCCGCCCTAATAACCTCCGTCCTCAAAGAGATGTGACCGAGGTTCCTCCTCCTCACCTCCGCCGCCCGGCCGCGCCTCACCCGCATCCCCCGCCCCGCACCAGCTCCCCGCGACGCCGATCTGCGCGGCTTTTCACGCGTTCCAGTCACCCGCCCTATTTTGAACCGATTTGTGATTACCGAAAACGTGAAGGAAGCTGCAGAAAAATAACACGTAGTTTCCCGTTTTCTGGTTTCTTGGTGTGCCATGGACGCCATGGTGACCCGGGAGATGCTGACGGCGAAGTTCGAGACGATCTTGCCGCACCTGGATGAGCGGCAGCGGCGGCTGTTGCTGGGAGCCGAGGCCCGCGCTCTGGGGCATGGCGGGATCCGGCTGGTGGCCCGGGCCGCCGGGGTGCGGGAGGCCACGGTGGCGGCGGGGGCGGACGAGCTGGAAGCTGGCGAGGAGCCACTGGGCCGGGCGCGCCGGGCTGGCGGGGGCCGCAAGCGGGCCGGCGAGGTCGACCCGGCGCTGGTGCCGGCGCTGCTGGCCCTGGTCGAGCCGGGTGAGCGGGGTGATCCGGTGTCGCCGCTGCGGTGGACGGTCAAGTCGACCCGCAAGCTGGCCGCGGAGCTGACAGCTCAAGGTCACCGCGTCGGCGCTGACACTGTCGGTGACCTGCTGCGGGCCGAAGGGTTCAGCCTGCAGGGCAACGCCCGCACCCTCGAGGGCCGGCAGCACCCGGACCGGGACGCGCAGTTCCGCTACATCAGCGAGCAGGCCACCGCCTTCCAGGATGCCGGCCAGCCGGTGGTCAGCGTGGACACCAAGAAGAAGGAACTGGTCGGCGAGTTCCGCAACCCGGGCCGGGACTGGCACCCGGCCGGGCGGCCGGTGCCGGTCAAAGACCATGACTTCGCCGACCCGCAGCTGGGCAAGGCCATCCCGTACGGGATCTACGACTTGGCCGCCAACGCCGGCTGGGTGAACGTGGGTACCGACCACGACACCGCCGCGTTCGCCGTCGAGTCGATCCGCCGCTGGTGGAACGGCGCCGGCTGCGACCGCTACCCGGCCGCCCGGCGGCTGCTGATCACCGCGGACGCCGGCGGGTCCAACAGCTACCGCACCCGCGCGTGGAAGACCGAGCTGGCCGCGTTCGCGCTGGAAACCCGGCTGGCGTCTGCCACTTCCCGCCCGGCACCTCCAAATGGAACAAGATCGAGCACCGGCTGTTCTCGGCCATCACCATGAACTGGCGCGGCCGTCCGCTGACCAGCCACCAGGTCATCGTCAACAGCATCGCCGCCACCACCAGCAGCACCGGGTTACGCGTGCACGCCGAACTTGACCCCGGCAGCTACCCCGCCCACATCAAGATCAGCGAAGCCGAGATGGACTGCCTGCCCCTGCACCTCCACGACTGGCACGGCGACTGGAACTACACCCTGCACCCCGAACCACCCGCCCAGCCGCCGCCACCACCCCCGCCAGCCCGTGAACCCGAACACGCCCACTGGGCCCACCCAGCCCTAATGGCCTGACCAGCAACGGCTGGAACCAGCTGATCACCTTGCTGACCAAACCCGCCCGCCGCCCCCACCGCGGCCACCCGCCCGCGCTCACCCTCGCCGAGCAAACCCTGGCCACCGTGCTCCGCCAGCGGTTCGCCACCCCCCAGCCCGTGCTCGCCGAACTCTTCGGCGTCGTCACCGCCACCATCGCCAAAGCCCAGCGCCATACCACCCCCCTGCTCCGCCAGCACCACTGCCTCATCCGCCCCGGCCCCCGCCCCCTCACAACCCTCGCCGACCTCACCAGCTACGCCGCCCACTACAACATCAATCTCACCCCCAAACCCAAAGCAGCGCGTTAAAAATCTGCGAGCTCAAGAGTCCAGTTGATCATGGGCCGGAACGGGGAGCCGGGGGTGGCTCGGCGGGGCGAGGGCGGGCCGCGTCAGGTTAGGGGTGCGGGGAGCGGGTCGGTGTGGATGACCGTGAGGCGGGAGACGGCACGGGTCAGCGCGACGTAGAGGCGGTGCAGGCCACGGGCCTCGCTGCCGGCGATCCTGGCCGGCTCGACGACGATGACCTGGTCGAACTCCAGGCCCTTGGCCAGGGTGACCGGCACCACGATGAGCGGCTGGCCGTTGCTGTCCCCATCGAGGACCGCGTGCGCCAGGTTCGCCTGCTCCAGGAGCGCCGACAGCCCGGCCACCTGGTCATCGGCCGCGATCACCGCGGCCGAGCCGGGCCGGGTCAGCGCGTCGGCGCAGGCGCCCGCTAGCGCGCCGGGAAACCCCTCTGGCGTGGCCGGAGTGATCACGAGTGAGCCGGGGTCCTGGCGCACCGACGTCGCCGGGTCGAGACCGGGCGCGATGAGGTCGAGCAGCCTGCTGGCGAAGTCAAGGATCTGGCGCGGCACCCGGTAGCCGGTATCGAGGATCCGCAGTCCCGCGTCCTGCTTGCCGAGGTGGGCGAGCATCTGCTGCCAGCTCGCCGTGGCCCACGGGGTGGTGCCCTGGGCGATGTCGCCCAGCACCGTGGCCGACCCGGTGGCACAGCGGCGGCCGAGCGCGCGGCACTCCATCGGCGACAGGTCCTGCGCCTCGTCCACGACCACGTGCGCCAGGCTGGGTGTCCGCTCGATCAGGTCGCGCGCCTCGTCGATCAGCACCGCGTCAGCGGGCGACCAGTGCGCGGATCCGGGCCCGCGCGGCGGCCTGGCCCAGCAGATCGCGGCCTGCTCGCCGGCGTCCAGCAGGTCACCGGCTGCCCTGGACAGCAGGCCGGGGTCGGACAGCAGCCGGAACACCAGCCGTACCGGATCCACTTTCGGCCAGATGGCGTTCACGGCAGCGCGCACCTGCCCGGTCCGCCGCACCGCGTCATGGGTTCGGTCATCGCACGGTTCGCCGCCCGCCTCCATCCTGGTCAGGACCACGTGTGCGATGCGGTGCGCGAGCATCTCCCGCCCGGTTCCGTAGCGAACGCCGCGGAGCCGCAGCTCCTCGACGAGCTGCGCGAGCTCATAGGCCGAAACACGCCAGCGCCGGGAGCCGCGGGACACCATGATCGGTTCTGCGGGCTCGGCGAGCTGCAGCCACACGGCCCGGCGCAGCACCTCGGCCATCCGGGCGTCGCCCTTGATCCGGGCGGCGGGCTCGGGATCGACCGCTCGCACCGGCACCGTGGCCAGCAGGTCGGTCACGGACAGCTGGGTCACGTCCAGCTCGCCGAGCGCCGGGAGCACGTTGCGGATGTAGGCGAGGAACGCCCGGTTCGGCCCGACGACCAGCACGCCGCCGCGGCGCATCCGCTCGGCGTACGCGTAGAGCAGGTAGGCGACGCGGTGCAGGCCCACGGCCGTCTTGCCGGTCCCGGGGGCACCCTGCACGCAGACGGTCTGGTCGGCTTCGGCGCGCACGATGTCGTCCTGGTCCGGCTGGATCGTCGCCACGATGTCGCGCATCGGCCCGGACCTGGGCCGCTCGATCTCCTCGATGAGGATGCGGCTGGTCGACGACACGGACTCCGGCCGGTCGGGTGCGGTGAAGTCCTCGTCCTCATAGGCGGTCAGCTCTCCGCCGGAGAACCCGAACCTCCGCCGGAGGGCCACGCCCATCGGATCGGCCGGGCTTGCCCGGTAGAACGGCCGGGACACCGGGGCACGCCAGTCGATGACGACCGGCCGCCCGTCCTGATCGTGTACGTGCCGCCTGCCGATGTGGAACTGGGCGCCGGGGCCGACCTCGCCCGCGTCATCTGGCCAGACCGCGTAGTCGAGCAGGCCGAAGAACAGCGGCGTGTCCGGCAGGTCGATCAGGGCCTCGGCGCGGCGGTGCAGGTCGGCCTTGAGGTACTCCTCGGAGACCGGGTCGCCGCCGAGCGCTCGCAGCGAGAGCACGTTCTCGCGCATGAGGCGCAGGAACTCGCGCGAGCTGCGCAGGTGGTCCCGTTCGGCGACCAGGACGGAATCGTTCCCGTCCGGATCATCCCGCGGGCCGGATGGCATGGCTCATCACCTCCGTGATGGGAACGGCCGAGCGTGCGCGGCCAGGGCGAATGGCGTGGTCGCGGCCACAGGAGCGTGGCCATGGCGAATGGCGTGTCCCAGCCGCCGACGGGCGGCCGGGGCGGACGGCGTGTCCCAGCCGCCGACGGGCGGCCAGGGCGGACGGCGAGCGTACGGGAGGCCGCGCCGGGCAGTTGTGTGCGAGCCGACGCGGCTGGTGGCGGTTAGCTGCAGTGAGATGCCGCCGGAGCGGTGGCGCAAGGGCACAGGAGCTTAGCAAAGGCGAACGGGCCAGTCATCCCAATTTTCCGCTGTCCGCTGGCCGATTTCCGCGGCCCGCTGACCGTGGCCCGGCTCAGAACAGGACCGACATGAACGTGCCGACCTCGGAAAACCCGACCCTGCGGTAGGCGGCCCGCGCCGGAACATTGAAATCGTTGACGTACAGCGAGACAACCGGGGCGACCGCCCGCAGCGCGTGCGCGACCACGGCCGCCATCCCGCTGGAGGCGTGCCCGCGGCCGCGCAGTTCCGGCGGCACCCACACACCCTGGACCTGGCAGGCCAGCGGGGTCACCGCGCCGATCTCAGCCTTGAACACCACCAGGCTGTCCTCGATTCTGGCGTACGAGCGGCCGGCCCTGATCAGCTCGGCGACCCGGGCCCGGTACGCCGCTCCCCCGTCCGGCCCGACCGGGGAAACCCCCACCTCCTCGGTGAACATGGCCACGGACGCGGGCAGCAGCGTGTTCAGCTCGTCCGGCCGAACCAGGCGCACCCGCGGATCGGGCGGCACCAGCGGGTCCGATGAGATGGCCATGACCGGCTGCGCCGACCTGATCTCGCGGGGCCTGCCCCAGTACGGCGCGAGCAGGGACCAGAGCTCACCGGCGGCCTCGGCGGGGCCAACGATCGATGAGCAGCGGCGGCCCTGCAGCCTGGCCCGCTCGGCAAACGCGGCCACGGCGGCCGGCGTCGCGGCCACCGGCACCAGGTTCGCGCCCGAGTAGCACAGCGACGTCACCTTGCCGGATTCCAGGTAGCCCCACAGCTGAGCGCCCAGCCGGCCGGGGTCCACCCCGGCCGCACGAACCCGCGAGCTGACGAACACGTTCGCAACCGCGTCGCGGTCGCAGATCTCGAGCACCTGATCCAGGTCGCGGTCATTGAGCAGGCGCAGCGAGGACGATCGCCATGCCTTGGTGCGCAGCACGCTCCCAAGCGTAACGGCATCACCGCCGCGGCGGCGCAGCCGCACGCCTTGCGGGCAAACCGTTACCCGGCGCTGCTGGGCGTCGGGTCCGGCAGCGCCGGGCAGGTCGCGTTCACCTTCCCCGGGTGCTGTGGCAGCGCCCCGGTCGCCAGGTACCGGTTCAGATAGCCGTTCACGCAGTTGTTCGGCGGGTCGGAGAGCGACTGGCCGTGGTTGCCGCCGCCCTCGACCACGACCATCCGAGCGCTGGGCAGCAGGCTGTGCGCCACCTGCGCACCCGCGTACGGGGTCGCGGGGTCCAGCGTGCCCTGCAGCATCAGGATCCCCGGCAGCCCCGCCCCCTTGATCTGAAGCGGTTTCGATGGTCCTTTGACCGGCCAGAACGCGCAGGCGGCGTTGAACCAGGCGTTGTCCCAGGCCTCGAACGGGGCGGTGGCATAGACCTGCTTGGTGTCGGTGTTCCAGGTGGCCCAGTTGCGGGGCCAGCTCACGTCACTGCACTCGACCGCGTTGTATACGGCGAACTCGTTCTCGTTCTGGATGCCTTCCTGGTCGTACTGAGAAACGAGCTGGCTGGTCGAGTGGTCGTTCAGATAGGACGACAACGCCGCTGCGAGGCCGGGCCAGTAGCTGTTGTCGTAGCCGCCGATCAGCATCGTGTCGTCGAACTCGTCCGGCCCGATCAGCGGCGTCCCGTTCACAGGGATGGGGTGCGCCTCCAGCTGGTCGCGTGCCTTGTACCAGCTCGCGCTCACCTCGGCAGCGGTGGTGCCGAGGTGATAGACGCTGTCGTACTTCGCCATCCAGGCGAAGAACACCTCGAGCCGGCCCTGGAATGCGTAGTCCTGCTCGATGTTGTCCTGCCACCACGCGCCCCTGGGGTCCACGGTGCTGTCCAGCACCATCCGCCGCAGCTGGTGCGGGAACAGGGTCGCGAACACCTGCCCGATGTAGGTGCCGTAGGAGTAGCCGAAGTAGCTGATCTGCTTCTGCCCGAGCGCCATCCGGATCGAGTTCATGTCCCTGGCGATGTTCTCGGTGGTCATGTACGGCAGCAGCCAGCCGTACTTCTTCTCGCAGTCGGCCGCGTACGTCTTGGCCCGGTCGACGTTCTGCTGCTCCTCGGCCGCGGAGGCCGGGATGTAGTCCGGCCGGGCACGGGAGAAGAACGACGAGTCACAGCTCAGCGACGGCACCGATGTCCCGACACCGCGGGTGTCGAAGCCGACGATCGTGTAATCGGCAGCGACCGATGGGTCCAGGCCCTCGGCCACGAACGCGGCGAGGCTGAGGCCCGCGCCGCCGGGCCCGCCAGGGTTGACCAGCAGCACGCCCTGGCGCTTGGCCGCCGGGGCGGTGGCGGGCACTTGGGACAGCGCCAGCGTTATCTTCCGGCCGTTCGGGTGGCTGTAGTCGAGCGGGACTTGCAGGCTCCCGCACAGCATCGAGGCGCCCTGCTCCGTGCAGGAGTGCCAGCTCACCGCGGACGCCGATCCCGCCGAGACTGCCCCGGTGGAGGCCGCCGACGAAGAGGATCCGCTGGTGCAGCCAGCGATCGCCAGGGCGGTGGCAACTGCCATCGCGGCCACGGCGGGCAGCGCACGTTTCATGACGCCATACTGCCCGATGCGGAAGGGTCGCCGTGCGGCGATCGGGTCTCGGTCAGCTTTCGGCCGCCGGCTCCATGGTCGCGGCGAGCTTCATGGCCTCTTCGATCAGGGTCTCCACGATCTGCGACTCGGGCACGGTCTTGACGACCTCGCCGCGCACGAAGATCTGCCCCTTGCCGTTGCCGGACGCCACGCCCAGGTCGGCCTCCCGCGCCTCCCCGGGCCCGTTGACCACACAGCCCATCACTGCGACGCGCAGCGGCACGTCCATGCCGTCCAGGGCCGCGGTCACCTCGTCGGCCAGCTTGTACACGTCGACCTGGGCCCGGCCGCAGGAGGGGCAGGACACGATCTCCAGGCCGCGCTGGCGCATGCCGAGCGACTCCAGGATCGCGATGCCGACCTTGACCTCCTCAACCGGCGGGGCCGACAGCGACACCCGGATCGTGTCACCGATGCCCTCGGCGAGCAGGGCGCCGAACGCCACCGCCGACTTCACCGTGCCCTGGAAGGTCGGCCCAGCCTCGGTGACACCCAGGTGCAACGGGTAGTCGCACTGCGCCGCCAGCTGCCGGTAGGCGTTGATCATCACCACCGGGTCGTGGTGCTTCACCGAGATCTTGATGTCGGTGAAGCCGTGCTCCTCGAACAGCGAGCATTCCCACAGCGCGGACTCCACCAGGGCCTCCGCCGTGGCCTTGCCGTACTTGGCCAGCAGCCGCTTGTCCAGGGAGCCAGCATTGACGCCAATCCTGATCGGGATGCCGGCCGCCGACGCCGCCCTGGCGATCTCGCCGACCTTGTCGTCGAACGTCTTGATGTTTCCCGGGTTGACCCGGACCGCGGCGCAGCCGGCGTTGATCGCGGCGAACACGTACTTCGGCTGGAAGTGGATGTCGGCGATCACCGGGATCTGCGACTTGCGCGCGATCTGCGGCAGCGCGTCGGCGTCGTCCTGGGACGGCACGGCGACCCGGACGATCTGGCACCCAGCCGCGGTGAGCTCCGCGATCTGCTGCAAGGTGGCGTTCACGTCGGCGGTCAGCGTCGTGGCCATCGACTGGACCGAGACGGGCGCTCCGCCGCCCACCGGCACCTTGCCGACCATGAGCTGACGCGACGTCCGGCGCTCCGCCAGCGGCTCCGGGGGCACTTCCGGCAAGCCAAGATCAACAGTCATAGCGAAAATGTCACCTTACTGTACAAGATGTACCGGATTGAATATGTCAGCGGCCATGAGTAGCAGGCCGAGGCCTATCAGCAGCCCAAAGACCCCGACGCTGACCGGGACAAGCCGCTGCATGTCGACCAGCCCCGGGTCGGGCCTGCCGCGGAGCCTCGCCAGCCAGGCCCTGATCCGTTCGTAGAAGATCACGGCGAGGTGCCCGCCGTCGAGCGGGAGCAGCGGCAGCAAGTTGAACGCGCCGATGAAGATATTCAGCGAGATGATGATCAGCAGCAGGTCGGAGGCCGAGTACCGCCACCCGCCGCCGGAGGAGACCGCCTGGCCCGCGATGTCCGCCGCGCCGACCACGCTGCTCACGTCGCCCGCCGGGGTCTTTGACCGGTTCTTGTTGAACAGGTCGGGCAGCGCAGCCGGCAGCTTCGCGAACGCGTCGGCCGAGCCGACGAGTACCTCGCCGAACGCCGATCCGGCGAACGCCACCGCGCCGACCGGGCTGGACCGCTGGAACACCACGGCCTCGCCGATGCCGATGCAGGAGCCCTTGCACCCGGGAATGCGGGCCGGCGTGGCGTCAAGGATGATCCGCTTGCCATTCCGCAGCACGGTCACCGGCACGGGCTTTCCGATCGGCTGGGCACGGATCGCGACGCCGATCTGGGTCCAGTTGTGCACCGGCTTGCCGCCGACCGCGATGATCTTGTCACCGGCCTTGATCCCGGCCGCCTTGGCCGGTGAGCTCCCCTTGCTGCCGGCGCAGGAGCCCTCATCGTACGCTTTGAGGCTGGCCGGCACACAGGCGCTCACCCCGCCGATCGCGTTGGTGTTCGCGTTCTCATTGACCCGCCCGATCCCGAGCGCGAGCGCGAGCAAGAGCACGAACGCGAGCGCGAAGTGCATGAACGAGCCCGCCACCATGACGATGGCCCGCTGCCAGGCCGGCTTGTTCCGCATCGAGCGCGGCTCGTTGGCCGGGTCGACCTCGTCGAGGTTGGTCATCCCGGTGATCCGGACGAAGGCGCCGAACGGCAGGGCCTTGATGCCGTACTCGGTCTCGCCGCGCGTGGTCGACCACAGGGTCGGCCCGAAGCCGATGAAGAACTGGGTGGCCTGCATGCCGAACTTCTTGGCAGTCAGGAAGTGCCCCGCCTCGTGCAGGATCACAGAGATCAGGATGGCCACCACGAAGATGACCACACCGAGCAGGAAACTCATCCTGCCGTGTCTCCCTCCCTGCGGCGGCGCCGGATCAGCGAGACTGCCCGGTGCCGGTCAGCTCGCGCGCCCTGCTCCGTGCCCAGCCATCCGCGGCGAGCACGTCGTCCAGCGTCATGGCCTCCTGGCACGAACCATCACGCTCAGAGACTACCCGCGCAACAGTATCGATGATCCTGTTGAAGCGGAGCCGGCCGGACAGGAACGCCTCGACGCACACTTCATTGGCGGCGTTGTACACGGCCGGGGCGGTCCCGCCGGCGCTCCCCACCGCACGGGCGAGCGGCACCGCAGGGAACGCTTTCTCGTCGAGCGGCTCAAATGTCCAGGTATGCGCCGTGGTCCAGTCCACCGCGCTGGCCGCATCGGGAACCCGGTCCGGCCAGGCCAGGGCCAGCGCAATGGGTATCCGCATGTCCGGGGGGCTGGCCTGGGCGATCGTCGAGCCGTCGGTGAACTCGACCATGGAATGGATCACCGACTGCCGGTGCACGACCGCCTCGATGGCCTCGAAGCCGATGCCGAACAGCAAGTGCGCCTCGATCAGCTCCAGGCCCTTGTTCACGAGCGTGGCGGAGTTCACGGTGACCACCGGGCCCATGTTCCAGGTCGGGTGCGCGAGGGCCTGCTCAGGCGTGACGTCCTCGAGTTCGTCGCGGCTGCGGTGCAGGAACGGCCCGCCGCTCGCGGTGACCACGAGCCGCCGCACCTCCTGCGCCCGGCCGCCGCGCAGGCACTGGGCCAGCGCGGAGTGCTCGGAGTCGACCGGGACGATCTGGCCGGGCGCGGCGCGGCCCGCCACCAGCGGGCCGCCCATGATCAGCGACTCCTTGTTGGCCAGCGCGAGCACGCGCCCGGCGTCGATCGCGGCCAGCGTGGCGGCAAGGCCGACCGCGCCGGTCACCCCGTTCAGCACGACATCGCAGGGCCAGGCCGCGACCTCGGCGATGGCGTCCGGCCCGGTCAGAATCTTGGGCAGCTGCCTGGCCCGGCCCGATGGGCTGGCCGCACCCGCGCCTTTCGCCCCGCCCGCCGCTCCCCACGGGCCGACGCCGGCCGCGGCTTTCGCGTGCAGCGCCTGGCGCAGTTCCTCGACCCTCGCATCGCTGGCCACCGCGACCACCTCGGCGCCGAACTCCAGCGCCTGGCTGGCCAGCAGATCCGGGTTGCCGCCACCGGCGGCGAGCCCGGCCACCCGGAAACGGTCGGGGTTGCGGCGGATGATGTCTGCCGCCTGAGTACCGATCGATCCGGTGGATCCGAGCACGACGACGTCCCGGCGCGCGCTGGCTGAGTCCATGCGGTCATTCTCCCCCGCTCCGCCGCCTCTCGCCCGCGCCCTCGTGACGTGCGCGTCAGGGGACGCGCACCGCGCACCCCAGGACACGCGCCTCCCGCCCACCCCAGACACGCGCATCCCCCCACCCCAGGACACACGCCTCCCGCCCACCCCAGGACTCGCGCCTCTCCGCATCCTCAGGGCACGTGCCTCCCGCACCCCCAGGGCGCGTAGCGTGTGATCGTGATTGGTGACAGCCTCCCCCTGCCGGAACACCTGCAGCGGTGACCACTACCACGGCTTCGCAGTCCGGGCCAGCCTCAGTCCCCGCTCGCGCGAGCTGGCGTGACCTGCCTGCGGCGCAGCAGCCGGACTGGCCGGATCCGCACCGGCTGCAGCAGGTGACCGGCGAGTTGGCCGGGCTGCCCCCGCTGGTCTTCGCCGGGGAGTGTGACGTGCTCCGTGAGCGGCTCGCGGCGGTGGCGCGCGGCGAGGCGTTCGTGCTCCAGGGCGGGGATTGCGCGGAGACATTCGCCGGCGCCACGGCGGACGCGGTCCGGGCCAAGCTGCAGACGCTGCTGCAAATGGCCGTCGTGCTCACCTACGGTGCCAGCGTGCCGATCGTCAAGATCGGCCGGCTGGCGGGCCAGTTCGCGAAGCCCCGCACGCGCCCGACCGAGAGCCGCGACGGAACCGAGCTTCCCGTCTACCGGGGCGACGCGATCAACGACGTGGAGTTCACCACGCAGGCGCGTACCCCGGATCCGGCCAGGCTGCTGCGCGCTTACCACTGCTCCGCGGCGACCCTGAACCTGTGCCGCGCGTTCGCCACCGGCGGTTACGCCGACCTGCACCAGGTGCACGCGTGGAACCAGGACTTCGTCAAGCAGAGCCCGGCCGGGCAGCGCTACGAGCGGCTGGCCGGGGAGATCGACCGCGCGCTTGCGTTCATGCGGGCCTGCGGGGCCGACCCCGAGGAACTGCGCGCTGTCGAGCTCTACTCGAGCCACGAGGCGCTGGTGCTCGACTACGAGCAGGCACTGACCAGGCGCGATTCGCGGACCGGCCTGATGTACGACACGTCCGCCCACTTCGTGTGGGTCGGCGAGCGGACGCGCGACCTGAACGGGGCACACGTAGAGTTCGCCAGCGGCATCAGCAACCCAATCGGCGTCAAGGTCGGCCCGGACGCGAAGCCCGCCGATGTGCTCGCGCTGATCGACAGGCTGAACCCCGCCCGCGATCCCGGGCGGCTGACGCTCATCACGCGGATGGGCGCGGGCCGGGTCAGAGACGCGCTGCCGCCGCTGATCAGCGCGGTCATTGCGGAGGGGATAGAGGTCCCCTGGGTCTGCGACCCGATGCACGGCAACACGTTCGAGGCCCCGAGCGGCCACAAGACCCGCCGGCTGCACGACGTGCTCGAGGAGGTGCAGGGGTTTTTCGAGGTACACCGGGGCCTCGGGACACACCCGGGTGGCATCCACATCGAGTTCACCGGCGACAACGTCACCGAGTGCGTCGGCGGCAGCCACGAGATCGTCGCCGATGATCTCTACCAGCGCTACGAGACCGCCTGTGACCCCCGGCTCAACCGCAGCCAGGCCCTGGACCTGGCCTTCACCGTGGCGGAGAACTACCGTCGCTAGCTGATGTCGAACTCGTTGCCCTCGGGGTTCGTCATCGCGACCCCGTAGTGATCAAGACCCTCTTCGTAAAGGACGCGGACGATCGTGGCGCCGAGAGCTGCCAGCCGCTCGGCGCTAACGCAGTCCGCTCTCCGAGCCTACGGTGACGTTCACCCCGTGCTCGGCGAGCACCGCCGCAACCCGGTCGGGATCGTCCGGGGTGATGACCGGGCGGATCACCTTGTCGAGGTGAATGACGATCGCAGAGTCCTTGCGCGGGCGGCGTACATCGAAATTGAACCAGTGGACGAAGTCCCCGCTGCCGTGAATGCGCCACCGCCCCATCGTGCCGAGGCGCACCCGGCGCGCCTCGCGGATGGCGGGGTACGGGATGTGCTTGGCGCCCAGGAAGAAGAAGTAGTAATTGCGGATGACGAGTTCCTGATCGGTGCAGGCCACTTTGCCGTCGTCATAGCCATCCACGACCGCAGTGTAAAGCGCTGCGCGTGGTTGCGGTGGCGCGGGATCGCGCGGCGCGGGGGTTAGCCGAGGCCGGGATCGCGCGGCGCGGGGGTCAGCCGGGAGCGGCCTGGCGCGGCATAGGCTGGCCCGGTGCGGATCTTCGTGGCGGGAGCGAGCGGCGTCATCGGGAGCCGCCTGGTCCCGCTGCTGGTCGCCGACGGGCACGCGGTCGCCGGGATGACCCGCTCGGCGCACAAGGCCGACCTGCTCGGCGAGCTCGGCGCGGAGCCCGTGGTCTGCGATGTGTTCGACGCTGACGCGCTCACCCGGGCGGTCATCGCGTTCGCTCCCGACATCGTCTTCCACCAGCTCACCGACCTGCCCGACAACGCTGCCGACATTCCAGCGTTCAGCGAGCGCAACAACCGGATCCGCGGCGAGGGCACGCGCAACCTGCTCGCCGCGGCCGCCGCGGCCTCGGCCGGACCGGTCATCGCGCAGAGCATCTCCTGGGAGCTGCCCGGTGACAGCGGCCGGGCGGCCACCGCGGAGCACGAGCGCGCGGTGCTGCAGGCGGGCGGCGTAGTGATCAGGTACGGCCAGCTCTACGGTCCCGGCACCTATTACGAGACGGCCCCGCCGGAGCCGCCGCGCGTCCACGTCGACGACGCCGCGCGGCAGACCGCGCCGGCGGTCGGCGTGCCGGCGGGGATAACGATCGTCGTCGACGACAGGGCCGGCAGCTGAGCGAGTTCTGCAGGTTCAGCTGACCGGCGCTGGCACCGGCTCCCAGTCGGGCCGCAGCGCCATGCCGGACCTGCCGTTGTCACCGAGCCGCACACCGAGAACCTGGTGCAGCTGGATCTGGTTGCGCTCGAAGCCGAGCCGTGACCCGGCCATGTAGAGCCGCCAGACCCGGGCCGTGCCCTCGCCGACCTCGGCGACCGCCTCGTCCCAGTGCTCGTCCAGGTTCTTGCACCAGCCGGCCAGCGTCTTCGCGTAGTGCTCGCGCAGGTTCTCCTCGTGGCGGACCTCGAAGCCTGCGTCGTGCATCAGTGAGACCAGGTAGCCGGGCGCCTCTAGCTCGCCGTCGGGGAACACGTACCGGTAGATGAACCCGTCCGGCCGCCGCGCGGGCTCGGTGTTGTCGGTGCGGGTGATGCAGTGGTTCAGCATCCGCCCCTCCGGCTTCAGCTTGCCGTAAAGGAACTCGAAGTAGCCGGGCAGCTGCGCCTTGCCGATGTGCTCGGTCAGCCCGATGGAGCTGACGGCGTCGAAGCCGGTCTCCGCCACATCCCGGTAGTCCAGGTGCCGCACCTCGGCCAGGTCCGAAAGGCCCTGCTCCTCGATGGCCTTCTGCCCCCACAGCGCCTGCTGCTCGGACAGCGTGACGCCGAGCGCCTTGACGCCGTACTCACGGGCGGCGTGCCGCACCATGCCGCCCCAGCCGCAGCCCACGTCGAGCAGCCGCATCCCCGGCCGCAGCGCCAGCTTGCGCGCTACCAGGTCATGCTTGAACCACTGCGCCTCTTCCAGCGTTGCGTCCTCGCTCGGATAGCAGGCACAGGTGTAGGCCATCGACGGGCCGAGCACCCACTCGTAGAACGTGTTGGAGACGTCGTAGTGGTGTGAGATCGCCGAGGCATCCCTGCCCTTGGAGTGCCGCCGGCCCGACAAGGACCTGCGCCGGACTCGGACCTCCTGCGGCGGCGGCGGGATCCGCGGGATCAGGACACGCGGTCCGCCCAGCTGGCGCAGCAGCCGTATCCGATCAGAAAAATCAAGGTGCGTCATCTGGGCGCGTGCCATCCTCGCCAGCGCGAAGTACATGTCGCCGACGACGTCCAGGTGGCCAGACACGTATGCCCTGGCAAGGCCGAGCGCCCCGGGCGCCTGGGCCAGGTAGGACACCGCCACCGGCGACCGCACGGTGATCTTCACGGGAGCATCGGGCGCTCCGGCCTTGCTTCCGTCATAGGCCTGGAACCCCACCGCGGCATCCGGCCCGGCTACCGCCTCGAATACGTCCGCTATCGACATGGCCCGTCTCCTTCGTTACTTCCCGCGAACGCACTTCTCGTACAGCCCGGCGAGCCGACCCTGATGGTCATAATCGTCCTTCAGTGTCGCGTATTCCGGGCCGTTGTGCAGGGCCCAGAACTCGTCCTCGGAGTAGAACGACGAGGAGTAGAGCCCCTTGCGGCCGCCGAGGGCGGTCACCTCTTCCTCGATCAGCCGGTTGTAGTGGCCGTCCCCGGCCCCTGGCGGCAGCGAACGGGTGCCCCAGAAGCCGAAGTTCACGTAGACGTCGCCGGGATGCAGCGGGTACAGCGGCCAGGGCTGCTTGCTGAGCGGGGTGCCGCGCAGCCGCATCGGGCAGAGCCAGACCGGGCTCATGCCGACGTGCGGGACGAACCAGCGCAGGAACTCCGCGCCGCGCCCGACCGGGATGTCCACGTCCTGGGCGACGTACTCGCGTGACGGCAGGCCGCGGCGGGCGTTCAGCGCCGCGGAAAAGCCGTACTTGCGGTCGAGGGCGATCAGCTTGCGGTAGGTGTCCGAGCGGCGGTACCGGCGCGGCCAGACCCGGCGGATCACCGGGTTCTGCACACCGAAGGCCCCGGCGCACCAGAACCAGTCGGTGTCCCAGCGCCACAGGTAGTCGCGGATAGTGAGGAAGTCTTCCTTGGGCCCGCGGATCGACCGGTAGTAGATGCGTTCCCGCGTATAGTCGCTGCGCCACGGCGCGACGTCGCTGAAGGCGCCGACGGTCAGGTACATCTCGTCGAGGCTGAACGCCGTGCCGTCCACGAAGTCCGCCCGGTGCCCGTGGTAGCTGCCGTCCGCCGCGATCTGCGCGACCGCGTCCATGCAGGCTTCCGGGGTGCCGAAGCGGAAGTGGCGCAGGTGCACGTACGGCGCCACGGGCTCGAGCTCGATCGTGAGCGTCAGCGCGTAGCCGAGCGTGCCGTAGGAGTTGGGGAAACCGCGGTACAGCGCGGCGTGCTCGTTGTCGTCGGTGGCGGTGACCACCCGCCCGTCGCCCGTGAGGATCTCCATCTCGGTCACTGACTCGTGCGGCAGACCGCTGCGCAGCGAGGTCGACTCGATCCCGAGGCCGGTCACCGCGCCGCCGAGCGTGATCGTCTTCAGCTGCGGCACGACGAGCGGCATCAGGTCGTACGCCAGGGTGGCGTCGGCGAGATCCTCGTAGGTCGTCATGCCGCCGACCACCGCCGTGCGGGTGCTCGGGTCGACGGACACCACATGCCCGAACGCGGACACGTCAAGCCCGGCCTGCGCGTTGCTGTCGGGGAACCGGAACAGATTGGACGTTCGCTTGGCGAGCCGGACCGGGCTGCCGGGCGGGATCGCCGCGTAGTCGTGCTGCAGCCTGGCCACCGCCGCTCGGTGAGCTGGCGGCAGCTTGCGCCGCGGTGCCACGCCGCGATTGTTCGTGTCAGTGACGTCGGTCACACCAACCCTCCCCGATATCGCCCGCACCTAGCCCTCACGGCGAGAATGCACGCAGGAGGGCATTATGGGCAAGGTCTATGCCGAGCTGGACGAACGGCTCACGAAGTTTATCGCCCGCCAGCCGGTGTTCTTCGTGGCCACAGCACCGTGCCTCACCTCGGACGGCGAGGGAGGCCACGTCAACGTCTCTCCCAAGGGCTACCGGGACACGTTCGCCGTGCTGGACCCGACCACCGTGGCCTACGTCGACCTGACCGGCAGCGGCGCCGAGACGATCGCGCACCTGCGGCAGAACGGCCGGATAACGATCATGTTCTGCTCGTTCACGAAGCAGGCGAAAATCCTCCGGATCTACGGCCGCGGGCACGTGGTGCTGCCCGATGACCCGAGCTGGCAGGCGCTTGCCGCGCGGTTTGCCCGGAACGGGACGCACGGTGCCGACCGGCGCGATCGGAGGGCGATCATCGTGGTGGAGGCGGACCGCATCGCCGACTCCTGCGGCTACGCCGTGCCCCAGATGGAGTTGACCGAGGAACGCGACCTGCTGGCACAGATGGCGGAGCAGAAGTCCCTCGACGAGCTCGCCGAATACCGCCAGGAGAAGAACGCGGTCAGCATCGATGGCCTGCCAGCACTCGGCCGATGACATGGCCGATTGCTGGCCGCGGATGGTCAGCGCCGGCGGAGCTTGGCGACCAGCCGGTCCGGAACGATCTCGACGTCGAACGGCTTGCGGGCGCGGAACGCCTCGCTCCCGGCGACGTGCGCGACCTCGGCATAGGACCCGCCGTCAAGCTCGTACGCGCGCAGGCTCGGCCGGTCCAGATCGGGATCGACCGCCCAGTACGACGGGATACCGAACCGCTCGTAGGCGGCCTTCTTCAGGTTAAGATCCCGCAGCACGGAATGAGGCGAGAGCACCTCGACGACGAGCACCGGCGGCCGGGCAAGCCGTACTCCTTCCGCGTCGGCAACACGTGCCACGACGACATCGGGTTCAAGCGCACTGTTCTCCGCGATTCGTACGCCGATATCAGCGAAGACCACCAAGTTCTCAGGGCATGCCTGCTCGAGCAGGCTGCCCAGAACGATGATCACTCGCTGATGACCCATGTTGGGACCCGGGCTCACGATGAGCATCCCGTCAATCAGCTCGTAGCGCCGACCGTCGTCGGGCATCCGGTCGAGATCCTCGACGGTGAACGGCTCGCCCCAGCTGGGCCAGGCGTCGGCGATGCTCACAGCACTCATCGTGCCCTCCTTGGAGTCAACACTGTCATCCTTTCGCTCGGTGCTGACAATTTCTTGACCCTCGGCGTCGGCGCTGGTCCCGGCCGTCGCGCGGGAAACCTCTTAGGCTGGATTCATGCGGATCGCGCTGATCAACTCAGGGATCGGGCTGCTCGCTACCGCCGCCGAGCTGCACCGGCTCCGTCCCGACGCAGACCTGGTGCTGGCCATGGATCCGGACGGGATGCCGTGGGGGCCGCGCAGCCCGGGCGACATCGCCCAGCGGTCGCTCGCCTGCGCCAGGGCGACCGCCGCGTTCGGGCCGGACGTGCTCGTGTTCGCGTGCAACACCGGAACCGTGCACGCGCTCCCCGCGCTCCGGGCGGAGTTCGAGCCCGCGATGCCGGTCGTCGGCACGGTTCCGGCGATCAAGCCCGCCGCGGCGTTCAGCGACTCGGTGGCGATCTGGGCGACCGTGGCAACCACGGCCAGCACGTATCAGCGCCGGCTCATCGACGACTTCGCCGGCTCGGCACGAGTCACCCCGGTCCCGTGCCCCGGCCTGGCCGACGCGGTCGACGCCGGGGACGAGGCGGCTACCAGAGCCGCCGTCGCCGGTGCGGCCGCGCGCACACCGGCCGATTGCGGCGCGGTCGTGCTCGGCTGCACCGAGTATGAGCTGGCAGCCGACCTGATCGGTGCCGCGCTGCCGGGCGTGACCCTGTTCCGCTCGGCGGCCGCCGTCGCCGCGCAGGCTCTGCGCCGGGTCGCTGCGGGCGGGACCGATACCAGGCCCGATGCAGCGCCGTCTCGGACCGGGACCGTGCGGGTGCTGCTCAGCGGCAGGCAGGCCGGCCTGCCCGAGGCGGCGCTGCGCTACGCGGAGGGCCGCTTGCTGGCCGACCTCGTTGTCGACGACCGTCCTGTCGACGACGTTCGTGCCGACGACCGCGGCGCCGAACCTCGCGCCGACCGCGAGGCCGAACGCTCGGCGCCGCCGAGCTCGGTCCCCGCGTAACTGGCCTCGACCTCCTCCGGTGTCATCGGGAGCCGCGCGGCGGACGGGGGCAGGCCCGCGTCCAGCGCCTGCCCGATCAGATGCGCCATCGAGTACTCGGGGTCGGCGGCGAGGGCCCGCTCGATTGCGACGTTCGCAAGCGCCCCGTCGCCGGACTGCCACGCGGTGAACGCCAGCAGGGACGCTGGCGCTGGCACGTAAGGCTCGCACGCGTGACGGACCACGTCGGTCCACAGCCGCTGGTGGTCGGCGCGGTGCCGGGGCTCCATCCGGGCCCAGGCGTCGTCACGTACCCGCAAGTCGGCGATAGTCACCGTGAGCCAGGCGAGCTGGTCGTGGTCGGTGATCCGGCCGCCGTGGCGGTAGATGCTGATCGCGGCCCGGACCGCCTCCCGGCCGGCCTCGACAGCCAGCCACAGGCCGCCTGGATTGCCGGACGGCACGCTGGAAGCGCGAGATGATCCGCCGGCCGGGCCGCAGGAGGATGTGCCGCCCTGAATGCGGGAGGATGAGCCGCCTGGGGCGCCGGCGGACGCGATCAGCTCCGCGGCCCGCAGCACTGCGCGCTCCGTTGCCTGGCGCATCGACTCAGCGGCCTGGCCGGTCAGCGGGGCCAGCGAGTCCGCCAGCGACGCCCGGTCGGGGCGAGCCGGCATCCCGGCCGCGGTCATCGCCGCCGCGGCCGGGTGCGCGGATACGTCGAACGGCACACCGTCCGGCGGGCAGCAGCCCGGGTCCGTGCAGACGTAAGACCAGTAGCGCCCGTCCTGCACCCGGAGCAGGTCGCGCATTGCGATCCCGGCGCCGCGCAGGCCCGCCCTGAGCTGCTCGGCGACCGGCGTGACCAGAACGCCGTCGCCGTATCCCGCGGCGATCGCGGTCCTGATCCGCCGCTTCCGCAGCACGGCGGCGGCGTGCTCCGCGATGTCCCGCGACCGCGCCGCGTCCGGCGGGTCCGGCAGGTCGTACCGGAACGCGAGCACAATGCGCCCGCGCCGCGCGTCAAGGCCGACGACCACCATGCTCCGGCTCGGGTGGAATCCCAGCAGGTGCGGGATGACCACCAGGAAACCGGCCACGGATCTGACCCTGATCCTCGGTACGTCCCGGTCCGGCTGACTGTTCGTGTGCGGGGTCTTGTCACCCGCTGGCGTGTTGTCTGTCATGTCGGCAGGCTGCGGCGGGCGGGCCACCCGGCACGACGTGATTAACCCCGGGACTGTGCGTAACAGGCTCTGATCCACAGACTGTGTTATCGGCTTGACAACGCGGGCAGCTGTCACACCTGCTGGTCCTGCGGTGCTTAGGTGACGGAGAGGATGAGTATGGAAGCCAGCTTCGTGACCGACCTGCGCTCGTCACCGCCAGGGGCCTCGTTCTCCGGGTTCGAGCGGTTCTTCCGCGAGGAGTATCCCGCGGTCGTGCGCATCGCCTTCGGCGTCGTCGGCGATGCCCAGGCAGCCCAGGACGTCGCGCAGGACGTCTTCATCAGCGCCTTCAAGCGGTTCCCCGAGCCGGGGGATTCGGATCATGCCCGCGCCTGGGTGCGGGCGGCCGCGGCGCACACGGCCCTGAACGCCATCCGCGGCGAGCGGCGCCGCGAGCGGCGTCAGCGGTCGGCGGCCGTCGAGATGCCCGCGGCGGGCCCGGAGGAGACCGTGCTGGACGCCGAGTCCAGGACCGAGGTCAGGCGGGCGCTGTCCCGCCTGCCCCGCAAGGCCGCGGCCGTCCTCGTGCTCCGGCACAACGGGCTGAGCTACGCCGAGGTGGCCGAGGCCATGAACGTGAAGGTGGGGCACGTAGGCACGATGCTCCGCCGAGCCGAATCAGCGCTACGCAAGGAGTTGCAGAATGCACCACGTACCTAGCCCGGTGTTGCGCCGGCTCGAGGACGAGCCGCTGGCCGTGCCCGACCTGGCCCGGCGCCACCTCGACGACTGCCGCCGCTGCCAGGCCCAGAGCACCGAGATCGCCGCGGACGCGGCGCTGGCCGCGCGCGTGCTGGCCGCGCCGCCGGAGGTCGGCGACATCGACCTGGAGTGGATCCTGCTGCAGGACCGCCTCAGCCGGCCCGACGCGGCCCGGCGTCCGGCCGTCCGTCCGTCCCGGCGCATGCCGCGGCGGCTGGTCAACGTCTCGGTCGGTGCCGGGACCGCGGTCGTGGCCAGCGTGCTCGCCGTGGGAGCGGCCGCGGCCGCGGTCCTCACGACCGTCTACGCGCCAACCCAGGTGGCCCCGGTGCGGGTCAGCGCGAACGACCTTCGGGCGATCGAGAACATCACCGGCGTCGGCCGGCTGCCCAGCAATCTGCAGCCGTCCGGCTCGATGCGGCTCAGCTTTGGCGAGCTGAGCTGGAGCACGGCGGGCCGCCCCCAGCAGGTGAGCTCGCTCGCCAGCGCCAGCGCAATGACCCATCTGGCCTTTCCCACCCCGGCCACGCTGCCGTCCGGAGTGCGGGCGATCAGCAGCGTCGAGGTCCAGCCACTGGTGACAGTCACGGTGCGGTTCAGCCAGAGCGCCGGTCCTGCCGTGGCGGGAAGCACACTGGAGATCACCGTCGGCCCGGCGATCGCGGTGCAGTACGGCGGCACGTCCGGCCACGGCAACGTGACCACGCTCGCGATCGTCGCGGCGCGCAGGCCGGTGGCGTCGTCGACGGGCGCGACCGCCAGCCAGCTCGAGACGTTCGTGCTGTCACGGCCGGGCCTGCCGGCCGGCCTGGCCCAGGAGATCCGGCTGCTCGGCAACCCGACATCGATCCTGCCGGTGCCGGTCCCGTCGGGGCTGTGGGAGCTGAAGGAGCAGATCGGCGGGGCACCGGCGCTGCTCGTCACCGACCCCAACGGCTTCGCGTCCGGGGTGATCTGGGAGAGCGGTGACGGCGTCGTGCATGCCGTCGGCGGGCTGCTCGACAAGCAGGACGTCTTCAATGTCGCCCGCCAGATCGGCTGAGCGCGCGGCCGTGGCGGGCCACGGCGCGAGCGACCCCGGCGGCTGCACGCCGCCGGGGTCCCCGGCCATTCACACGATCGAGCTGAGCAAGCGGTACCGGAGCACGGTTGCGCTGGCCGGGCTGTCGATGACCGTGGCGCGCGGCGAGGTCTTCGGGTTCCTGGGCCCGAACGGGGCGGGCAAGACCACTGCCGTCAAGCTGCTGCTCGGGCTGGCCCGGCCGACCGGCGGCGAGGCGATGGTCCTGGGCGCGCCAGCCGGGGACCTGCAGACCCGCAGGCAGATCGGCTACCTGCCCGAGCTGTTCCGCTTCCAGAGCTGGCTGACCGCCCGCGAGGTGCTGGTCCTGCATTGCAGGCTGATGCGGATGCCCAGGCCGGGCCGGGCCGCGGCGGCGGACGAGGCGCTGCACGTCGTCGGCCTTGACGGCCGGGGCGACGACAAGGTCGGCACGTTCTCCAAGGGCATGCAGCAGCGGCTCGGCCTCGGGGTCGCGCTGCTCGGCGAGCCCGCGCTCGTGGTGCTCGACGAGCCGACGAGCGCCCTCGACCCGGTGGGCCGCCATCACGTCCGCGTGATCATCCGCGAGCTGCGTGACCGCGGTGCAACGGTCTTCCTCAACACCCACCTGCTCGAAGAGGCCGAGCACGTCTGCGACCGCGTGACGATCCTCAGCAAGGGCCGGTCGCTCGCCACCGGGACGCTGGCCGAGCTGAAGGTCCGCAGGCCCAGCGCCCGGCTGCGGGTGACCGGCCTGCCCGGCGGCTGGTGGCGGCGCCTGGCCAGCTTCGGGCGCTGGACCGAGCAAGGAGACTGGCTGCTGGTCGAGGAGATGGCGGCCGGGCGGGTGCCGGAGCTTGTGGCCGCGATCGTCGCGCTCGGCGGCCGGGTCGAGGCCGTCATACCCGAGCAACAGAGCCTGGAAGAGAGCTTCCTCAAGCTGCTGGGGGAAACGTGAGTGCCGTCCTGACGATTGCGTCGCTCACCATGCGGGAGGCGGTGCGGCGCCGGCTCGTTGCCGCGTTCGCTGTCATCTCCATCGTGCTCGTCGGCGCCAGCGGCTGGGCCTTCTACAAACTGAGCCACGGCGGAGCGTTCACCTCGGGTGAGACAAACCTGGCACTCCCCCAGGCGGTCGTGCTGTTCATGTTCATGTTCAGCTTCATCGTCGCGCTCAGCGCATCCGCCGTCGGCTCGCTGGCTGTCTCCAGCGAGATCGACTCGGGCGTCCTGCAGACCGTCGTCGCCCGGCCGGTCCGGCGCAGCGAGGTGCTGCTCGGGAAGTGGCTGGGCCTGGCCGGCCTGCTCGGCGCGTACACCGCGATCGTGTCCGGCCTGCAGGTGGCCGTCGTGCACTGGACCTCCGGCTTCGTGGAGCCCGACCCGGCCGCCGCGGCGGCGCTCGTCTTCGCCGAGGGCGTAGTCCTGCTGACGTTCGTGCTGCTGCTCAGCACCCGGCTGTCCGCGCTGGCCGCCGGCGTGATCGGCATCGCACTTTTCGGCCTGGCCTGGCTCGCAGGCGTCGGCGGCACCCTGGCCACGGCGTTCAACATCCATGCGCTGCACACGGCGAGCGAGGTCAGCCAGTACCTGCTGCCAACGAATGGGCTGTGGCAGGGCGCGATCTACTACCTCGAGCCGTCGTCGTTCGTCACCCAGCAGCTCGCCGCATCGCCCGTGGGGCAGGGCGACCCGTTCCTCGCCCTGGCCGCGCCGCCCTGGCAGTACCTGGCCTGGACGGCCGTCTGGCTGGTGCTCATCCTGGTGCTCGGCCTGGTCAGCTTCGACCGCCGTGAACTGTAGGCGCCTGAGGAGTCACAGCACCTTGCTGAAGAACACCCGCCGGAACCCGTGCTCCTCGGCCCGGCGCGTCTCCCGGTAGCCGTGCCTCGGGTAGTAGGCGAGGTTCTCGGTCATTCCCTCGTTCGTGTAGAGGCGTATCTCGCCCAGGCCGTTCGCCCGCGCCTCATCCTCGGCGAGCATGAGCAGCCGCGCGCCGATGCCGCGCCGCTGCGCCGACGGCAGCACCGCGATGTTCTCGATCAGCAGGTAGCCCTGGTTTACGACGAGCACGAGCAGGCCGAGGATCTGGCCGTCCGCCTCGGCGACCCAGGCCTGGCCGGACTGAACGGCCGCGGAGTAGTCGGCGGTCATCGGGGCGGGCATGCGGCCGATTCTCGGCACGTACAGCAGGTACGCCTCGTGCACGACCACGTAGAGCGCCGGGACGTCGGCGGGGGCGGCGCGGCGGACGGTTACCGCTGGCTCCTGGTCCGGCATTTATCCCGGCCGCCCGTTGTCAGCTTGCCGGTTTCAGGCCGATACGCCGGTACAGCGCACCCGCGTGGCCGGCATTCAGGATCCGGGTGAAGTGGGCGCCGAAATAGCGCTCCAGCGCCGGCGTCCAGGCCACCCGGTGGTGGTTCAGCCCGGACAGCCACACGTACTGCGCGTGATCGAAGGCGTAGGTCCACACCGCGTCGACCGCCTTGTACTTCGCGGCGCCGGTCTCCGGGTCGCGCCCGTGCGAGAGCGCGTAGTTGGTGCCGGTGGCGTCGAGCAGCAGCGAGCAGCCCGGCACGTCCGAGACCAGCCGGTTGGTCATGACGGCGAACGACACCTCGTCGGCAAGCAGGCACGACCCCGGCGGGATCAGGCGCTCCGCGTGCTGCACCACGGACAGCGGCAGGTGCGGGGTGTTGTAGCTCTCCCAGTTGAACTGGACCACGGCCATCACCAGGATCACCAGCCCGGCCACGCAGGCCGCGCCCCATTGCAGGGCCGGCGGTGTGGCGGCGCCGGCGTCGCGGCCCGAGACCAGCCGCAGGTCGCGCACCAGGGCGGCCAGCGGCAGCCCGATGGCCAGGGCGAGCCAGGGCGCGAAGAACGCGGCGAAGTGGTAGTGGAACTGGTTCGGCCAGATGAAGCCGATCAGCACGAAGCCCGCCGTTCCGACCGCGAACAGGTCGAGCATCGGCGGCAGCCGCGAGGTCAGCAGGAACGCGAGGCCGAGGCTGCCCGCCACGACCGCGGCGATCAGCACGGCGGCGCCCAGGATCACCAGGTGCGTCGGCTTGTGCAGGTCGGCCAGCCCGGTCAGGTCCTGGATGCGCTCCCAGGTCGAGGTGCGGGTGGCGCCCGCCCGCGGCCCGATCTGCGCGATGATCGTGGCCTGGTAGAACTTCTTTGGCGCCAGGGCGGCGAACGGCAGCACCGGGACCAGGAAGCCGGCCGCCACGCCGCCGACGTACGCCGCGGCCCGGCGCGGCCAGCGCAGCGCCAGCACCGTGATGATGATCACCGGGAAGATGGCCCACGGCTCGACCGCGCCACCGAACCCGAACGCCACGCCGCCCCAGACGAGCCGTCGCGTCCTGGTCGTGAAGTGATCGCCGTCGAACACCGCCAGGGCGCCGATCAGGCAGAACAGCACCAGCCAGGGTTCCACGAGCAGCGTCTTGGTGGCCTGGATAGCGTCCGGGTAGACGGCCATGATCCCGCAGACGATGACCGTGGCGAGGACGCCGCGGTGCCGGACCAGCAGGCCCGCCAGCGCCACCGCGACGGCGCCGATCAGCGAGGTCAGGATCCGCGCAGTGGCCATTCCCCACGCGGTGCCGGTCACTTTGCTGAGCAGCGCCACCGGAATCATCAGCAGCGTGATCCCCGGTGGCTGCACGATCAGGAAATCACGGTAGGGCACGGCGCCGTGGACCAGCCGCACGGCGCTGCCGAAGTAGGGCCCGTCGTCGTATTCGTTGACGCTGAGCAGGAAGCCGGGCCGGCTGAGCTGGTAGAGCCGGAGCAGCAGGCCGAGCACCGTCGCGGCCACGATGATCAGGGTCACCGGGTTGCCCAGGCTGGCCGGCATGGCCGACCGGGCCGCAGCGGGCTGGCCCCCTGGCTCACCCGAGCCGGGGCTCGCGATCGTCCCGCTTGGCGTCGTTCCGCTCACACCCGCTACCTTCTGCCGACCGGTCGCACTGCGTGGCCGTTACCTAGCAACAACGGCCTCAGATGCTACCCGGTGCCCCCGTGCCGAAGGCGGCCGAAGCCGCGACTTCCATCTGGTCTACAAAGCGACGCCAAGGAGGGCGTCAACGGTGTCGCGGACCAGGGGGCCGTCCGTGCCGCCCGGCGCGGCGAGGACGGCGTCCGCCCAGGCGTCGACCGCGGCCAGCGCGCCGGGCGCGTCGAGGTCGTCGGCCAGCCGCTCACGCACCGCGGCGAGCACTCCCGTGCCCGACGTGGCGGACGTGGCCGGGGGGCCCGGCACGGCGGAGGCCGCCGCGACCGCGGCGCGCCAGCGGTCGAGCCGCGCCTGCGCCGCCGCAAGCCCGGCGTCGGTCCAGTCCCAGTCCTGCCGGTAGTGATGCGCGAGGATCGCCAGCCGGATCACCATCGGGTCGGTGCCGCCCGCGATCAGCCGGGACACGAACACCAGGTTGCCCTGCGACTTGGACATCTTCTCGCCGTCGAGCCGCACCATGCCCGCGTGCGCATAGTGCCGGGCGAAGACCGGCTCCCCCGGGCTGGCCCGGCCAGAGAGCGCCACCCGCGCGTGCGAAGCGCTCATCTCGTGGTGCGGGAAGATCAGGTCGGTGCCGCCCGCCTGGACGTCGAACGTTACGCCCAGATGCTCGGTGGCGATCGCCGCGCACTCCACGTGCCAGCCCGGCCTGCCGCTGCCGAAGCCGGACGGCCACGAGGGCTCGCCGGGCCGCGCGGCCAGCCAGACCAGCGCGTCCAGCGGGTCCTTCTTGCCCGCCCGGCCGGGGTCGCCGCCGCGCTCGGCGAACAGCTCCGTCATCGTGGCGGCGTCGAGCCCGGATACCGCCCCGAACGACGGATCGGCTGACCGGGCGAAGTACATGTCGCCGTCCAGGTCGTAGACCGCCCCGTGGTCGGCGAGGAGCCTGCTCAGCCGCTCGATGACCGGCAGCGCCTCGACCGCGCCGACGTACTCGGCGGGCGGGAGCACCCGAAGCGCCTCCATGTCGCCGCGGAACAGCGCGATCTCGCGGTCAGCCAGTTCCCGCCAGTCCTCGTGGTCGCGCTCCGCGCGCTCGAGCAGCGGATCATCGACATCCGTGACGTTCTGTACATAGCGGACCTGGTGACCGGCGTCGCGCCAGGCCCGTACCAGCAGGTCCCAGGCGATGAACGTGGCCGCGTGACCGATATGCGTGGCGTCGTACGGAGTAATCCCGCACGCGTACAACGTCGCCTCCGGCCCGGCCGCCGCCACCACCCGTTCGCCCCGGTCGGCCACCTTTACTTCCGGGCCCTGTCCGGGCAGTAGGGGAACGCCCACGGCGCGCCAGGAATCCATAGCCGCCAGGCTATCGCTGCCCCGCGCCGCAGTGATCAGCGCACGCCCGCGGCCTGCTCGAACGCGTATCCGAGCGCGATCAGCCGAGGCTCGCTCCAGGCCGGCCCGGACAGCAGGATCCCGACCGGAAGACCACCCACATCACCCGCCGGAACGGTCAGCGACGGGTACCCGCACACCGCAGCCGGCGATGACGTCGAGAAGTCCCACAAATCGCCGAGGACGTGATCGGTCAGCCTCGCGGGCCCGCCGGTCAGCGAGACAACGGCGTCCAGCTGGTGCTCGGCGAGCGCGCCATCCAGCGCCGCGTGCGCGATCCGGCCCGCCTCGCCCCGTGCGGCCAGGTAAGCGGGGTCGCCGAGGTCACCGCTGGTGGCCTCCGCCTGCTCAAAGAGATCCTGGTCGAAGTGGACCAGCACCTTGTCGGCGTTGCGCTTGTTGAACTCGATGAGCTCGGCGAGGGTCATCGGGTGCTCGCCGGGCAGCACGGCAAGATAGGCATTCAGGTCGTGCTTGAACTCGTGCAGCAGCGCGGTGAGCTCGGGCTTATCCGCCTCGTCCAGGCCGGCCAGCGGCACCGGGTCGACGACCTGCGCACCGGCCGAGCGCAGCCGATCGACCGCCGCTTCGAGCACGGCGACGGTGGCCGGGCTCGCCGCACGCGAGCCGTCGCGCCAGATCCCGAGGCGGGCCCCGGCCAGCGCTCCAGCGTCAAGGAACGCCGTGTAGTCGCCGGGCAGGCCCGGGGCGCGCGCCGTAGCCGCGTCGGCCGGGTCCGGACCGGCCAGCGGCCCGAGCATCGCCGCAGCGTCGGCCACGCAGCGGGTCATCGGGCCCGCGGTGTCCTGGACGCCGGATATCGGGACGACGCCGGCCCGGCTGATCAGGCCGACGGTGGGCTTCAGGCCGACCACGCCGCAGACGGTCGCGGGCGAGACGATGCTGCCGTTGGTCTCGGTGCCGACGGCGACCGGAGCCAGGCCGGCGGCGACGGCCGCCGCGGACCCCGAACTCGAGCCGGACGGGTTGCGGCCGTCGCCGTGCGGGTTCACGGTCTGGCCGCCGAGGGTGCTCCAGCCGCTGCTGGAGCCCGTGGAGCGGATGTTGGCCCACTCGGAGAGGTTGGCCTTGCCCAGGATCACCGCCCCCGCCGCGCGCAGCCCCGCGACCAGGAAGGCGTCGCCGGACTCGGCGCCGGCCAGGGCGGGCGAGCCCGCGGTCGCGGGCAGCCCGGCAACCGCGATGTTGTCCTTGATCAGCACCGGGATGCCCTCGAGCGGGCCGCGGGCTGCCCCGCTGGCGCGCGCGGCATCGCTGGCCGCCGCCTCGGCCGGCGCGTTCGGGCTGACCGAGATCACCGCGTGCAGGCTCGGGTTGAGCCGCTCGATCCGGTCGAGGTAGAACGCGGTCAGGCCGGCCGACGTCAGCGATCCGGACGACAGCGCCTGCTGCAGCCTTGCCACGGTCGCGTCGCGGGCGCCGATGCCCGAGTCGCCGATCATGTCATTGAGGTGATCAAGTACCGACATGCAGCGAACACTACGGGGAACCCCTGTTCGCGCACTACGGGGAACCCCTGCTCCCCGTAGTGCGCGCCCTCGGCCCTACGGCCCCGATGCCGATCGCCCAAGGGGTAACCCCCGGCATCGATCGTGGCCGTGACCCACGATCAGTGGGCCGGCTCCCCTTGCCGCCGTGGAAGGCGCTCACTCCCGCCGGCCCACTAGTGAGACGCAGACTCGATCAATTCGGTTGTCATCGTGGCAATATCTGGCGAACGGGAAGTCTCGCGCCGGCCCGGCCGCCGCCGGGCGGCAGCGTGATCCCACGCCGGCACGCAGCATACGGACCGCGGTATCTACACTCGTGCGGGTGACGATGCGCATGGGGCAACTCGAGACGGTGGCCGCCCTTGACCGGCCCGACCTGCTCGCACCGGCGGTCGCCGCGGCACTCGCGGCGCTGGACGGCAAGCTGCCCGCCGACGCCATCGGCGTTGCCGAGATCGATCCGGAGCTGGCTGACACGGCCGCGTTCTGCGAGCGCTACGGCGTTGCCGCGGATGAGTCTGCCAACTGCGTGGTCGTGGTCGGCCGGCGCGACGGCGAGACCAGGTTCGCCGCCTGCGTAGTGCTCGCCACCACCCGTGCCGACGTCAACGGCGTGGTCCGGCGCCAGCTCGACGTGCGCAAGGCGTCGTTCGCTGCGATGGACCTGGCGGTCGCCGAGACCGGCATGGAGTACGGCGGGATCACCCCGATCGGCGTTCCGGCGTCGTGGCCGGTCTTCGTGGACGCGGCGGTCGCGGCCGCCCCGCAGGTGGTCATCGGCAGCGGCGTACGGCGCTCCAAGCTCACGCTGCCCGGCGAGGCGCTCGGGCGGCTGCCCGGCGCGGAGATCCTGGACGGGCTTGGCCGCTGACCGGCCGGGACCTAGACCCGAACCCGCGCAGCCCGGCTACGGCTTCGGCAGCCAGGACACCCGGCCGATCAGCGCCGCGTAACCGACGAACGTGACCGCGTCGATGAGCGTGTGCGCGATGATCAGCGGGGTCACCCGCCCCCACCGGCGGTACAGGTAACCGAAGATCAGGCCCATGACCGCGTTCCCGATGAACGCGCCGAAGCCCTGGTACAGGTGGTAGCAGCCGCGCAGCACCGCGCTGAACAGGATCGCCTTCCACGGATCCCAGCGCAGCTGGTCCAGCCTGCGCAGCAGGTAGCCGATGACCAGGACCTCCTCGAGGATCCCGTCGTGCGCCGCGGAGAGAATCAGCACCGGCGTACGCCACCAGACCGCCGGCAGGTCCTCGGGAACCACGTTCAGTTCGAGCTTGAGGTGGTACGCCGCCAGGTACAGGGCCAGGCCGGCCCCGCCGATGACCGCGGCGAGCACCGCGCCCCGGAGCGTGTCCTTGACCGGCTGGGTCGCGTCAAGGCCCATGTCCGCTGGCCCCTCGCCGGTCCTGGCCAGCAGGTAGAACACGAGCACAACCGGCGCGAGCGCGGTGGCGATGCCCGCCAGCTCCAGGACCAGGTCGAGCCAGTTATTCGCCGCCTCGGGGCCGACCAGCAGCGCCTGCTGGCTGCCGAGCGACTGCCGCTGCAGCAGCGACCCGATCAGGCTCAGCGCAGCGTTCAGCGCGCTCGCGCCCAGCGAAACCGCGAAGACAGCGAAGATCTCCCACCGGATCATCCGATCCGAGGGCAGCCGCCGGCTGGTACCCTCCCCGAGTGCCACGTGAGGACTCTAATGGGTGCGGCGGAGTCCTTATCTCCGGTGCCAGGGCGGGGCCGGACCGGGCGGCCGCGCCGAGCACAATCTCCGGTGCCACACCGGCGCCGGACCGGGCGCCCGCGCCGGGCACATGCTGATTCTGGGGAGCCGTGGACAGGAGCGAGCCGGCGGACGGCGCAGCCCGCGGACCGAACGCGGGCGCCGCCAGGACCGCCAACCCCGGCGATAAGGCCAGGACCGCCAACGTTGGCGATGCGGCCAGTGCCGCCAACCCCGGCGATAAGGGTGCGCGCAATGGGGAGGGCGGCGATCCCGCCACGGCCGAGACTCCGGCGGTGGGCCCCGGCGCGCCCGGCGCCCGGGACGTCCCGGAGGTAGGTGCGACCGGCGCCCGGCAGGTCCCGGGGGCCGGGGCGAGGCACGCGGACCGCGCCGGCCGGTCCCCCCTGGCCGACCGGCCGGTGCTGCGGCACGTCGCACTGCTCGCCGCGTTCCTGGTCCTCGGGGTGGTGGTCACCTGGCCGCGCCCGGCCTACCTGGTTGAGGGAAAGCTGTCGGCCACCCGCGACACCGAGCAGTACGTCTGGGGTTTCTGGTGGGTGGCACACCAGGTCACCCATCTGGGCAACCCGTTCTTCACCCGGTACATGGCCGCGCCGGTGGGCATCCAGCTCGGGTTCCACACCCTCATGCCGCTGCCAGGGCTGCTGCTCACGCCGGTCACGCTGGCCTTCGGCCCGTCGGCCTCGCTGTCCCTGCTGACGATCGTCACGCCGGGCCTGCTCTGCTACGCGATGTACCGCGCCGCGCGGCTGTGGCTGAACGCCGAGATCGGCGCGATCGTGGCCGGGGCGTTCTTTGGGCTGTCCACGATCGTGGCCTTCCAGGACTGGTACCACATCAACATCGCTCTGGGTCAGCTGTTCCTCGCGGTGACCCTGGAACTCGTCATCCGGCTGCGGCGGCGGCCGTGTGTCCGGTATGGAGTGGTTCTGGGCCTGGAGCTCGGGGCATCCTTCCTGGTCAACCAGGAGTCGACCGTGATGGCGCTGCTGCTGGCCGCCGGGGGCCTGGTGCCCTGGTTTGTCCGGCGTCCGGCCGTCGGGCGGCTGCTGCCGCTGGTGCTGGCCGTCGTGATCGCCGCGGTGGTGGCCAGCCCGCAGCTGATCGCGATGGCGCAGCAGGAGGCCGCAGGCGGCTCCAGCGCCACGCCTGCCTTGCTCATCGGCACCTACGACAAGTTCGGCGCCGACGCCGGCGGCCTGTTCGCGCCCTCACCCCGGCTCGCCACCTTCGGGCTGCATGGCCTGGCGACCATCTACAGCTACCGGCAGCCAGACGAGGGAGTACCGACGTTCGGGCTGGTCCTCAGCGTCCTGGCGGTGGCAGGCCTGGCCGCCGCCTGGCGCCGCCGGAGCGCCTGGATGCTCGCGCTGCTGTGGCTCGGCGGCGCGCTGCTGGCGCTCGGGCCCACGCTGGTGATCGGCGGCAAGGTGCACGTGCCGCTGCCGGTGACCTGGGACGGCACCCGGATGTCCCTGCTCATGCCGGACACCTGGCTGGTGCACGTGCCGGGCCTGTCCGCGCTGCGGGAGGCCGACCGGCTGGCGCTGCTCGGCCTCGTCGGCGCGGCCATGCTCGCGGGCGCCGCGGTGGAATGGCTGCGCCGCCACGCAAAGCCGCTGATCGCCGTCGTGGCCGTGCTCGGCGTCCTGGAGGTCGGCTGGTCGGGGGGTTCCGGGATCGGCGTCATGGCGACCGCGCTGCCAGCGCTTGACCAGCCGATCGCCGCCGACCACTCCGGTTCCATCGTGCTGGACGTGCCGTTCGGGCTTCGGGGCGGCATCGGGCTCTACGGATCGGGGATATCGCGGCAGGCCCTGGTGCTGGCGACCGCCGACGGGCACCCGCGCTCCGTCTCCTATACCTCCTGGATTCCGGCGCGCACCAGGAACCGGATCGCCGGGAACGCGTTCTACGCGGCGCTGGCCGCCGAGCAGGACGGCAAGCCGGTGTCCGCCGCGAAGCTCGCCGCCGCCCGCACTGAGGTACGCCGGATGAACATCGGCTGGGTCCTGGTCTGGAGCAAGCCAGGCCAGGCCGTGCCGTACCTGAAGAGCGTCGGCTTCGTGTTCGACTACCGCGCCGACCACGTCTCCGTCTACCGCCCCGCCTGGAAGTAGCCCCAGCGCCACCGACGCCGCAACCCGCGCGCCGCCGCTGGCCGCCGCTCCCGCCCCCGCGCCCCGCCACAACCCGCGCGCCTGCCTCCCTCCGGCCCGCTACCCCCCCGCCAGCACCCGTGCGCCGCGATCCGCCACCCGCCAACCGTGTGCCGCTGTCACTCGCGCGCCGCCACAACCCGCTGCCCGCTACCCCCCACCCGCGCGCCGTCTCCCCGCGCCGTCGTGGCCGCCACCCCACCCGCGAGCTCGGTTTTCATGATCTTGGTAGATCTCCCGCTCGTAGCGCGGGTCAGCTACCACGATCAAGGAAACGCTGCGTTGTCCTACCCTGCGAGCAGACTCCATGCCATGGCACAAGAACTGCCGAAGCCTTGCTTACGGCTGCTAGCGAGCCAGTGCGGGGTGATCGCGGGCTGGCAGGCACGGGCCGCCGGGGTCGGCGCCCGGCAAATAGAGAATCTGGTCCGGTACGGGCGGTGGCGGCGCATCCACTTCGGCGTCTACACGGCTTTTACCGGCGACCCGTCACGTCCGGCGATCCTCTGGGCCGCCGTGCTGCGGGCCGGGCCGCGAGCGATTCTCAGCCACGAAACAGCTGCCGAACTGGACGGTCTGAGCCACAAGCCGAGCAACATGATCCACGTCACCGTGCGATCCGAGCAGCACCGGCAGCCTGTGCAGGGAGTGGTGATCCACCGGTCGTCCCGCAGCATCGCGTTCAAGCAGCAGCGGCCGCTCCCGCCGCGGACGGCGACCGAGGAGACGGTACTTGACCTCGCACAGGCCGCAGCCAGCTTCGACACCGTCGTCTGGCTCGTGGCCCGGGCGTGCCAACGTGGCCTCACCACGCCGTTCCTGCTGGCTGACAGCCTGCAGCTGCGGGCAAGGGCTCGCTGGCGCGGTGAGCTGAGGCAAGCGCTATTGGACGTGGCCGAAGGCGTGCACTCGCCGCTGGAGTATCGCTACCTGCACGGCGTGGAGCGCGCGCACGGCCTGCCGCGCCCGGACCGGCAGGCCGAAGCGGACCGGCACCCGGGGCGCATCTTCCGCGACATCCACTACCGCAGGTACCGGGTCGCCGTAGAGCTCGACGGAACGGCGAGCCACCCCGATGAACAGCGCTGGCAGGACAAACGCCGGGACAACGCGGCGGCGGCCGACGGGATCTTCACGCTGCGGTACGGGTGGGCGGACGTTACCGAGCGTCCGTGCGAGACGGCGCGAGAGATCGCCACGGTACTCACGAGGGGTGGGTGGCCCGGCACGCTCCGGCGGTGCGGGCCGGGGTGCCGGTGCTAAGCCCGGCGGTGCGGGCCCGGCTGCCGCTGGCGAGCCCGGCCCCGTACAGGCCCATGTGCCGCTGCTGAGCCCGGCTGGGGCTAGTCGGTGCGGTCGCCCTCTTCCTTGACCCGCGCGACGGCGACGACGGACTGGCCAAACGGCGGACGGTCGCCGATCGCACGCTCGAGCAGCCGGACCAGCGGCACCACCATGCGGTCGTAGAAGGACATCGTGCCGCCCGTTGACGGCTGCTTCTTCAGCAGGCTGGTGAACGCGTAGTAGCAGAGCAGGCCCAGCGAGTTCGCGTAGCGGACCTCGACGACCTCTAGTCCCGCATCGGTCAGCGCCTTGGTCATCGTCCGCTTGGTGTAGCGCCGCACGTGGCCGGTGGCGACGTCCACCGGGCTCATCGCGAACGGGAACGCGGGGCACACCAGCACGACGTAGCCCTCGGGCCTGACCAGCCTGGCCATGCTCTGCAGCGCTCCGACGTGATCATCGATGTGCTCGAGCACGTTGTAGCAGAGCAAGGAGGAGTGGTCGCCGCGCTCGTCGCTCGGCAGCAGCAGCTGGCGCGTCGTGACGCTGGGGTACGCGGCCATGTGCTTCTTCAGCTCCGCGTAAAGCGCCGGTTCGGCCTCGGTCGCGGTGTACTTCTCGACGAGCGGGATCCATTCCAGCGCGTAATCACCCAGTCCGGTGCCGATCTCGATTGGGTGTTCGCCGAGGTAAGGCCTGGCAAAGGCAGCGAACCACTTTCGGTGATTCTGGCATTCCGCCAGCGCAACCAGGACGTCACATTGGATCTGCCGGTCACCGCGGATCTGATCCGTGTCATCCCTCGTCACGCCCTGGGAACGCGCTGTTTCCACTCGCCTCAACCTCTCGCTGACTGCATCAGACGAATCCGGCAATGAAACCACAAACATTAGTCACGCGTGCCCCAAACCTCACCGCAGACAGGTACCGTCGCCCGGCGGTGCGGGACTCGAGCGGGCGTGTCAGCACGTCCGGATCGTGCTCCACCGGACCTGCCGTTACACCTAGCTCGGGTGATCCTACCTGTGCCCAGGATCGGTGATGGCCATGCACGCCAAGTCCCCAGCCAGCCAACTCGGGGCGACCAGTGACAAAGTGTGGCCATGCGGTCCGTGCGCCGCGGCTTCGGGTGCAGCCTGGCGCTCCGCGCGCCGGGACTTCAACTGCGGACCGGCGATCCGTGCGCCGCGGCTTCAAGTCCGTTACAGTCCGGTCCTGGACCGCGTCTGTGACCGGTTGCAGCATCCGTCATGCTGGGGGGTAAAGCGTTAAAGGAGCACCGATGTCGTACCAGTCCTACCCGACCTCTGGACAGACGCCCGAGCCACAGCAGCGCCCGGCCGCACCCAATTCGGTGCAGACAGCGGTCAAGCTCATGTACGCCGGCGCGGCCCTCAGCCTGATCGAGCTCGTCGTGAGCCTCGTCACCATCTCCAGCCTGAAGAGCGCGATCCTGAAGAAGTTCCCGCACTACACGACGGCACAGGTGCACTCCGCCGAGGTCGCGATCGTCGTCGGCGTGGTAATCGAGGCCGTGATCGCGATCGGCCTGTGGCTGTGGATGGCCAGGGCTAACGCGGCGGGCCGCAACTATGCCCGGATCACCGGGACGGTGCTGTTCGTCGTGTACACGCTGTTCCTGCTGCTCGACCTGCGGCGGCCGTCCGTCGGCATCGGGCTGATCTTCGCCGCGCTGGTGTGGCTGGCGGGCCTCGGCGCTGTGATCATGCTGTGGCGACGGGAATCGAGCGAGTACTTCAGCCCGCGTGCGCGGTAAGCCGGACCAGCCGCGCCCAGGCCAGGTCGGCGCCTGAGGCCAGGCATCCGTCCACGACCGCGTCGGTTCCCAGCGCGCTCACCCGCACCTCGGGCAGCACCGGCGACAGCACCCGGAGCTCGGCGGTCACCGCGGCCGAGAACCCGGGGGCCTGCCCGATGCCACCGCCCAGCACGACGAGTTCCGGATCGACGACGGTGACCACGGCGCTGATCGCCTTGGCCACCAGGCGCGCCTCGGCTGCCACCACCGCCACGGCGCGCTCGTCGCCCTTGGCCGCGGCGGCGAAGACGCTGCGCGCCGAGACCGGTCCGCGCATCCCCGCCCGCCGGGCGGCGCGCACCACGGCCGGCGCGGATCCGGCGGCCTCGAGCGTGCCCCTCCTGCGGGCGTCCTGCTCGTCGGCGCCCTCTCCCTCCGAGATCGGCATGTAGGCGATCTCGCCGGCCACCCCGTGCGCCCCGCGGTGCAGCCTGCCGTCCAGGACCAGGCCGAGGCCGATGCCGGTGCCGATCCACACGAACGCGAAGCTCGCGAAGTCGCTGCCGTGCCCGTGCGCCCGCTCGGCCAGCGCAGCGGCGTCCACGTCGTTCTCGATGACCAGGCCATCCCCGAACGCGTCCCGCAGGCCGGCCAGGATCGCCGGGCGGCTCAGGCCGGACAGGCCGCCGGTGAGCGCCATGGCGCCCCGCCTCGGGTCGTAGACGCCCGGGCTGCCGATCACGGTCTGGGTGATCGCGTCCCTGGCGATCCCGGCGTCGGCGCACAGCGTGTCCGCGAGCCGGATCAGCTCGGCGATCCGGCCGCGCACGCTGGAGGCCCTGGTCCTGGCCGAGTTCTTCGCCCGGATCTCGCCGGTCAGGTCGGCGAGCGCGCCGCGCAGGTAGTGGTGGCCGATGTCGAGGCCCAGCACGAACCCGGCGTCCGGGCTGATCTCGAACAGCCGGGCCGACCGGCCGGGCACGCCGGTCCGCTGCCCGGCGATCCTGATCAGGCCCGAGCGCTCCAGGTTGGCCAGGGCCAGCGAGACCGTGGGCTTGGACAGGCCGGAGAGCCGGGCCAGCTCGGCCCGCGAGCACGGCCCGAGCTGGCGGATGTGACCGAGCAGCAGCTGCTCGTTCAGCGCCCGGATGAGCTGTGGCCTGGCCGCCTGCCCGCCCCGCTGGTCGACCGCTGCGACGCCGCGGAACTCGCCGACAGGCTCGGCGACGACCACCTCGGCGACCCCGGCCGCGTCGACTGACGTACTAGTCAAGGGCCACCTCCTCGGCCATCTTCCCGCACCGCGGCCACCGGGCACCAACAAATTCGAACCGCGGTCAGATAGTTAGGATACTATCCTAACTATGCATCTTAACGGAGAGTGGCCGGATTATCGCAAGTAGTCAAGGTGCTCGCCGTGCGCCTCGCGGTACTCGGCGATCAGCTCGCGGGCCGCGGTGATCCCCGGAACCAGCGGATGCTGGGCCAGCGCAACGCCCGCCAGGCCGGCGTCACCGGTCATCGCGGCCTCGACGACGCCACGCTCGTAGCCCTTCACTTGCTCGACCAGAGCCCGGCCCGCTCGCGGCAGCCCGGTCACCGGCTGCGGGGCGACGCCGGCGGCGGTGACCAGCGCCGGCACCTCCACGATGTCGTCGGGGTCCAGGAAGTCCAGGCTCGCCCCGTTGCGGGTGTTGACGATCACTTCGCGCTGGCCGCCACCGGACAGGCCGTCGATGACCTGCAACGCCAGTCCCTCGTAGCCGCCGATCTGGGCCGCGGCGAGCTTGGCCGGGCCCCGCTCCGCCCGCCGGGCACGCGCCTCGCCCTGCCCGCTGGCGCCCTGGGTGTCGGTCCTCATGTACGTGTCGCGGCGCACGCCGAGCAGCATCTCGTAGGCCGACCAGGCGGCCTCGACGCCGTCGTCGAACGCCTTGGCCACTGCCGCAAACAGCTCGGTGTTCAGGCGCAGCACGTCCTGGCCCCGGCTGGAGCCCGCCCTCGCGACCTCGTCGACGTAGCGCTGGCCGTCGTAGAAGTAGTAGACGTACTCGGTCGGTATCGCCCCGACCCGGCGCACCATTGCGGGGTCGAAGGCGGCGAACCGGTGGTCGAAACGCTGCAGTTCGTCGAACCTGGCCAGCAGCTCGCCGATCCGCTCTTCGCCGCCGGCCTGCACCGAGCAGACCCAGCCCAGGTGGTTCAGGCCGCCGTAGGAAGCCGAGACGCCGGAACGCTTCGCGCGAAGGAATTCGGCCAGGCGCGCGACCGTGCCGCCCGGGGTGTCGCAGACCCCGACCGCCCGCACCTTGCCCTGCGCCGAGATCGCCTGCGTGATCAGGCCGGCCGGGTTGGTGAAGTTGATCAGCACCGCATCTGGCGAGCAGCGGCTCAGCAGGTCGCAGTAGGACAGCACGACCGGGATCGTGCGCAGCGCCATCGCACAGCCGCCGGGCCCGGTCGTCTCCTGCCCGACGATGCCCCGCCGCAGCGCGACCTCCTCGTCGATGACCCGGCCCCGGTCCCCGCCGACCCGGACCGCGGAGAACACGTATGCGGCGCCGGTGAACGCCTCGGCGGCGTCCGCCGTGACCGTGACCGTGTCCGGGTGGCCGAGCGCGGTCGCGATCCCCGACGCCAGCCTGCAGATCGTGTCCCTGCGCCCGGGATCGGGCTCGAACAGGCAGATCTCGTCGAACGTCCCTGGCCTGCTGGCCAGCACGGCCCGGACGAACGCGGGCATCCGGACGCCGCCACCACCGAGGATCGCAAGCTTCACTGGCCGGTCTCCTTTTCCGCCTTGTCCTTTTCCGCCTTGCCCGCTTCCGCCCTGCCCGCTTCCGCCTTGCCCGCTTCCGCCCTGCCCGCTTCCGCCCTGTCCGCGGCCGCGGCGGCCACCTGGTCGATGAATCTCGCACCCAGCGTCTGGCCGACCGCGGCAACGCCGGACACGTCGACCTCGCCGACCGCGCCGAGCCAGCCCACGGCCTCCGAGCCGGCCGCGTTCGCCGCTACCACGGCATCGGTGAGCGGGACCCCCCGCACCAGCGCCGCGATCATCGCACCGGCAAAGGCGTCGCCAGCCCCGGTCAGGTCCCTGACCGTGACCTGCCGCACCCCGTCGGCGACCTCCGTGATCCCGTCCGGGCTCGCGATTACCGCGCCGGCCGCGCCGCGCGTGACCACCAGCGGCGTCCCCCACGTGGTCGCGACCGCCAGGGCGGGGCCCAGGGCATCCGTTCCAGTCAGGCGCCGTATCTCGTCCTCGTTGGGCATGAACACGTCGGCCAGCCGCACGCACTCGATGATCGCGTCGGCGGCGTAACGCTCGTCGCCCAGCGACACGTCGAGCGCGATCTTGCTGCCGAGCTCGCGGGCCTCCCGCAGGAACTCGGGCATCCCTGGCCCCCCGTGCACGTAAGACCACCGGGGCCGGGTACGCCGGAGCACGGCGCGCCAGCGGTCGATCTCCTGCTGTTCCCGCCGCTTGGGGATGTTGCTGACGAAGGCCCGGTCGCCGTCGAAGTTCAGCACCACCGTGACCCCGGCCGAGCGCCGGCGCACCCGGACCGACGGAGACAGGTCCACGCCGGTCCGCGCGCAGTGCTCGATCACGACGCGCGAGCCGAGGTCATCGCCGAGAACCGTGCACAGGCCTGCCGTTGCCCCAGCCCTCGCCGCTGCGCTCGCGCTGTTGACCGCCCCGCCGCAGGAGAACGCGAACTCCTCGGTGAAGACCTCTTCACCGGGCCGGGGAAGCTCCGGCACGTGCCCGAAGACGAGCTCGAGGAAGACCGAGCCGAACGAGATCATGTCCAAGCTAGCTGTCCTCCACCCCTTGCCAGCCTCCGAAATGTCCCGCGCCGGGAGCGTGGTCACAGTTCGGCTACGGATCTGTGCCTATCTGGATAGTTAGGATACTGTCCTAACTATCTATTCGCGACAGGCCGAGCTTACTGGCGGGTGATTGTGTCGGTTTCCCCGGTCGTGCTCGGCCTAGACTACGGCGGCACGAAGATCGCCGCCGCCGTCGCCGACCTGGACGGCAACCGGCTGGCGTCGACCACGACGAGCAGCGGTGGCGCGCTAGGGGCGCAGGCGAGCTTCGCCCGCGGGATCCAGGTGGCGCGCGACCTGCTGGCGGAGACCGCGCCAGGCAGTGAACTCGTCGCCGTCGGCGTGTCCACGTTCGGCATCCCGTTCGAGGACCGGGTCGAGCTGGCGCCCGCCATCGACGGCTGGGATAAGCTGGCGATGGGCCGCGAGCTGCGCGCCGCGTTCGCCGGGGCGGCGATCCGGATGGCCACCGACGCGAAGGCGGCGGCCCACGCCGAGGCACGCTGGGGCGTGCTGGCCGGCCGCGATCCCGCCGTCTACCTGAACCTGGGCACCGGGCTGGCCGCCGCGGTCGTGATCGGCGGCCAGGTCGTGACCGGCGTCAACGGCGCGGCCGGCGAGATCGGCTACAACCTGCGCTCGGTGGCCGACGTCGGCCTGGCGCTTGACCGCCGGCCCCTGCTCGAGCACATGGTCAGCGGCCAGGCGCTGGCCGACCGCGCCGCCGAGCGTGGCAGGCAGCTCACGGCCGCCGACGTGTTCACCGCTGCCGCGGCGGACCAGGACCTGGACGGCCTGATCGATGACTTCGTCGACGAGCTGGCGTTTCACCTGGTGAACCTCGCGAACCTGGTGAACCCGGCACGGATCGCGGTCGGCGGGGGCATCGTCCGCTCCTGGGCACGGATCCGGCCGAGGCTGCAGCACGCGCTGCGGTCGGGCACCCCGTTCCCTCCCGAACTCGTGGTCGCGCACTTCCCGTACGACGCCCCGCTGCTCGGCGCGGTGGCGATGGCCGTGGATGCGGCGAACGGCCGCGACGCGGTCCCGGCCGGCCCGGATGCCGGGCGGCGAGACGCACTGCATCAGGACACGATCAACACCGGCATGCCGTCATGACAGGACATCTCGGGTGCCATCCCGGCCGACCCGTCGGCCATCCCTCTGCCGCTGCCGCGCATCAGCCGGCCAGACCGGCCGGGCTCCCGGCGCGCGGAACACTCATCGGAAGGGCTAATCATGAGACGCCTTAAGACAATCGGGGTCCTCATCGCGGCGGGCGCGCTGGCGGCCGCCTGCAGTTCCGGCAGCTCAGCACCGTCATCGTCATCCAAGGCATCGGGCGCCAGCGGCGTGCTGACCATCGATAACGAGAGCGGCGGGACCTGGACCTGTGACTTCAACCCGTTCAACCTCAGCTATATCGGCTACTCGATGGGGCCGATCTACGAGCCGCTGGCGTTCGTCAACACGCTGGAGAGCGGGAAGGCGACGCCCTGGCTGGCGACGAGCTGGACCTGGGGCGCCGGCGACAAGACCCTGACCTTCACGATCCGCAAGGGGGTGAAGTTCAGCAACGGCAACCCGCTGACTCCGGCGGACGTGGTCTACACCTTCAACCTGCTCAAGAAGAACCCGACGCTCGACATCAACGCGGTCTGGTCGGTGCTGTCCAGCGTTACCGCGTCCGGGTCCGACCAGGTCGTGATGACGTTCAAGACCGCGGCGGTGCCGTACTTCTACTACATCGCCGACCAGGTCCCGATCGTCGACCAGTCCGTCTGGTCGAAGGTCGCCAACCCGGTGACCTACCCGGACAAGAACCCGGTCGGCACCGGCGCGTTCACGGCCAGCAGCAGCACCTGCACGCCGCAGAACATCAAGTACACCGCCAACCCGCACTACTGGCAGCCGGGCGAGCCGAAGGTGGGGACGGTCAACTACCCGTCGTTCCTCACCAACGACACGGCCAACACCTACCTGGCCAACGGCTCGGCCCAGTGGGGCAGCCAGTTCATCCCGAGCATCGCGAAGTTCTACACGTCCAAGAACCCGGACTATCACTACTGGTTCCCGCCGACCGCGAACGTGAGCATGTTCATCAACTTGACCAACCCGCTCCTGAAGAACGTGGCGGTCCGGCAGGCGATGGCGTACGCGGTCAACCGGCAGCAGGCCTCGACCATCGGTGAGTACGGCTACGAGCCGGCCTCGAACCAGTCCGGGATCGTCACCCCGACGTTCTCCAGCTGGCTGGACACGTCGCAGGCGGCGAGCTTCGGCAACAACTACGCCCACAACACCGCCAAGGCGATCTCGATCCTGACGGCGGCGGGCTACAAGCGGGGATCGAACGGGATCTTCCAGACGCCGTCCGGCCAGCCGCTGTCCTTCACGATTCTCAACAACGGCGGGTTCTCGGACTGGGTGGCAGCGGTGCAGACCATCCAGACCAGCCTCAAGGCGATCGGGATCCAGGTCACGCCGGAGAACCTGGCCGCGACCACCTACCAGACCGACCTGTACACGGGCAAGTATCAGCTCGCCTACGGCAGCGAGACCGGCGGCCCGACCCCGTACTTCGAGCTGCGGCAGTGGCTGTACTCGGCCAACTCCGCGAAGATCGGCACGGCGGCCGGCTCGAACTTCGAGCGATACAGCAACCCGGCCACCGACGCGCTGATCAACGAGTACGGCGCCACCACGAGCGCGGCCACCCAGCACTCGATCGTGGACCAGCTGGAGAAGGTCATGCTCACCGACGTGCCGGTCATCCCGGTCACCGAGTCGGTCGACTGGTACCAGTACGACACGGGCAGCTTCACCGGATGGGTTACCAAGAGCGACCCGTACGCGCAGCCTGCCGCCTACAACTATCCGGACTGGGGCCAGATGCTGCTGCACCTGGCTCCGGCGAAGTAGCCGAGCGGGCCGTGGCCGGGGATATTTCCCGGCCACGGCCTGGTAGGCCAGCGTAGGAGGACGATCGATGGGCGTCAGGAGGAGCGCATGAGGCGGGCGGGCAGCACAGCATGAGGTTCGTGCTGCGCCGCCTGGGCTTCTTCGTGCTGACGCTGTGGGTGGCGGTCACGCTGAACTTCCTGCTGCCGCGGCTGATGCCGGGCGACCCGGCCCTGGCGGTGCTGGGCAAGTTCAAGGGCGCGGTCCCCCCGCAGGCCCTCAAGGCGCTCGAGGCGCAGTTCGGCCTCGACACGCACCAGAGCCTGATCACGCAGTACGTCCACTACCTCGGCGACCTGGCCTCGGGGAACTTCGGGGTGTCGCTGACCACCCAGCCGGGCACGTCGGTATCGCAGATCGTGCTGCACGCGATCCCGTGGACGCTCGGCCTGGTTGGGGTCGCCACGGTGCTGGCGTTCATCCTCGGCACCCTCATTGGCATCGTCGGCGCATGGCGGCGGGGCGGCCGGCTGGACAGCATCCTGCCGCCGATCTTCGTGATCATGACGGTCATCCCGTACTTCTGGATCGGCCTGATCCTGATCCTGATCTTCGGCGTGAAGCTGCACTGGCTGCCGTACTTCTTCAGCTACAACTACACGCTGACGCCGGGGTTCACCTGGGCATTCATCAGCAACGTGCTCGAGCACGCCATCCTGCCCGGCTTCACCCTGCTGATCACCACGATCGGCACCTGGATCCTCACCATGCGCAACACCATGATCACCACGCTGGCCGAGGACTACGTCCGGATGGCCCGCGCCAAGGGCCTGCCCGGGCACCGGATCATGCTCGATTACGCCGCCCGGAACGCGATCCTGCCGAACCTGACTGGCTTCGCCATGTCCTTGGGTTTCGTGGTAGGAGGTGCCATCCTGATCGAGGAGGTCTTTAACTACCAGGGCGTGGGCTACCTGCTGCTGCAGGCCGTCAACAACGAGGACTACCCGCTCGAGCAGGCGCTGTTCCTGCTGATAACCGTGGCCGTGCTGGTGGCGATCCTGCTCTCGGACATCGCGACCGCCATACTCGACCCGCGGACCAGGACGTCGAGGTAGCGATGACCACCACCGAGATACCCGGCGCCCCCGGCGAGCCGCCCCTGGTTCCGGGGGTAGCCGGCGGCCTGCCGCTCGGCGGCGGCGGGGTAGCCGGCGCCCGGTCGCTGCGGCGCATGGCCCGCGCGGTGACGGCGAACCGGAAGGCCACCGCCGGCATCGTGCTGCTGCTGCTCTTCTGCCTGGTGGGCGCGTTCCCCGGGGTCATCGCGCACGACAACCCGAACGCCGAGATCTACCAGCGTTCCCTCGGCACCCCGTCGGCGCAGCATCTGCTCGGCACCACCAGCTTCGGCCAGGACATGTTCGCCCAGGTGATCTACGGCACCCGCCCGGTGCTGCTGATCGCGTTCGGGGTCGGGCTCGGTGCCACCATCCTCGCGATGCTGATCGGTGTGTCCGCCGCGTACCTGGGCGGGGTCTGGGACGGCGCACTCAGCCTGTTCATCGACGTGCTGCTGGTCATCCCGGCGTTCCCGCTGCTCATCATCATCGGCAGCTACCTGCACGGGGCGACCACCGGCGTGATGATCGCGGTCGTCACGGCGGTGTCCTGGTCGTACACGGCCCGCCAGCTGCGCGCCCAGGCGCTGTCGCTGCGCGGCCGCGACTTCCTCGAGGCGGCGCGGGTGCGCGGCGAGCGCGCGCTGTACGTCATCGTCGTGGAGATCATCCCCACGATGACCTCGCTGCTGGTGGCCAGCTTCCTGACCAACGCGCTGTACGCGGTGCTGTTCTCCTCGAGCCTGGAGTTCATCGGGCTCGGCGACCCGAACCAGGTCAGCTGGGGCACGATGCTGTACTGGGCGGAGAACAACGAGGCGTTCCAGACCGGCCTGCCCTTGTGGATCATCGTGCCGGGGCTGTGCATCGTGGCCCTTGGCGCCGCGTTCGCGCTGCTCAACTACGCGTTCGACGAGATCGGGAACCCGGCCCTGCGGCCGGTCCGGAGCATGCGGGGGAAGCGTGTCAAGCGGCCCAGGTAACGAGCCGGTGCTGGTCGTTCGCGACCTGTCGGCCGAATATGTGACGGAACGCGGCACCGTCGTCGCAGTCGACAACGTCAGCTTCGACCTGGATCCGGGCGAGTTCATCGGCATCGTCGGCGAGTCCGGCTGCGGGAAGTCCACCCTGCTGTTCGCGATCGCCCAGCTGCTGGCGCCGCCCGCCCGCATCAGCAGGGGCAGTGTGGCGTTCAAGGGCCAGAACATGGTGGGGCTGACCGACCGGCAGCTCGCTACGGTCCGGTGGAAGAACCTCTCGGTGGTGATGCAGAGCGCGATGAACGCGCTGAACCCGGTGAAGTCGATCGGCGCGCAGTTCAAGGACGCAATGCGGGCGCACGGGGTGGCCGACAAGGCGCAGATCGCCGAGCGGTCGGCCGAGGTGCTGCGGATGGTCGGCATCGACCCGGTCCACCTGAAGAGCTACTCGCACCAGCTTTCCGGCGGCATGCGGCAGCGGTCGATGATCGCGATGGCGATGCTGTTCACTCCCGACCTGGTGATCATGGACGAGCCCACGTCCGCGCTCGACGTGGTGGCGCAGCGCTCGCTGATGGTCCAGATCAAGGAACTCCAGGACGAGCTCGGCTTCGCCGTCATCTTCGTCACCCACGACATGTCGCTGGTCAGCCACTTTTCGGACCGGCTGATGGTGATGTACGCCGGCCAAGTCGCGGAGTTCGGGCCCACCCGGCAGGTGTTCGACGCGCCGCAGCACCCCTACACCATCGGCCTGATGGACGCCTTCCCCTCGATCAGGGGCCCCCGGGTGCCGCTGACCGGCATTCCCGGCAGCCCGCCGAACCTGGCCAGGCCGCCGCAGGGCTGCCGGTTCGCCCCGCGCTGCCCCAAGGTCATGACCCGGTGCGAGGAGCAGCCGCCAGAGCTGTATCACGTCAACGGCACGCTGGTCCGCTGCTTCCTGCACGCCGACGGAGAGGCCGCCCATGACTGAACCGCCCGTGCTGCTGCGGACCGAGGGGCTCTCGAAACACTTCAGGATCGGCGGGGCGTTCTCCCGGCGCATGCTGCACGCCGTGGACGACGTCAGCATCTCGATCGGCGAGCGGGAGATCGTCGCGCTGGCCGGGGAGAGCGGCAGCGGCAAGAGCACCTTCGCCCGGCTGCTCGCCCGGCTCTACAAGCCGACCAGCGGCGAGATCTTCTACCAGGGCAAGCCGCTGTCCGCCGCGCGTTCCCGGGCCGACCTGCTGCAGTACCGGGGTGACGTGCCGATGGTGTTCCAGGATCCGTTCTCCTCGATCAACCCGGTCTTCCGGGTGTCCCACGGCGTGATGCGCTCCCTCAAGCTGCACCGCCCCGAGCTCTCTGCCGACCAGCGGCGCGAGGAAGCGGAGCGGGTGTTCGAGGCCGTCGGGCTGTCCCCAGCGGCCGAGGTGCTGCAGCGATTCCCGCACGAGCTGTCCGGTGGCCAGCGGCAGCGGGTGGGCTTCGCGCAGGCGCTGGCGCTGCGGCCGAAGCTGATCCTGGCCGACGAGCCGGTCTCGATGCTCGACGTGTCGATCCGGATCGGGCTGCTGAACCTGATGAGCCAGCTGCGCGACGAGCAGGGAGTGTCGATCCTGTACATCACGCACGACATCGCCAGCGCCCGGTACGTCGCCGACCGTCTGATCGTGATGTACGCGGCGCGCATCGCCGAGCAGGGCCCGTCCGAGGAGATGCTGGCCAGCCCCAGGCACCCCTACACGCAGCTGCTGCTGTCGGCCGTGCCAGACCCCCGCGCGCCGCTCACGATCGGCGCCGAGACCGACCGCGGCGAGCCGCCGCGGGTCATCGACCCCACGCCCGGCTGCCGGTTCCGCTGGCGCTGCCCGCTGGCGATCGACGAGTGTAGCCAGGTGACGCCCGAGCTCAGCGAGCTGGCACCGGATCACGACGCAGCCTGCCACGTCGCCCGCTCCGGCGCCGGAGTGAAGGCGTTCGGTTGACATCCTCCGCCCGCATGAAAGCAGGAGATCTCACATGAAGCTCGCGGTCATCGGCGGCGGCTCCACTTACACGCCGGAACTGGTCGACGGCGTGGCACGGCTGGCCGAGGACGTCAAGGTCACCGAGCTCGTCCTGGTCGACCCGGACCAGACACGGCTGGACGTCGTCGGCCCGGTCTCGGCCAGGATCATGCGCCGTTACGGCCACCCGGCGCGGCTGCGCTGGACCGCCAGCCTGGACGACGGCCTTGACGGCGCCTCGGCCGTACTGCTGCAGCTGCGCGTCGGGGGCCAGGCGGCCCGCCAGCGCGACGAGACCTGGCCGCAGGATTACGGCTGCATCGGGCAGGAGACCACCGGTGCTGGCGGCCTGGCCAAGGCGCTGCGCACCGTCCCCGTGGTGCTCGACATCGCCGAGCGCACGCGCCAGCGCGCCCTGGCGGACGCGTGGATCATCGATTTCACCAACCCGGTGGGGATCGTCACCAGGGCGCTGCTCGACGCCGGCCACCGCGCGATCGGCCTGTGCAACGTGGCGATCGGGTTCCAGCGCCGGTTCGCCGAGCTGCTGGGTGTGGAACCGGAGCAGGTAGAGCTGGATCACGTCGGCCTCAACCACCTCACCTGGGAGCGCGCCGCCGTCGTGGATGGCACTGACGCCCTGCCCGGCCTCATCGCCGCGCACGGCGACGACATAGCGCTGCGCACCGGGCTGCCGCTGTCCGCCATGGCCCAGATGGCGGCCGTCCCCTCGTACTACCTGCATTACTTCTACGCGCACGACGCCGCCGTGGCCGAGCAGCGCGGCCGCCCGACCCGCGCCGAGGAGGTCTCCAAGATCGAGCAAGAGCTGCTGGAGCTCTACGCCGACCCGGCGCTCGACCGCAAGCCGGAACTGCTGACCCACCGCGGTGGCGCCTACTACTCCGAGGCGGCGGTGGCGCTGCTCGCCTCGCTGGTCAGCGACACCAGGGACCGGCAGGTGGTCAACGTGCGCAACGCCGGGACCCTGCCCTTCCTGGACGACGACGCGGTGATCGAGGTCGCGGCCGTGGTGGGTGCCGGGGGCGCCGAGCCGGTGCCGGTGGCACCCCTGGAGCCGCTGATGCGCGGCCTGGTCGCACACGTATCGGCCTACGAGGACCTGGCGGTCGACGCGGCGCTGCACGGCGGGGCCGACCGGGTCCGCGCCGCGCTGCTCGCGCACCCGCTGGTCGGCCAGTACGACCTGGCCAGCCAGCTCACCGACCGGCTGATCGCCGAGAACGCGCGGTACCTGCCCTGGGCGGGCGGGTCGCCGGAGACCGCCTCGGCGGCCGGCCAGTGACGGGGGAAGCTGTGGGGGGACCGGGGAGGTGGGCGGCGGACGGAGGAACGCTGCCCGCGGTGCTGGCGGTCGACGGCGGCAACAGCAAGACCGACGTCGCCCTGGTCGCCGCCGACGGGACCCTGCTGGGCAGCGCCCGGGGCCCAGGGGTGACCGGGACGATGCGGCTCACCGACACTATCGGCGTGCTCGGCGCGGCGGCGCACCTCGCGGCCGAGCAGGCCGGGCTGCGCACGGAAGGCCCCGGCGGGCAGATGGCCCGGCACCTGTCGGCCTGTGTGGCCAACGCCGACCTGCCCGAGGAAGAGCACCAGCTGGCCGAGGCGGTGCGCGCGGAAGGCTGGAGCGACACCGTGGAGGTGGCCAACGACACGTTCGCGGTACTGCGGGCCGGCCTGGACGATCTGGGCCCGCACTGGGGCGTGGGCGTCACCTGCGGCGCAGGGATCAACTGCGTGGGCGTGGCGCCGGACGGGCGGACCAGCAGGTTCCTCTCCTTCGGGTCGCTGAGCGGCGACTGGGGCGGCGGGCACACCCTTGGCACCGAGGCGGTCTTCTTGGCTATCCGCGCCGAGGACGGCCGGGGGCCGCAGACCGCGCTGCGCGAGGCCGTGACCGCTCACCTCGGCACGGCCAGCATGTGGGACGCCGCGGTCGGGCTGCACACCGGGCAGATCGGCTGGGAAGCGCTGCTCGGCCTGGCCCCGGTCCTGCTCGAGGTCGCGGCGGCCGGGGACGCGGTCGCGCTCGACGTGGTGCGCCGGCTGGCAGCGGAGGTCTGCGCGATGGCGCTCAGCGCCATGCGCCGCCTTGGCCTCGGCGACCAGCCGGTTCCTGTGGTGCTCGGCGGCGGGGTGCTGACCGCGCGCGATCCGCTGCTCACCGCCGAGATCACCAAGCGGCTCGCTGACGAGGTTCCGCTGGCGGAGCCGTGCATCGTCGAGATCCCGCCAGTGGCCGGCGCGGCCCTGCTCGGCCTGGACCGGATCGGGGCCCCGCCCGCCGCTCACGCCCGGCTCCGCGACGCCTACCGCGCGGTGACCGCGCGGGCTCGCCGACTGGCCGAAGGGCCGTCGATCGCTTACCGCTACATGGAGGAGAACCTCAACCGGGCCGTGACCGGCGAACTCGGTGACTGCATGGACCTCGAAGTGACGCACCATGTGCATACCGGCCTAACCGAGGACCACCGCGAGGCTGCAAGGGCCTTCGTGGAAAAGCGCGAACCGCGCTTCCGCGGCCGGTAGTGCTACGGCGCCAGGCGCTCAGGATCACACCCGAGCCACTCGTCGCGGCAGCAGGGCGCCGATGACCGCGCCGGTGGACCCGCCCGCGAGCCCCGTTCAGATCCGTGGCTACCGTGCGGGCGATCTGCGCGACCTGTACCGGATCTGCCTGCAGACCGGGGACAGCGGCGCCGATGCGACCGGACTGTTCCGCGACCCGGAGCTGCTCGGCCACGTGTTCGCGGCGCCGTACGGGGTGCTGGAGCCGTCGCTGGCGTTCGTGGCCGAAGACGGCGCGGGGGTGGGCGGCTACTGCCTGGCCGCGCTCGACACCCGGGCGTTCGAGGAGCGGCTGGAGCAGGAGTGGCTGCCGCCGCTGCGGTCCCGCTACGCCGACCCGGACGTCGCCGAGCGCGAGCGCTGGACGCGGGACCAGGAGATCGCATACGTGATCCACCACCCGTGGCGGACCGAGGACGACCTGATCGCGGACTTTCCTTCGCACCTGCATATCGACCTGCTCCCCAGAGTCCAGGGCCGCGGAATCGGCCGTCAGCTGATCGAGTTGCAGCTCGCAACCCTGCGGGACCGCGGATCGCATGGCGTGCACTTCCACGTGCTACCCACCAACCGGCGCGCTCTGAGCTTCTACGACCATCTCGGCTTCGCGCGGCTGCGCACCGGTCACAGCCACGTCCTCGGCATGCGGCTGGGGTAACTCAGCCTGCCCAGGGTGGCCAGGGCCGTTATCGCACCGGTTCGGCCAGCAGGTAGCAGGCGATCGCCGCCGCCGAGGCGACGTTGAGCGAGTCCACTCCCCGGCGCATCGGGATCCGCACCGGGACGTCGGCCTGATCCCGCCAGCGGGCCGAGAGCCCGTCACCCTCGGCGCCGAGCAGCAGCGCGAGGCGGTCCCCCGGCCCGGCCGGCACGCCCCCGATCGGCACCGCGTCCGGCGCCGGGGTGAGCGCGAGCAGCCGGAACCCGCCCGAGCGGAGCCCGCCGAGACCCTCACGCCAGTCGGCCATCCGGGCGTACGGCACTGCGAACACCGCGCCCATCGACACCCGGACCGACCGCCGGTACAGCGGGTCCGCGCAGCGCGGTGCCAGCACGACCGCGTCGAAGCCGAGCGCGGCCACGCACCGGAAGATCGCGCCCACGTTGGTGTGGTCGACGATGTCCTCCAGCACCACGATGCGCCGGGCGCTGCCGGTCACGTCGGCCACCGAGGGAAGCCGCAGCCGCTGCATCGACGCCAGGGCGCCGCGGTGCACCCGGTAGCCGGTCACCTGCTCGGCCACCTCGGGCTCGACCACGTAGACCGGGCCGGGGCAGGAACCGGCCAGGTCCGCGTGCACGGCCAGCTTGTCCCGCGTGATCAGCAGCGACCGCACCGGGTAGCCGGCGCCGATCGCCCGCCTGATGACCTTCTCCCCCTCGGCGACGAATAGCCCGCTGGGTGCCTCCAGGCTGCGCCGCAGATGGACATCGGTCAGCCGGACGTAGTCCGCCAGGCGCGGATCGCCCGCGTCGCCGACCGGAACCATGGTGCTCACCCCCCTCAGTGTGGCCGAGTCACCGCCCTGCCCGCCAGCCCACCGGCCACCCACCTGCCGCCCGCAGCCACCTGCCCCCCGCCTACCTGCTGCCCGTCGCGAAATCGGGGCAAGTCGGCCGATCCGGCGACGACCCTCAGATATAGTCATCCTTGGCCCGGGACGACTGGGACCTGCGCCGGGTCGGCCTGATGCCTGCAACCCAAGGAATCCTGTGAGTTCACGCGCACGGCGCGGCCGCGTCAGCCGACGGGGCCGCGAGCGCCACGTCAGGGTGGGACTGCTGGTCGCAATCGCGGTAGCGGTCTCGGCGGTCCTCATGGCCGGGCTCACCGCCCAGGCGGTCATGGCCCGCACCAACTGCAACGACCGCCCCCTGGTGCTCAACGTGGCGGTCTCCCCGGACATCGCCCCGGCGATCCAGCGGGTCGGCCAGCTCTTCAACAAGCAGAGCCACGTGGCCGGCGGGCGCTGCGTCATCACTCAGGTCAGCCCTGAGGACCCGGCGTCGGTGGCATCCGTCGTCGACGGCCAGGCCTCGAGCGGAGGCCTGCCCACCTCCGACGCCTGGATCCCCGACTCGAGCCTGTGGGTGGACGTCGCGCGCGCCTATCCGCTGGGGGCCCAGCAGGTCCAGACCACCGGAATCACGGTGGCCAGGTCCCCACTGATGATCGTGATGCCGGGCGCCGCGGCTGCGCAGGTTCCCGCGTTCAACGACGACGTCGGCTGGAGCTTCCTCGCGCCGACTACGGCCGGCGGGCCGCCGGCCGCGCAGCAGGTCAGGGTGGAACTGCCGGATCCGACCCAGAGCGCCGCCGGGCTCGCCGCCCTGATCGAGGTGAGCAGGCTGATCGGCACCAGCCCGGCCGCGCGCGCAGAGCTGACCAGGTTCGTGTTCACGGCCCAGTCCTCGACGCAGTTCGACACCCCGGCTCAGCTGACGGCGTTCGTCACCCTCTCCGCTCCACCGCTGGACGCGCACCCGGTGACGGTCACCACCGAGCAAGCCGTGCTCAGCTACGACGCCCTGCACCGGAGCCAGCCGCTGGCCGCGCGGTACCCCACCGGGGGCAGCGCGGCACTCGGCGCCCCCGAACTCGACTACCCCTTCGTCGTCACCTCGACCAGCCCAGCCGAGCAAACCGCGGCCGGCGAGTTCGGGAAGCTGCTGCAGCAGAGCTACACCTCCCAGCTGGTGCGCTATTACGGCTTCCGTTCGGCCAACGGCATCACCGGAACGCTGCCGGCCAGCGACGGGATCGCGCAGCAGCCGCTGAAGCTGGCCCCCGCAGCCGCGCCCAGCGAGGCGCAGACGGCGCTGGCGGCCTGGCGCCGGCTGCAGGTTGGGTCGCGGGACCTGGCGGTCATGGACGTCTCGTCGGCGACGGCCGCGCCGGTCGGCCTCGGCACCCTGACGCTCGGGCAGCTTCTCAAGCAGACCGCGGAGCTCGGGCTGGAGCTGTTCCCGGACAGCGCGCAGATGGGCCTGTGGGAATTTTCCGACAAGCTTGACGGCAGCCTGCCCTACAAACAGCTGGTCTCGGTCGGCCCGCTGCCGGGCGAGCTCGGCTTGATCAGCAGACGCGAGCAGATCCTGCAGGTCGATGGCGCCCTGCGGACGCAGACGAATGCCCCGGCCGCGCTGAATCAGACCATCCTGGCCGCCTACAAGCAGATGACCGCCAGCTATCAGACGAAGTACACCAACGCGGTCATCATGCTCACCGCCGGGGTCGACAACGCTCCCGGCGATATCTCCGCGGCGGCGCTGGTCCGCAAGCTGCACGGGCTGTTCAACCCGAACCGGCCCGTCGAGCTGATCATCCTGATGCTGGGCAGCAAGGGCAACTTCCCTGCGCTGGAGCGGATCGCAGCCGCGGGTGGCGGCGCTGCGTACCAGGTCACGAACCCGACACAGGTCGGCAAGGTCTTCTTCGAGGCCGTTGCCCGGCGGTTCTGCCTGTCCGGCGGCTGCGCGGGCTGAAAATTCCCGCTGAATTCTCATGAGGATCGATGCCGATTCTTGTGAACCGGTCACGCGAGGTGCGCGTCATCTGTTGTGAGGCCCGGCGAGAGCGGGGCGCCGGGCCTCACTCAAACTTCCCGGGGGATCCTGATCATCAGGCTGCGCCGTCCAGGCCCCTGTCAAGCATCTGATGCGCCCGCTCGATCAGCACCGGCACCGCGAACCCCTCCCGCTCGAAGCCCTCGCCGACGGTCTGGTGCTGCAGGAACCTGGCGTGAATGCCCTCCAGGACCACGGCCAGCTTGAAGCAGCCGAACGCCATGTAGTAGCCGATGCCGGACAGGTCCCGTCCGGTCAGCTCGGCGTATCTCTCCGCGAGCTCGGACCTGCTGAGGAATCCGGGCATGGCCGTGACCGTAGCCCCGATGCTGATGTCCCCCCACTGCGCATCCTCCGGATCAGCCCAGTAGACAAGGGTCAGGCCAAGGTCGGCGAGCGGATCGCCGAGCGTTGACATCTCCCAGTCCACGACCGCGGCGACCGCAGGCTCGTCTTTCAGCCCACCCGACCCGCCCGGCCCACCCGGCCCGCCTTGCCCGCCCTCTCCGCCGAGCGTGACCAGCATGTTGTCCAGCCGGAAGTCACCGTGTACGAGCGCGTGGTCGCCGTCGGCGGGCAGCCCGGCGGCGAGCCGCTCGACCAGCCGGTCGTAGCCGGGCATCTCCCGTGTGTTCGACAGCTCCCACTGCCGCTGCCATCGGGAAAGCTGCCTGGCCAGGTATCCCTCCGGGCGCCCGAACCCGGTCAGCCCGGTGGCGGCGACGTCCACGCCGTGGATCGCCGCGAGCATCTCGATCAGCCGGTCCGAGAGCTGCCGCGCCTGGGCCGGCGTGAGCCGCTCGCCATCCTCGCGGGTACGCAGCACCATGCCGTCCACGAAGTCCATCAGGTAGAACGGCGCGCCGATGACGTCGGCGTCGTCGCAGATGGCAACCGGTGTCGGCACTGGGATGTCGGTGCCGTGCAGCGCGGTCAGCACCCGGAACTCTCTGGACATGTCATGGGCGGTCGGCAGCACGTGCCCGAGCGGCGGGCGCCGCAGCACCAGCCGGGAACCGCCAAGGTCAACGCGGTAGGTGAGGTTCGAGCGACCGCCTGCTATCAGCTCGATGCCCGTCAGGTCGCCGCTTGCTATGCCGTTGGCGCCGAGCCATCTGGCCAGCTTGGGACCGTCAATTCCTGGAACGTTGTCAACCGCCATGCCGGAGAACATACCGCCCGAGCCGGGCGAGGAGTTACCGGCCGGTTCCACTAACGCACGGGACGGCAATGCCCGGACCGTGATTCGGTCACAGCCCGTATGGAGGTCACATGTGGGGTGGACTAAATGACCGTGCTGACGTAGGTAGGTAAGAGGGGCCAAGCCGACGGACACTGAGGGTCGAAGCTAGGGAGCGCAGTGAGTGATGCATGGATGCCTGGAGCAAAGCGCCTCTGGGATACCACCGACGGCGGCCCACTAAACGGAGGAGCCCCCCGTGTCGTCTGGCAGACGCTCGGCGCCGACCCACGGGCGACGTCGGCCGGGTCGGCGGCGCAGAGTCTTGACCAGCTCGGCAGGGCGCCGCACCTGGTCTGGAATCCGGTGCAGGGCGAGATCGTGCAGCTGATACCGGTGCTGCGCGCCGGGCGGCTGCTCGGCACGCCGGAGGATCTGGGCCAGATGACCCCGCCGCGGCCCGAGGCGGACGCTGACCGGCTTGCCGAAGCCAACGCGGAGGGGCGGCTGTGCGTCCAGGTCGGTGTCGTGGCGTTCGCCTGGGACCCGTTCACGTCGTGGCCGATGACCGGCCTGCAGCGGATCCTGGACTGGCTCGGCTCCTGGGGCATCCCGCGGCGGTGGCCAGCAGGGCCGCCCGCGCCCTTCCCGCACGGGCTCACGACCTGCAGCGACCGGCGGACCTGGGCCAGGGGCGGGCACTTTGGCGCGTCTCAGGTACCCGGCCTGACCGCCGCCGGACCCGGCGCGATCGACATTGATCAGCTGACGGCGGGCGCCGAAGGGCGGACGGGTGCTCTCGGCGCAGGAGGCGTCGACGTCTACTACGGCAGCGGCCAGGCGGCTGGCTCGGGGGCGCTGAGCCGAGTCGGCTGATTATGCAGGTCGCGGGCGCATGTACGGTATGGCAGCATGAGCGCCGATCTTCCCCTGTCTACGACCGCACGGACCACGCTGCACCGGCTCAGCGAGCGTGGCAGGACTGAGCGAGCCGACCTATACGCCGTCCTGGACGCCGGGCTGATCTGCCATCTCGGCGTCATCATGGATGGCTATCCGGTGGTGTTGCCGACCGGCTACGGGCGCGAGGACGACACCCTCTATCTGCACGGCTCATCGGGCAACCAGGCCCTGCGGGCGGCCGACGGGCATGAGATCTGCGTCACGGTCACCCACCTCGACGGGCTTGTGTGCGCCAGGTCGCTGTTCAACCACTCGATCAACTACCGCAGCGCGGCGATCTTCGGCACGGCACGGCTGATCTCTGACGACGCCAGGAAGCTGGCCGCGCTCCGCGTCGTGACCGAGCAGCTCGCCCCCGGCCAGTGGGACTATGCCCGGCAGCCGAGCCGCAAGGAACTCGCCGCCACGGCCGTGCTCGAGCTGTCGCTGGCCGAGGCGTCGGTCAAGGTGCGCACCGGCGGGCCCCACGACGACGACGAGGACTACGACCTCGACGTCTGGGCCGGCGTCGTGCCCGCCCAGCTGATGTTCGGCTCCCCGGAGCCGGATCCAGACCGGCGCGCGGACGTGGACCTGCCCGACCACATCAAGGCCCTGGCAGGCCACCGGCGGGGAAGCTAGGCGTAACAGGCGGTCGTTAGGTCCAGTTACCGGCCGACTGGCCTACCCTTAGGGGATGAACGATCAGCTCGTCTGGATCGACTGCGAGATGACCGGGCTGGACCTTGCCCGCGATGCGCTGATCGAGATCGCGTGCATCGTCACCGACGGCCAGCTCAACGCGGCCGATGAGGGCATAGACCTGGTGATCAAGCCGCCCGCCGAGGCGCTGGACCACATGCCCGAGGTGGTCAGGGAGATGCACACGGCCTCGGGGCTGCTCACCGAGCTCGCCTCAGGGATCACGCTGGCCGAAGCGCAGGAACAGGTGCTGGCGTACGTGCGCAGTCACGTGCGCGAGCCGCGGAAGGTCCCGCTGTGCGGAAACTCGATCGCCACCGACCGCACGTTCATCGCCCGCGACATGCCCGAGCTTGACTCGTTCCTGCACTACCGCATGGTGGACGTGTCCAGCATCAAGGAGCTCGCCCGGCGCTGGTACCCCCGGGTCTACTTCGCGAGCCCGGATAAGCACGGCGGGCACCGGGCGCTGGCCGACATCAGGGAGAGCATCAGGGAGCTGCAGTACTACCGGGAGGCGATCTTCGTGCCACAGCCGGGGCCGGATACCGCCACCGCGCGGGCGATCGCGGCTCGGTACGGGACGCCCGGCGCTTCCGGTGCGGCCGCCCCGGCCGGCAATGCAGCACAGCCAGCCGCCGGCGAGACCGGCTCGGCCTGGCGAACCCGGTTCTGACTGACGCCCTGATCCCGGTATGCTTCGGGAAGCCACGCGGCCGATCCGTCGGCCCGCGGCGATGGTGGGCGTAGCTCAGTTGGTTAGAGCGCCAGGTTGTGGTCCTGGATGTCGTGGGTTCGAATCCCATCGCTCAC